>JANNOO010000054.1:0-66354 GCA_031399165.1 Alphaproteobacteria bacterium | reverse complement strand
CTCGTCCTGACACGGGAGGGTTTCGGAGCGCTCCGAAAGTTTCGAAATGTCAGGGCGGCGATCGGTGCGAACTTTGCCTTCGGGGCTTGAAACCGAAGGGTCCGGTGCTGTCGGAGGCGCCGCGCACGAACCGGAAACTGGGAACGGAGCTAAGCCCCTGGCGTCCATCCAGGGGCGAGCCGCTGGGCCTTGTTCAACTCCACGGGTCCCTGACCGGGGATAACGATCGCAAACCGGGGCGCGTGCATCGCGCAGGGCGCTGCGAAAGCAGCGTCGCGAAAAACAATCCGGCGCGAGGCGCGCGCCCCGACCTCCCGCCGCTTTGAAACGCCTGCGTTTCAAAGCAACCAAAAGAGTGCGGGCTGCTGAAACGCGGAGCGAAAGCCTGCGGACGCGGAGCCGCGTATCGCGCTACGCCACGTCAGTCTCTGGCGGCTCGCCGTCGGAATGCTCCGCGTGCCAAACGCCTTGTTCGTCTTCGTATTCGATTTCAGCGGGGTCGCCCGAGAGACGCTGTTCGGCGGCGGCGCGCTTGGCCGCCACTTCCGCGGCTTCGCGGCTTCTGTACGTTTCGGCGAACACGTCGCCGGCCTTATAGGTCCAGCCGCCATCGTGTTCGACCACTTCGTAATGCACCTTGGTCATGGACCTCTCCTGGGTCCCCGCCGCCGCGCCGATCTTGCCGTCAAACCCGCTTGCGCGCGAGCCCCTTCCAGACAAAACAGCATCGCAAAAAGGACGGCGCGATCAAGAAAGAACGGCTGACGCATCTGGATGGCCTGCGCGGCGTGGCCGCGCTGGTGGTGATTGCGCACCACTATTGCCTGGCGTTCGCGCCGGCGATGCAGCCGTTCCGCGCCCGCACGCCGCATTGGCTGTTCGATACGCCGCTGGCGATTTTCTACAATGGCAGCTTTGCTCTGGCGATCTTCTTTGTGGTCAGCGGCTTCGTGGTGGCCAATGCCGGCGCCGCCGGGAAATCGCCGCTGCCGGTCAACCTGATCGTGCGCTATCTGCGCCTGGCCATACCGGCGACGGTCAGCGTGTTGTTTGCGCTCGTGCTGCTGAACCTGTTCGCCGGTTGGCCGCGCGCGCTCAACGGGCTGCTGCCGAATTTCTGGCTGCAGCAAACCTATTGGGATGGCACGCCAGGTCTGGGCTACGCCCTTTGGCATGGCATCTACGGCGTATTCGTCTCGGGCGGGTCGCTGTTCAACAATCCGCTCTGGACGATGCGCACCGAGCTGATCGGATCGTTTGCGGTGTTCACCGTCTACGCGTTCACGCGCGGCTGGGGCAGGCCGGTGGCGGTGATCGCGCTCTGCGCCATCGCGGTGTGGCAGAACCAGGGGCAATATCTCACGTTCGGCGCCGGCGCCTTGCTGCGCGAATTGTGGGCCGCCGAGCGCTTGCCGCGCCAGGGCGCGCTGATCGCGCTCGGCGTGGGCGTGTTGCTCGGCGCGCCGTTGCAACAGGCGGCGATGCGCTTCGGTTTCAAGGATGCGGGGTTTTTCGGCGATCTTGGCGCGGTTCTGGGGCTCACGGCGATCGCCGCTGGCGCGTTGATCGTTTACGCGGTGCTGGCGTCGCCGTCGCTTCGCGCGATCCTGTCGGCGCGCATCCCGGCGTTCCTCGGCCGCATCTCGTTTGGCCTTTACCTCGTGCATGTGCCGCTGATCGTTACGATTGGCGCGCTAGCCTACGTCGAACTGGCGCCGGCCAACGCATTCGGGCTGGCTCTGGGCCTCGCAGTGCTGATCGCCGCGAGTGTGCTGTTGGCGTGGGCGATGACCAGGTGGATCGACGATCCGCTCGTGCGGGCGCTTCGCTACGCGCGCCAGCTTATCCGGGAGCGCCGCAAGCCGGACATGCCGGGTCCGGGCTGAGGCGCACGGTGCGGGCCTCGAAGCGCAAACCGTCGAACAGCATCAATCGCCCGGCGAGGCTTTCCCCCGCGCCGGTTATTTCCTTGATCGCCTCCAGCGCCATCATCGACCCAATCACCCCGGTCAGCGCGCCGACGACGCCGACCAGCGAGCAGGGCTCGGCGTCCGGCGGGATTTCCGGCACGAAACATCTGTAACAGGGTAGGCGCTGGTCCTGCGCCAGACCTCTGGTCGATCCGGATTTGAACGTCGCGATCTGTCCGTCCCAGCGGCCGACTGCGCCGGAGACCAGGGTTACGCCCAGCGCATGGGCGGCATCGTTCACAGCAAAGCGCGTCGGGAAATCGTCGCAGCCGTCGAGCACAAGATCACACCCGGCAAGCAAGGCCTGGGCATTGTCCGCATCCAGCCGCGTCGCCACGGGCTCGATTGCGACGTTGGGATTAAGCGCCGCCAGCGCTTCACGCGCGCGCTCAACCTTGGCGCGCCCCACATCCTCGTTGCGATAGAGTATCTGGCGCTGAAGGTTGGACAGGCTCGCCGTGTCGGGATCGATGATCCGCAGGCGGCCAACGCCCGCGGCGGCAAGGTAAAGCGCCGCCGGCGCGCCCAGCCCGCCGGCGCCGATCATCACCACCGAAGCCGCCTTCAGCCGCTGCTGCCCGGCCCCGCCAATCTCCTTGAGCAGGATGTGGCGGCGGTATCGTTCGAGTTCCTCAGCGGAAAAAGCCATGCGCCACACATAGCGGGCTCGCTTCATCAGGGGGAGGGCGCTAACCCCACCCGGTGAGCAGACTGATCAGAATTGGCGCGGCGGCGCGGGCGGCGGAGCCGCGTCAGGCGGTGAAGCCAACGCGCGCGCTGCCGGGGGAGGGTCTCGATCCGGTCTATCTGCCCGTGCTGGATACGATGCTCGATGGCCGGCCCAACGTGTTCCTCACCGGGCGGGCAGGGGCGGGCAAGACCACGCTGATCAAGTCGCTGCTCGCCAAGCTCGGCGGCCGGGCGATCGTCGTCGCGCCGACGGGCGTGGCCGCCGTGCAGGCCGGCGGGCAGACCATCCACTCGTTCTTCAAACTGCCGCCGCGCCTGATCGACCGGACCGAACTGCACCGCATGCGCGATACGCGCGTGGTCAAGGCGGCCGAGACCATCGTGATCGACGAGATCTCGATGGTGCGCTCTGACCTGCTGGAGGCGATCGACAGGAGCCTGCGCGCACACCGGCAGAACGGCGCGCCGTTCGGCGGCGTGCAGATGATCCTGGTCGGCGATCCCCACCAGCTTGCGCCGGTGGTCGATGGCGAGAGCCGGCCGATCCTGGAGGATTGGTTTGGCGGCCCCTGGTTCTTCCAGTGTGACGCGTTCCGCCAGTCGGAATTTCTACAGATCGAACTCAAGCGCGCGATGAGGCAAGCCGATCCGCGCTTCCTTGCCCTGCTCGAAGGCGTGCGCACCGCTTCGCTCTCGCGCGATGATCAGGACGTGCTGGAAGAATTAGTCGACGACACCGACCCCGTCGCTGCCAGCGAAACCCACGTCGTGCTGACGCCCACCAACGCGACAGCGAACAGCATCAACCGCGCGCGGCTGGAAGAGCTGGATGGCGAAACCTGGGAATATCAGGCGCAGGTGGAGGGCGAGTTTGACGATCGCTCCTACGCCGCCGAGCCATCGCTGGCGCTGAAGGTCGGCGCGCGCGTGATGCTGCTGCGCAACGATTCCGTGCCCGGCTGGGTCAACGGCACGATCGGCACGATCGAGGCGCTGGAGCCGGATGCGGTGATCCTGAAGGTCGGCCGTTCAAGCGCGCGGGTAGAGCCGGCCACATGGGAAAAGTCGCGCTACGAGGCCGGTCCGCGCGGCGGGGTAAACCGCAAGGTTATTGGCACATTCCGGCAGCTGCCGTTGCGCCTGGGCTGGGCGCTGACGATCCATAAGGCGCAGGGCCTGACGCTCGATCGCGTCTATGTCGATATGGGGCGGGGTATGTTTGCGCATGGGCAGGCTTATGTGGCGCTGTCCCGCGCCCGCACGCTGGAAGGCCTGCGCCTCTCGCGCGCGCTGCGGCGTACGGATCTGATCAGAGACGCCGGCGCGTTCGCCTTCGGCGATCTCGATACGATCACAGATACCGCCGACTATTCGATCTCAGGGTTGGGGCGATAGCGTTGAAGTTAAAACGGGGCGGTGCATTGCTGCACCGCCCCGCTTCAGTCCCCGCTTGCGAAACTGATCGGCTGATTAGGCCGTGAAGCTCGGCGTCATTTTCTGGTAGACGGCGGCGCGATCGCTGATCGGCTTGGCGACGTCCTGCGCGATGCCGGCGAACAGGCCCTGGAACGCCTTCATTTCGGCGACGTAGGTGTCGAAGAAGGTCTTGGTGAAAGCCGCTTGCTTCTCGAAAAATTCCTGAGCGCTCTTGCTCGCCATCAGCGACTTCGCCGCTTCGGCTTGCGTTTCGGCGGCCGCCTTCGAATAGGCGACGGCGCGCGCCGTCAGCTTTTCGGCGCCGGCCTGAGCGGCCGTCATCGAAGCCACATAGGCTTCGAGGTTTTGCTTGCCGTGCTCGGCGACATCACCAAACTTTGAGGTGTCGAACCCAAACTTGGAAGCATCCAACCCGAACTTCGAGGTATCAAATTCAAAGCTGGCTTTGGGCGCAGCGGCTTTAACTGTGGCCATGTCTGTCTCCAATCGGGCGAGCCCGCGCCGCCCCCATGAAGCGAATATATTATGCTGCAAGTGCGAACGCAAGCACTTTTTTGCTGCGGTGCAGCAAAAGTTTGCCTAGCCCAAGATTTACGCCGGAAAACTATAGCCCCTCAAACAACGCCGTCGAGAGATAGCGTTCGGCGAAGGAGGGGATGATCACCACGACCCGCTTGCCCTTGTTCTCCGGCCGGCGGGCCAACTTTTCGACGGCGGCCAGGGCCGCGCCGGAGGAGATGCCGCCCGGCAAACCCTCCACGCGCGCGGCTTCACGGGCGGTGTCGAACGCCTCGTCGTTTGAAATGGTGACGATCTCGTCGATCACGCTGGCATCGACATTTTCGGGCACGAAGCCCGCGCCGATGCCTTGAATTTTATGCGGCCCCGGCTGTCCGCCGGAGAGAACGGGGGAGCCCTCGGGCTCGACCGCGACGATGCGCAGGTTTGGCAGGCGCGGCTTCAGCATCTGGCCGACGCCGGTGATCGTCCCGCCCGTGCCCACGCCGGCGACGAACAGATCGAGCGCGCCGCCCGTGTCGCGCCATATCTCTTCTGCGGTGGTGCTGCGGTGAATTTCGGGGTTCGCCGGATTGGAGAATTGCTGCGGCATAAGCGCTTTTGGATTCTGCGCGACGATATCCTTGGCGCGGCCCATAGCGCCGCGCATCCCTTCGGCGCCCGGCGTCAAAACCAGTTCGGCGCCGAGCAGCGCCAGCATTTTGCGGCGCTCAAGGCTCATCGTCTCCGGCATCACCAGGATCAAACGGTAGCCGCGCTGCGCCGCCACGAACGCAAGCGCGATGCCGGTATTGCCCGACGTGGGCTCAACCAGCACGGAGTCCGGCGCCAGCAGGCCGCGCGATTCCAGGTCGCGGATCATCGCCACGCCGATTCGGTCCTTCACGCTGGCGATCGGATTGAAGAATTCCAGCTTGGCGAGGATTTCGGCGTCCAGCCCGCGCGTTTTGGCGAAGCGATCAAGCCGCACTAGCGGCGTATCGCCCACGGTCTCGGTAATGTCGGCATAGATACGCCCGCGGCCGGGCTGGTGGATCGAGGGGGAGTCGGCCATGAAGTCTCCTGCGCCCGCGAACTATCATGGCGCAAAGGCGCGCCGAAGCGCGAAAAATCGCATATAGGGTTTAGCCGGGCTAAGGGATCGCCCAGGGAATTGCGATGAGCTACGTCGATAAGAGCCTTGCCGAAGGCGAGGAGATCATGATGCGCGGACAATGGCCGGTGGCGTATTGGATCGTCGCCTGGCTCATGCTTCTGACGCTCGGGCTGCTAGTTGTCGGGGTCGTGCTGTTCTTGATGATGGCGCTGCACATGCTGACAACCGAATCCGCCGTCACCAACCAGCGCGTGGTGCTGAAGCGCGGCTGGCTGACGCTAAGCACCCAGGAACTGCCGGTCTCGAACATCGAGGAGGTGCGGGTAGAGCAGTCGCTGATTGGCCGCCTGTTCGGCTTTGGCCGCGTCATCGTCACGGGCACGGGCGAGGGCGTGATCCTGTTCCCGCCCATGTCTCACCCGATCGACTTCCGCCGCGACATTGAGAACGCCCGGACACGGGCGCGCGGCGGGGCAAACGGAAAGCCTGCAGGCTAGCGCCCCGTACTGCCGAAGCCGCCGGCGCCGCGGGCGGTTTCGTCGAGGGTTTCGACTTCGGTGAGGGTGGCCCGCGTGACGGGCGCGATCACCATCTGCGCGATACGCTCGCCGCGTTTGATCACGAACGGCTCGCCGCCGAGATTGATCAGGATCACTTTCACCTCACCGCGATAGTCGGAATCGATCGTGCCGGGCGTGTTGAGGCAGGTGACGCCATGCTTGGCGGCGAGGCCCGAGCGCGGGCGCACCTGCGCTTCGTAGCCATCTGGCAGCGCCATGGTCAGCCCTGTCGGAACCATCGCCCGCGCGCCGGGCGCCAGCGTCATGGGCTCAGCGTCAGGCACAGCCGCGCGCAAATCCATGCCCGCCGCCTGCGCGGTTTCGTAGGCGGGGAGGGGCAAGCCCTCGGCGTGGGGCAGGCGCTTGATTTGAATCGCGTTCATGCCGCCCCGTAAAGCGAATCCACACACCTAGGCAAGCGCAGCCGCGATCGCCGCTGAGAGCTTTGTTGCGGCCTCTGCCTTGCGCATGCGCGGCCAGCGCTCGACGCCGCCGGCGGTGACGAGCGCGATTTCGTTTTCGTCGCCGCCCATCACATCGCCGGAGACGTCATTGGCGACGATCCAGTCGCATCCCTTGCGGGCGAGTTTGGCCCGCGCGTGTTCCTCAACGTGATCGGTCTCGGCGGCGAAGCCAACCACCAGCCTTGGCCTTCGCACGCCCGGTTTGGATAGCGTGGCGAGGATGTCCGGATTTTCCAGGAGCGAGATGGAGGCGGATGCCTTGTCTTTCTTGATCTTCAGGTCGGCGCGCTGATCGGGACGCCAATCGGCCACCGCCGCCACGCACACGGCCGCGTCCGCTGGCAGCGCCGCTTCGCATGCCGATAGCATCTGCGCTGCGCTTTCAACATGCGCTACGCGGACGTTCGGCGGCTTGGCGAGGGCGGTGGGCCCAGAGACCAGCGTCACCTCAGCGCCGAGCCGCGCCAGCGCATCGGCGATTGCGTAGCCCTGCTTGCCTGACGAACGGTTGGAGATAAACCGCACCGGATCGAGCGCCTCCAATGTAGGCCCCGCGGTGACGATGATTTTCTTACCCGCCAGAGGCGCGCCGATTTCCTGCGCTGCGTAAAAATCGAGGATCGCGGCGGCGATCGCGGCGGGCTCTGCCATGCGTCCGGGGCCGAACTCGCCGCACGCCATGTCGCCCTCCTCGGGACCAACGAAGCGCACGCCATCCGCGCGCAAGGTTTCGATGTTCCGTTGTGTCGCGGGATTGAGCCACATGCGCACGTTCATCGCCGGGGCCATCAGGATCGGCTTGTCGGTCGCCAGCAACGTGGTGCTGGCCAGATCGGGGGAAAGGCCGTGCGCGGCCTTGGCGATCAGATCGGCCGTCGCCGGCGCCACGACGACAAGATCGGCCGCGCGCGATAGTTCGATATGCCCCATCTCGGATTCGGCCGTCAGGTCGAACAGGTCGGTGTAGACCTTGTCTCCCGTCAGCGCGCCGAGGGAGAGGGGCGTGACGAACTGGCTGCCTGCGGCAGTCAGGATCGCACGCGTGGCGACGCCCGCTTTCGCCAGCAGCCGGACCAGTTCTAGGCTTTTATAAGCGGCGATGCCGCCGCCTACGATCAGCAGAATGCGCCGGCCCGAGGGGGCGGGGCGCTGCGACGGCGCAGGCGCTGCGCGCACACCGCAAAGCGCGTCGTACTCGGCTTCGGATAAAACGATGGCGGCTTCGTCCCGCCGCCTGATGCGCTGCGGGCCTTCCTTCAACGCCTTGGAGACCAGTTCGCTGAATCGGTTCTTGGCGTCTGCTACCGCCCATTCCGTTATTTTGTCCATAATAGACAAAATAACGCGCTTCTTTAGCTAATCAAGGCCGCGCGGCGAGGATCAGGACCAGGACCGCCAACGCGCCCAGCGTTAGGCCTGACCAGAACATGCCCCATAGCCGTTCCTGACCCGTTTGCGCCTCTGCGTTCTTGCGCATCGCCGCCGCCGCGCCTTCAAGCGCTTCGAGCGTGTGAGGCAGGCGGCGCAGCACGGCCAAGGCCGCCATGCCTTCTTCTTTGATGTGCCGGGCGACGCCCTCGGGGCCGAGTTCGCGTTTCACCCAGCGCTCCACGATCGGCTGCGCGGCGCCCCAGATGTCGTGCTTGGGATCCAGCGCGCGGGCCACGCCCTCCACCTGCACCATGGTTTTCTGCAGCATCACCAGTTCGGGCCGCAGATGCATGCCGAATAGATGCGTCACGTCGAACAGCTGCAAGAGCAGGCGGCTCATCGAAACCTGGTCGGCGGTCTTGCCAAGGATCGGTTCGCCGATCGCGCGCAACGCCTGGGCGAATTCGTCGGTGGAATATTTATCAGGGACGTATCCTGCTTCGGCATGGACTTCGGCGACGCGGCGATAATCGCGGCGCAGGAAGCCGTATAGAATTTCGGCAAGGTAGCGGCGCTCCTTGCGGCCGATCCGGCCCATGATTCCGAAGTCGACGACCCACAGCTTTCCGTCGTCGCCGTAGATCATGTTTCCTTCATGCATGTCGGCATGGAAGAAGCCGTGATCCAGGGCGGCGGCGAGAAAGCCCCGCGTAACGCTCATGGCGAGGGCGGGGCGGTCGGCGCCCTTTCTGTCGAGTCCCGCCAGATCGGTGAGCGCGACGCCTTCGATCCATGTCGAGGTCATTACGCGTTTGGCCGAGCGCGCCCAATCAATCTGCGGCACGAACAGAAAGCCGTCCTGCGCCGCGACTTCGCGGAACTCGGCGGCGGCGCCGGCTTCAAGGCGCAGATCCATTTCGCGCTCAAGCGCGTTCCACACCGTCTCGACAAACTGCACCGGCTCAAGCCGGCGTGAGCGCGGCGAGAAATATTCCATGGCGCGTGCGCCAAAATGCAGCGCTTCCATTTCCTTGCGCATACGCCGTTCGATGCGGGGGCGCAGAATTTTGATCGCCAGCGCGCCTTCGCGCGGCACAATCGCCTTATGCACTTGCGCGATGGAGGCGGCCGCGGTCGCGTCTGAAATCTGGCCGAACAGGCTTTCCGTTCCGCCCAGCTCGGCGGCGATCGTATCGAGCGCGGTTTCGCGCGAGAACGGCGGCAGGCGATCCTTCAGCCGCCCCAATTCCTGTGCGGCGGTGACGCCGATGAAATCCGGGCGCGTGGCGAGAAACTGGCCGACCTTCACGTAAGCCGGACCGAGATTTTCCAGTGCGATCGCCAGCCGTGCGCCAAGCGCGCGGCTGCGGCGGCGGCGCGCGAAAAAGAACCGCGTCACCTGGCCAAAAAAGCGCGCGGCCGGCGGCATCCGATCCTGATATTCTTTCGGGATCAGCGCGTCGTATCGGATCAGCGTGAAGCCAACGCGCGCGAGGCGCCAGGAATGGCCAATGGCGTCGAGCATTAAACCGCCCAGCCGGTGTGGATCGCCGCAACGCCAGCCGACAAATTCTGGAATGACACGCGCTTAAACCCCGCATCGGCGATCATCGCCGCGAATGTTTCCTGATCAGGGAAGCGGCGAATACTTTCGACGAGATAGCGGTAAGAGTCTGAATCATTCGCTGCCAATTTGCCGATGGCGGGAATGACATGGAAAGAAAACGCGTCGTAGGCGGGTTCCAGCGCGCCGACCGCCAATCTCGAAAACTCCAGGCATGCAAAACGCCCGCCAGGTTTCAGCACGCGGCGGGCTTCTTTCAGCGCGATGTCGATATTGGTGACGTTGCGAATGCCGAAAGCGATTGTGTACGCATCGGCGTAACGATCGGGGAAGGGCAGCTTCTCGGCGTCGGCGCAAATCCAGTCAAAATCGTTTTCGTCGCGATCGCGGCCTGCGGTGAGCATTTCCTGATTGATATCGACAATGAACACATCGGCCGGCGCGCCGCCGCGCCGGTCGCGCGCGGCTTGCGCGCGCTTGGCCAGGCGCCGCGCGATATCGCCCGTGCCGCCAGCAACATCGATGATGGTCTCTCCCGGCTGCGGGTTCACCTTGTCGGCGAAGATGTCCTTCCAGATGCGGTGCAGGCCCGCGGACATCAAATCGTTCATCAGGTCGTAGCGTCGCGCCACGCTGTCGAATACGCTGCGCACGCGCGCGGCTTTTTCCGCGCGCGGTACGTCTTCGAATCCGAAGGAGGCGGTGTCTGTCTTTTCGGTGGGCATCTGGGCGCACCATAGCGGCGCGCCGCACGGGCCGCTATATGCGCGCCAATGCCGCGGATTTGCAGCGATGCCTGAATTGCCGGAAGTCGAAACCGTGCGCCGCGGCCTGGAGCCGGTGCTCGCCGGCGCCCGGCTTAAACGCGTGACTGCCAACCGTGCCGATCTCCGATTCCCCTTGCCGGAGAAGTTCTCCGCGCGGCTCAAGGGCGCGCGCATCGAGCATCTGACCCGGCGCGCGAAATATCTCCTCGCAGACCTCGATACTGGCGAGACGCTGGTGATGCATCTGGGGATGTCCGGCCGCTTCACGATTATCGACGCGCGCCGCCAGCCAGGGGATTTCTATTATTCTGCGCCGCCCGATCCCACGCACACCCATGTCGTATTCGAGACCGAGGCAGGCGCGCGCATCGAATATAACGATCCGCGCCGCTTCGGTTACATGGACCTGATCCCCAGCGCCGCGCTCGACGCGCACAAGATGTTCAAGGGCCTTGGCCCCGAGCCGCTGGGCAATGCCTTTAGCGGAGTCACGCTTGCGAAGGCGTTTTTGGCGCGCAAACAGAACGTGAAGGCCACGCTGCTGGATCAACGCGTCGTGGCGGGCCTCGGCAACATCTATGTGTGCGAGGCCCTGCATCGCGCCGGCATTTCGCCCTTGCGCGCGGCGGGCAAGGTCAGCGCGCCCAGGCGCGAAGCGCTGGTTCAGGCTATATGCGCCGTGCTGCGCGACGCGATCGAGGCGGGCGGCTCCAGCCTGAAGGATTATGCCCGCGCCGATGGCGCTCTCGGCTATTTCCAGCATCGTTTCCGCGTCTACGACCGGGAAGGGCAGGCTTGCCCGACGCAGGGCTGTGGCGGAACCGTAAGGCGCATCCTGCAAGCGGGCCGTTCGACCTTCTATTGCGCCACGTGCCAGCGCTAAGGCTTTTGTTGACGCGGAGGCGGCCCGGCTCTATACGCCCGCCTTCGTTTTTGAGGTTTCTGTTTCGATGGCCAACACCCCGTCCGCAAAAAAAGCGATCCGGAAGATCGCCAAGCGCACTGCGGTGAAGAAGGCGCGCGTGTCTCGCGTGCGTACGAATTGGCGCGCGGTTGAAGAGGCCATCGCCAAGGGCGATCAGGCTGTGGCCGTGGCGGCGCTTCGTCAGGCGGAGTCGCAAACCATGCGCGCCGCTGGGCGTGGAGCGCTGCATAAGAATACCGCGTCGCGGAAAGTGGCGCGGTTGGCCAAGCGCGTTAAGGCCATCGGCAAGGCCTGAGGCGCAGGCGCCTAGATCGTCATCAGGCGGTCGCGAAACTATCAAAAGAATGTAGATCGACCTTGACGGGCTTGTCAGCTCGAAGGGTCAGATTTCGTGCGTCGTAACACCCATTTCTGACGGTCTAGGCCTCCTATTACAAAAGTGTGGTAAATCGCTTGCACGCCTTGGGGCGCCCAAAAATGCTCAATGATTTCAACGAAACGGTATGAAGATTTATTAACAGACTTTGGTCGGTTTAGGGCTTGCGCCGCGCTTTGGAGGGCAGCAAGGTGAGCCCGCCTTGAGAGCGAAACTTGGTCTTCGAATACCCCAATTTCACGAAGCGGGGTGGCGGCGGCGACTGGCATCGTTGACCGCATAGGGGACAAGTTTCGTTCGCTCGAGGCGAGCCAGGGGGCTGGCTACTGACATTTATGGTTGGTTGTGGAGGGCGGGGCTTATGAGCCACGAACGTCAAACTGCGTCTGCGTTTCAAGAAACCGAGATGGCCGCCGCCGCCGCCGCCTTCGATCAGGTGCGAGAGGAACTGCGCGCGGATTTTGCGCCTGACGTCTACAAATCGTGGCTCGAGGGCATGGAATTCGCCGGCCTGCTCGACAATGTCATTTACTTGCGAACGCCCAATACGGTAGCCCGCGATTGGGTACGCCAGAACGCCCAACATCTGGTCGAGGCCCGCATGGGGCGGCGCCTTCAGGCGTCAGCCGCGATCGCCGTTGAGGCCGTGGCGCAGATGCCCGCCGAGCTGAACAGCGCCAGGCCTGGCCGCTCTTCGCAACAGCGCCCCGCCGGACCGAACGCTCCGCTCAATCTTACCTTCGACAATTACTGCGTCGGCGAAGCCAACCGCGCCGCCGTCAATGCCGGACGCGCGATCGCCGATGGCAACGGCAAAGAAGTTTTCTCGCTCGTTCTGCTGACCGGACCGCATGGCGCTGGCAAAACCCACCTTCTGGCCGCGATCGCCGCCGAGGCGCAAAAGCGTGATCCGGCGCGGGTTCGCCTGATGAGTTCGACGCTGTTCGTCGAGCAATTCCAGACCATGTTGCGCAAAAAGGGCGATACCGAAGCATTCCGCAATTTCGTGCGCGACAATCGCCTGCTGCTGATCGACGACGTGCAGCTTCTGGCCAGCAAGCCGGCGACGGAAGCTGAACTGGTAGAAGGCCTCACCGCCGTGATCGCCAATGGCGGGCAGGTGGTGCTGGCGGCCGATAAAGAGCCCGAGGGGCTGGTCGGTTTCGACGTTCGGCTGCTCAACCAGCTTAAGAGCGCCACGGTTATCTCGATCGATAATCCGGATTTTGAGCTGCGCCGCAAAATCCTTGAATCCAAGGCCAAGCTCTACGCCGCCACGGCGCCGGGCTTTGAAGTGCCCAGTTCAGTGCTTGACCTTCTGGCCTCGCGTCTGCGCGGCCCGGGCCGCCAGCTCGATGCGGCGATCCGCCAACTCGTGCTTGAGCTCGGCCTCGCCAGCCAGGAAGTGACCATGGAGAACGTGGAGCGCGTACTGGCCGGGCGGTTCTCCGAGCCCGAGCGGCGCCCGACGGTGGATCTGATCATCGCGCACGTGGCCAAATATTATGGACTCACGAAGGAGCAATTGCTCGCCAGGACGCACAAACGCGCCATCGCCCGTCCGCGGCAGATTGTGATGTATCTGTGCCGTAAATATACCCGCCGTTCATTCCCGGACCTGGCCAATCGCCTGGGCGGCAAACACCACACAACAATCCTATATGGCGCAGAGCGGATCGGCGAATTGCTTGCCTCCGATGACGGGCTTCGCCGGGAGATCGCCGAGATCGAGCGCAATCTGCGCGGCCAGCCGGAAGGCTAAGAGGCGCATCCGCCAAATACCAAAAACACTTGGGCGTTTAGAGACTTCTGCTAACGTGCCGCCCCCATGAGCCTGCGGCTGATGGGGGCGGTTCCGTTTCGGGCCGTTGGCTGGTTCAGGATGATCGTATGCGGTTTTCAATCGAGCGCGCCGCGCTGCTGAAGGCGCTCAACCACGTTCAAAGCGTCGTTGAACGGCGCAACACAATACCGATCCTGTCCAACGTGCTGATCAGCGCGCAGGACGATGGCGTGCGCTTTACCGCCACCGATCTGGATATCGAGATTTCCGAGAACGCTCCAGCGCTGGTTGAGCGGGCAGGCGCCACGTCCGCTCCGGCGCATACGCTCTATGAATTTGTTCGCCGCCTGCCGGACGGCGCGCAGATCAAACTCGATCTCGCGGGCGATGATCCGCGGCTGCTGGTTTGGGCCGGCAAGGCGCGCCTGCAGGTGCCCGTACTGCCGCCAGCGGATTTCCCGCTCATGCCGGTGGATTCGCTGGCTACGCGGTTTGAAACCAGGCCGCAGGATCTCGCGCGGCTGATCGACAAAACGCGCTTTGCGATCTCCACCGAAGAAACGCGCTATTATCTCAACGGCATCTACTTCCACACTGTAGCGAACGGTGGGGGCGGGGTGGTGCTGCGCGGCGTGGCGACGGACGGCTATCGCCTGGCGCTGGCTGATATTGAGGCGCCGGAAGGCGCGCAGGGCATGCCCGGCGTGATTGTGCCGCGCAAGACCATCCAGGAATTGCGTCGCCTTTTGGAAGACGCGAAAGATTCCGTCGAGGTGGCGGTGTCGGAGCAGAAAATCCGCTTCGCGCTCGGTGATGGCGTGCTGACCTCGAAGCTGATCGACGGCTCGTTTCCGGAATATGTCCGCATCATTCCGAAGGCCAACAACCGCATCATGCGCATCGGCAACAAGGAATTCGCCGCTGCGGTGGACCGTGTGGCGACAGTTTCGGCCGAACGCTCGCGCTCGGTAAAGATGGCGCTGGAGGGCGACCGGCTGACGTTGACGGTGAACAATCCCGATGCGGGCCTCGCCACCGAAGACCTCGCCGCCGATTATGCCTCCGATCCGCTCGAAATCGGCTTCAATGCGAAATACCTGCTGGACGTTGCGGGCCAGATACAAGGCGAGGAAGCGCAGTTTGAATTCGCCGATTCCGGTTCGCCGACCCTGGTGCGGGACGGGGCCGATGAGCACGCATTGTTCGTGTTGATGCCGCTGCGGGTTTAACGCGATCTTTCGGCACATCGATTCGAACGCGACATGCGATCGTTCAAGCGCCCAGCGTGAATGCACAAGCGCTTCCCCTCCCCCTCGGGGGGAGGGGTTAGGGGCGGGGGGAACAACCGATCGACTGGGCGCGACACTATTCAGTTTTGGCCCGGTCGATCCGTGGTTCCCCCTCACCTCATTCCTCCCCCACGAGGGGAGAGGAATGCGCACAATTCAGCTGCGTCGCGTACGCTCATGACACTTCAGCGCCTCTGGTGCGCCGAGCTTTCGCTCGCCGATTTTCGCAATCACGCTGACACAACGCTCACGCTGGATGAGCGGCCTGTCTGCCTGTTCGGCGCAAACGGCGCGGGCAAGACGAATCTTATCGAAGCCCTGACGACGTTGGCCCCGGGTAGGGGCTTACGCGGCGCGGCGCTGATCGACATGGCGCGCGGCGGCGAGAAGGGCGCTTATGATCGCGCGCGGCCCTGGAGCGTGTCGGGGGTGTTCCATCTAGGCCCTAACGATTTTCGTATCGGAGCGGGGGCCGAGCGCACGAATGAAGGCGGCGTCAAACGCGTGTCGCGCATGGATGGGCACGCGGCTGAAAGCGGCGAGATCGCACGCGCCGCGCGCATGATCTGGGTCACGCCGGCGATGGATCGGCTGTTCTCCGGTCCGCCAGGGGACCGGCGCCGATTTCTCGATCGCCTTGTGTTTGCGCGCGCGAGCGAGCACGGCCACGCCGCCGCCGCCTATGAGCGCGCACTGCGCGAGAGACAACGCCTGCTCAACGACAATGTCCGCGACGATTCCTGGCTGACGGGGCTCGAACGCGAAATGGCCGCGCACGGCAGCGCCATCGCCGCGGCGCGTGTGGAAACGATCGGCCAATTGCAGGACGCCATTTTGGCGAGGCCCGAGGGCGCGTTTCCAAAATCCATGCTGGTGCTGGAAGGCGAGCTTGAAGCGCAATTCGCTGCCGGCGGTAAAAGTGGAGACATCGAGGACCGCTTCGCCGCCGACCTGCGGATCAATCGCGGCCTGGATGCGAGCGCAGGACGGGCTCTACGCGGACCCCAGAGGGCCGATCTGCTTGTCCGCCACGCGCCGAAAGATATGCCTGCCGCGCAATGTTCTACCGGCGAGCAGAAGGCGCTGCTGCTGGGCCTGGTTCTCGCGCAAGCCCGCGCCCTGGCTGACGATCACGGCGCCGGGCCCGCACTGCTCCTGATCGACGAAGCCGCCGCGCATCTCGATGCTGCGCGAAGGGCGGCGTTGTTCGAAGAGCTACTCGCACTGACCGGGCAGGCATGGCTTACGGGCACCGACCGGGACCTGTTCGAGGCGTTTGGGGATCGTGCGCAGATGTTCGAAGTGCGCCAAGGACACGCCCTCGCGGCTTGAGACGGGCTCTCACAAAACCCCGCGAAATCGCCATGTAAAGCTGCCCGCGACAGGCGCATCCAGCGGGCCAAAAACCGAGACTCCGAAAGGGGTTCGGGCTATAAAACCTTCATCATTTTCCACTCGATTCGAGCACCATGACCGCAGCATCTGCCGCGCCCCAATATGATGCCGAAAGCATCAAAGTTCTCAAAGGCTTAGACGCCGTCAGGAAGCGGCCGGGGATGTATATTGGGGACACGGACGACGGGTCCGGTCTGCACCACATGGTTTATGAGGTCGTCGATAACGCAATCGACGAGGCTTTGGCCGGCCATGCCAAGAACGTAACGGTGACGCTGCACGCCGATGGCTCAGCGGAAGTCACCGATGACGGGCGCGGCATTCCGACCGACATCCACGCCAGCGAGGGCGTTTCGGCCGCCGAAGTAATCATGACCCAGCTCCACGCCGGCGGGAAATTCGACCAGAACTCCTACAAGGTCTCCGGCGGGCTGCACGGCGTCGGCGTTTCGGTGGTCAACGCGCTCAGCGAATGGCTCGATCTGACGATCTGGCGCGATGGCAAGGAACACGCGATGCGTTTCCGCCACGGCGACGCGGAGGCGCCGCTGCGCCTGGTTGGCGAAGCTCCAAAAATCGACGGGCAAGGCAAGCGCGGCACCGGCGTGCGCTTCCTGCCGTCCACGCAAACCTTCACGATGGTGGAGTTTGACCGCAAGACGCTCGAACACCGCCTGCGCGAACTTTCGTTCCTCAATTCCGGCGTCAAGATCACGTTCCGCGATCTGCGCGGTCCTGAGCCGTTCGAAGAAATCCTGCTCTACGAGGGCGGCGTCGAAGCGTTCGTGCAGCATCTCGACAAATCGCGCAAAGCGCTGATCGCCAAGCCGGTCGTGATGCTGGCCGAGAAAGACAACATCACCGTCGAAGCGGCGATGCAGTGGAACGACGGCTATTACGAAAACGTGCTCTGCTTCACCAATAACATCCCGCAGCGCGATGGCGGCACGCACCTCGCGGGTTTCCGCGGCGCACTCACGCGCGTCGTGAACAGCTACATGCAGGAAAGCGGCATCGCCAAACGCGAGAAGGTGGACATAACGGGAGATGACGCGCGCGAGGGCCTGACCTGCGTGCTTTCGGTAAAGGTGCCGGACCCGAAGTTTTCCTCGCAGACGAAAGACAAGCTGGTTTCGTCCGAAGTGCGCCCCGTCGTTGAAAGCCTGATGGCTGAAGCGCTTTCGCGCTGGTTCGAGGAAAATCCGGCGCCAGCCAAAATCGTCATGGCCAAGATTGTAGAAGCCGCAGCTGCGCGTGAAGCGGCGCGCAAGGCGCGCGAGTTTACCCGCCGCAAAAGCGCACTCGACATCTCGTCGCTGCCCGGCAAGCTGGCCGATTGCCAGGAAAAGGATCCGGCGAAGTCCGAATTGTTCATCGTCGAGGGTGATAGCGCCGGCGGTTCGGCAAAGCAGGGCCGCAATCGCGAGACGCAGGCGGTGTTGCCGCTGCGCGGCAAAATTCTAAACGTCGAACGCGCGCGCTTCGACAGAATGCTGTCCAGCGATTCCATCGGCACACTGATCACCGCGCTTGGCACCGGCATCGGCCGCGACGATTTTGATCTCGGCAAGCTGCGCTATCACAAGGTCATCATCATGACCGACGCCGACGTTGACGGCGCGCACATCCGCACGCTGCTGCTGACGTTCTTTTATCGCCAGATGCCGTCACTGATTGATGCGGGCCACCTCTACATCGCCCAGCCGCCGCTGTTCAAAGCCGAGAAGGGCCGCTCGATCCGCTATCTCAAGGACGAAAGCGAGCGCGACACCTATCTGATCGAGGAGGGCGCATCCGGCGCGATGCTGGTGCTGGCCGATGGTTCGCAGATCGCGGGCGAGGATTTGCTGCGCCTGGCGCGCGAAGCCGGCGTGGTGAAAGCGTCGATCGATCGCCTGACGCAACGCGCGCCTGCTTATATTCTCGAACAGGCCGCGCTTGTCGGCGCGCTATCGCCGGAAGCCGGCGATGCGGAAGCCCAATCCACCGCAAAACGGCTCGATATGGTCGCCGACGAAGGCGAGGGCGGCTGGATCGGCTCGTTCACCAGCGATCACGCACTAGTGCTGGAGCGCATTGTCCGCGGCGTTACCGAGCGCGTTGTTCTCGATCGCGCGTTGCTGTCTTCGGCTGACGCGCGCCGCCTTTCGGAACGCTCAACCACGCTTAACGAAAGCTATGCCGGCCGCGCCGTTTTGCGCCGCGGCGGGCAGGATATTTCGGTTGTCGGTCCGCTCACGCTGCTGGCGGCGATCAAAACCGCCGGCAATAAGGGCGTGACGCTCAGCCGCTACAAAGGTCTCGGCGAAATGAACGCCGAGCAGCTTTGGGAAACCACGCTGGACATAGACGCCCGCTCATTGCTGCAGGTTAAGGTGGAACACGCCGACACGGCCGACGAAATGTTTTCCCAGCTGATGGGCGATGTAGTGGAGCCGCGGCGTGAGTTCATCCAGGCGAACGCGCTGGATGCTGAGGTGGATGCTTAGCCCGTCACTACGAACATGTAGGCGACAGCGAAGAATGTCATCATGAAAGAACAAGCGGCGGAAGCCATCGGTTTACCCCTTTGTCGCGTCAGCGACGCTCCTTGACTACCGCGGCACAGCATCAGGGGATGTGTCCGGCGTCACGGTAGTAACCGCGGCGCCCGGAGGCGGTTCCGCAAATAAAAAACGCCCCGGTTGAAACCGGGGCGTTTCATGTGCTTACGGTTCAGCCCGCGAAACCGGCTCAGGCAGCCGCGATGTTTCCGGCCGCTTGTTTGCCACGCTCGGTGACAATTTCGAACTTGACCTTCTGGCCTTCGTTCAGCGACCGCATGCCGGCCTTCTCAACAGCCGAGATGTGCACGAACACGTCCTTGCTGCCGTCTTCAGGCTGGATGAAGCCAAAACCCTTGTCCGGGTTGAACCATTTCACAGTACCAATCATGTATCACTCCATGCGCGCTCGCGCGCGCTGACCTCGCGAACGCTTGCGCAGTGCGAAATCATGCCGCCCGCGCACCATGCGCGGTCTCAAACAACCAAAGTCCGGATTAACCAGAGCGCCGGCTGGGCGCATCAGCCGTCATCAAGCCGGCGTCTCATTTGGTCGAAATCGCGCGTAGCAGAGTGCCGGGAGGCGGGCAAGTTCAGGCGTCAGAGCACGCGCGAGAGAGAGACTTGACGGCGACGAAAATTGGGCGCTGACTTGCCGCCAGGAAAGAGCGCGCCCCGCTCATCGCCCCTTTACGCAGGCTCTGCTGCGACACGCTTCGGGATCGAGAACAGGGCCGCGATCTTGCCGTCTGACAATCAGTTCGAGTGCTTGAAACGGAGCACTTGACGGCCGGCGCTCGGTCAGAGCGCGACTGTGGAAGCTGTGTAATCCGGAACAAACCATAAACTAAAGGTTGCGAGCCTGCGCATCGACATGCTGCGTCTGTTTACCGCCATCTCGCCTCCCGAATTTGTGACCCATGCGCTGGTTTCCATGCAGCGCGGGATCGACGGCGCGCGCTGGGCGCCGCGCGAAAATCTGCACATCACTTTATGTTTCTATGGCGATGTTGATGAGGTCCGCGCCGGCGATCTGGACGAAGCGCTGGCGGAAATCAGATCCCCGCCGTTCTCGCTTTCCGTGAAAGGGGCGGGATTTTTCGGCAACGAAAACCCGCACGCGATCTATGCCGGCATCGCGGACTCGGTGCCCTTGCGGGCGCTTGCGGCCGCGTGCGAGCGTGCGGGGCGGCGTGTTGGGGTAAAGCCGGACACGCGCAAATACACGCCGCACATCACGCTCGCCTATCTCGCGCACGCCGACCTTTCGCGGGTGATTGCGTTCACGCAGACGCACGCGCTGTTCGAAAGCCGCGAGTGGGACGTGGATTGTTTTGGAATTTATTCCAGCGTCACACGCAAATCGGCCCCGAGCCTTTACAGGCTCGAGGCCGATTACGCGCTTAGATTTTAGCTGCGCTCACGAGGTCGGCGAAGCGGGCTGGGCGCCCGGAGCCGGCGTGCTCGCTGCAGTCGTCATCGGCGCGCCGACTTGGCAGCAGCGCACTTGCACTTCTAGAACGCGCGCATTGTACGTGCAGGACGTTTCGTCGATCTGACGGAGGATCGCCATGCCACCCGCATTCGAGGTGTAGCGCGTCTGCGTGCAGCCAACGAGCGTGTAGCCCGCTGCGCACGAGCCGCTACGCACGCGGTTCAGTTTCGTGGTCGTGCAATTGACCTGCTTGGCGTTGGCTTCGTTAGCCGTCGCTTGCGCAGCCGCTGCTGCAGATTGCGCGCTCGTGGCAATCGTCTTGGCTTCATTGGCGGTGCGATCGGTTACGGCGAGCGCATCACGGGTCTTTTGGATTTCAGAATTTACCGCGCAGAGATCCTTGTCGGCATTGCCTTCGATCGAGCAATAATCTGCAAGTTGGCGGCCTTTAAGTGTCTTCGTGCAGCCTGTCACGGCAACAGCCGCCAGAACCGCGATCATGGTGACATGCATCAGTCGCATGGTGGTCATCCTTCTCAATCGAGCATTCGGCTCGTCTAGCTCGTCCTCACTGCCCACACAGCCGGAAACCTTGCCAGGCGAGGTTTGTCAAGGCGCCTCGCATTCGAGGAGAAACGCCGGGACGCCGCTTCTGATCGGAAATTTTTGTGACATGGCGCGTCATGACACTGACGGATTGCATGATTTATTTCCGCTGCAGGTACTGGAACTCATGTTGTGTGTTGCGTGTAGTATCACGGGTCAAAAGGAGACTTTTATGGGCGCAGGATTGCGCGCAACCTTGATTATCGGGGCGTTTTTCACGCTTGCGGCGCAGGCGTGGCCGCAAACGCCTTCCGATCCCGCAGCGCCGCCCGTGCGCGGCGGCGGTGTCGAAATTACGCCGCAGGTGGACAAGCCGAAGCCGCCGGATGGCGACCCGCGCAGCATGGACCAGCGCCGGGAAGACCGCGCGGCGTTCAATAGATGCTTGCTAAGTAGGCAGGACAGGCCGGAAGACTACCTCTCCAATCCTGCCTTGCCGCCAGATCCTTTAAGCTTCTGCCAGCAGCGTTTGGGCATGAGAGATGGCAACGACGTGCCGCTCCAGACCCGCGCAAAACAGCGCTAATCGGCCGCTTCCAGGATGGCGTGCATATCGGAATCGCTGAGGCCGATATGATGGCCGATCTCGTGAACCAGCACGTGGAAAATCAGTTCGCCCAGCCCGACGTCACCGCGATCGGCCCATTCGTCGAGAATTGGGCGGCGAAATAGAAACACCATCGGTATGTCGCTGGGCGCGCCCAGTACGCTTTGCTCCCGCCGGCTGACTCCCGAATACAGTCCGGTCAGTTCGAACGGATCGTCAATCCCCAATTCCGTAAGGGTAGTCTCGTCCGCAAAATCCTCGACGCGAAACACAACGTCGCCGGCCGCGGCGCGAAACGCCTCAGGCAGTTGCGCCCAAGCCTGCTCGGCGAGGACGGCGAATTCATCAAGCGACGGCGCGATCAAATCTGCCATGGATGCATAACGCCATACCGGGCGGGCGGAAGTTTGGCCACGCGACAAAGCTGACGCACGCGTCATTCGGCTTGCCTTAGATGCGCGCCGGGCTTAGCTCAGGGCAAAGAGCGCCGCGCCGGGGAAACGCCGTGACCGATCCCATCCGCCACATCACCAAGGACAGCGCGTATGACGCTGTGGAGCCGACCGACTTCGCGGCGATGCTAGATATCGACCGGCACATGCACCGCTCGCCGGCATTCGACCGCATCATCGCCGCGTCGCACGATCATTTCTGGGATCCGCTCGATCCGCGCTACATCGATTTTTCGATCCCTTGGGACATGGACAACGATCCGATCCAGCCGGAAATCTACGTGCCCGCGCTGCAGACCGATTACGTTCGCGACCATTTCGCCGCGCTGCCGCCGCAACACAAAACGCGCTTCATCAATGAGGTTGCGCGCTGGTCAATGTCTTCGATCCTGCACGGCGAGCAGGGCGCGCTGAATTTGTCCGCCTCGCTGTGCCACGCGCTGCGCGATCCGGGCGCGCAGGAATATGCGGCCAATCAGGCGCGCGAAGAGGGGCGTCACGTCACCGCGTTCGCGAAGTACATCAAGACGCGCTGGGGTTCGCCGCTGCCGTGCGGCTCGGTGCTGGCGGGACTGTTGCAGGACATCGTCCACGCGCCGGAGGTGTACAAGAAAATTGTCGGCATGCAGATGCTGGTCGAAGGGCTGGCGATGGGCGCGTTCGCCACGATCTACCAGGACTGGCATGATCCGCTGGCGCGGCGGCTGTGCCAGCTGGTGATGACCGATGAGGCGTTCCACCACAAATTCGGAAAGATCTGGGCCGACCGTACGATTCCCAAGCTCTCGCCCGAAGAGCACGCGGTGGTAGAGAACTGGGCCGTCTATTGCTTCCAGACGCTGCTGTTCAACCTCGTGGCGCCGCATCAGATGCGGGACATCTACACCCAGTTTGGCCTCGATCCGGACAAGGTGATGGCTGCGTTCCAGGAGGCGTTCACCGACGATGATCGCCGTGAAGACATGCGCCGCTCATCGAACATCTTCCGCGTTCTGGTGAAGACGCTGTGGAACGCCGGGATCATTACGGAGCGGACGCGCGGCTTCTACGCGACTTATGTGGATTTCGAAGAGTTCGCGAACGAGGGCGATCGCATGGTCGGGGATGATATCGCCGATGAAGGCGTGGCGTTCCTGCGCGAGATCAATTTCGCGCGGCGCTCGATGAACGTCGCGGCCGAGTAGCACTCAACAGAAACACTTCTCCCCTTGTGGGAGAAGGTGGCGCGAAGCGCCGGATGAGGGGTGTTGACGCCAGCGCCTGGAGATTGTCCGCGCTTGGCCCAATTAAGCCATGGCCCGATTGACAAAGCGCACCATCTGAGGCGGCCATTCGCAATGGACGATCTTGCGGAGTTTGAGTCGACCGGCCGCATTTGGCGGCGAAAGCTGCTCTCAGCAGATGAAGTTGAAGCGCTGGCCCTGCATTGCGACGTTGGTGATAAACCGGGCGTTCGCTTGCCACTATCAGATGGGTTGTTGCCGCTGCTCGGGCCGAACAGCGCGCTCTCGCGAGAAATAGCGAAGCTCGGCGTTGATGGCTGGCCAGTGCGCCTCGTCGCCTTCAACAAGTCCGATGAAGCCAATTGGGGCGTACCTTGGCATCAGGATCGCGTGGTCGCCGTGATGCAAAAGCTGGAATGCGCAGGGTATTCGAACTGGGTGAAGAAGGAGGGATTTTGGCATTGTGAACCGCCCCTGGAGTTGCTCGCACAGATGATTTTCGTGCGCATTCACATAGACAAGTGCGACGACTCCAATGGCGCAATGGAACTAGCGTTGGGCAGCCACAACCTGGGTTCTATCACCGCGTCGTCAGCAGGAAGTGTGGCCGAATCCCTGCCATCGGAAGTGTGCCGCGCCGACCCCGGTGATGTTCTTATCTTGAAGGCATTGATCCTTCACCGGTCCCGGACAGCGGTTCACATTAGCAACCGGCGCGCGCTACGTGTGGACTATTCGAGGCGCGCTGATCTTGATCGGCGTTTAGAGTGGTACATCGCAGGTTAGTTATGTCCTTCTGCGGCGAACGGCGGACGCCGCGGTTGCGCCTGCACCCCTCATCCGACCTCGCTTCGCTCGGCCACCTTCTCCCACAAGGGGAGAAGGGTGTAATATGAGGGCATGCAGCCCGCTCCCCAATCCCGCCCCGAGCGCACCGACTTCGTTTGTCGCGGCGTCATGCGTCTGCTGATTGATCATGGCTATGCGCCGTTGGCGGAATTGCCGCTGGGCAACGGGCGGCGCGCGGATGTGGCGGGGCTGGGGCCGGCGGGGGAGATCATCATCGTCGAGTGCAAGTCCTGTCTCGACGATTATCGCGTCGATCAGAAATGGCGTGAATACGCGCATTATTGCGATGCGTTTTATTTCGCGGTGGCGGAGGATTTTCCGCGCGAGGCGATACCCGAAGATGTTGGGCTGATCGTGGCGGACCAATTCGGCGGCGCGTTCATTCGCCCGGCGGCGGAGCAACCAACCCTGGCGCCGGCGCGGCGGCGATCTTTGCTGTTGGCGTATGCGCGGCTGGCGGCGGCGCGGCTGGCTACGCTTTAGCCCAAATTTTCTAACGAGGCGCGCGTTTTGCCAGAATGCGTTGCAGCGTACGGCGGTGCATGTTGAGCCGCCGCGCGGTTTCCGAAACGTTGTGGCCGCACAGCTCATACACGCGCTGGATATGTTCCCAGCGCACGCGATCGGCGGACATCGGATTTTCCGGCGGCGCGGGCTTGCGATGCGGATCGGCGATCAGCGCCTTGATCACATCGTCGGCGTCGGCGGGCTTGGGCAGGTAATCGAGCGCGCCCGCCTTCACCGCGGCCACCGCCGTGGCGATGTTGCCGTAGCCGGTCAGCATCACGACCCGGCAATCGGGGCGGCGGCGGTGCAGTTCTTCGACCACGCTGAGGCCCGAACCATCTTCCAAACGCAGATCGAGCACGGCGAAAGCCGGCGGCTTGGCGCGCGCCACCTCAATTGCTTCCTGCACGCCGCCGACGTCGGTTACGTCAAAGCCACGCGCGGCAAGGGCGCGGCTGAGGCGCGTGCGGAACGGCGCGTCGTCGTCAAGGATCAGGAGGGTTGCGTCCTCCGGCAGGTCGAGCTGAGCTTCGGGCATGACGGTTCTATAAACGAGGCTGGGCATCATAGAAACTGGGTTCGCCCGACTTGCGCACGCCAGTGATGTCAGGCGCTTCGATAGCCGAACGCGCCCATTCGGCCCGCACCAGGGCGCCCTTGCGCGGCGCCGTCCGATTGCGGTGCTCCACGCGCGCACCCGTGCGCTCCAGCAGGGTTTTTGCAATAAAGTAACCAAGTCCCAGGCCGCCGCCGCGCGAATCCGGGCCGCGCGCGCTGACGTAAGGTTCACCAAGCCGGTTAAGCAGGCCTGCGGGGAAGCCGGGGCCGTCGTCGCGCACTACAATCTCCACCACAGTACTGCTCCAACGGCCGATTACATCCACGCGCGTATCGGCAAAGCCGACAGCGTTCTCTACGAGATTGTGGACACCATGGATGATTTCCGGCAGCCGACGGATATCAGGCGGCGGCACGCTTTCCGAACCGGGCAGAGGCTCGGCCGTGAACGCCACTTCGACACTGGCTGCGAGGTGGGGGCTGGCCGCTTCTTCCAGCAGCGCGGCGAGCGGCAGACGCTCGTGAACCTCGTCGCCCTTGTCGCCGCGCGAAGAAAGCTGGCGCAGGATTTCGCGGCACCGCTCGCTTTGCGAGATCAGTAATTGCACGTCATCGTGCAGCAACGAGCCGGGCTCAATCTCGCGGCCCATTTCCTTCGCAACCAGGTAGATCGTCGCCAGCGGCGTGCCCAATTCGTGCGCGGCCGCAGCGGCAAGGCCGCCGAGCGCGGAGAGTTTCTGTTCGCGGGCCAAAACGGTCTGCACAGCGTCGAGCGCGGCGTTGAGACGGTCTTCCTCATTGGCGATGCGCCAGGCGTAGACGCTGGTGAAGCCCAGCCCGATCAGAACGGCGGTGGCCAGGCCCCAGCGGTACAGCTCTGGCAGCACGATCGCTTCGCCGGCAGCCCATGGCAGCGGCGCCGCCCAAATCGCCAAGGCGCCGACGCACCCGAACGCCAACGCCGTCAGGGCCGCCGTGGTGGTTGAGCGCAGCACGCCCGACACGGCCACCGGGGCGATTAGGAGCAACAGAAACGGATTGGCGATGCCGCCCGTAAGGCCGACCAGAATAGCCAGCTGCACCAGGTCGAACGCCAGTTGAAGCGCCGCTTCCCATTCCCGCAGCAGCCGCTGAGTGGGGAAGGCGAACATCAGAATCAGGTTCAGCCAGGCGCTGGCGGCGATGATCCCCAGCGCCGCGCCCAGCGGCACGTCGAATCCCAGTCCGAACTGAACAAACAGCACCGCGGCAGTCTGGCCAGCGATCGCCAGCCAGCGCAGCAGCACCAGCGTGCGCAGGCGGACGCGCCCTTGCGCCGTCCACACCGCGCCTGCCGCGCGGGCAAGGTCCATTGGTCCGCTCAAGCGTCAACTATAGCCGAAAACGGCGCACGAGTGGCAAACGGCGCTTTGACAGGCGGGACTTCCGGGCATAGGTCGCGATTATGAAGCCATTAACCTTGTTTCTACGCGGCGCGGTGGGCGCGCTTGGCCTGATGCTCAGCGCGTGCAGCCAGAGCGACGCGCCGGTTTCGCAAGCGGCCTCGACTGTCGCTGAAGCCGCGCTGCCGGCCGGCTGCCTGATTGGCGCCAACGAAGCCATTGGCGGGCCGATCAACCTGATCGATCAAACCGGCAGAATGGTGACGCAGGAAAATTTCCACGAAGCCCCGACACTGATCTATTTTGGCTTTACGTATTGCCCGGACGTGTGCCCGCTCGCGCTTCAGGTTGAAAAGGCCACACTGGCCCGGATTGGCCAGCAGGGGCAGGTGATCCAGCCGGTTCTGATCACGCTCGATCCCGCGCGCGACACGCCCGAAAAACTGGCGGCCTATGTTTCGTCAAAGGCGTTCCCAGACGGCCTGTCGGGGCTGACAGGCACGCCGGCGCAAATCGATGCGGCGGCCAAGGCGTTCAAGGTCGCTTATTCGAAGGAATCAGACTCGACATCGGCGTCTGAATACCTGATCGCCCATTCGTCGTTTTTGTATCTGATGGACGAAAATTGGCGGCTGATGGCCATGTATCCCAGCACGTTGAGCCCGGATGAAGCCGCCGCCTGCCTCAAGGGGGCCATGAAAACCGAAGAAAATCCGACCTGAAGCGATTTCGCGATTGTAACTAATCGAATTGTAACCGCGTTGAGGTACAACTAGATTTGTGTTGCGCCGCAAAATGGCGGTGAGGCGCCGAGAGGCTGCATGCTGTATTCTCTTTACGAGTGGAACCACCTGGCCATGGCGCCAATGCGCTCGCTGGCGAAGGCGCAGGCAGCTATGCTGCAATCCCCGTTCAACCCGGCTGCCAGTACTGAGTTCGGGCGTTCCGCTGTCGCCGCCGCCGAAGTTTTCGAGTCCATCACCCGCCGCTACGCCAAGCCCGTCTGGGATCTGGACTCAACGCGTGTTGGCGCCGTGACGGTGCCGGTGATGATCGAGAAGGTTTGGGCCAGCCCGTGGTGCAATCTGCTGAAGTTCGAGCGCGACGCCGACGCGTTGGCAAAGGCGCGCGGCGTGCGCAAAGAGCCGGCTGTGCTCATCGTGGCGCCGCTGTCCGGACATTACGCGACTTTGCTGCGCGGCACGGTGGAAGCATTCCTGCCTGAACATGAAGTTTACATCACCGACTGGGCCGACGCCCGCATGGTGCCCCTGTTCGCCGGACGGTTCGACCTCAACGACTTTATCGATCACGTCCGCGAAATGATCCGCCAGATTGGGCCAGGGGCGACAGTGGTGGGCGTTTGTCAGCCTGGACCAGGCGTGCTCGCCGCCACGGCGATGATGGAGGCCGAGGACGACCCGGCCCTGCCGTCGACGATGATTTTCATGGGCTCGCCGATCGACGCGCGCCGCTCGCCGACCGGGCCGAATGTTCTGGCCACGGAGAAGCCTGAAAGCTGGTTCCGCCAGCAGATGATCCACACGGTGCCGCCGATCTATCCGGGCGCGTTTCGCCGCGTCTATCCGGGCTTTGTCCAACTCGCGAGCTTCATGGGCATGAATCTCGGCCGCCACATAAACGCGCACCGGCAGTATTTCGACAACCTTGTGAAAGCCGATGGCGACAACGTCCAGAAGCACCGCGACTTCTACGAGGAATATCTTTCGGTGATGGACCTCACCGCAGAATTCTACATGCAGACGATCGTCGATGTGTTCCAGGAGTTTAAACTGGCGCGCGGCGAGTTCTATCATCGCGGCGATCTTGTGCGGCCCGATCTGATCAAGCGCGTGGCGCTGATGACCGTCGAAGGCGAGAACGACGATATTTCCGGCGTCGGCCAAACACAAGCCGCGCACGATATCTGCACATCGATCCCCGCCGCGATGCGGCTCGATTATGTGCAGCCGGATGTCGGCCATTACGGCGTGTTCAACGGGCGGCGCTTCGCTACGGAAATCTATCCGCGCATGCGCGAGTTCATCCGCACTGTAAGCGCGACGAAAAAGCCGAAGCTGCGGGTAGTGGACGCCGCCTGATCACGCCACGACTCGGCCCTCGCGCAGGCGGGGGCCCATACTCCCGGCCGTCTCAGAATAATCGCAACCGTCAGCGTTTATGGACCCCGGTCTTCGCTGCGCGAAACCGGGGCCGAGACTTTGTATGTTTCGTTTGTAGCGTTATTGTCCAGGTCATGCGCGAAGAACGCCTCTGCGGTGTTTACATGCTCGCGAGCGGCAAGCACGGCACGCTATATGTTGGCGTTTCGGCGGACCTTTTGCGGCGGCTTTGGGAGCATCGCGAGGGCCGCTCGATTTTCACGGCGCGCTATAACGTCAAACGGCTCGTCTGGTATGAGCGCATCGATTCACTAGACCTCGCCCGCCAGCACGAAAAACAAATCAAGAAATGGCGCCGCGACTGGAAAACCAATCTGATCGAGCGGACGAACCCTGATTGGGATGACGTCTATCCGAAGCTGATCGGCGGTCGTGGCGTGCAGGCGGATCAATGGGAGCCGCCCGAGGAATAGCCGCCACCTGGGCCCCCGCGCAGGCGGGGGCCCATAATCCCAGCCGTTGCAGGCTAATCTCCACCGTCAGCGTTTATGGACCCCGGTCTTCGCTGCGCGAAACCGGGGCCGAGATCGCGATGTGGCGTCCTTACGTTGATGCATTAAAGGCACGGTAGATGTGTCGGCAACGCGCGCGAACAGTACGATCCCGGCTTCGCTATTTTTCTGCCGGCCGCGCTAACTCCCTTAACGCTTGCAACGACATGGCTCATCCATTGGACAACAGTAGCGGAGCGGCGTCTGCCCGTTCGTGGGTGAAGAATTTGCGCCAATCCCCCAGCGCGCCGTTCACGCGCCCGCTTTGGCGACCGCCTCACTCACCTGCGCCATGAACGCCATCAGCGCCTCGAGCCTTTGCCCGCCAGCGCGCGTCAGCGCGTAATATTTTCGCGGCGGTCCGGCGGCGGATTCTTTCCACTCGTGTTCGATCAATCCCTCGCGCCGCAACCGGCCGAGCAGGGGATAGAGCGTGCCTTCGCCGGTTTTAAATCCTGACCTGTCCAGGCGCTTCAGCATTTCGCCGGCGTACAGCTTTTCCGCACTGGCCATGCGCAAAACCAACAACTCTAGGACGCCCTTACGCAGGCCGGCGTATCGGTCCGATGGCCGCTTGGATTTTGCCGCTACCATGCGATTAAAAGGTACTGAGCGATCACAAGGCCAGTCAAGGCCCGTCCTTAATATTTAAGGCGCATTAACACTCATTTTAGCCGCGCGGTGGCCGCACACTCTATGGCAGTATCTTCTGCATGCGGACGATTCGAACCCTCTTTGGCAAGATGCCCACAACATTGGTGGTCCATGCTGGGGGCTCGCAGATTCCTGTTCGTCTCCTCATCAATCCGCGGGCGCGTCGTATTGCCGTTCGCATTGATCCAACCAAGCGTGAAGCCGTTGCGATTGCGCCGTCATCGCGTCAAGCCAACAAGGCGGCGGCTTTCGCAGCAGAGCGCGCGGTGTGGATCGCCCATCAGCTTGCGCAATTGCCGGACGCCGCGCCATTTTCGCCGGGCGCAACATTGCCAATTCGCGGCGTTGATTATCGCTTGAAGCGCGTTGATGGCCGCATGCCAGCGACGCTGGAGAAGGCGCCAGTTCCACGGCTGATCGTCGGCGCGCCGGACGCAGATATTTTCGCGATGCGCGTAAAGCGTTTCCTGATGGCGGAAGCCAGAACCGATTTCACGCGGCGCGTTGCGGCGCACGCAGCAGTGTTGCGTGTCACGCCTGCCGGCTTGCAGATCAAGGATACGCGCAGCCGCTGGGGTTCATGCACTGCGGACGGCATGCTTGCGTTCTCGTGGCGCGTGGTTTTGGCGCCGCCTTACGTGCTTGATTATCTGGCAGCGCACGAAGTGGCGCACCTTGTCGAGATGAACCACTCGGCCAGGTTCTGGATGCTGGTGAGCAAGTGCTGCCCGGATTACGTCAAGGGCCGCAACTGGCTGCGCAATAGCGGTCAAAGTTTGCACGCCTACGGCGCGGCGGCCTGATCCAACAGCAATAGAGCGTATTAGCCGCCGTCGCCGCCAACCGGCGTGATCGCCAGCGGCGCCAGTGGCGCTTCAGGCGGCGCGCCAGGTTGCGCCATTTCCAGCGGCGCCCCCGGCGGTGTTTCAGTCACGGCGCCGATCTGCTCTTCTTCCGGCGCCGGCATGTCGGTGATTTGCGGCATCGCCAATTGCTGGATCGGCGTATCGCGCAGCGCCACGAGCATTACATCATGCCAGATTTCGGCGGCAAGCAGGCCGCCGGTTACTTTCGTCATGGACGTATTGTTGTCGTTGCCGACCCATACGCCGGCAACCATGCCGGGCACGTAAGCGATAAACCAGGCATCGCGATAATCGTTCGAGGTGCCTGTCTTGCCGGCTATTTCGCGGCCGGGGATCTGCGCGCGCGTGCCCGTGCCGGCCTGCACCACGCGCGCACCGAGATAATTCATCATCCGCATTGTGCGGTCATCAATGACTTGGCGCGGCGGCGCAGCCGGGCGGCGCGCCCACAACACCTGGCCGTTGGGGCGCCGCACGCGCTCGATGCCATGTGGTTCGACCGGATAGCCGCCGCTGGCCATGGCGCCATAGCCCGTGACCATCTCGAGTACGGTCATGCCCTGGGCGCCAAGGCCTAGCGAGCGGTAATCCTGCAGGCGTTTGCCGACGCCAAGGCTTTGCGCTGCTCCGATCACCGCTCTGCCGCCGACGTCGTTTGCAAGCTGGATCGCCACCATGTTCAGCGACTTCGCGTAGGCGGAGGTTAGCGAGACCGGCCCAAAATACTTGTCTTCGTAATTGCCCGGCGCCCAATCGCCATAAACCACCGGCTTATCGACGTAGATGTCCCAGGGCGACATGCCCTTGGACATAGCCGCAAGGTAGATGAAGTATTTGAACGATGATCCAGGCGCGCGCAGCGATTGGGTTGTGCGGTTGAATTCGCTTTGGCCTTCGCCTTTTCCGTAGTTCAGCCCGCCCACCATGGTTGTCACGCCGCCAGTGGAATCCATCGCCAGGATCGCGCCCTGGCTGACGTTTCGGAGCTTGCGCTCGCGCTCGATCACCTTCTCCAGCGTTGATTCCGCGGCGCGCTGGGCTTCGAGGTCAAGCGTGGTTTCGATGATGAAATCGTCGCGCTGCTCGCCAAGTATCTGCGTCAGCTGCGGATCGATCCAATCGCGGAAATAACCGAGATTGCCGTTCGGGTTAAAGCGGCTGATCGACAGCGGCGCTTTCAGCGCGGCCGCATGCTGCCTGGCGTTTATGAAGCCGGCGCCGAGCATCTCGTCGAGCACGATCTTGGCGCGCGCCTTCGCCGCGGCGTCCTGCGATGCGGGGTTCAGCTTGGACGGCGCCTTGACCAGGCCGGCGAGCAGGGCCGCTTCCGGCAGCGTCAGCTCCTTCGCGGGTTTGTCGAAATAACGCTCGGCGGCCGCTTCGATTCCGTACGCGCCGGCGCCGAAGTAAACGCGAGAAATGTAGAGCGACAGAATTTCCCGCTTGGAAAACTGGCTTTCAAGCCAAAGCGCCAGCGCCACTTCCTGCAGCTTGCGCTGGAAAGTGCGGCTGTTCGACAGGAACAGGTTTTTCGCCAGCTGCTGCGTAATGGTCGAGCCGCCCTGAACAACATGGCCGGCCTTCACGTTCGATGCAGCCGCGCGCATCAGCCCGTTCACATCGATGCCGGCGTGGGAGTAAAACCGCCGGTCCTCGATCGCGATCATCGATTGGGCGACGTAAGGCGGCAGCTTTGACACATCGGCGGGCGGGCCGTTTTCCGCGCCTTCGCGGATGATCACGCGGCCGCGCCGATCGACGAACGCAAGGCTCGGTGAGTTGTCGCGCGTCCACAGCGAGCGTGTGGAGGGCATGTCGCGCGTGAGATAAATGAAGAAGCCGCAGACGCCAGCGGCAATGATTACGGTCGCCCAGCCGCTAAAGATTGCGATCCGGCGCAGGTTTGGATGAAAGCCCGATTGGCGCGCTTGGCCGGGCGCCGGTCTGAACGTCCGGCGCGCTGGCGCGGGGGACGAGGGATCGCTCGGCGTGTCAGCCGGCTGCGGCAGGCGCGCGTGCAGCCACGCGGCGGCAGGCGCCGCCTTTTGCCGTAGCCACGCAAGCGCCGCAGCCATCGCGACGATCGCCGCCGGTTGCGGCGCAGCGTTCGGCGGCGCGGCAAGATCTTCGGGATTGGCGCGCGCGGCGATCGTCGCAGTGTGTTCGGAGGTTTCGTCCGAAGCGGGCGGTGTGATCGGGTGATCGACCGGCGGCCTATAGGGAATGATCTCGGCCGCCATTTCGGGGGCCGAAGGCGGCGCAGGCTCCAGACCTGGCGTCAACAGCGCGGCCTCGTCCTGCGCGGGCGTCGCGGGAAACAGCGTGGTCTCGTCAGCGTCGGGCTCTTCTGCGACGTCCAGGAATAGCGCGGGATCCTCGCTAGATGGTTCAGTGGCGCGCAAGGCCGGCGCCGGCGCAGCGAAACCGTCTTGGACCGCCGGATCAGGCTCGTCATGACTTTCGATGGCCGCCTCTGGCTCGAGGATGTCTTGAGCCACCGGCCCATCAGGCTCGCTTTCGGTGCGCTCAACCGGCGGGGCCGCGATAATCGGCTCATAGGTCTCGAACACCGCAACGATAGGGGATGAAGCGGCGGCAGGCTGGGGCGGGGCGGGCGGCGATATGCCGGCGAGAAAATCCGACTCGGCGTCAGCTTCAGGCGGCGCCAGCGCCGGCTCATAGGTTTCGAACACCGCAACGATTTCGGAAGGCGTTGGAATGTCGGGTTCGGATACCGGCTCGCCTGCCGGCTCGGCGGTCATAAAGTCTGGCGCAGCGTCGATTTCCTGCGGTTGGAGCGCCGTGTCAGGCGCCTCCAGCACTTGCTCGCGATCTTGTGCATTGGCCGTTTCAGGGGGGGCCGCGCGCTCGCCCGCGGCTTCGGTTAGCTCTTCGGCATGGGCCATCGCCGGCGCGGCGTTGCCGCCGGCCGTGCTCTCTTCCGGCCCGGGGGAGGCCTCAGCAGCGGGATTTTCCGCCGCTGAATCAATATCTTGCTCGCGCCCCCCAATGGGCGGATCGGGATCGTCGGGGTTGGCCAACAGGCCTCCGAATCGCCAAATACGGGAGCAAATCTATACCCCTGATAAAGATTTGGCCAAACCTGAAGGCGCCTCGCGCACGGGCAGGTCCTATGTCGTTCGTCTTGCGCAGAAACGCCTGAAAGCCCATATTTCATCTGTGCTTCCGGCCCTTTCCCCGTGAAGCCACGGAGGTTCAGATGAACGACTATTTGCGGCAGGCGCAGTCCATTCCGGCTGGCCGCGCCGACATGGCCGTCGATGCGGGTCTACGCGCCTTTATGCTGGGCGTGTACAACAAGATGGCTATCGGTTTGGTGCTGTCCGCCGCGTTAGCTTATGCGGTCAACCCTCAATACGGCATCCCCGGGGCCTATGAGGCGCTCTTCGGCACCCCATTGCGCTGGGTAATCATGTTCGGTCCGATTGCGATTTTGCTGATCTCGGGCTTCGCCATGAAGAACCCCTCGCCGACGGCGGCAGGCATGATCTACTGGTCGGTCGTGACCTTCATGGGCCTTAGCGTCGGCGGTATTGTTAGCGTCTACGCGGCGATGCCAAACGGCATGCTGAACGTTGCGAAGGCGTTCTTTACAACGGCGGGCGCGTTCGGCGCACTGTCGCTGTGGGGCTACACCACCAAGAAGGATCTGACCGGCTTCGGCAGTTTCCTGATCATGGGTCTGTTCGGCCTGATCATCGCCAGCGTCGTCAACATGTTCTTGAACTCGGGGCCGCTGGGCTTCGCCATCACGCTGCTGGGCGTCGGCATCTTCGCCGGCCTGACGGCGTATGACACGCAGCGCCTGAAGTTCCAGTACTATCAGCTGGAGGGCGACCAGCGCTCACTGGCCGTGGCGACGAGCTACGGCGCGCTCAGCCTGTACCTGGACTTCGTGAACCTGTTCCTGATGCTGCTCCGCCTGTTCGGCGGCAATCGGAACTAATCGCGAAACAAAGGTTGCCATCAACAAAGCGCCCCGGTTCGCCGGGGCGCTTTTCATTTGGATCTAGGCGATCGACCAGTCGGCGCCGATTAGGCGTAGCCGGCGGGGCTCTAACACCGTCAGCACGCGCTCCAGCTCGTGCCCTCTGCGCAGCACAGCGCCAGTGCTGGCGACGATGGAATAGGCGCCTTGCTTGCGCGCATCGCGCGGGCGTTTGACGACCTGATAGAGCGGTGATTCACTGGCGCGGCGGTAAATGGAGAACACCGCGTGATCTTCCAGCGCATCCACTGCGTAGTCGCGCCATTCGCCCGCGCTGACCATCCGGCCGTATAGACCAAGAATTCGATTCAGCTCCGCACGGTCAAAGAAGACGTTCGCCTTCATTTCAAATGGAGGCTCCGGCTGTGGACAACATTGATCAAAGCCTAGTTTGCTTTCCACATCAACGAAAGCTGTGGATGATTTGTAATGGTCCGCTGCATTTAGATCGCAATTAGGGCTTGCGCCCGCCTTCTTCCCGGAGGAATTTGATGAGGCCGGTTGTCGGACGATGTCGCAGTTGTTCGGATTCCATCAGCCCCCCCAGCCCCCCGGGCTTCTGGTGACATGCCGCCAACCGGCACCTAATCCCAAAATTTAGATCGGCCGTTTAGAGCGGCCAACCTGCAAACAGGCTTGCTGCGGAGAGTTTCGCGCTCCGCTTCATTTTCCGGCGCCGGCGGCGTAGGAATGCGGCCGTTCCGGCGCAGCGAAGATGGTCACGTAAAATGATCTTGCAGGTTGAAGGCTTGCGAAAGCGCTTCGGCCGCAGAGTGGCTGTCGATGCGATCGGTTTCGAGATCGCGGCGGGCGAAATCGTCGGCCTGCTTGGTCCGAATGGTGCGGGCAAGACCACGACCATGCGCATGATCGCCGGCTATCTGGAGCCGGACGAAGGGATGGTGAAAGTGTTCGGCGTCGATGTGGCGCTGGATCGCGCGCGCGCCGCCGAACGCATCGGCTATCTGCCGGAAAACAATCCGCTCTATGACGAGATGACGCCCTTGGCTTATCTGCGGTTCGTTGCCGAGGCGCGCGGCGTTGACGCTAAGGCGGCGCGTGGTCGGGTGATGCGCGCGGCGCAGGCCGCCAATATCGGCGAAGCGCTTACGCGTCCGATCGAGATGATCTCCAAGGGCTATCGCCGCCGCGTGGGACTGGCAGCTGCGCTGCTCAACGATCCCATGCTGCTCGTGCTTGACGAACCCACGGATGGCCTCGATCCCAACCAACGCGGCGCCGTGCGCGGCTTGATCCGCGATCTGGCGCCAGAGCGCGCCTTGCTGATCTCAACCCATAGCCTCGAAGATGTCGCCGCCGTCTGCACGCGGGCGATTATTATCGATCGCGGGCGGGTAATCGCCGACGATACGCCAGAGGCGTTGGCCAACCGCTTTCCGGACGGGCTCGAAGGCGCGTTCCGCGCGCTGACGCGCGGGGAGGCGGCATGAGCAAGGTGCTGGCGATCTTCCGGCGCGAGATGCTGGCTTATTTCACAACGCCGGCCGCGTACGTATTCGTCGCGGTGTTCGTGTTCGCGCTGGGCATGTTCACCTTCCAGGCGGGGCGCTTTTTCGATCTCGGCCGCGCCGATCTTTCGGCGTTCTTCCAGTTTCACCCCTGGCTTTTCATGATCTTCATGCCAGCGGTGGCAATGCGGCTTTGGGCGGAAGATATCCGCTCCGGCGTGATCGAAACGCTGCTGACTCTGCCCACGCCGATCTGGGCGTTGGTGGCCGGCAAGTTTCTGGCCGCGTGGGCAATTGCAGCGATCGCTCTGGCGCTGACGTTTCCACTGTGGATCACCGTCAACGTGCTCGGCCACCCGGATAATTTCGCGATCGCGGCAGGCTATCTCTTTAGCCTGCTAATGGCCGGCGCGTATATTGCGATCGGTGCGGCGATGTCGGCGCTGAGCGCCTCGCAGGTCGTGGCGTTCGTGCTGGCGGTGCTGGTGTCTTTTGCGTTCACCGCGACCGGCCTGCCGCTCGTGACGGAGTTTATGAACGGGGCCACGGGGGCGGAAACCGCCCGCATGGTCGCCCAGCTTTCCGCGCTTGATCATTTTGAAGCGGCGGCGCGCGGGGTGATCGAACTACGGTCGCTGTTCTATTTCCTGTCTCTGATCGCAATGTTCCTGGCGTTCACGGGCCTTGCGATCGATGCAAGGCGGCAGGGATGACACGGCGGGGATTTGCCTGGTTCATGGCCGCTGCGATTGTCGCCGCCTTCCTGTCGGCGAACGCGCTGGCGGGCGTGTGGCTGCGCGGCGCGCGCCTCGATCTTACCGCCGACCGGCTCTACACGCTCAGTCCTGGCACGCGGCAGGTTTTGTCGCGGCTGAACGAGCCGGTCGACCTGAGCTTCTTTTATTCGGCGGAAGTGGGCGCGCGCTATCCGGTCGTGGCGGCGTACGCCGCGCGGGTGCGCGAATTGCTTCAGGCGTATGCAGGCCGCGCAGGCGGCCAGATTCGCTTGCAGGAGATCGATCCTGTGCGCTTTTCCGAAAGCGAAGACGCCGCCAACGCCTCCGGCATAGCGCCGGTGACGGCGCAGGCTGGCGGCGAACCGCTTTATTTCGGACTTGCCGGCGCCAACGCCGCTGACGAACGCGCCGCTATCGCCGCGTTCTCACCGGCGCGCGAACCGTTTCTTGAGTACGATGTCACGCGGCTGATCGCGCAGCTTGAAGCGCCCGCGCAGGCCAGCATCGCCATTATCTCAACCTTGCCGATGACGGGCCCCAATGGCGGCCTGCTGTTTTTCGGCGAACTGGCGCGCGGCGCGCGCACTGATGTCCTGCCGCGCGACTTCACGGCAATTCCTGAAACGACTTCCGTACTGGCGCTGCTTCAGCCGTGGATGCTGAATGAGGCCCAGCTCTACGCGGTGGATCAGTTCATCATGCGCAAGGGCAGGGCGCTGATTGCGGCCGATCCCGCCGCGGTGACGTGGGACGGCGCTGGCGTTGAACCAGCGAGCGATGTCAACGCAATCCTTTCGGCGTGGGGCGTGAGCATGCCGGCGGGCGTGCTGGCGGACGGGCAGAACGCGCTGGCGGTGCGCAGCACCGATGCGTTCGGCCGCGTCATCGAAGCGCCGCAGCCGCTCTATTTCAAAACGCCGGCGGCGCAAATGGCGCGCGACGATCTCACCACCGCCGCACTCACGCGGCAGATCAATTTCGCTGCCCCTGGTTCGCTAGGCGTGATGCAAGTGGACGGCGTCACCGCCACGCCGCTCATTCAGACCTCGCGCCAGACCATGCGTATTTCGAGCGCCTCTGCACTGGCCCGGCCCACGCCCCAGGAGGTGGCGCAGAGTTTCCGGCCATCGGGCCGCGCCGAGACGCTGGCTGTGCGTCTCTCCGGCATTCTGCCCAGCGCGTTCGGCGCCGCGCCGCCCCTGGGCACGGCAAATCACGCCGCGAAATCGGCCCGCCCAGCCGAAATTGTCGTGATCGCCGATTCCGATTTTCTCAACGACGCGTTCTACGTGTCCGAAGCGCGTGCGCCTTTTGCCGATAACGGCGCCTTCGTGCTGAATGCGATTGATCTTCTGGCGGGTGACGATGCGCTCGTGTCCTTGCGCTCGCGGGCGCCTTCTGCGCGGCCGCTGACGATGATCGATCGTATGCGCGAGGAAGCCAGCACGCGCCTGGCCGCAACGCAAACGCGCCTGCGCAAGGAGATCGAGGACACCGATGCAAGACTCACTGATCTCGAGCGGCGAAGCGGCAATGGCGGCTATTTCCCCGGTGCGCTCGGCGCTGAACGTAGCGCAGCCGAGCGCGTCGAGGCTGAGCGTTTCCGCGCGCGCGCGGCGCAATTGCGCGGAGAATTGCGTGCTACCGAGCGCGATTTCCGGCGCGGTCTGGACGCTTTGCAAGGCTGGGTGATGTTCATCAATATCTGGCTGGCGCCGCTGCTGATAGCGGCGGGCGGCGCGTTCATATTGTGGCGCCGCCATGCGCGCGCGGAGCGGCGGCGATGAGCGCGCCCCTTGCCCTGGAGCGGCGGCGCGTGGCGTCCGTCGCGTTGGCCGCTGTGGCGGCGCTTGCGGCGCTGTCGGCGGTGGTAACCGGGTTCGATGCGGCGCATTTGAAGCCGCCGGGCGCCGCCGGCGCCGTATTGCCGGGTTTCGCTGCTGCCGCCGCCAATGCAGAAGCGATCACGATCGCAACGAAGGATTCAACCTATCGTATCGCGCGCACCCAGCGCGGCTGGGCGCTGAGCGATCGCGGCGATTATCCCGTCGCGCGGGAACGCCTTGCGCAATTCGCCGAGGGCCTCGCTTCACTCACCTACGTTCGCCCAATGACGCGTGACCCCGCGAAGTTCGACCGGCTTGGCCTTGGCGATCCGGCGAAGGGCGGGGAGGGCGTGCTGGTGCAGGTGCAAAACGCGCAAGGCGCGCTGCTGGCCAATCTGATGCTCGGCATCACGCCGGCGGGCATCTACATGCGCCAAACGGATGGCGCGCAAACCTGGGCGCTCAAAGGCGAGTTGCCGCCGCTCAAGGATCCCGCGCAATGGCTGGAACTTACGCCGCTGACGATCGATCCGGCGCGGATCACGCGCGTGGCGGTGCAGCCTGCTGAGGGGCCGGCCTATGTGCTGGTGCGGGTTGAGGGGACAAGCGATTTTGCGTTGGAGGCGCCGTATGATCGCTATCTCGTGCTTACGCCCGATGGTCTCAACGCCGCCGGCCGCGCCTTTGCCTTTCTCAAGCCTAACGACGTCGCCGCGGCCCCCGCGATTGCCAGTCTGCCCACGGCGCGCGTCGCTATGCGCACGGCGGACGGGTTGGTGATTGACGGCGAGTTGCATCAGCAGGGCGCGCGCCACTGGCTGAAACTTGTCGCGCGCGGCGACACTCCGGGCGCAAGCCAGGACGCGCAGTTGATCAATTCGCGGGCCGCAGCATGGGCCTATGGATTGACTGCGCTGGATTATCTGAATTTTGCACCGCCGCTGACACTGCTGGCTCGTCCGTCCGGTCCGGCGCCTCAGCTGCCGCTAGCGCCAACACCCTGAGCAGCAAGCACGCGGCCGCTGACCTTTTCCTGAACGACAACGACGCAGGCCAGAGCGCAAGGGCTTTCGAACTTTTGCGAGCCGCCAGCCCAATCACCAATCCGCGTAAGCTGCGTCACCACGTTATGGTGCGTGACGGCCGCGCCGGCGTTTTCGCCGCGCTTTACTTCTACGGTGACTGGGCCCGGCGTAAACTGGACAAGCCATACTTCGCTGGGTAGCGCCGGTGCAGGTCCGCCTAGCGATATGTTGGCCTTGCCGCCGCTGGCGGCGGCTTCGAGCTTAACGCCGCCCAACATGCTGACCGCGCCAATCAATTCGCGCAATTCCTTGGATTTCAGGCCGCTGGAATGGCCCGCTCCGTCCACCACCATTTGCGGCGTGTAGAGGCCGCGGCCGAACGCCTTCGAGTAGTGCTTTTGCCGTTTGGTGAATTCCGGCTTGGCGAACGTGTCGCGCCAGCCAAGATAGTCCCAATACCCGACTGCGTAGGTGAGGGCGATGACGTTCGGTTCACGCGCGAGACGTCCCAGCACCACATTGGCCTTCGGGCAGGACGAACATCCCTGGCTAGTGAACAGCTCCACCAAGACCGGGCGCTGGGGCATCGGGGCTTTTTCGGCGCGGGCGGGCAGGCACATCGCGCCAAACGCGATGCCTGCAACCGCCAGTCCCTGAACCATCCTGAGCGTTTTATCTCGCATGGCCGGAGAGTGTGCGCCCGGCTCCGCGCCGCATCCAGTCACACGCGCGTTATGCCGCCTTGGCCAAATTGCGTAGAACGAAGTGAAGAATGCCGCCATTGTTGAAGTAATCTAGCTCATTCTCAGTATCGATCCGGCACAAAGCGGGCGCTTCCACGATGTCGCCGTTGGCCCGCTTGATTTTCACGATCATTCGTTGACGAACCTTAACGCCCGCCACCCCGGAGATCGACACCATTTCATCGCCAATGAGCCCAAGCTCTTTCCAGCTCATGCCCGGCTCGGCCTGCAAAGGCAGCACGCCCATGCCGACCAGGTTTGAACGGTGGATACGCTCGAAACTCTCAGCGATCACTGCGCGCACGCCCAGCAGGCGCGTGCCCTTCGCCGCCCAATCGCGTGAGGAGCCGGTGCCATATTCCTTGCCGGCGAAGATTACCAGCGGCCGGCTCTCAGCGGCATAACGCATCGCCGCGTCGTAGATCGGCAGCACTTCGCCTGATGGAAAGTGCTTGGTTACGCCGCCTTCGATGCCGGGCGTCATTGCATTCTTGATGCGGATGTTCGCGAACGTGCCGCGCATCATCACTTCGTGATTGCCGCGCCGCGCGCCGTACGAGTTGAACTCGTCCTGCGCCACTTTGTGTGTCGTGAGATAATCACCGGCCGGCGACACCTTCTTGATGTTGCCCGCCGGGCTGATGTGGTCGGTGGTGATGGAATCGCCAAACAGGCCAAGGATGCGCGCGTCGGCGAAATCCGTCACCAGAGCTGGCGTCATGCTCATGTTTTCGAAATAGGGCGGGTTCTGCACGTAGGTGGAGCCGCCGTCCCATGAATAGGTCTGGCCGCCGGAAACCTTGATCGCCTGCCAGTGCTTGTCGCCCTTGAACACATCGGCGTAGCGGCTGGCGTACATTTCGGCGGTGACGCAGGCGCGGACCGTATCTGCCACCTCCTGCGCGCTCGGCCAGATGTCGGCGAGGTAAACAGGCTGGCCGCTCTTGTCCGTGCCCAGTGGATCTTTCGTCAGGTCGACGCCCATGTTGCCGGCGATTGCATACGCCACGACGAGCGGCGGGGAGGCGAGGTAATTCGCCTTTACGTCGGGGTTCACGCGGCCTTCGAAATTGCGGTTGCCCGAAAGCACCGATACGGCGACCAGATCGGCCGCGCGCACGGCGGCTGAAATCGGGTCGGGCAGCGGGCCCGAATTGCCGATGCACGTCGTGCATCCGTAGCCGACGAGGTTGAAGCCCATCGCGTCGAGATCGCCGTCTAGCTTTGCCATTTTCAGGTAATCGGTGACCACCTGGCTGCCGGGCGCGAGCGAGGTTTTCACCCACGGCTTTACACTGAGGCCGCGCGCGCGCGCATTGCGCGCGAGCAGGCCGGCGCCGATCATCACGCTCGGGTTCGATGTGTTGGTGCAGGACGTGATCGCCGCGATCACGACGTCGCCATGGCCGATCGAATAATTCGTATCGGCGACGGCCTGACGCGTTCCGGCTTTGTCGGCGGTAACGCCGAATTCCTTTTCCAGGCCGCCTTTCCAAGCATCAGCGGCGGTTATCAGCGGTACGCGATCCTGCGGACGCTTCGGGCCGGCGATCGAAGGTTCGACCGCGCCAACGTCTAGCGATAGCGTGTCGGTGAATTCCGGCTCGGCCAGGTCTGGGCGCCACATTTCCTGCGCCTTGGCGTAGGCTTCGACCAGCGCGACGGTGTTTGCGCGGCGGCCGCTGGCTTGCAGGTAAGCGATGGTGTTGCTGTCGATCGGGAAGAAGCCGCAGGTCGCGCCATATTCTGGCGCCATGTTGGCGATCGTGGCGCGGTCTTCCAGCGCCATTTCGTCTAGGCCCGGGCCATAGAATTCCACGAACTTGCCGACCACGCCTTTCTTGCGAAGCATCTGCGTAACGGTGAGCACGAGATCGGTGGCGGTGGAGCCGGCCGGCAATTTTCCGGTGAGCTTGAAGCCGATCACTTCCGGGATCAGCATCGAGATCGGCTGGCCGAGCATCGCCGCTTCCGCTTCGATGCCGCCGACGCCCCAGCCCAGCACGGCAAGGCCGTTGACCATCGTCGTGTGGCTGTCTGTGCCGACAAGCGTGTCCGGATAGGCTAGGGTCTTGCCGTCTTCCTGCGCGGTCCACACGGTCTGCGCGAGATATTCCAGATTGACCTGGTGGCAGATGCCTGTGCCTGGCGGCACGACGCGGAAATTGTCGAACGCGCCCGAGCCCCAGCGCAGGAACTGATAGCGCTCGCTGTTGCGGGAATATTCGAGATCGACGTTCTTGGTGAATGAATCGCCCTTGGCGAAATAGTCCACCATCACCGAGTGATCGATCACCAGGTCAACCGGGACGAGCGGATTGATCTTACGCGGATCGACGCCGAGCTTGGTTGTGGCGTCGCGCATGGCCGCCAGATCGACCACGGCCGGCACGCCGGTGAAATCCTGCATCAGCACGCGGGCGGGGGTGAACCCGATCTCGTGTTCGGCCTTGCCCTTGTTAGACAGCCAATGGGCGACGGCGAGGATGTCTTCTTTCTTGACCGCCCAGCCATCTTCCTTGCGGAGCAGATTCTCCAGCAGCACCTTGAGCGAAACCGGCAGTTTCGAGATGTCGCCGAGCCCGTTCTTCTGGGCCTCCGGCAAAGAGTAATACACATAGGTCTGCCCGCCGACGGAGAGTTCCCGGCGGCATTTGAAGGAGTCGAGCGAAGACATGGGGAAACCGTCCTGGGTCAGAACCGATAGGAGATGACGCCGCCGGGGAGCGCCCCGAATGTCGCCAAGATGGCGTAAAGCGCGGCCTCTCATACCCAAGCCGGGAATCCGGCGCAATCGGCGCCCCGGCGAATTAGCCCAGGTTGATCGAGACTGCTTGACGCAGCGCCCCGCAACCGACCTATCTGCCCCTTCATTTGGCCTTCCGCCGCGAGGAAACAGCGTGCTCCCGTCTCTGCGGCTCTCAGTAGAGGATCTGGCCATCGAGCGGGGCGGACGGCGCATCTTGGAGCGCGTCGCGTTCAGCGCCGGTCCAGGCGATTATGTGGAAATCACAGGCGCGAACGGCATTGGCAAGACCTCCTTGCTGCGCGTCCTCGCCGGCTTTCTCAAACCAGCGGCGGGGCGGGTGGTGATGTCCTCGAATTTTGGCCCGATCCACCGCGACGAGCAGGCAGCGTCGGTTCACATGCTCGGCCACCGCGATGGCGTTAAGGGGCCTCTGACCGTCACCGACCATATCCGCTTCTGGCGCGGCCTTTACGAGGGCGCGGATGAGGAAGCGGTGCTAGACCGGGTCAACCTGCGCCATCTGGCTGACAGGCAGGCGCGGACGCTATCGGCGGGGCAGGCGCGACGCCTGGCGCTGTCGCGTCTGCTGATCGCCCCCCGGCCGATCTGGCTGCTGGACGAGCCCGCCGCGACGCTTGACATGGCCGGACGCGCCTGGCTGCTCGGTCTGGTCAGCGACCATCTCGATAGTGGCGGCGTGGTTGTCGCCGCCGTTCACGATCCCATAGGCGCGATGCCCAGTCACCGCGTTGCGCTTGGCGCTGCGCATGAGCCCCTGATGGCGGAGGCCTCGTGAAGCTGCCTGTTGCCGCCGTTTTCAAGCGCGACCTTGATCTCGCCTGGCTGGGCGGGGCGGGCGCTGCTGCGCCGCTGGGCTTCTTTGTTGGCGCGACTGTTCTCGTGCCGCTGGCGATCGGCGCCGATTCCAAGCTGCTCTCCTCGATCGGGCCGCCTTTGCTGTGGGTTACGGCGGCGCTGGCCGCGCTGATGACGCTGGAGCGTGTGTTCCAGGCCGATCTGGAAGATGGCGCACTGGATCAGATGCTGCTGGCGCGCGCGCCGTTCGAGGCGCTGGTGTTCGCCAAGGGCGCCGCCGCGTGGGTTGCCGTAGGGTGCGCTATTGCGCTGGCGTGCGCGCCGCTGGCGCTGACGATGCAAATGTCGATACAGGTCGTGCCGATCATCGTCATAGATATGGCGATTGGCATGATCGCGTTTTTCTTCACCGGCCTGCTGGCGGCGGCTTTGGCGGCGGGCGTCCGGCGCGCGGGCGTGCTGATCGCACTTCTGGTTTTGCCGTTTTACGCGCCGCCGATTATCTTTGGCGCCGCAGCCACGGCCGCAGCGGCGCGCGGGGAGGGGCTGTTCACGGCGCCGTTCCTGATGCTGTGCGGCTGCGCTTTGGGCGCTGTCGCACTCGGCCCGATCGGGGCGGCGGCGGCGGCGCGGTTGCAGACCGAATGAAGCAGAAGGCGAAAGGCGCGATGATCTCTTATCTGGCCAATCCGCAGCGCTTCATGCGCATATCCGAACTGGTCTTGCCGTTCGTGGCGATGATCGCCACGCTGCTTTTGGTGATCGGCCTTACCTGGGGGTTCGTGTTTTCGCCGGAAGATGCAACGCAGCATCAATCCGTGCGCATCATGTACGTTCACGTGCCCGCTTCGATGTGGTCGCTGAGCATCTATGCGTTCATGGCCGTGGCCAGCCTGATCAGCGTGGTGTGGCGCCATGCCCTGGCTGACGTTGCGGCGCGCTGTGCCGCGCAGATTGGCGTTGCCTATGCTGGCTTGTGCCTCGTTACCGGCTCGCTGTGGGGCGCGCCGACCTGGGGCACGTGGTGGGCATGGGACGCCAGGCTCACCTCGATGCTGCTGCTGTTCATCACTTATGTCGGCTACCTCGCGCTCTGGTCGACGATAGAGGATGAGGTAAAGGCGGCGCGTCTGGCCGCTATTCTGTGCATGGCCGGCGCGATCAATCTGCCGATCATCCATTTTTCCGCCGAATGGTGGAACACGCTGCACCAGCCATCGAGCTTGCGGCTAAGCGGCTCGACCGTGCATCCGGCCATGCTGCGCCCGCTGCTCATGTGTATCACTGCTTACGGCTTCGTGTTCCTGGCGTTGCTGCTCGCTGCGATGCGCGCGGATATCTATCGCCGCCGTGCGCTCGCGCCGTCGCGGAGCAGGGCATGACCGATTCCCTGTTGGGCAAATACGCGATCTTTGTCATCCCCGCCTATGTGCTGACCATTATGGTGTTCGCCGGCTTGACCCTGCTGATCGGCCGTCGGCTTCGGCACTGGTCGAAGCTCGCCAAAAAACGCGAGGCCGTGAAGGATCTCCAATGAAACGCGTATTGGCCGTTGCGCCGCTGGCGGTGTTGGCGCTGCTGATCGCCGCCTTTGGCGTTATGCTTTCGCGCGGCGGCGGCGAGCGGAGCTTCGACGACCAGCGGCTTGCCGGATCAGAAGCGCCGGTGTTCACGCTGCCGAAAGCCGATGGCGGCGTGCTGTCGTCGCAAGACCTGGCGGGCAAGCCCTACGTGCTGAACTTCTTCGCTTCCTGGTGCGTGCCGTGCCGCGTGGAGCATCCCGTGCTGACGGCGCTGGCGCGCCAGGGCGTCACGGTTATCGGCATCAATTACAAGGACAAGCCCGAAGAGATGCAAAAAATGCTGCGCCAGCTCGGCGATCCCTTTACCGCGATTGGCGTGGATCCCGAAGGCGCTGCCGGCATCGATTTCGGCATTACCGGCGTGCCGGAGACGATTGTTATTGGCGCCGACGGGCGGATATTGGCGCTGCATCGCTCTCCTATCGATGCGGCCACTGTCAGCGAAAAGATCATGCCGGCGCTTGAGCGCGGCCGCGGCGGGAAAAGCTAGCGCCGCGCCTTCTTCGCGCGGGGCGCAACTTTCTTCTTTTTCTTGGGCGAGCTTTTGCGCGTACGCGCGGGTTTGACGTCCGGCGCCGGTTCATCGGCCGCTTCGGCCAATGCGCGCAGCGTTTCCAGGAACGGTGCGCGCTTGCCGCGCGGTAAAGCCGCCATGATCGCTTCGTCGGCCTGGCGTGCGCGCGGTGCGGCTGTGGCCAGAGCCGAACGCCCGCCCGCCGTCAGCGCCACGGACTTGGCCCGGCCATCCTCCGCCGAACGCCCGCGGCTCAGCAGCCCGCGTTCTTCCATGCGTAGGATCATGTCGGCCAGGGTGGAGCGGTCTATGCCGGTGGCGTTTACGAGGTCGGTTTGCGTCTGGCCGGACCGGCCCGAAACCGCCGCCAGAACGGCGAATTGACGAAGCGTGATATCGGCGGCGCCGAAGCGATCGGCCGCCAATTGCTGGGCCCGGTGAAGCAAATGGCACGGCGATTTGGAAAGCACGTAGCCGTCTTCACGCTCGCTCATGTGTCTCAATCCCAAGCCACCCCGCCGCCGCGCGTTGGCGCGCAATCTTGCTCGATCGCGAAGACTAGCCGCTCCGGCAGGTTGTGCAAGAAATATCGATTCAATATCGATCCGGGGGCGGATGATCCGGGTGCGTCATTTATCCGGGCGGGGCGGCGTCCGGCGCATCGGGTTCGGCGGGCTTTTCCTGATGCTTCAGCAGAATCGGCACATTCGCCAAGGCAAACGCGATGGTGATCGGGAATACGCCGAAGAACTTGAAATTGGCCCAGAACTCTTCCGAAAAGTTGCGCCAGATAACCTCATTCAGCACGGCGAGGAACACGAAGAACAAGCCCCAGCGCACCGCGAGAATGGTCCATACCCGATCAGGCAGGCCTGGAAAGGCGCTGCGAAATAGCATCTTCCAGACATTCTGCTTGAACAGCAGTCCGCCAAAAATCGCCGCCGCATACATTGCATTGATGATCGTCGGCTTCAGTTTGATGAACAGCGCGTTCTGCAGCGCCATCGTCAGGCCGCCAAACACCAGCACCACCACCGCCGTCACGATCAGCATCGGCGGCGTGCGCTTCTGAACCAGCGAGGCATACGCGAACGCGGCAAGCGTTGCGGCCATGAACACGCCCGTCGCCCAGAAAATCGCATTCGCCTCGTCGAAGCGGTGGGAGAGGTTGTAGCTCAGCATGAACAGCGCGACGGGGCCGAGATCGACCAGCAATTGGCCGCCCGCTGATTTACCCGTCTCTGCGGGAGGCGCTTTCTCGCTCATGCGTTCACTCACCCTCAATTTGCACCGACCACAGCGCGCGCATAATTGCGCGCTGAGAATGGCTGCAGGTCTTCGGCGCCTTCGCCCATGCCGATAAAATGGATTGGAAGCGCGTGGCGCTCGGCGATGGCCACAAGCACGCCGCCCTTGGCGGTGCCGTCAAGTTTGGTCATGACGATTCCGGTGATCGGCGCCGCGGAGCGAAACGCTTCCATCTGCGACAGCGCATTTTGCCCCACCGTTGCGTCAAGCACCAGAATGGTCTCATGCGGCGCATCTTCGTCGAATTTCTTCAGCGCGCGCACGATCTTGTTGAGCTCGCTCATCAGCTCTTCGCGGTTCTGCAGCCGGCCGGCAGTGTCGATCAGGCACACATCCGCGCCGGTTCGTTTCGCCGTTTCAGCCGCCTCGAACGCCACGCCCGCCGCATCCGCGCCCTGGCCCCGCGCCACCAGCGTAGCGCCGGCGCGATCGGCCCAGACTTTCAACTGCTCGATTGCCGCCGCTCTATAGGTATCAGCAGCGCCGACCACCACCTTCGCGCCATTCTGCGCGAGCAGCGCGCATAGCTTGCCAACTGTTGTGGTTTTGCCTGAGCCGTTGACGCCAATCATCAGCACGATGCGCGGCCGGGGATTGCCGGAAAGATCGAGGGGGTGTTCGCGCGGCGCCATGATCGCTTCAATACGCTGCGCCAGCGCCGCCCGGATCTCCTTGTCGTCGGCTTCCTTGCCGAACCGTTCGCCGGAAAAGCCCTCAACGATCTTCGCCGCCGCCCTCGCGCCCATGTCGGAGCGGATCAGCATGTCTTCGAGGTCTTCCAGCGCCGCCGCATCCAGCTTGCGCTTGGTCAGCGCCGCCATGCCTTCGCCCAGCCGCGCTGAGGATTTGGCCAGCCCCGCGAACACTTTTGCGAGGCCCGCTTCATCCTTGCCCGGTTTTGCCTCGGGCTTTTTGCCGAATCCCCAGATCATGCAGCAACGCCGATCAGGTTTTCACCGTCATGAGCGACGAAACGCATGTGGCTGTGCGCGCCAGAGGAACTACGCCTCCCTCCCCCCTCGTGGGGGAGGGAGGGGGTGAGGGGGAACGACCGATCGATCAGGCTCAACGGCGAATCCAGTCGATCGTTTGTTCCCCCCACCCCTAGCCCCTCCCCACGAGGGGGAGGGGAAGGGCTTGATTCTGCACGCGCAATGCGGACGCCGGTGAAATCAGGAAGACGTGCAAAGCCATCGCTTTCGATCAACGCCTCAGCGCTTTTTCCCACCCACCGATCCAGATGCGCGCGCAGGCGCTTGGCGCCTTTTTCACGCAACCGCGCGGCGCGGGCCTTCACAAGCGCGCGATTGAGTTGCGGCATCTTTGCCGCCGGCGTGCCTTCGCGCGGGCTGAACGGGAAAACGTGCAGGAAGGACAGGGCGCATTCATCGACGAAATCGGCCATTGCCTCGAAATGCTCGTCCGTTTCGGTGGGAAATCCCGCGATCAGATCGGCGCCAAGCGCGATCTCGGGCCGCGCCTGTTTCACCCGTCCGCATAATTCGATCGCCTGTGCGCGCGAATGGCGGCGCTTCATGCGCTTCAGGATCAAGTCGTGCCCATGCTGCAGCGACAGATGCAGATGCGGCGCGACACGCGGATTTTGCGTTACCGTCTCGAACAAGGCGTCATCCATCTCGATCACGTCGAGTGAGGAGAGGCGAAGCCGCAGCAGATCAGGAACCAGCTTCAAAATGCGCTGTACTAGATTGCCCAAAGCTGGCGCGCCCGGCAGATCGGCGCCCCACGACGTAAGGTCGACTCCGGTCAGCACGATTTCCGGGCAGCCTTTATCGGCCAGCGCCCGTATCTGATCGATCACCGCGCCCGCCGGCACGGACCGCGCGTTACCGCGGCCATAGGGGATGATGCAGAACGTGCAGCGGTGATCGCAGCCGGTCTGCACTTCCACGTAAGCGCGCGTGCGCGAGAAGCCTTCGACCAGATGCGGCGCGGTTTCGCGGACGGCCATGATATCGGCCACGCGCACGCGCGGCTCATCGCCGGTCCATGCAAAGCTCTCCCGCTGCATCTTCTCGGCATTGCCCAGCACGCGATCGACTTCCGGCATCGCCGCAAACGCGGCCGGATCGATCTGCGCGGCGCAGCCAGTGACAATCACGGGCGCATCGGGCCGCGCGCGCGCGGCCTTGCGGATCGCCTGGCGCGATTGGCGCACCGCTTCATTGGTGACGGCGCATGTGTTGACGATGATCGCGTCGGCAAGGCCCGCTTCGGCGGCCAAGGCCGCCATACGTTCGCTCTCCGCCGTGTTCAGGCGGCAGCCGAGCGTGATCAGCTCGATCCTGGGTTCTGGCTTAAGCGCGGCTGCCATGAGCGTGACGTGCGCGCCCCCACGACACGCGTCAAGGCTGGTCTGGGGATCAGCTTTCGCTGGACTCAGCGGCGTCTTCGCCGCGCGTGGTGGAGCGCTCGGCGATACGGGCCGATTTGCCGCGACGATCGCGCAGATAATACAGCTTCGCCCGGCGCACGGCGCCGCGGCGCACCACTTCGATTGAGTCGATCGAAGGCGAGAACAGCGGGAAAACCCGCTCAACGCCTTCGCCGAAGCTGATCTTGCGGACCGTGAAATTGGCGTTGAGGCCGGAGCCGGAGCGGGCGATGCACACGCCTTCATAGGCTTGCACGCGCTCACGTTCGCCTTCGCGGATCTTCACGTTCACCTTGAGCGTATCGCCCGGCTCGAACTTTACCGGCGCTTTGCCGCCGGTAATCTTGGAAATCTCTTCTTTTTCGAGCGTTTGGATCAGGTTCATAAGCGCACCGAAGCGAGGGCCAGAGGCCCGGCCGCTCCTCAAGGAAAAGCAGAAGGCGCGGCGTATAGGCGAAAGGGGCGGGCCTGTCCAGCTTTCGGAGGCGGTCTAGCGCTTCAAATCCGGCCGTCTTTCGGCCGTTAGCCTTTCCCGCTCCGCCTGCCGCCATGCCTCGACCTTGGCGTGATCGCCGCAGGTGACGATGGCGGGGATGTCGCGCCCCTCCCAGGTTTGGGGGCGGGTGTATTGCGGATGCTCCAGCAGGCCGGCCTCGAAACTTTCCTCGGCCAGCGAGCTTTCATTGCCCAGCACGCCAGGAAGCAGCCGCAGCGTGGCTTCCAGGATCACTAGCGCCGCCGCCTCGCCGCCGGCCAGCACCGCATCACCGACGCAGATTTCCCGCATTCCGCGCGCCTCGATCACCCGTTCGTCCAGCCCCTCGAACCGGCCGCAGAAAATGATCAGGCCGGGCCCGGCGGACCAGACCCGCGCCATCGCTTGCGTCAGCTTTTCGCCGCGCGGGGAGGGGTAGAGGATCGGGCGCGGACTGGCGCCATCCTTACAAACAAAGTCGATCGCCGCCGCCGCCACGTCCGCGCGCATCACCATCCCAGCGCCGCCGCCAGCGGGCGTGTCATCGACATTGCGATGTGAGCCAACACCAAAACTTCGCAGGTCATGCGTATCGAGCGACCAGATGCCCTGCGTCTTCGCGCGCCCAATCACCGAAAGCTCAAGCGTGCCGGGAAACGCCTCGGTGAAAAGTGTGATGATGGAAGCGCGGAAGGTCATCAAAAAGGAGTGTAGGTGTTGCACGAAATTTCGCGCCATGACTCTTCAGCGCGCTCGAAATAGCAGGCGGTAATGCTGCCGATAAGTTTGCGATTGCCCGTAAGGGTAGTGATCTCTACGCTGGCGAAACGTCTATCGGCGCTGATGCCATAAGAGCTAAAGAACTCTTGCCGCCCACGTTGCAGTGACCTGGGTACACATCTCCAATCGATCGGATATGGATCTCGCCAAGTGACCAAGGCGTCGGTTTTCTGATCCCAGTCTTTCGCGTCATTAAAGCCGCCCTCGGTCGTGGCAAAGGAAATGAACTCGCACCTCTCCGCATAGCTGCGGGTTTCGTTCGCGGACGGCGCGGTGGCGCAGCCAATCAACGCGAAAGCAGCGATCAAAACCGTGCGCATGAGACTTACTCCGGCAACAGCCCTTCAGGCGGATCGGCGATGATGCGCCGGGCTTTGAGGTCGATCTGCGGCGTGTTTTCCTGCGTGAACGGCAGGCGCCACACCGCGCCGTTCAGCGCGATCTCCAGCATATCGCCGGCGCCATAATCGGTCACGGCTTGGACTTCACCAAGCGGCGCGCCGCTCACACTCTCGACCGCACAGCCGACCAGATCAGCGGCGTAGAACTCATCTTCCTCCGGCGCGGGCAGGGCGGCGCGCGGCACGTAAAGCGCCGTCCCGCGCATCGCTTCGGCCTGTTCGCGCGTCGTCACTTCCTTGGCAATTACCGCCACGGCGTCTTTCAACGGTCGAAAGGTCTTTGGTGTAAGCACGACTGCGCCGCGCTCATCGCAAAGCGGCCCATAATTGCAAACATCCTCTTGTGCAGCGGTAAAGCTTTTCACCTTTACTTCGCCACGCACGCCGAATGCACCCGTAACCGCGCCTACCAGGATGAGATGGTCTGGCGGCAGAGCATCTTTTTCCGCCACCAGTTTTCGTTTTCGCGATGGACGTTCGCGCGCTGCGCTCGCCGATTTGCGAACCCCTCCCCCTCGTGGGGAGGGGTAGGGGAGGGGGGGCAGGTCGATCGACTGGGTTGTACGTGAACTGTGCAGTCGCGCCCGGTCGATCGTGGGTTCCCCCCCGCCCTGGCCCTCCCCCACGAGGGGGGAGGGAATCAGCGCAAGGATTTCAGCGGCGGCGGATTTAGCATCGCGCAACACGGCTTCATTGCTCAGGCGGAGCACATGATACCCTTGCTCTCTCAGCCACGCAGTGCGCTTTGCATCGCGTAGCTGAACATCGGACGCATCGTGCGCGCCGCCGTCGAGCTCGACGATTAGCTTCCAGCGCTGACATACAAAATCGACGATGTAAGGCCCTATGGGCGCCTGACGGCGAAATTTGCCTTCGCTTTCTTGCAGCCATCGCCATAGCGCGCGTTCGGCCGGCGTCGCCTCTTTTCGCAAGTGGCGCGCTTGGCCGATCGCGCGGCCAAAGCGACGGCTTTCTTCAGCCATAAGCTTAACCGGCTAATCTTACTCAGCCGCCGCTGCCGGGGCTGGGTTTTTCGCCGCGGCGCGTTCGGCCATTTTCTTGCCGGGGACGGCCTTGTCCGGGTTGCTGCGCGTTTCGCGCTTGGCGAGGCCCGCTTGGTCGAGGAAGCGCAGCACGCGGTCAGTCGGTTGCGCGCCTTTGCCCAACCATTCCTGCACGCGCTCGGTTTTCAGCAGCACGCGCTTTGGGTCGTCGCTGGCCAGCACGGGATTATACGTGCCGATTTTCTCGATGAACTTGCCATCGCGCGGGCTGCGGCTGTCAGCGACGACGATCGAGTAAAACGGCTTCTTCTTGGCGCCGCCACGGGCCAGACGGATTTTCAGGGACACTGTCGTTTCTCCAATAATTGTTGAACTCAGTTTTTCTTTTGCCCGCCCGGGAGGCCGGGGAGGCCGCCGGGCAAGCCCGGCAAACCCGGCGGCAAATTCGCCGCCATGTTTTTCATTTGCGGCATGTTCTGCGGGTTGCGGAAACCGCCGCCCATCGCGCCCATCAGGCCCGCCGGCATTTTGCCTTTGCCGACCTTCTTGACCATGTCGGCCATGCCGCGATGCATTTTCAGCACGCGGTTTACTTCGGCCACGTCCGTACCCGCGCCGGCGGCAATGCGCCGCCGGCGCGACGCGTTCAGCACGTCGGGCTTTTTGCGTTCGACCTTGGTCATCGAGGAGATGACGGCGATCTGACGCTTCAATTGCTTGTCGTCGAGATTGGCGCCTTCCATCTGTTTTTTGGCCGCCTGCACGCCGGGCAGCATGCCCATCACGCCTTTGAGGCCGCCCATCGCGATCAGCTGGCCCAGCTGGCTGGACAGATCGTCGAGGTCGAACTGCCCCTTGGCCAATTTCTTGGCCATCTTTTCGGCTTCGGCCTGCTCGTAATTCTGCGCGGCCTTTTCGACGATGCCGAGAATATCGCCGCGGCCGAGGATGCGGCCGGCGACGCGTGTGGCGTCGAACTGTTCCAGACCATCGATGCGCTCGGACGTTCCAAGGAATTTGATCGGCAGGCCGGTGACGGCGCGCATCGAAAGCGCCGCGCCGCCGCGCCCATCGCCATCGGCGCGTGTCAGCACTAGGCCGGTGAGAGGCAGGCGTTCGTTGAAGCGCTTGGCAGTTTCAACCGCGTCCTGGCCGGTGAGGCTGTCGGCCACCAGCAGCGTTTCGCCCGGCTTGGCGACCTTCGCCACTTCGGCGGCTTCGGCCATCATCTGTTCGTCGATCGTGGTGCGGCCGGCGGTGTCGAGGATCAGCACGTCGTGGCCGGAGAGTTTTGCGGCGCTCAGCGCGCGGCGCGTGATCGCGGCAGGCGGTTCGCCCGGCACGATCGGCAGGCAATCTACCTGCGCCGCCTTGGCCAGCACGGCGAGCTGTTCCATCGCCGCCGGGCGGCGCACGTCGAGCGAGGCGAGCAGCACGCGTTTTTTATCGATCGTGCGCAGGCGCAGCGCGAGCTTGGCGGCGGTGGTGGTTTTGCCTGAGCCTTGCAGGCCGGCCATCATGATCACATTCGGCGGCTCGCCGGCGATGCGCAGGCCTTCCGGCGGGCCTTCGCCGCCCAGCGTCTCGACCAATTGGTCGTAGACGATCTTCACCACCATCTGGCCGGGCGTGACCGAACGGATCACCGCTTCGCCAACCGCCTCGGCCTTCACCTTTTCGATGAACGTTCGCACGACGGGCAGGGCCACGTCGGCTTCCAGCAGCGCCACCCGCACTTCGCGCATGGCCGCTTCCACGTCCGCGGGCGATAGCGCGCCGCGGCCGGTCAGCTTGTCGAATACGCCCGTCAGGCGTTCGGTCAGCGCGTCAAACATTCACCACTCCAGAGCCAAAACGCAACTCGCCCGGCCGGACGATGACGTCGGGCCGGGTGCCTCGCCAGTGTCAAGCACCGGTCAAAGCGCGCATCACGAATTGGGCGCGTGGTGCTCTTTAGCCCATATCCCACGGAAAACAACTAGGCTCCGTGCGTGGAACAGCGCTCGGCGCGGCCATCACATGCGCGCTACCCGCCTTAAATGGCCCCCCTGTCGCGGCTACACCCCAGGGCGAACCAAGGGAGGACGGACATGAAGAAGGCTTTGTTACTGGCCGCGGCGATGCTTGCGCTTGGCGCGACATCAGCATGGGCGCAGGCCGCGCCGGAGCGCTCGATCACCAAAGTGGCGGGCGAGGTCTACCGCTTCCAGAACAACCAGCATTACGGTCTCTTCCAGGTGACGCCGGCGGGCATTGTGGTGATCGATCCGCTCAACACCGCCACGGCGCAATGGCTGAAGGGCGAACTCGCCACGCGTTTCCCGAACACACAAGTGCGCCAGGTTTTGTACAGCCACCATCATTGGGATCATGCGGCAGGCGCGGCTGTGTTCGCCGACGCGCCGGTGGTGGCGCATGTAGCGGCGCTCAAAGGTCTGCAGCCGCCAGCCAATGGCGCGCCGTTGCCTGCGAACGTGATCAACTCTGACCAGAACAAGGACGGCAAGCTGCAACAGGCTGAGCTTGCCGGCGGGCTGATGGCAGCCTCGTTTTCCGCGATGGACAAGAACACGGACGGCGCCGTCACCACGCGCGAATTGTTCGACTTTCAATACGGGGAGGTGAAAACGCCGACGCAGACGTTCTCGACGCCGCTTCATAAGGTAACGCTCGGCGGCAAAACCATCGAAATGCACAGCGCCCAGGGCGTCCACGCGCCCGACCTGATGCACATCTATTTCCCGTCGGAAAAGATATTGTTCGTGGTTGATGCTGTATCGCTGCGCCGCATGCCGTTCGGCAATCTGCCGGGCTATGACGAAGCGGCCGTGTTCGCTACGCTCGATCGCGTGGCTGCGTTTGATGCAAATTTTGTCGTCGGCGGCCACGGCATCGTCGGCAACGATTCAGACGTGGAAGCCCTGCGCACCTATTACAAGGATTTGCGCCAAGGCGTGCAGGCGGGCATCAATGCCGGCCAGCCCGTCGAGCAGCTTCAGGCATCGCTGACGCTCGATAAATACAAGGACTGGATCAATTACGGCACGAACCGCACAAACAATATTGCCGGGATGTACGCGTATCTGAAAAAGTAGCGGAGACAGAAGCGGGCGGCTCAAGCCGCCCGCTTTGCCATTTTAAGCAGCCAGCGCTGTCTCCGCGCGGAGCACTTGCGCGACGGCGTTGATCACGGCAGCGATCTTCAGGCCGGTCTGCACCTGCGCGGCGGAGAGGCCGTGCTTGCGCAATTCGCTTTCATGCGAATCCAGGCACATGCCGCAGCCATTGATCGCCGAGACGACCAGGCTCCAGAGTTCAAAATCGACCTTGTCGACGCCGGGATTGGAGATCACGTTCATCCGCAGCCCCGCGCGCAGCGTGCGATATTCCGCGTTCGAGATCAGGTGCGTCGAGCGGTAATAGACATTGTTCATGCCCATTACCGCCGCCGCTGCTTTCGCCGCGTTCTTGGCTTCCGGCGATAGCTTGTCCTCCACTTCGGCCGCCACTGCCTTGATCAGCGCCGTCTCGCCGCTGGCGAACGCCGCGGCCAGAAACGAACCCCATTTTTGCTGCTCGCTCAGCGTCGCATCGCTGGCGAGCGAGCCAAGGTTCAGTTTCTGGTCTTTTGCATAATCGGGCAGGGTGTCGCGAAGGGCATCCAAACTCATCCGGTTTTTTCTCCGAGGTCGAAGCGGTCGAGGTTCATCACCTTGGCCCACGCCGCTACAAAATCCTTCACGAACTTTTCGTTCGCATCGTTCTGCGCATAGACCTCGGCGATCGCGCGCAATTGCGAATGTGAGCCGAAGATCAGATCGACGCGTGTTCCGGTCCACCGGGGCGCGTTGGTCTTGCTGTCGCGCCCTTCGTAAATGCCGTCGCCGACATCGCGCCATTGCGTGCGCATATCGAGCAGGTTGACGAAGAAGTCGTTGGTGAGCGTTTCCGGCTTATCTGTGAACACGCCATGCCTGGCGCCGCCGGCATTGGCGCCGAGCACGCGCAACCCGCCGACCAGCACCGTCATTTCTGGCGCCGTCAGCGTCAGCAATTGCGCCTTGTCGACCAGCGCTTCCTCGGGCTGCATGAATGCCGCCGCGCTGTTGTAGTAATTGCGGAAGCCGTCCGTACGCGGCTTGAGCGCGTTGAACGATTCCACGTCGGTCTGCTCGGCTGACGCATCCATACGGCCCGGCGTGAACGGCACTTTCACGCTCACGCCGCCAGCTTGCGCGGCCTTTTCGATGCCTGCCGCGCCGGCAAGCACGATCAGGTCGGCAAGCGAAACCGGCTTGCCGAAGCTCTTTTGAATGGCTTCGAGCACTGAAAGCACTTTGGCGAGCTGGGGCGGATTGTTGATTTCCCAATCCTTCTGCGGCGCCAGGCGCAGGCGCGCACCGTTGGCGCCGCCGCGCTTGTCGGAACCGCGGAACGTCGAAGCCGAAGCCCACGCTGTCGAGACCAGTTCAGATATTGTCAGCCCGGATTCGAGGATTTTCGCCTTCAGCGCTTCGGTGTCATTGGCGTCGATCAGTGGATGGTTCACCGGCGGGATCGGATCCTGCCAGATCAGCACCTCTTTCGGCACGAGCTTGCCGCGATAGCGGGGGAGCGGACCCATGTCGCGGTGCGTGAGTTTGTACCAGGCGCGCGCGAACGCGTCCGCGAACTGATCCGGATTTTCATAGAAGCGGCGCGAGATTTTTTCGTAAGCCGGATCGGCCTTGAGCGCGAGATCGGTGGTGAGCATCATCGGCACGCGCTTTTTCGACGGATCAAACGGGTCCGGGATGTCAGCAGGCGCGCCCTTGGCCTGCCATTGCTGCACGCCGGCCGGGCTCTTCGTCAGCTCCCATTCGTGCTTGAACAAATTGTCGAAGAAGTGGTTGCTCCACTTCGTCGGCGTCTGAGACCAGATCACTTCTGGCCCGCCGGTGATGGCGTCGGCGCCGATGCCGGTCCCGTGCTTGCTGCGCCAGCCGAGGCCCTGATCCTCAAGCTGGCCGCCTTCGGGCTCTACGCCGACGAAAGAGGGATCACCCGCGCCGTGCGTCTTGCCAAAGGTGTGGCCGCCGGCGATCAGCGCGACGGTTTCCTCGTCATTCATCGCCATGCGCTTAAACGTTTCGCGGATGTCGCCCGCGGAAGCTAGCGGATCGGGCTTGCCGTTTGGTCCTTCAGGATTGACGTAGATGAGGCCCATCTGCACGGCGCCGAGCGGTCCTTGCAGCTCGCGTTCGCCGCTATAGCGCTCGTCACCCAGCCAAGTGCCTTCGGGCCCCCAAAAGAGTTCTTCGGGCTCCCACGTATCCGCGCGGCCGCCGGCGAAGCCGAACGTCTTGAAGCCCATCGATTCGAGAGCGACGTTGCCGACGAGCACGAACAGATCGGCCCAGGAAAGTTTGTCGCCGTATTTCTGCTTGATCGGCCAAAGCAGGCGGCGCGCCTTGTCGAGATTGGCGTTGTCCGGCCAGGAATTGAGCGGCGCGAACCGCTGCTGGCCGCCGCCGGCGCCGCCGCGCCCGTCGGTGATGCGGTAAGTTCCAGCGCTGTGCCAGGCGAGGCGAATGAACAGGCCGCCGTAATGGCCAAAATCAGCCGGCCACCATTCTTGGCTTTCGGTCATCAATGCAGTCAGATCCTTGATCACCGCATCAAGATCGAGGCTTTCGAATTCTTTCGCGTAATTGAAGCTCTTGCCGAGCGGATTGGCCGAGGGAGAGTTGGCGTGGAGACTATTGACGTCCAGCTGGCTGGGCCACCAATCGCGGTTCGCACGACCGCGCCCATGAGCAACCGGGCACTTGCTGCTGTCTGATCCATCCATTGTTCTGCTCCCATTGTTGTTCCGCAATCCGCCTGCGGTTGGTTTCACTCCAGTATAGGGGCTGGGGCAGCGCCTGCACCGCGCATTTGCGTTTGCGTGGTGCAGACGAGATTCAAGCCTCAGGCCGCTTTCAGCACCTCGCCGCCAACAGGGCGGTTGCAGGCGCAGAGTTCGTCGGTCTGCAGCGCATCTAGCACGCGCAACGTGTCAGCCGGATTGCGTCCGACGTTAAGGCTGGCGACATAGACGTGCTGAATGACATCGTTCGGATCGACCACGAAGGTTGCGCGGTAGGCCACGCCTTCAGGCGCGCGTACGCCCAAGCCATCAACCAGAGAGCCGGTGCTATCGGCGAACTGCCAATGATTGAGCCGGTCTAGATCGGGATGAGCGCGCCGCCAGGCGAGCTTGCAGAATTCATTGTCGGTAGACCCGCCAAGCACAACCGCGTCGCGGGCGGCAAATTCCTTGGCGAGACGGCCGAACTCTGCAATTTCGGTGGGGCAGACGAAGGTGAAATCCTTCGGGTAGAAATAGATGATCTTCCATTTTCCCGGGAAGGACGCGTTCGTGATGTCCTCGAACGCCGATTGGCCCTTTTCCTCGTGCTCGTTGAAGCCGGGTTTCACGCCAGTGACTTTGAACTCAGGCAGCTTTTCGCCGATACCGCGCATTAACAACCCCAATTTAGAATGATTGTAGATTGCTCATGCGCGAACGGCGCGCAAGTAGAATTATTCTAAATTGAGCAAATGCGGCGATTTGGCCTAAGCGGTGGGCCAATCGGGGCGGCTGAGCCGTTCGGCCAGGCGCGGCAGACGCAGCACCAGCCACAACGCCGCCCAGATATTACCCAGCACGAATAACGGCAGGGCCCACAGCAGGCCGGCGATGAAGGACCGCTCGCTCAGCATCATCAGGATCGCGATCAGTCCAAAGCCGACATAAAGATCGACAAGGCTTACCAGGCCCCAGGGCTGATCGAACAGCGCCTGCGATTCATACAAAAAATCGGTCAGCGTGGCGGTCTGTAGCACCGCCCAGGCGATCACGCCCAGGAGAGCGAGGCCGAGCACTCCGGCGATCAGTCTTAGCGCGGTCATATATCCGTTCGTCCCCAGGATCGCGTAATTCGGCCGCGTGATCTCCCCGCGCCAAATCTGGCGTGTGCAGCGGTCTGCTTCAAGCCGGTGGCGTAGCGGCGCCGCGAATTTGAGCGCGGCGAAGCAGATATAGCACGGCTATTGCGGCCAAAAGCGCCCCCGCAATGGCGCTGGCCAGCCAATTTCCTGTGGCGACGCGCGTGAACAGTAAAGCGGCGCAGACCACAGCCCCCGCTGCCGGGATCACCGCCGGCACCTCAAAAGCGCCTTTTGGCTCGCCCGGCCGCTGGCGCAGGACCAGCAGCGAAACATTCATCAGCGTGAACACCGCCAGCAGCAAGATCACCGTCGCGGCCGCCAGCTGGCTGACATCGCCAACGAACGCCAGCACGATGATAATCGCCAGCAGGATCAGGATTGCGTAATGCGGCGTGCGCCGCTTGGCGTGGACGGCGCCGAGCTTCTCGGGCAGCAAGCCTTGCCGCGCCATGCCGTAAACCAGCCGCGATCCCATCACGAAATTGATCAGCGCCGTATTGGCGACCGCGAAGATCGTGATCGCAGTGAAACCGTTTTTAGGAAACCAGGGCGCGGCGCGCTCCATGACCGCCTGGAGCGGCGCCGGCGCGGTAGACAATTCGCGCCACGGCACAACCGACACCGCGGTGATCGCCACGCCCACATAAATCAGCGTCGCCGCGCCCATCGCGAGCAGCAGGCCAAGCGGCAGCGCCGTCTGCGGATTTTTCACTTCTTCGGAGACGTTGAGCATGTCTTCGAAGCCGAGAAACGAAAAGAACGTCAACACGGCGCCCTGCGCGAAAATCAGCGCCGACGCCGCATCGAGTCCGCCGCCGGGCACGTCGAGCAGGTCCTGCGTGCCCCAATAACTGAACCCGACCGAAAGGATCAGCAACAACCCGCCGGCTTCCACCGCCGTGCAGATCGCGTTCACGACCATCGATTCACGCAGGCCGCGGAAGACCAGTCCCGCCAGCAAAAGCAGCGTCCCCACCGCCAACAGGATCGCCGGCACGTTCTGCCAGTTGAACGCCACCTGCAGATTTTCCGCGATCACGCGCGATCCCGTCGCCATCGACGTTAGCCCCGAGGCGATGACGCTCAAGCCCGCGACGTAGCTCAGCATCGGCTTTCCGAACGCGCGATTGATGATGTAGGCCGCGCCGCCCGCGCGCGGATAGCGCGAGCCAAGCGAGGCGTAGGAAAGGCCGGTGAGCAGCGCCGCGATCATCGCGATCACGAACGACAGCCAGACCGCCGAGCCCACCACCTCCGCCGCGCGGCCAACAAGGCCGTAAATCCCGGCACCGAGCATACTGCCGAGGCCGTAAAGCGCGAGCAGGCCCCAGCCCATCGAACGCTCTAATGTCGGCGTATCCGCGGCTTGGGACATCACGATCCTTTCGGGCGAGGGCTTATGACTATCACAACGCCGGAGCCGATCTGCGTAAATCGCGCAGGGCCCTCGTTGCGAATATTCAGATTGCGCAGCAAATCAGCAGGCGCCGTGGCCGGCCAGAAATGTTCAATCCAGATGATCGCCGGACATTCGCCCGCGGCAACGGAATTGCCCGGCTTTAACTCGCGCACCGTAAAATGATAGCGCGCGGCGTAATAGGCATAGCCATAGCGGCGCCCTTCGATCTCCGTGGGATTGAGCGGCGTCTGCCAGATTGGTCCGTTGGAAACACGCGCGTAGGGCACGGTGTAGACCTGCGATTGGGCGCAGCTTTGCGTCATCCGCGCGATCATGTCTGCCGATTCTGTCCAGCCCAGGACACGGGGTGTAAACACGGTAACGTAAGTCTGAACGCCAATCGCAAATACGCAGATCGCCGTCGCGGCAAGCCGATGCGCCAGCGGCGCCATGATCGCGACGGGTACGAGCAGCGCGCCCGCCGCCGCGATCAGATAGCGCTCGAACAGCATCGGCTTGATCAAATGTGCGATCAGCAGCAGCGCAAAATACGCCACGACGATCCCTGCGAGGGCCAGTTCCGGCGCAAACGCTCGTGGCGTGCGCAATCCGGCAAGCGCACAGAGCAGCGCCGGCGCGTTGAAGGCGATAGCCGCCGCGGCCGCGCCGCCAAACGCGCTGAGCGCCATGAGCGCTCCGGGGAAAAAATAATAGAGCGTTCCGCCGCTCAATGTTTCGCGCGATTGCAAAAGCCCGAGCACAATGGCCGGCGCCGCCGCCAGCAGGCTGACGCCAGCAATTTTCATCGCGCCCCGCACGTCTCGTGCGGCGAGGCGATGGGCGATCAGCGCCGCGGTCAGCAGGCCGCCGAAGATCGTCGCGAAATAGTGCAGGTTGGCGAGGATCGCGATCGCGCCGAACCAGAGCCACAGCGCGCGGTCCAGTCCCTGCCGCACGACCAGCCGCCAGACCAAAGCGGCGGCGGCCGAGGCGCTGAACACAAGGAAATATGGGCGCAACGCATTTAGATAAAACAGCAGGTTTGCCGACGAGCCGTAGAGCGCGATCGCCACCGCGCCTTGGCCAAGCGTCAGTGCGTCGCGGCGCCAGCTGATCCAGAGCGCCGCCAGCACAAGCGGCACGCCAATGAAATTGAGCAGACGCAAAGCGCCGATCTCCGTCACCCCGGCGCGCTGCAGCAAATAAAGCGGGCCCTCAAACAGCAGCGGGTGCTGCCCGCGCAGGACGAATTCGAAGAATACGCCGAGCGAATGGGGGCGCGTTGTGACGTAAGTGTTGAACTCGTCCATCCATGGCGGACTGGACAGCGCGCTCATCGCCAGCACGACGCCAATCACCAGGCACAGGCCGGCAATCCACGCCGATGCGCGCGCCGCTGCCGGCGGTGCAAGAACCGCGCTCCGGCTCAATCCATCAGCTTTCGCTTGAGATAGACAAATTCCAGCGCCTGGCGCTTGGCGCGCTCTTTCAGATTGGCGCTGGCGGCGTGTCCGCCATCGGTGTTTTCGTAATACAGGAACGGCATGCCCAGCTGTTCCAGTTTGGCGGCGTATTTGCGCGCGTGGCCAGGATGGACGCGGTCGTCTTTCGTCGATGTGACGAAGAACGGCTCAGGGTAGTCGCTCCGCTTTGTCAGATTCTGATACGGCGACATTTTCTCTAGCCACGCGCGCTCTTCCTTCACCGCGGGAGAGCCGTACTCATCCACCCACGAAGCGCCGGCCAGCAGCTTGTCATACCGCAGCATGTCCAGAAGCGGCACCTGCACTACGGCCGCGCGGAACAGCTCCGGCCGCTGCGTCAGCATTACGCCCATCAGCAGGCCGCCATTGCTGCCGCCCTGTATGCCAAGGCGGCGGGGAGACGTGATCTTGCGCGCGATCAAATCCTGCGCCACGGCGATGAAATCGTCATAGATGATCTGCCGCTTGGTCTTCAGCCCCGCCTGGTGCCATGCCGGGCCAAACTCGCCGCCGCCGCGAATATTCGCGAGCACATAGACGCCGCCGGCCTCCAGCCACAATTTGCCAAGCACGGGCGAGTAGGACGGCGTCATCGAAACCTGAAAGCCGCCATAGCCGTAGAGCAAGGTTGGCGCTTCGCCGCGCGCCAGCGCTTCGGGCTTGCCGACCACGAAGTACGGGATTTTCACGCTATCGGTGCTGGCCGTTTCGAACTGCTGCACGCTGAGGCCTGCCGCGCTGAACAAGGCCGGCAGCGCCTTGATCGGCCTGGCGGCGCCGGTCTGCGTGTCGATATCGTACAGCGTTTCCGGTTTCAGCTGATCTTCGGTGACGGCGAACGCCGTACTCGAATACGGCGAGGCCGAAGCAAGCGTGATCGCGCCAACGGGCAGGGCGATTTCCGTCTCCACCCAGGCGCGCCCGTCAAACGTATAGCGCAGCAGCCGGCCAAGCACGTTGCGCGTGGCGGAGACCAGAACGGCGTTTTGCGAGAACGAAACGTCCTCAATCGATTCACGCGGGCCGGGTCCGTAAAGCAGGTTCACCTGCGGCGCCGGCAAGCCGGTCTGGTCCAGATTCATGGAGAGCAAGGCGGCATTCGGAAACGTCTTGCCGCCGATGGTCCAGTCTTCCTCGATCGTGAACAGCAATTGGCCTTTGTGCAGGCCGCGAATACTGGCGCGCGGCGGCAGCGTTATCTTTGCCGGCGCGGGGCCGTCGAGCCGGTAGATCGTGTTGGTGAAAAACGTATCGGCGATGGTCGCGATCGGCAGGCGCGTCCCGTCTTCTGATTCCAGAACGGCCGGCGCGGCCAGAACGTGTTTGGGCTCGCCGCGAATGATCTCACGCGCCGCCGCCAGCGGCGTGCCGCGCTTCCATTCTTTGATCACAAATGGATAGCCCGATTCCGTCTGCGTGCCCGGGCCCCAATCGCTGGCCACCAGCAGCGTCTCGGAATCTTTCCACGCGCTGTAGAGTTTTGCTTCCGGCAGCACGAAGCCGTCAGCGGCGAACGCCTTTTTCGTGAGGTCATATTCGCGCGCGGTTTTGGCGTCCTTGCCGCCGTTCGACAGCATGATCAGGCAGCGCCGCTCGTCGCCGTCAAGGCATGAGGCGCCTGCGAACACCCAATTGGCGCTTTCGCGCGCGGCCAGCGCATCGACATCCAGCAGCGTTTCCCAAACCGGATCGCCGGTGCGGTATGTGGTCAGCGTCGCCCGCCGCCACAGCCCGCGCACGTTCTTTTCGTCCTGCCAGAAATTATAGACGAAGCCGTCCCGGATCGCGCCCAGCGGCAGGCGGTCCTTGGAATTGAGGATCGCCAGCGCCTCGGCTTCAGCCGGGGCGTAACGCGGATCGGCCTGGAGTTCTCCCAGCGAGCGGGCGTTCTGGGCGTTCACCCATTGTAACGCGCGCGGGCCTTCGATGTCTTCCAGCCAGAGGAAGGGGTCATGGTTCGATGTCATGGATAAAGAGGCGCACGCTCCTGTGAGGAGGGCCGCGGCGCCAAGCGCGCCAGCGGTCAGGGTTTGGATCAGACGCATGGCCGCCAGACAAGCAGATCAGCCGCGCCGGGCCAAGGGCAAGCCGGGGTCACGAGGCGTGGAGGGTGGGCTAAACCACGAAACGCCCCTATATGAGCGGCGCGAGGCGGCGATGCGGTATCTCAAAATGAATGGGGCAGGGAATGACTTTGTCATTCTCGATGTCCGCAAGAGCGGACGGCTGACGCTGTCGCCGGACGAGGCGCGCGCCATCGCCGACCGCGACGCCGGTGTGGGGTGCGATCAGATTATCGCGCTGGAGCGCTCGGCGCGGGGCGACGCGTTCATGCGCATCTGGAACGCCGATGGCGGCGAGGTCGAAGCGTGCGGCAACGCGGCCCGCTGCGTTGGCTGGCTGCTGATGCAGGAGGACGGCAAGCCCGCCGCGAGCATCGAGACCGTGGCGGGTCTGCTGCAAGCCGCGAGCGCCGGCGACCAGCGCGTGTCAATCGACATGGGCGCGCCGCGCCTCGAATGGAACGAAATCCCCGTGGCGCGCGAAACCGATACGGTGCGCATGGACTTCTCCGCACGCGGCCCGAACGGCGAAACCTATGCCGGTCCTGGCGGCGTCAACATGGGCAATCCGCACGCGGTGTTTTTCGTGCCGGACGCCGAAGCGGTCCCCGCGCACATCGTCGGCCCGCAGATCGAGCACGATCCGTTTTTCCCTGAGCGCGTGAATGCCGGCTTCGCGCAAATTCTCTCGCCCGCGTCGATGCGCCTGCGCGTATGGGAGCGCGGCGCGGGGCTCACCAAAGCCTGCGGCACCGGCGCCTGCGCGGCCGCCGTCGCCGCCCACCGCGCGGGACTCACCGGCCGCAAGGTGAAGGTGATCGCCGATGGCGGCGAACTGGAGATCGACTGGCGCGAAGACGGCCACGTCATCATGACCGGCCCGGTGGTCATGGAGCGCGTGGGGGAGATGGCGGCTTAGGGCGCCTTGCGCCCCAACGTCCCCAGCGCCTACATCCGTGCATCATGGCCGGTAAAACGCTCTACGACAAAATTTACGACGCCCATCTCGTCGCCCGCGAGGCGGACGGGACGGATCTGCTCTATATCGATCTCCACCTCATCCACGAGGTGACGACGCCGCAGGCATTCGCCGGGCTCAAGGCCGCCGGCCGAAAAGTGCGCCGGCCCGATCTCACGCTGGCCACCGCCGATCACAACACGCCGACCGAGGATCAGGCGCTCGGCGTCGCGGGCGTGAAAGATCCCGAGGCGCGGCGGCAATTGGCGACGCTGGAGCAGAACGTCGCCGAAGCGGGGATCGAATATTTCCCGATGGGCGATATCAATAACGGCATCGTCCACATGGTCGGCCCCGAGCAGGGGCGCACCCAGCCGGGCATGACCATCGTCTGCGGCGACAGTCACACCAGCACGCATGGTGCCTTCGGTGCGTTGGCGTTTGGTATCGGCACCAGCGAGGTCGGTCATGTGATGGCGACGCAGTGCCTGTTGCAGCGCAAGCCGAAGACGCTCGCGGTCACGGTCGAGGGGGCGCTCGCGGCAGGCGTCGGCGCGAAGGACCTCGCGCTCGCGATCATCGGCCGGCTCGGCGTTGCCGGCGGCGCCGGACAGGCGATCGAGTACCGCGGCGCCGCGATCCGTGCGCTGTCGATGGACGAGCGCATGACGGTCTGCAACATGTCGATCGAGGCGGGCGCCCGCGCCGGCATGATCGAGCCGGACGACACGACATTCGAATACCTGCGCGGCCGTCCGCGCGCGCCGCAGGGCGAGGCGCGGGAACGCGCGATCGAACACTGGCGCGCGCTCGCCGGCGATGACGGCGCGCGCTTCGACGGCGAGGCGACACTCGATGCGGGGGCGGTCGAACCGATGATCAGCTACGGGACGAATCCCGGCATGTCGCTGCCGATCGGCGGCCGCATTCCCGAGCGCGGCGACGAGTCCTTCCGCCAGGCTCTGCGCTACATGGGATTCGCGCCCGGCGAGGCGCTCGCCGGCCGCGGAGCATCGCCGCTGCGACGCGCAGGTCCGAGAGCCGCGCATTCGTGCAGCTGCCGATGAAGACGACGTTGACGGCCTTGCCGGCGAGCGCCTCGCCGGGCGCGAATCCCATGTAGCGCAGAGCCTGGCGGAAGG
>JANNOO010000044.1:0-21449 GCA_031399165.1 Alphaproteobacteria bacterium | reverse complement strand
AGGCCCTTACGAATGCATCGACGGCGCCGACTTGGTTGCGTTTGTCACCGAATGGGATCAGTTCCGCGCGCTGGACCTCGACCGCGTCAAGGCCAGCCTCAAGGCGCCGGTGATCGTTGACCTGCGGAACATCTACAAGCCGCGCGAGATGAAGGCTGACGGATTTAATTATACGAGCATCGGACGGTAGGCGTGTCAGCTTCCGTCCCGCGCGTCACGGTCGCCATCGTGGCCTACAATTCTCGCCGATTCACTGATCGTTGCTTTGCCGCTTTGGCGGCTCAGACGATGACCGATTTCGAAGCGGTTGTGGTTGACAACGCATCCAGTGATGGCGGCCCGGTCATGCCGGACGATTCGCGCTTTCGCCTAATCGAGATGGGCCGCAACGCCGGTTTCGCCGCCGGGAACAATCGCGCGGCAGAGGGCTCGCAGGCAAAATGGTTGGCCACGCTTAATCCGGACGCCTTCGCCGAGCCTGACTGGCTGGAGAAATTGCTCGCCGCGGGTGAGCGCGCGCCCGACGTGACCATGGCCGGCTCGCTGCAGATAGCCGCCGATAGCCCAGACACAGTCGACGGCGCAGGCGATTGCTACCACGCCTGGGGCATTGCCTGGCGTGGCCTCTACGGCCAACCTCGTGCGCGTGCGCCCGGCACGGGGGAGGTGTTCGGCCCCTGCGCGGCGGCGGCGCTCTACCGAATGGATGCGTTCACCGCCGCCGGAGGCTTCGACGAGCAATTCTTTTGCTACCACGAAGACGTCGATCTTGCTTTCCGCCTGCGGCTGGCCGGTGGACGCTGCATCCAGTCAGCCGAGGCGCGGGTAGCCCACGTAGGTTCAGGTGTCACCGGGCGGCAGTCGGATTTCTCGGTCTATCACGGGGTCCGCAACCGGATTTGGACATTCGTCAAATGCATGCCCTCGCCGCTGTTCTGGCTGCTGATCTGGCCGCATCTGGCGGCAAGCGCCTACCTGCTGGCGCGCTCAGGCGCTGCGGGCACATTCCGCGCCACATTTCGCGGTATGTGGCATGGCTGGTCCGGCCTCGGACCCATCCTAAAGAGCCGGAAGTCGGTTCAGGCCAGTCGAACGGTTGGTCTAAGCGACCTGGCGCGCGCTTTTACTTGGTCTTTGACCAAACTGCGGCTACGCGATCACGACGTGCGGCAGAGTAAACGGTAACAATGGCAAGCCAGCAGCGCGCGCCGGCGCATAATCGATCCATTGCCGTCATCGGCCTGGGTTATGTCGGCCTGCCGGTCGCGGTGGCGCTGGCCAAATCGGGCGCGCGGACGGTCGGGTTCGACGTCAACCCAGCGCGCATCGCCCAACTCAAGCAGGGCCAAGATCGCACCGGCGAGATCGAGTCCGCCGAACTGACGAGCGCCGGACTGAGCTTTGCGGACGCCAAAGATGCCTTGGGCGAAGCCGATTTCTTCATCGTCACAGTGCCGACGCCGATAGACGCCGCGCGCCGCCCCGATCTCACGGCGCTGTTGCGCGCATCGGAGACTGTCGGCGCTGCGCTGAAGCCGGGCGGCATCGTGGTGTACGAATCCACCGTCTACCCCGGCGCGACCGAGGAAGAATGTGTGCCGGTGCTGGAGCGCGTATCGGGTCTGAAAGCCGGCAAGGACTTCCAGATCGGGTACAGCCCCGAGCGGATCAATCCGGGCGACAAGCTTCACAGGCTAGAAAGCATCATGAAAGTAGTCGCGTCGGATGATCCAACGACGCTGGATATTGTCGCTGCCGTGTACGGATCGATCATACCGGCGGGGATTTTTCGCGCCGCTTCTGTGCGTGTGGCAGAAGCGGCGAAGGTGATCGAAAACACGCAGCGCGATCTCAATATCGCGCTGATGAATGAACTCTCGGAGATTTTCCATTCGCTTGGACTGGACACGGCGGACATTCTCGAAGCCGCCGGCACCAAATGGAATTTTCTGCCGTTCCGCCCCGGCCTCGTTGGCGGGCATTGCATCGGCGTTGACCCCTATTACCTCACGCACAAGGCCGAAACCGTTGGCCACCATCCGGCGATCATTCTTTCCGGGCGGCGCGTGAACGATCAGGTCGGCGGCCGAATCGCGCGCGAATGCGTGCGGCTGGCCGGCAAGCGCGGCGTTCTGCTGCGGCGCGTCGTCGTGCTGGGGCTGACGTTCAAGGAAAACGTGCCCGATCTGCGCAATTCGCAGGTGATCGAAATTATTCGCACGTTGCAGGATCACGGCATTGAGGTTGACGTCCACGATCCCATGGCCGGCGCAGACGAAGCCAGGCTCGAATACGGCGTCACGCTGAAGGCGCTGAATGATATTGAGCCAGCCGACGCGGTGATTTTCGCCGTCGCGCATGAGCCGCTGCGCCAGGCGGGCTGGGCCGGTATCACGCGCTTGCTCAAGGGCGGGCAGGGCATCGTGATGGATGTGAAATGCGTGCTGCCGCGCGACGAAGCGCCCCCTGGCATTGATCTGTGGCGGCTATGAGCGGCGCGCCGATACTGCTCACCGGTTCGGCAGGCTTTATCGGTTTCCACACCGCGAGCCGTCTTCTGGCCGAAGGGCGGCGCGTCGTCGGCGTCGATAATCTGAACGATTATTATGATCCTGCGCTGAAACAGGCGCGGCTCGAAGTTCTGCAGACGAGTCCCGGCTTTGAGTTCGTCCGCGCCGATATCGCGGACAAACATGCAATGGAGGCGCTATTCGCGCGCGTGCGGCCCAAGCGCGTTATCAACCTGGCGGCGCAGGCGGGCGTGCGCTATTCGCTGATCGATCCGCACGCTTACACCCACGCCAACATCACCGGCTTTCTGAATATTCTCGAAGGCTGCCGCGCCGTTGATGTGGAGCATCTGGTCTATGCTTCAACCAGCTCAGTGTTCGGCGCGAATACAAAGCTCCCGTTTTCCACGGCGCAACCGGCCGATCACCCGATCACGCTTTACGCCGCCACCAAGCGCGCCAACGAATTGATGGCGCACGCCTACTCTTCGCTGTTCAAATTTCCCACGACGGGCTTGCGCTTCTTCACGGTTTACGGGCCATGGGGCCGGCCGGATATGTCGCTCTTCCTGTTCACCAAGGCGATCCTCGAGGGAAAGCCGATTCCGCTGTTCAATGGCGGCGATATGCGGCGTGATTTCACCTACGTCGACGATATTGTCGATGGCGTTGTCCGCGTTTTGGATCATCCTGCCGCGCCCGATCCGCACTGGAACAGCGAAGAGCCCGTTATGGATAGCTCGAACGCGCCTTGGCGTATCTTCAACATCGGCAATTCTTCTTCCGTAGAGCTAATGTATGCTGTCCGCTTGCTTGAAAAGGCGCTGGGCAAGACAGCGCAAATCGAAGCGCTCCCGATGCAGCAGGGAGATGTGCAGGCGACATACGCAGACATTTCACCACTGCGCACGCTCACCGGATTCGAACCGCGCACGCCGATAGAAGAAGGGATACCGCGCTTCGTGGAGTGGTATCACTCCTTTTACGGCTAAGGGAATTGGTGTTGCGGGCTAATGGGCCGGCGATGATCTTAAATCGGTGGGTCGGCCCCAACGCTGTTTACGAGACGCGCCGGATTCCGCGCAGGTTAGCGACCGCGAACGGGTTTCTTGCGTGAGGCCCCTATACATTTCGATACCAGACGCCCGCTTTATTTCGAAGGTATTCCCTAACGTCAGTAGAGCCGATCTTTTCGATCGTTATGCTGTCGCACCGCAAGTCGTTGTCAGCGGTATGCATCGCCAGCGACTCCACATTGCCCCAATCATCGCCGGCCGCTTCAATAGACCTTCTTGCCGGAAGGTCGTCGAAATAAATAAGGAAATGCGGCCTCACGTCTTTCTCCATGCTGCCACCAAACATGGAGTTTGTTCGCGGAGTTTCAATCGCCGTTCCCGTTTGGTGCGATTTCAAACCGAGGCTTTCTGGTGAATTACGTCGGGCAATATCTGTCGCTGGCCTCGCTGAGCTCCAATTTTAGTTTGTGGTGCGCCAAGCTCACGCCCGGCCGGCTGATTGATCGCTGCAACAATGCGACCCAGGCGAAGTTAATGCCCTGCCGGACGCGCGTAATGAGTTGTGCGGCCGTCACCGGCGTTCCTCGAAGAATATCTCGGTCGGGCCGAGGAATGGTTTGTGCTCATCTCGCCGGAAACGGAAAGCGATTGCTTTGGTGGCGACGAGCGGCGTGGTCTGGCTGCGATAGGCGGCGATCGCGCGGCGTTTGCGCGGCAGGTGTACGCGCGCATCGAAACGTGTGGCTTTCCAGTTCGCGGAGATCATCGTTTTGGGCGGCAAAAAACGTCCGCGGATAGGGTAGTGCAAAACCTGCAGACGGGGCGCGATGCAACGCGCGCGCTCGGCGACGAGCGCGGCGGCCATATGATCGGGATGAGGATCGTGACGCCAGGCGACGAATAGGCGTTTGGCGTTGACCTTTACGGCGAAGCGCGCGAGCCGCGCTGCGGCGCGGCGCATGCCGGCTCCGTCAAACAAAGCGCGGCCATCGCGAAGGCTGACCTGCCCTAAAGCTTGCGGCTTCATGCCTAGTGCGCGCAATGCAGCGACCGTTTCGCCGCGGCGCAGACGTGAAAGGTTTTGTGCGCCAGGATGTGAGAGACTGCCATCCGTAAGGATGAAAACGTAAGCGGAGACGCCCGCTGCCGCGCAAGCGGCGAGCAGGCCGCCGCATCCGAGCGTTTCGTCGTCAGGGTGCGGCGCCAGTACGATGATTGGGCCGCCCCCGGTAAGTGTTTGCAGCCGGGCGCAGGGGGCGGTCCGCGCCGCTGCCAGGAGATGGCCGACGGTCTGCTTGCGCGTGGTTTCCGGCGTAGGCGCAAGATCACGCGTCTGGCGATCGGCGATGTGGCTGCCGATATGATAGATCAGCTGCCGGCCGAGGCTCATGCGTTGTGGGCCAGGCGCGCTATCGGCAAAGCGCCAAACGGTCATTTGCCGTTACCGGCGCAGTCGCGGAGAACGCTAAACCGGCTCTGGACGATGTAATCTAGCAGGGGCTCGGCGTGCTGGTGTGGCACAACGATCTCGGCGCGGGCTTGGTTTGGAATGTCCGGATAGGTGGTATCGCTCATTCTACGGTTAGGCTGCTTCAAGAAGGTCATCACAAACTCAATCGCAAGCGGGCGGAAGCCAGCGCAGTCTTGACAGCATTTCCGGCCGGCTTCGAGCTGCGCACGCCGGCCTTGCGTCCCATACCATTTTATGTTCGGTGCGACCAATGCCGCAAACGGTTCTCGTCCTCGGCCAGCACGGCCAGCTTGCGCGCGCCCTGGCGGCTGCGCCAGGCGGTTCGGTGCTGACTTACGGCCGCTCCCGGCTTGATCTAAATGATCTGGAGGCGATCGAACCGGCGATCGCTGCTGCTGCGCCGGCCGCCGTGATCAACGCTGCAGGATACACCGCAGTCGATAAGGCCGAGACCGAACAGGATGTTGCGTTCCGCATCAATAGGGATGCGCCCGCCCGCGCGGCAGCTGCATGCGCGCGTCTCGATATTCCGTTCGTGCACGTCTCTAGCGACTTTGTGTTTGATGGCGCCAAGGGCTCGCCCTACGTTGAAACAGATGCCGTCAATCCGGCGAGCATATACGGCCGCTCGAAAGCGGAAGGTGAAGCCGCCGTGCTCAGCGCAGGCGGAAGAGCCGCGATTATACGCACCTCGTGGGTCTATGCCGCTGAAGGCGCAAATTTCGTCCGCACCATGCTGCGTCTCGCTGGCGAACGCGGACTCGTGCGCGTTGTCGCCGATCAGCGTGGCCGGCCGACTTGGGCGGCGGACCTTGCTGAGGCGTTGTTGCTGATCACCTCGCGTCTGATCGGGCATGACGCCGCCGCCAAAGGGCTGTTTCACTATTCCAACTCAGGTGACGCAACGTGGGCTGATCTAGCGGAAGCCGCCATCACCGGAGCAGCACAGCGGGGCGGTACGTCCGCGCGGGTCGAGCGCATCACAACCGCTGATTATCCAACGCCGGCTCGCCGCCCGGTCGATTCCCGGCTCGACTGCACGCGCTTTGCAAGTCTGGCCGGCGCGCCGCCGCCGCCCTGGCGCGAGTCACTCGAACGGTGCCTGAACGAGATGTTCTCGATCAGGCCAATGGGATAGGCTGCGACTAGTCGTGGAATGGGCCAGCGAGATCCGGGGTCGTGCTGAAACATCGCGCGTCAGCGCTATTGTGGTGAGCTTTCACACCGGAGCGCCGCTCGATGAATGCCTGGATAGGCTTGAGGCTGATCCTGGCGCGCACGAAGTCATCATCGTCGACAACGGCAACCGATCGGCGGTGATCGAGGCCCTGAAAGCGCGTGCAGCGCGCTCAACAAAGATAAAGCTGGTCACAGGTCACGGCAATGTCGGCTTTTCACGTGGCTGCAATCTCGGCGCAGAGCAGGCGACGGGTGACTATTTTGCCTTCATCAATCCAGACGTGCAGATCGAACCCGGTTGTCTTGAGGCGCTCTGCGCCGCGGCCGACTGTGCACGCAAGCCCTGTGTCGTTGGCGCGCGCATCCTCTGGCCGGACGGCCGCGAACAACGCGGCGGCCGGCGCGATCTGATCACGCCATGGCGCGCCTTGGTGAGCGGCTTGGGCTTGGGCCGGCTTGAAAGGTTCTCGCCATTGTTTCGCGATCTGCATCGTGAGCGCGACGCGGTTCCTGCCGCGCCGATGCGCGTGGGAGCGGTGAGCGGGGCTGCCATGCTGTTGCCCAGGGCATCGTTCGCAACGCTCGGTGGATTCGACGAGAAGTATTTCCTGCACGTCGAGGACGTCGATCTTTGTCGCCGCGCGGCGGAGGCGGACGGCGAGACTGTGTTCGCACCGGAGGCGCGGGCGGTGCATCACCGCTCGACCAGCGAGACCACTTCGTTCAAGGTTGAGCGCGCCAAGGCGGCTAGTTTCCTGCGCTATTTTTTCAAGTTCGCGCGCACGCCGCAGAACTTCATTGCAGCCTGCCTCGTGGCGCCGCCATTGGCGCTCATGTTTATCTTTAGGGGTTTGCTGCGCGACACGCTGCGCGCGAAAGGCGCCTAGAATCCGTAGCGCAGGCCGAGCGTCATGGCCGTCTCCGGCGCCGCGTTGCGCACATGCCCCGGTTCGCGCGCATAGGTCGCGCTCATCCGCGCCATAAACCGTTCATCGGCCCAGAACGAATAGGTGATGCTGGCGTCCAGTTCGCGTCCGCTGGGCGAAGCGGCGATTGCCCGTTGAGCAAAGCTCAGGCTTTGACGGCCCAACGAATCCGCTGTCGGCAGCATCGCGCTGAACGCGCCGGACTCGACGCGCAGCGGCTGACTGATCGCGAACGTCAGATGGCCGGTCGATTCCGGAAGCCATGAGCGCAACGCGGACGGCATGACCGCAAAGCGCAGCGATGCGGCGGTGGCGCTGGTTATCAGCTCGCCTTGGGTCGATAGCCAAGCTGCGCCGGAGGTCGATGTGGAGCCGATCCCGGTCTCTATGCCGGCCTCAACGCCGGGCGCTAAATCCAGTGCGCCAGAGAGCCCAGCAAAGCGCGTCGTCGCGCGCGGCGCGGCGGCCATCAAGCCGGTCCATGTTGTGCCGAGCACGGAGCCGTCTTCAACGACCGCGCCAATGGCGGCCCCGAACGAGGCGCGCCCGCGCTTGTAATCCAGGCGCGTCTGCGCGCCCCGCCGTTCGCTTTCGCCGTAGCCGTGGCCAAGCGCAAAAGCGCCGCTCTGCGTGGTTACGGAGAGCCGCGCATGCGTGTTCAAATCCTGGGTGAAGGATGCGCCGCTGTCATAGCCGGCGAACGCCATGTGGCCCTGAGCGGGCGAAGGTGAAGCGTCCTGTTCAGCCGCCACGCCGCGCGCGAACGCAACGCGCAAGCCGCCGCCGAGCGAAACTTCGCTGCGGAAGGCCGGCTGAGGCAGTTCGCCGATCACGCGCGCAGCGTCCGGCGGCGCTGTTTCCGCGAGTGCGAATGATGTTGAGACGCCGCTTGCCGATATGTCGCTGCGCCAAAGCAGCGGCGCAGTAGCGCCCGCGCGATCGATGAGTCCGGCCGCTCGCCAGGACGGCGCGAGTGAGACGGAGAACGTACGGTTATAGGAATCAAACCCTGCTACAGTCCACGCGGCGCCGTTCTGGAACGCGTCCCCGAACGCCGCGCCGACAAGGCCGATCTCACTGCCGGCATAGGATTGATAGGATGCGCCAAGCGGCACCGAGACAGCGCCGGACGGCGCAAAAGCCTTTGTCAGATTGAGCGAACCGCGGCCGGTGACGGAATCGATGCCCGGCGCGCCGATATCATCGGTCGATGTGAGCAGCAGGTTCACCACCTGCGCGGGCGTGAGACCGGGAAAAGCCTGCATCAGCAGCGCTGCCGCGCCCGCTACGTGCGGCGAGGCATAGGATGTACCCTGAATCCGGCAGAGCCCTTCGGCTATTCCGGCGGCCGCGCCGCAACTCTGAAAATCAGGAACCGGACCCGCAGGACCAAAATCGGGCACGATGATCTCCCAGCCGGGCGCTGTGAGGTACCAATTCTGATTCACGCCGGCTGGATTTGAGATCGTGTTGTATGCGCCGTACCCGCTGGCGCCGCGGTTCATTCCTCCAGTCACAAGGATCAGGCCATTACTGACGCTTGGCGTGTTGGCGTAGAAACCGGGATAATTCACTTCCGTATCTGCCGGTGTGCAACTCGCATTTCCGGGCCCGCAATTGCCGGCGGATACGACGACGATCACGCCGGCAGCTGTCGCCGCGCGAATTTCCGCTTCAAACGCGGGGCTGACCGGCGTGGCTTTGCCGAGCGAGAAATTCACCACCTTCACGCCCTGTGAAACCGCGTAGTTCAGCGCGGCCGCCAGATCATTGTCGCTGAAATTTCCCGCGCTGTTGTCGGCGCGCACGGCCAGGATCGTGGCGCCGTAGGCCACGCCAACCGTGCGCTGATTGTTGAAATTGCCGCTGATGATCGCGGCCAGTTCGCTGCCGTGCGTTTGGGTCGAGCTGAGCTGATTGCGGGCGGTGTTGATGTCTTTCGAAGCCGGATCGATGCGCCCTTGCAATTCGGCATAAGCCGGATCGCTGCTATCGACGATTCCGTCATCGATCACGCCGATCTTGATGCCCGCTCCAGTGTAGCCCTGTTGCCAGGCCGTGACCGCGCTCATGGCGCCGACGCCCCAGTTCGCGCGGAACTCGCTGGAGCTGGAAGACGGGGATGCGCTAGGCGGCGGCGGGGGTGGCGGCGGCGGTGGCGGTGGTGGTAGTGGCGAAGCGGGGGGCAAGGGCGCGGCGACACTCCCGCCGCCGCCACCGCCACCGCCGCTGGCGCAGCCGGACATCACCAAAGCGCCGATCAGGACGGCCAGCCAGGCGCGCGCGCTTTTCAGCTTTTCCATTCGCCATCCTCCGCCACGCCCACAATCAAAGATGGAATAAGTTGGTTCGCGCACGCTATACGGGTTAAGCGGTTCGCCGCGCCGCGGGCCGAAACGCCGCCACAGCCCCAATGATCACGTCCTGCGTCGGCGCATCAAGGTCGGCGTGCATCGGCAGGCTGATGACTACGTTCGCGGCAGCGTCAGTATTCGGAAGGCCGCCGGGTCCCTGTGGGAACGCTTTATACGCCGTCTGCTGGTGCAGCGGGCGCGGGTAGTAGATCGCCGTTGGCACGCCGGCTTCTTTGAGCGCGGCGGCGAGGCCGTCGCGGTCTTCATGCTCAATCGTGTACTGCGCCCAGGTCGAGCACCCGCCCGCGATCACCGTGCCGGCTTGCAGCACATGGCCGGCCAGGCCTTTTGCGTAACGGTCGGCCGCCTGATTGCGCATCACGATCTCGTCGGCAAATACGGCCAGCTTTTGCAGCAGGATCGCGGCCTGGATCGAATCGAGCCTGCTGTTCATGCCGATGCGCACATTGTCGTATTTGTCACCGCCGCCGCCATGGACGGCGTAGGAGCGCATCAGCGCAAGGTCTTCGGAATTGTTGGTCAGCACTGCGCCGCCATCGCCGTAGCAGCCGAGCGGCTTGGCGGGAAAGAAGCTGGTCGTAACCGCATCGGCCCATTCGATCGGATGCTTGCCGTGCAGCGTGCAACCGAAGCCTTGGGCGCTGTCGGCGATGACTTTCAGCCCGTGCTTCTTCGCGATCGCTGAAAGCGCGGGGTAGTCAGCCGGCTGACCGAACAGATCGACGGCGATGACCGCTTTTGGCTTCAGCTTGCCTTCACGCTTTACCGCCTCAATCGATTTTTCCAGGTGCTGAGGATCAATGCCGTAAGTGCCGGCCGTGACATCGACAAACACGGGCGTGGCGCTCACCCACGGCACGATTTCGGCGGTCGCGGCAAAGGTGAAGCTCGGGCAGAATACGGCGTCGCCCTCGCCGACGCCCCAGGCCATAAGTGGCAAAGCGACAGCGTCTGTGCCGTTCGCGCAACCAAGTGCGTATTTGGCGCCGCAGAAAGCCGCCAGTTTCTCCTCAAATTCCTTCACCGCCGGCCCGAGTATCCATTGCCCGGAGCGCACCACTGAAAGAATCGACTCTTCCAATTTGGGGCCGAGGCGGCGCCGTTGGGCTTGCAGATCGATAAAGGCTATGGACATTCGGTTCCCCCTTGAGCGCGGCCTTCTCGCCGCCGCCAGCCGAAATCGCCAGACACGTTTGGTGTCCTGATGTTGCGAAGGCGATTAGGCTACGCCCTCCTGGTGCGACAAAGTGTAAGGCATATGCGCGGGGATGGCCTTGAATATGACAACGATCCCGCCGGCGGCTTTGCGTCACCGGGCAGGGCAACATCCTGACGGAAGCCGCCCAATGGGATAAGCTGCGACTGCTAGCCGAATTGGCGGACGAGATATGGGCCGTGCCTGACGTATTGAAGCTCCTGCGCGGCCTGATAACCGACGCCACTAACGGCAGGGGCCTGGGCAACGAGCTGCGCATGTTCCTGCTGTTTGGCGTCGTCGGCGCCGCAGCGTTTCTGGTTGACGCACTTGTTCTTATACTTTTTCTCGGACAGGGCGCGCCGAAAGAGATTGCGCGTGTGATCTCCCTTTTCGTGTCGATGAATTTTACCTTTGCCGTGAACCGCGCATTTGTCTTCACGCACTTCCGCGCCGCGCCGCTGCCACAGCAATGGGTGCTGTACCTGGCGTCAAATACGCTCGGGGCGCTGGTGAATTATGTCGTGTTCCTCGCGCTGACCATGCCCGGCGGTTTACTGGCCGGGCGGGAAATTCTTGCGGTGGCCTGTGGCTCCGTCGCGGGTCTGGTGTTCAATTTCACGGCGTCACGGTTCACGGCGTTCAGGCGCTGAAGCCGGATCGCCGTCCCGGCCAAACGCGCACGCGGTTTGCACTCTCGCATCGCCGAGCGCTTTGGCGCTAAGGAGCGGCATGGTTTTCGACCTTATTGTAATCGGCAATGGCGCTCTGGGCTTGTCCATCGCCCATCGTCTGAAATCACGCGCGCCGGAAATGCGCTTGGCCGTAGTCGGGCCGGTGCTTCGCGACGGCGGCGCGACGCCCGCCGCTGGCGCCATGCTCAACGCATGGGGCGAGCTTGTGCGCAACCAGTTTGATCATCCGATCCTGGCTACACGTGCCGGGCTAATGCTGGATGCGCTGCCATTATGGAACGAGTTTGCCGATGAGCTGCGCGCTTTCGCGCCGGCGCTTCCGGCGCCGGGCTGGGGCACGCTGGTGCTGGAGACCGGCCGCGGCGGCGCCAGCGAAACCGAAACGCTGGCCACAGTTCTGGCCGCGCTGGCGTCGCGCGGGCAGAGTGCGGTAGATCATCCGCGCGGCAAGATCATTCCCGATGGCTGGATCGACGCTGTCGTGGTGATCCACGCGCTGCAGGCGGCGCTCTACAGCCATGATGCGGTCATCGACGACATGGCGATCGGCCTGGCGCGCGATGGTCAGGGCGGCTGGCGCGTGCAGCTCGCGGGCGGCGGCGCCGTCACTGCCGCACGCGTCCTGCTCGCCAACGGCCCGTTCGCCCAAAGGCTGGTTGATGCCCTGCCGGCGGTCCGAAGCACGACGCCGCGTCTGGTCTACGAAGCGGGCGTGGGGATGGACGTTTTTGTCCGGCCCAACCAAAATTTGGGGCGCCCGGTAATGCCACCCCATGTTGTCAGGACGTTGGGGCGGGGGGCGATCGGCGGCTTTCACGTCGTGCCGCTTGATGAGGATCACTTGTATCTGGGCGCCACCGCGGAAGCGGCGATCGAGCCCAGTTACGTTGCGCCCGAAAAAAAGATCGCAGCGACCTACAACGCATTTCTCGAAGAGTACGACAGCAATTTCGTCGCTTCACGCTTTCAGCCGCGTGCAATCGGGTTCCGCGCGCTCTCCGCGGATGGATTTCCACTAATAGGCGAAAGCCATGAGAAGGGCCTCTGGTTCGCCACTGGCATGCGGCGGGACGGGTTCACGTCCGCGCCCGTGATCGCCCGCCTAATAGCCGATGCGATGCTGGACAATGCTATCGCACCTGCGCTGCAAACCTTCACGCCATCGCGTGCGCTGCTGCCCTACAAGAATGCAAAGCAGGCGCTAGCCGATGCGTGCGCGGGTCATCCCCAGGCGCAGCAGGAGTGGCTGGCGGAGATTTATGAGCGCCGCGGTTTCGGCGATTTCGGCGTCAATCCCGGGATTTTGCCGCTCCTGGCCAATGACGAGGCGTTCGGGCTGTTGTTCAACGCTAGCGGCGCAGATTGAACACGGAAGCCAGAAAGGCGCTGGCGGCCATCTGCACGCCCACGGCGACCGCCGTCAGCGAAATCAGCAGGACACGCAGGACAAAGTCATAATTGATCGCGCCAAAGCGGACTGACGCCCAAAACAGCAACGCCCAGATCACGCCGCCTGCGCCGGTCGCGGCGATTAGAAGCGAAACCTGCAACAGCCGCTCCAGTGTAAGCCCGCTGAGCAAGCGGCCGAGATTGCGCCGCTCCGGCAATATGCCTTCGATCAGCGCATAGCGGCGGGCGACGAAGCTAAACAGCATTAGCTGCGAGCCGATAATGACTGAGAAGCACGAGGCCGCCAGTGTGTGCGTGCTGAGTTCGAGCCCGGGCGTTACCCGCACCGCGCCCGGCGCCAGCGCGGCCACGCCGACCAGCCCAATGGCGATCAGCACGATACCGGGATAGAAGAACAGCCAGCGCGGGCTATGCAGCAACAGAAAGCGCAAATGGCGCCAACCGTCGCGCCAGGTCTTCAGATGTGGCGCGCGCGTGCGCCCGTCTGGCGCCAACGTCGTTGGCACTTCGGTGATCTTCAGTTTGTTGAGCGAAGCCTTCACCACCATTTCGCTGGCGAATTCCATCCCGGGCGATTTCAGGCCCAGTTGGTCAATTGCCCGCTTGGAGAAGCCGCGCAGGCCGCAATGAAAATCGCCAACGGGAATGTGAAAGAACAGCCGGCCGAGAAAAGACAGCACTGGGTTGCCAAGATAGCGGTGCAGCGGCGGCATGGCGCCGGGCTTGATGCCGCCCTTGAAGCGGTTTCCCATCACCAGGTCGTCGCCAGCGCGCAGGCGCTGCACGAACGGATCGAGCTTTTCGAAATCGTAGGAATCGTCGGCGTCGCCCATAATGATGTGGCGGCCGCGGGCCGCCGCGATGCCGCCGAGCAGCGCCGCGCCGTAGCCGCGGGCGGGGACATCAACGACACGCGCGCCAGCCTTTCGCGCCAGATCCTGAGAGCCGTCCGTGCTGCCATTGTCGGCGATCAACACTTCGCCGCGCACGCCTGAGCTTTCCAGGTAGGCGCGCGCCTTGCGCACGCAAGCCTCCAGCGTCTCGGCCTCGTTGAGGCAGGGCATGAGGATCGTCAGTTCAAGATCGGCTTGCCCGGCCGGCTGAAAGGGCTCTGTCGTCGAAAGGCTCATCGCCAGTCGATAGACCAAGCCGGACCGCCCGCGCCATCGTTTCGGCTGCGGCGCGAGCCGCTTTTCCAATGATTCGGGCCGGTTCCGTCCGCGGGGGAGCGTCGCCACAATACGGGATTTGTGCGCGGGTTTGCCCCGTTCTATTCCATGGTCAACAAAAGAAGAGGAACCTTTCGCGTTGCGGCCCTTGGGCTTGCCAGCGGGGCGGTCGCAGGAAACGATACGCCAGCGCCCAGACAAGGCCTTGTTGGCGGCTGATATTTGCGCCTCTATTGGCGTCGTAGCGGGAGCGCGTATGGGCAGAACATATTTCGGCACGGACGGAATTCGCGGCGCCTCCAATTCCTTTCCGATGACGCCGGAAATCGCGCTGCGCGTGGGCATGGCGGCCGGCAAGCTGTTCCGTTCCGGCGGCGAGCGGCGTCATCTGGCGGTGATCGGGAAGGATACGCGCCTTTCCGGCTATATGATCGAACCCGCCCTGGTCGCAGGCTTCACGGCGGTGGGAATGGACGTGCGGCTATTTGGCCCGCTGCCCACGCCGGCGGTGGCGATGCTCACGCGCTCCTTGCGCGCCGATCTCGGCGTTATGATTTCGGCCAGCCACAACAAATATTCCGACAACGGCATCAAGCTGTTCGGTCCGGACGGCTATAAGCTCTCCGACGAGGTGGAGAGCCGTATCGAGGTGCTCATGGATCAGCCGCTGGACAAGGATTTGTCCGAACCGGCGGCGCTCGGCCGCGCCCAACGCATCGACGATGCTCAGGCCCGTTATGTGGAAATCGTCAAGGCTACTTTCCCGCGAGGCATGCGGCTTTCCGGTTTGCGCGTCGTGATCGATTGCGCCAATGGCGCGGCCTACAAGGTCGCGCCCGAAGCGCTTTACGAACTTGGCGCCGAAGTGTTCCCCATTGGTGTTACGCCGGACGGTTTCAACATCAACCGCGAAGTCGGCAGCACCGATCCGCGCGCACTGAAGGACGCGGTGTTGAAATACCGCGCAGACATTGGCATCGCGCTGGATGGCGACGCTGACCGCGTCGTGCTGTTGGATGAAAAAGGCCAGACGATCGATGGTGATCAGCTGATGGCGCTCGTCGCCCAGTCATGGAAGAAATCCGGTGCGCTGGCCAAGCCGGGCATCGTCGCAACGGTTATGTCCAATCTCGGTCTTGAGCGCTTCCTCAAGAAACTCGAACTGAAAATGGAACGCACCGCGGTGGGCGATCGTTACGTGGTCGAGGCGATGCGGGCGAAGGGCTATAATGTCGGGGGCGAACAATCCGGCCATATTGTGCTATCTGATTTTTCCACAACAGGCGATGGCCTGCTCGCAGCGCTGCAGGTGCTCGCCGTCCTCGTCCGCACCGGCAAGCCGGTCTCGGAAGTTTGTCACCTGTTCGATCCGGTTCCGCAGGTTCTCGAGAGCGTTGAGGTCAAGAAGGGCGGCAAGCCGCTGGAGCGCGACGAAGTGAAAAGCGCAATCAAAGCCGCCGAACAATTACTCGGAACCAAGGGCCGTATCCTCGTGCGTGCGTCAGGCACCGAGCCGGTCGTGCGTGTGATGGCCGAAGGCGATGAGGAAAAGCTGGTGCGCGAAGCGGTGGGCAATATCGCCGAGGCGGTGCGCGAAGCCGCGCGCGCTGCATGAGCGCTGCTCTGGCGCAAAGCGCGGCGGCGGCCAAGGCGTGGCTGATGGACGCCGCGTTTCCGCTATGGGCCGATAAAGGGTTCGACCCGCACACGGGCCTTTTCCACGAAAAGCTAAACGCTGATCTTTCGGCCGCGCCCGGACCGCGCCGCGTCCGCGTTCAGGCGCGTCAGGTTTATTGTTTCGCACTCGCCGGCCGCATGGGTTGGAGCGGTCCGTGGCGCGAGCGCGTGCAGGCGGGCTTTGCCACGCTGAACGGGGCCGCGCGCGCTGAGGGCGGGGCGGTCGGCCATTTGCTGGATGTGCGCGGCCGGCTGCCCGATGCACGCCGCGATCTCTACGATCAGGCGTTCGCTCTGTTTGCTTGCGCCCATGCCGCGCCGGTCGCGCCAGAGGCGGCCAAGCGCGCGCACGAGATCATGGATTTCGTCGATCATGCGTGGAAAAGCCCGAAGGGCGGCTATGCCGAGGGCGAGGTAGGGTCTGCGCTGCCGCGCCGGCAAAATCCGCACATGCATTTGTTCGAAGCCGCGCTGGCGCTGCATGACGCCACGAGCGCGCCGCGCTGGCGCTCTTTGTCGCTGCACATCGCCGGTCTTTTCAATGCGCATTTCTTCGACGCCGAATATGGCGTGCTGCGCGAGTTCTTCGAGGCGGACTGGAAGCCGTCAGTAGCGAAGGGCACATTGCTGGAGCCGGGTCATCACCTGGAATGGGTCTGGCTGCAGGCGCGCTGGCGCGATGCCTCTGGCGATGACACGCGCCAGATCGCGGCGCAGCTTTACGACTATGCCGAAGCCAACGGCATCAACGCACACGGCGTTGTGGTGGACGAAACGCTGCTTGGCGGCGGCATGGTGTCCGCGCGCGCGCGGCTCTGGCCGCAGACGGAGCGCCTCAAGGCGGCGCTCGCGCGCTATGAAGATGGCGCCGTCAGCGCCGATGTTGTCGTCAACGCCTACGACAAACTGGCGCTCTATCTCGCCACGCCCACGCCCGGGCTCTGGTGGGATCGCATGAATGAGGACGGCTCGTTCGTGGACGAGCCCGCGCCGGCAAGTTCGTTTTACCACATCGCCGTCGCACTGGACGAGTTGATCCGGGTAGCGGAGGCGTGAGTCCAATTCCGGCGCTCACTCCACCGTAACCGACTTCGCGAGATTCCGCGGCTGATCCACGTCCGTGCCTTTCAGCGCGGCGACGTGATAGGCGAGCAGCTGCACCGGCGCTGCGTACACGATCGGTGCGATGAACGGATCGCACGCCGGCATGGCGATCTCGGCCCACGGTTTGCCATGCGCCGCGTCTACACCGGCCTCGTCCGTGATCAGCAACACGCGGCCGCCGCGCGCGGCGACTTCCTCCAGATTGGAGAACGATTTGTCGAACAGCGCATCATGCGGCGCCAGCATCACTGTCGGCGTATGTTCGTCCACCAGCGCGATCGGCCCATGCTTCAGCTCGCCCGCCGCATAGCCTTCGGCGTGGATGTAGGAAATTTCCTTGAGCTTGAGCGCGCCTTCCAGCGCCAGCGGATACATCTGGCCGCGGCCGATGAACAGCACGTCGCGGCACGCGACCAGCTCATGCGCCAGTTCAAGAATGGCGCCGTCCTCGTTGATCGCTTCGCCGATCAGCCGCGGCGCTTCGAACAGAACGCGCGTCAGCCGCGCTTCTTCCTTTGCGTCAATTTTTCCCCGCTGCCGCGCGGCGAACAGCGCCAGCGCGGCCAGCGCGGAAAGCTGCGCCGTGAAAGCCTTTGTCGAAGCCACGCCGATTTCCGGTCCCGCCAGCGTCGGCAGGGAAACATCGCTTTCGCGCGCGATCGATGAGGTGGTGACATTGACTAGCGAAAGCACCAGGAGCTTGCGCTCCTTGCACAGCCGCAACGCCGCCAGCGTATCGGCCGTTTCGCCAGATTGCGAGATGAACAGCGCCGCTTCGCCGTCCTCGGTCGCAGGATCGCGGTAACGGAATTCCGAGGCGATATCGCACTCGACGGGGAGGCCGGCGAGTTTTTCGAACCAGTATTCAGCAACGCGTCCGGCCAGATAAGCCGTGCCGCACGCCACGATGTGCAGGCGTTTCATTTTCTTGAAGTCGAGCTTGTCGGCGTGCGGCGGCTCGGCGCGTTCGGAGAGGGCGTTTACGTAGAGCGCCAGCGTGCGCCCGATCGCGTCCGGCTGCTCGTAGATTTCCTTCTGCATGAAATGCCGGAAATTGCCTTTTTCGGCGCCAGCGCCGCCGGCCGGCACAATCTGCTCGGTGCGCTTCACCTTTTCACGTTCGGCGTCGAACACCTGCACGCCCTCGTGCGTCAGCACCGCCATGTCGCCTTCCTCGAGGTACATGACGCGCTGGGTAAACGGCGCGACGGCGATGGCGTCGGAGCCGAGGAACATCTCGCCCTGGCCGATGCCGACCACCAAGGGGCTGCCCTTGCGGGCGCCGATCAACAGATCGTCGTGGCCGTCAAACAGAACGGCGATGGCGTACGCCCCGTGCATGCGCGCAATCGCGCCCGCTACAGCGTCGGCCGGCGGCTTTCCGGTCTCTATGCCTTGGGCGATAAGCTGCGCGATGATTTCCGAATCCGTCTCGGTCTCGAATTTGCGGCCGGCCTTTTCCAGTTCGGTGCGCAGCGCGCGGAAGTTCTCGATGATGCCGTTATGCACGATCGCGACGGCGCCGGATTTATGCGGGTGGGCGTTGTTCTCGGTTGGGGCGCCGTGCGTGGCCCAGCGGGTGTGGCCAATGCCGTTTTCACCCTTGAGCGGCGAGGCGGCGAGCACGGCGTCCAGGTTGACGATTTTACCCGGTGCGCGGCGCCGCTCGATCTTGCCGCCTTCCAGCACGGCGACGCCGGCTGAATCGTAACCGCGATATTCCAGCCGCCGCAGCGCATCGACAAGCCGCGGCGCGGCGGGCGATTTGCCCAGGATTCCAATGATGCCGCACATACCGGTTTCGTGTCCCCGTTTGGCGCTGTCTTATGAAGCGCGAAGCAGGCGCGCGCACCTCAAAGCCTGTTTCAGTTCAAGACCGAAGCCGCTCGATCCACGCTTGCGTCGAAGGATCGCGTTTGCCAGAATCCGCGCCGGTGAGCGCTCCGGAAAGCGAACCGGCCAATTGCTTGCCAAGCTCCACGCCCCATTGATCGAACGAATTGACGCCCATCAGCACGCCCTGGGTGAACGTGCGGTGCTCGTAAAACGCGAGGAGGGCGCCGAGGCTTTTCGGCGTCAGCCGGTCAAGCGCGATGATTGTGGACGGGCGGTCGCCGCTAAACACACGGTGCGGCGCCAGCGCGGCGGTTTCCTCCGCGCTCTTGCCAGCCTGGCGCATTTCTTCTTCCACCGCCGCCCGCGATTTGCCGGCCATCAGCGCTTCGGCTTGCGCCAGCGCATTGGAGAGCAGGGCTGTCCGATGCGCCGGCGCGCCGCCAAGCCCTTCACGCACAATCACGAATTCGACTGGAATTTTCTCAACGCCCTGCTGCAGCAATTGGAAGAAGGAATGCTGACCATTGGTGCCAGACGATCCCCACGTCACTTCTTGCGCCAGACGCGTCAAAGGCGCGCCATCGCGCGTCACGCTTTTGCCGTTCGATTCCATTTCCATCTGCTGAAGGAACGACGGCAGCAGATCGAGCCGGCGTGCATACGGGGCCAGCGAGTAGGAATGCGCCCCCAGCGCGCAGCGGTTCCAGGTATGCACGCAGGCGGCGATGAACGGCGCGTTTCTGTCCAGCGGCGCCGTGCGAAAATGCTCATCCATTGCTGCCGCGCCGGCCAACAAGTCGTCAAACGCGCCTTCGCGCGTGCAAGCGGCCACCGAAAGACTTACCGCGCTCCACAGCGAATAGCGTCCGCCTACCCAGTCCCAGAACGGAAACACCTGCGCCTCCGCGACACCCCAGGCGACGGCCTTCTCAGGCGCGGCGCTGACGGCCAGGAAATGCGCTGACACGTCTTCGCGTCCGAGCGCCTGCCGCAACCACGCACGCGCGGTTTCAGCGTTGGTGATGGTCTCCAACGTCGTGAAGGTTTTTGAGACGATGGCGATCAGCGTGGTCTCGGGATCGAGGTCTTCGATCGCGTCGGCGATATCGGCGCCATCGACATTGCTGGCAAAGCGCAACGTCAATCCCGGCTGGCGGAAATCTTTCAGTGCGTCAATCAGCACGCGCGGGCCGAGATCGGATCCGCCAATGCCGATATGCACGACGGCGTTCAGCGCCCTGCCGGTCGCGCCTTTGACGTCGCCCGCCCGGAACCCGGCTGCAAAGGCGTTCATCTTCTCGCGAACAGCGGCGACTTCAGCGGCGATCGCTTCGTTCGGCGCCGCCCCGCGCAAGGCCGTATGCAACACGGCGCGGCCTTCGGTGGAGTTTACCTTCTCGCCGGCGAACAATTTTTCGCGCCAGCCGTCGAAATCCATTGCGCCCGCCAGATCGGCCATCAGCTTTTGCGCCTGCGCGTCGAACTTTTCCTTGCTGAAATCGATCAGCAGGTGCGGGGCTTCAAACGTAAAGTGTTTCGCGCGGTCTTGGTCGGCGGCGAACAGGTCGAGGATCGCGCCGCCGGACAGTTTTCGCCCGTGCGCCTCGATCGCGTCCCAGCTCACAGCTTGTCCTTTCGCCCGGCCTTTGACAGCGCGTTGACCAGCGCTTTGACTTCTTCCGCGCGTTCGCGCGGCGCGATGCACACGGCGTCCGCCGTTTCGATCACCACCAGATCGCTGACGCCCACGAGCGCCACGAGCCGGTTTTCCGCGCGGACGTAGGAATCCTGCACGCCCACTGCCAGCACGTCGCCTTGCAGTACGTTGCGGCTCTCGTCTTTTGCGGCGATCTCCCAGAGCGCCGGCCAACCGCCGACATCGCTCCATTTCATGTCCGCAGGTACGGTAGCGGCGCGATCGGTGCGTTCGGCGACGGCGTTGTCGATTGAAATCGAAGGTGAGCGTCCCCAGAATTCGTGTTCGGGATGGAAGCCCGCGCCATCGGTCCATCCGGCCGCATAAGCCCGGCCTACGGCGTCGCTCACTGCGGGTTCATACTTTTCAAGTTCGGCGAGAAACACGTCCGGCTTGAACATATAGATTCCGGAATTCCAGTCATTGCCGCCCTCGGCGAGCAATTTTTCCGCCGTCTCGCGGTCCGGTTTTTCCCGGAACTGCGCCACGCGAAAGCCAGGCGCCTCGGGCGCGCCGCGCTGGATATAACCGTAGCCGATATGAGGGCTGTCAGGCGTGATACCGAACGTGACGACAAAATCGCGCTCGGCCAGCGCCGAGCCATAGGCCACGGTTTGCGCGAATGCTTCTGCGTCCCCGATATGGTGATCGGACGGCAGCAACAGCACGACGCAATCATCGCCTTGCTCGCGCGCCACCAGCGCAGCGAGCGCGGCGGCCGGCGCGGTATTCTTCGCCGCCGGCTCGACCACCAGCGTCGCCGCTGCGGCGCCGCTGGTGTTCATCTCGTCGCGCGCGATGGCCGCCAGACTCTCGCCCGAAAGCAGCACGATGTCTTTTGCTTCGACGCCGGGCAGAGTAAGGGCGCGGCGAATGGTTTCGCCCAGCAGCGAATTTTCAGTGACCAGCGGATGGAATTGTTTCGGCCGCGCTGCGCGCGATAGCGGCCAAAGCCGCGTGCCCGAACCGCCACACATGATTGCCGGAATGATTTTTGTCACGGTCGTCCAATGCTCGTGTAGTTGAAACCATCCGCCGCCATTTCCTTGGGCTTGTAGATGTTCCGCAGGTCAACGATCACCGGCGCCTTGAGGCTGGCCTTGACGCGGTCGAGGTCCAGCGCGCGGAACTGATCCCATTCGGTGACAAACGCAACCAAGTCGGCGCCGTCGATGCATTCGTAAGGGCCT
>JANNOO010000038.1:0-227727 GCA_031399165.1 Alphaproteobacteria bacterium | reverse complement strand
CGGGGCGGCTTTGCTTGTTCCGGGACGACAAAATCGTGGCTTGGCGCTTCTATGGCAGCCTTGACCCCCAGCGTTATCCGCAGATTCTCCTAACCGCCTTGATCGAGCTGATCGACCGGGCTGCGGAAGGCGTGGTGGTGCAGCTTTGGCCCAACCGGGGAACGCCATTGATACGGCATCTGACGATGCTGGCCGCTCAAATTGTGAAGCCAGACCAGATTCTGATCCCGGCGGGGGCAGAGATGGATCAAGCCGGGTTCCCGGTGGGTCCCGAGGAGGTCGAAATCGAGGTCGCGTTTCCCGCGCTCGTCCAGAATGCGCAGCGCAAGGCGCATTGGATGAAGATGTTCGAAGCATGCGAGACCCATGAATTCGACCTGGCCCGCGCCTCCATCGAGGGTGCGAGGCTCGGCTCCGGAGTCGCAATTCACGCCGATGACTTGACACGATTTTTCCGGGGGAAAGTGCTTCACGGCGAAGTTGCCGGCGGCGCGCCCGCCCACTATATTTTTGCCTGGGCCCGTCAATACTTGAACTGATCTAGAATTCGCGCTTTATGCTGGGCAGAGACGAGCCGATACTAAGTGAATTCAAGGTACACCCATGCGCGATGACTCTGGCGATCCTATCGGCGCGGATGAGGCTCTGCGGATGACAGCCAATGTCGTCGCGTCCTTTGCGGCCAACAACAAGATCGCCATGGAGCAGTTGCCGGACCTTATCCGCTCGGTTCACCGCACCATGGTTGGCCTGGCGCGCGGCGAGGAGGAAAAGACCGGCGATAAGCAGAAACCCGCCGTGCCGGCCAACAAATCCGTACACGCCGATTACATCATATGCCTGGAAGACGGCAAAAAGCTTAAAATGCTCAAGCGCTATCTGCGCTCAACCTACGACATGTCGCCTGAGGATTATAGGAAGCGCTGGAACCTGCCGGCCGACTATCCGATGGTCGCCCCGTCCTACGCCGCGCGGCGCTCTGAATTCGCCAAGAAGATAGGTCTCGGAAAAGGCGTTAGGCGCAAAGAGCCGTAGACGCCTATTGCTGCTGCTGTCGCTGGGCGAGCAAATGGTTGAGTTTGCGTAGGGCCAGCGCCTCGAGATCGCTGCGCGCCGCGTTGGCCGGGCCCAGCGTCACCGCTTCAACGCCGGTTTCTACATCGACGGCCGCCACGCGCATGTAAGCGCCCTGGATCACAAATTCGAAGATCACGTCCCGCGCGCCGCCAGCGGGCATCACGCGTCAGGCCGCTTTGGTGGTCATGAACTTCGTCCAGACGACGCTCATAGCCTCGACGAGTTTATCCATGAGATCATCCTCGTGAAACGGCGTCGGCGTAAACCGCAGACGCTCCTGGCCGCGCGCGACCGTGGGATAATTGATCGGCTGCACATAGACGCCATGGGCATAAAGCAGCTCGTCGGAGATCGCCTTGCATAGCGCGGCGTCGCCAATCAGAAGCGGCACGATATGCGTCGTCGATGGCATCACTGGCAGGCCTGCTGCAGCGAGCAGATTGCGGAGCCGTTCGGCGCGCTCGGCCAGCCGGTCGCGCATGTGCGGGCACGCCTTGACGACGCGAACGCTTTCCAATGCCGCCGCCGCGATTGAAGGCGCCAGCGACGTGGTGAAGATGAAGCCTGGCGCGGCCAAGCGGATCGCATCGATCGCCGTCGCCGGGCCGGTGACGTAACCGCCCATCGTGCCAAACGCTTTGGCCAGCGTGCCTTCTATGAAATCGACACGGTGCATCACGCCATCGCGCTCAGCGACGCCGCCGCCGTTCTCACCGTAAAGGCCCACGCCATGGACCTCGTCGAGATAGGTCATCGCGCCATAGGCTTCGGCAACATCGCAGATCGCGCCGATTGGCGCGACATCGCCGTCCATTGAATACACGCTCTCGAACGCGATCAATTTGGGCGCATGGGCCGGCGCCTCGTTGAGCATCGCCTCAAGGTGCTGGAGGTCGTTGTGGCGGAAGATGCGGACGTTGCACGCGTGGCGCTTGATGCCCTCGATCATCGAGGCGTGGTTCTTAGCGTCCGAGAAAATCCAGAGATCGGGGAAGAGCTTCACCAGCGTCGAGAGCGTTGCGTCATTGGACACATAGCCAGACGTAAACAGCAGCGCTGCTTCCTTGCCGTGCAGGCTGGCCAACTCTTTTTCCAGATCGACGTGGTATGATGTGGTGCCGGATATGTTACGCGTGCCGCCGGCGCCCGCCCCGACTGCATCAATCGCTTTGTGTGCGGCGCCGAGCACGTCCTGATGCTGGCTCTGGCCGAGATAATCGTTCGAGCACCAGACCACGATATCCTTGAACCCGCCTTCCGGCAGGCGCAGACGCGCATGCGGATACCGGCCCCGGCTACGCATGATGTCAGCAAATACGCGGTAGCGGCCTTCCTCCCGAATACGGGCGACCGCTTCCTCGAATGTCTTTGCGTCCTCGGGTCTCATACTTTTCTTTCGCGCCCGATCCTGATCCCTTACGGATAGTATAGTCTTCGTTTTCAGGTCTTACGATAGTTCATGTCCTAGATCATTCGTCGCGGTTACTTGCGAACCATTCTTAATTACATGTCTTCCACGCCTTATTCTGCTTCATTTCCCGCCGCGCGGCCGCGCCGTCTTCGCGCTGCGCCTTGGATACGCAATCTCGTCCGCGAGCACGCGGTCAGCGTCTGCGATGTGATCTGGTCGGTGATTATTCACGACGGGCGCGAGGACCGCATCGCCATTCCAGCGCTCCCTGGCGTGGATCGCCTTAGCGTTACTGAAGCGGCGCGCGCCGCTGAATGGGCGCAGAGGGCCGGCATTCCGGCCATAGCCGTCTTTCCGCATATCGACGGCGCGAAGAAGGACAATGCCGGCAGCGAGGCGAACAATCCTAAAGGTCTTGTCTGCGAGGCGGTGCGAGCGATGAAGGCGGCCGCCCCGAACGTGGGCCTTATGGTCGATGTGGCGCTCGATCCGTTCACAGATCATGGCCATGATGGCGTGCTGCACGGCGATGCAATCGCCAACGACGAAACGGTAAAGCGCCTCGTCGATCAGGCGCTGGTGCAGGCTGAAGCCGGCGCCGACATCATCGCCCCGTCCGACATGATGGACGGCCGCGTGGGCGCCATCCGCTCGGCGCTCGAAGCGGCGGGCAAGCAAGACACGATGATCATGGCTTACGCGGCCAAATACGCATCGGCGTTCTACGGCCCCTATCGCGAGGCGATCGGCACCGCCAAGGCGCTGCGCGGCGACAAGAAGACGTACCAGATGGACCCCGGCAATTCTGACGAGGCGCTGAAAGAAGTGGCGCTCGATATCGCCGAGGGCGCGGACATGGTGATGGTCAAGCCGGGCCTAGCCTATCTCGATATCGTCCGCCGCGTGAAGGAGACGTTCGCGCTGCCGACGTTCGCGTTCCAGGTCTCAGGCGAATACGCGATGATCAAGGCGGCGGGCGCGAATGGCTGGATCGACGAGGACCGCGCCATCATGGAAACGCTGCTGGCTTTCAAGCGCGCCGGCGCCGACGGGATCATCACCTATTTCGCGCCGCGCGCAGTGGAACTGATGGGCCGTCCCTAGCCGCGTGCGCGCACGCCGCCGAGAATAAGGTTGGCGCAGAAGGTGCTGGCGTATTCCACGTCCTCAGCCTGGCGCAGCATCATGCGATCGCCCACCTCCCGCGCGATGCCAATGGATGCGGCGGCGAGATAGTCCGGATCGACGCCTGGCGCGATGCCGCGGCCAAGCGTGCGTTCAATTTCGCTGCGCACTTCCCGGAAGATCGCTTTCATCTCCGGCGTATCGACGCGATGCGTGAACGGCGCGTCGGGCCGCTGCAGAATGCGGCCGCTGGCTTTCTCGTCGGCGAGGAAGCGGAAGTACGCGTCCAGCGTGCGGCGGACGAATTCCTCGAACGTCCGCGCCCGCGCGCATTGCTCCTGTAACAAGCCGCGAAAGCGATGGGCGCTATCGTCCTGAAGCGCTTCGAACACTTCTTCCTTCGACTTGAAGTAATTGTAGAACGTGCCTGAGGCGAGATCCGTGCCGCGGATGATGTCCCGCACGGTGGTGGCGTCGTACCCCAAATCGGCGAAAACGCGCCGCGCCGCAGTCAGGATCGCCTGCCGGTTGGCGGCCTTGGATCGCTCGCGCTTTCCCTCAGTGGGGTCGAAAACGTCAACGACCGTCATGTAAGCGGCCTCCCACGACTTTCTTTTTGTTGATGCAATCTCCCCCCTCTTGGGCAAACCGTCAACTTTTATTGAACTCGGCGCTTGCCGCTGGGCCACGCGTCTCTTAGCCAAACATTCAAAAGGAGCCGATGGCCATGAACCTGCCCCCCGCCCAGTCCGGTCCGCGCCACGATTGGACGCGCCAAGAGGTGCTGGCGCTGTCAGCGCTCCCCTTCGCCGACCTGATGATGCAGGCGCAGACCGTGCTCCGCGCGCATTTCCAGGCGAATGCCGTCCAGCGCTCGCAATTGCTGTCGATCAAGACCGGCGGCTGCGCCGAGAATTGCGGCTATTGCAGCCAATCGGCGCATTTCGACACTGGCCTGAAAGCCGGCAAGCTCATGGCCGCCGATGCAGTGATCGAGGCGGCGGCCGAGGCCAAAGCCGGCGGTGCGCAACGCTTCTGCATGGGCGCGGCATGGCGCGAACTGAAAGACCGCGACGTCGATGCAATCTGCCAGATGATCGAGGGCGTCAAAGGCATGGGCCTTGAGACCTGCATGACGCTCGGCATGCTAACCGAGGCGCAGGCCGCGCGCCTCGCCGACTCTGGCCTCGACTACTACAACCATAATCTCGATACCGGCCCCGACTATTACGCAGCCGTCGTCAGCACCCGTACCTATCAGGACCGCCTCGACACACTCTCGCGCTGCCGCGACGCCGGCATGAAGCTGTGCTGCGGCGGCATATTCGGCATGGGCGAGCGCGCGGAGGACCGCGCTGACCTGCTCGTTGAGTTGGCAAAGATGCAGCCGCATCCAGAATCGGTGCCGGTCAATCGTCTAGTGCCGATCCCCGGAACGCCGCTGGCGGATAAGGCTGGTATTGCCGGGCTCGATTTCGTGCGCTGGATCGCTGCCTCCCGTATCGTATTCCCGCGATCGGTTGTGCGCATCGCGGCGGGGCGCGAAGATATGAGCGAAGAATTGCAGGCGCTATGCCTGCTCGCGGGCGCCAATTCGCTATTCGTCGGCGATCGCCTGCTGACCACCGACAACCCCGGCGAAACGCGGGACGAGCGCCTGCTCGATGCGCTCGGCGTCGGTGCGATCGCCAGCGCCTAGAAGCGGTAGTGAAAGCCGATCGTCACGGCTTTTTCTGGCGGGGCGTTGCGGTCGTGACGCGGTTCGTGGGCGTAAATTGCACTCAGCCGCGCGCTGAAATCATCGGCTGTGAACAGGGAATAGGTCGCGCTCGCATCGATCTCGCGTCCTGACGGCGCGGCGGAGATGGCGCGCGGCAGTAGCGAAAGGCTCTGCTGGGCCCAGCCGCTGGCAACGGGCAGCAAGGGCGCGAACGCGGCAGATTCCACCCGTAGGGGTTGGCTTACAGAAAGCGTCAAACTCGCCTGCGCGCGGGGCAGCAAGCCGTTCAGCACGACCGGCGCCCCGGACCAGCGCAGGGAGGCGCTACCAGATGTGTTGAGAATTTCGGCAGGCGATGACGCCCCGCTTGGCTGGCCGTCAAAGCGCGTCGCCCCAATCTCCGTGTGCAATCTGGCCTGAACATCGCGCGTCAGGGTTACGCCGCTAGAAAAACCCAGAAACTGAGTGCGAGTCTCCAGCGCCAGTGCGCCCGGCCACGGCGCCCCAAGCACCGCGCCGCTTTCGCTGACCACGCCAAACTCGACGCCCGCCGAAAACCGGCCCTGCCGATAATCGATCTGCGCCAGCGGGGTGCGGCGCGCATCCGCGCCATAGCCACGGCCCGGCAGAGCCAATTCTGTCTCGGTAAACTGGGCGCTGTAATCGTTAGCGTTTGCGGGCAGGACGGACGCGGCTGTGAGCGCTAGCGCGCAGCACATTGCCCTAAACAGAATGCGCGCAGTGGTAGTGTCCTAATTTGAGGTCAGCGGCCCATAAGAATCGCTAGCCAGCCAATCCCTAGGCCGACGCCGACGAGGCCCCACCCGTGCATTGTGCCGTTGTGATCTTCGCGAGTAAGCCGCCAAAGGATGACAATCACGCCGATAACCAGGAATGCTGAGGCGATCAGGCAAAACCAAAACGTCACGGTCACGGTTTCCCCCTGTGATCAGCAACGATGGCCGCTCTCACCGCGTCGGCGGGCGACTGGACCGGTCCGGCGTGCAGCACGGCATAAAACCGGCGTCGCCCGCTGGCCTCATCCAGCAGCGTTGACCAAGCATAAGCGCGGGTTGCGTTCGGATGACCGGTCAGATCGAACACGTGAACGACGCCTTCCCACGCGACTTGGTCGCCGTGCATTTCGCGGATGGGAACGCTTTGCGTAAGCATGGCGGTGCCGCCGTGCTGACTCTCGACGGCTTGCGCCAACTCGGCAGTGCTGACCTCGTCAATCATTTCTGCTTCTTGCGATATTTCATTCCGCCGAATTTCGCGCCCGGCACGCCCTCAATTTCGCCCTTCTCTGCCATGGTGCTTAGAATTCTTTTCATTTTGTCGCTGTCGCGGATGTGCGTGATTTCTCTGGCCTGCTTGTTCCTGATTGAGTCATGAGTCTCCAGATAGTTCATGATTGTCTGTTCCGGCGAAGCTAGAGTTTCATGTCGTATAGTGACCAACACATCGGAATCACGCTCCTCAATGCTGGGCTCTTTGAATCCCAGCTGATGCATTTTCTCAAATGCCGTGTTTAGGCCTTCGCCTACATCTCTATTCGGCGGGTCCGGAAACTTGTTCAGTAGCCTGACTATTGCGCCATTTCGCGCGAACCGCTCGTTAAGAATGTTTTCCGGAGTGATGTGAGCGGGCAGACGTCCAGGGCTTTGCACTTCGATTCTGTTATCGAAAATCCGGACGTGAACGTCATCGGCAAGGCTGTAGTCTCGGTGGATAACCGCGTTTGTGATTATCTCGTGCAGGGTTTCGCGCGGGTAGGTGATGGCTTCAAAGCCAGAAGGGCCGAGCCGCATAATCTTCTCGACCTCACTGACCGTGATGTCCACCGCATCTTTAATCTGCTTGTATAGATGGCCCTCAACCGTAATTGGAATAAACGTGAGCACGTCACGGTATCCCTCGGTCTCCTTGGTCTCGTAGCGATACACCTTAATGCCGCAACGCTTAGGGAGCTGAGCTTGCGGCTCCTCGGAGAAGAGAAGAAGCCCCGCTACGGTCGGTTGATCGTTCACAATCAGTGACTGCTTCTTCAACCATGCCGCCGGCTGTGCGCTCGGAACGACGTACTGCAAATATTCCTGTGTAACGGGCGACTCCACGATCAATTCCTTGGGCGCACGAGTCGCGTGCCCCTCAAAGGATATGACCCCTTTTGTGTATTCCAGCCGCCGTAATTCGTCGCTTTTTATCTGCGGGAGATTTTGTGCGCCGCGTCGGACGTAAGCTCTGCTGTCCGTTGCGGTGATTATCCCTTGGGTGCGGTTAACCGTGACGTGAAGAACCAACCCTTTGCGCTTCGCGCATCGCATGAACTCGTATTGAAAGTCGGTACCGAGCGGGAAATATTTCTCGAAAGCCTGCAAATGGCCGTTGGCGGCTTCAATGTCCGAAAAACCGCTCCACTCTCTTTCCTTCACCCCGCCACCGAGCATCTGTTCCGCGATGCCGATGTAAATCTCGCCGCCGTCCGTATTGGCGAAGGCCGAAATCGTGTGACTGAGTTTGGAGGGCGCGATTGCGATCGACTTCACATCGGAAAATTGGCCTTCTTCAATTCTTGTCACCAGGTCGGCCTGCGCCTCGCTGATCTCGACTTCCACAATTGAAGCATCGAGCGGGAACAATGACCCCTGTTTTGGCACTTCGGACATCTTTTTCTCTTGTTTCCGGAATCGTCATCGCATAAACTCCGGAAATCGAAAAGTCAATGTCCGGAGTTCGTCCGATGAACCGCCTCAGCATGGCCCGCCAAGCCCAAATAATTTCCGGACTGGTTGAGGGAAACTCGATCCGCTCGATGGAGCGTATGACCGACACGCATCGCGACACGATCATGCGCCTCATGGTTCGCACCGGCGTCGGCTGCGCTCGGATCATGGACGAAGAGATGCGCGACTTGGACTGCCAGCGCATTCAGGCGGATGAAATCTGGGCCTATGTCGGAAAGAAGCAGCGGCAGGTGCGCCCAAACGAGGATCGCTCCCGCGTGGGCGATATGTGGACGTTCGTGGCGCTCGACGCCGACACAAAGCTAGTGCCGGCATATCTCGTGGGAAAGCGCGATGGCGCGCACGCAAACGCGTTTATGGCTGACCTTGCGGGGCGCCTGTCCAACCGAGTGCAAATTTCCACGGACGGCCTCAATGCCTATGTTGACGCGATTGAGCGGGCTTTCGGCGCAGATGTCGATTATGGGCAGATTGTGAAAGCCTACGAGGCTGAACCTATTGGGGCTGGTCGGTACAGCCCGCCGCACGTGGTGTCAGCCGATAAGGCGGTTATCGTCGGCTCTCCTGCCGCAGAGCATATTTCAACGTCGCACGTTGAGCGCCAAAACCTCACCATGCGAATGAGCATGCGTCGCTTCACGCGCCTAACGAACGCCTTTTCGAAGAAGGTGGAGAACCTGCGCGCGGCGGTTTCCCTGCATTTCGCGCACTACAACTTTGTGCGGACGCATAAGGCGCTCCGCGTCACCCCGGCCATGGCGGCGGGAGTGAGTAACCGCCTATGGTCTATTGAGGAGCTGGTTGAGCGGGCGACGTCAAATTAGGACACTACCCGCGCAGTTCCGAGTTTGCCAATCCACCACTCCGCCAGATAAAGCGTACCCCCCAACTCATGAGTCGCGGAACAGGGCGAAGCGGCTAGGTCGTTCAGGCAAACAATTTGCGCAATTCGGGGGCAAGGTCAGGCGGCGCAAACTGCGTCCAGATCGTAACCGCGCCATCCTTGAAGTCGTAGAGCAGCAACCAGACCGATAGCTCGCGGAACGTGGACTCAAATGGCGCGAGCGATGAGCCGATTGATTCGCGAGGGGCCGGCGCCACCAACGCCCGGCGGAACGCCCCGCCACCCGGCGCGATCAGCGAGAGTTGTCCCAGCGCCTTGAGGAAATCGTTCACTTCGGCGTCGGCGCGAATCTCAAACGCAATCGCGCCATCGCTGCGGGCGACTGCGAAATCGGCGCGGATGGGACCGTTGCTGAGTTCGGCGACCTGGAAGCCGGCGCCGCGCAGTGTCTTGAACAGCGCGTCGACCACTTTGGCATGGACGCGGTGCGCGCCGCTGACGCGCGGCGACACCCTGTAGAGATCGGCCTCTTCGCGCTCGTCCGAACGCCCCGCAAGGGCGGCCAGAGTCTCGACGTGCTTCTCAAATAGCGGGCTCAGCGCGGCTAGAGACAGAAGCGCGTCGGCGGTCCTGTCCTCACCGAGCGGGCCGATCAGCACGTAATCGCGGTCAGAAACGTGCGCGCGCTTGACGTTCGGTGCGCCAGCCAAGCGCTTGAACGGATCGCGAATCCCCTGGCGGCGCAGTTCATACGCGGAAGCCATGAGGAACAACTCGTCGCCTGCACCCGAGACAATCGCGGCGCGCTTCTTGTCGCTCGCCGGCGCCTTGCGCGGAATTTCGACGCGGAAAATTTCCTGGTCCTTCGCGGTCAACGCCGCCCCGATCGCGACACGCTTGGAATCGCGCATCACGAACAGATAGACATCCTCGCGCCTGGAAAAGCTGGCGCCTTCCTCGGTGATGCCGCTTTGGCCGTCGCCGTGCCAGGATTCAGCTTTGCCGCCGGCCCAGGCGGCCAGCGTCTTGCGCAGCAGGTCATAGGCCTGATCGAGCGGCAATTCGGCATCGACAATGCGCAGACTCACGGAACATCCCTTCTGGATAGGTTTGAAAAGTTCTGCCCCAACGGGCCAGACGGGTCGAGTGGACGCATCCGTCACGCGCGGCGGGCGCGTGTTTTCGGCGCAGAAGCGTAATCTAAGCACCGCGCTGCCACGTTAGGCGCCGTCGCAGCCTTTCTGCAAATTAATGACGCGAAGTCATTTTCAGGTGGACTCGGCGCCCAAAGCCCGTCTAGGTCTGCTGCATTGCAACATAACAGGGAGGGATCGCGGCCGGCCAAGAAGGGAACATGGAAGGAAAGTGCAAATGCTAAAGATGCTTGTCGCAGCTTCTATGCTGAGCTTCGCCGCCGTGAGCCCCGCTCTCGCTGAAACCGTAAAGATTCCCTACAGCAAAGCTGACTTGGCCGATCCGGGCCAGGCGGCCGCCCTCTACCAAAAGGTATCGGACGCGGCAAAAACCGTTTGTTCAAAAGAAGTACGCTCGTTCTCGAACAGAGCCGCCGCAATTAAAGAATGCACCACCGAAGTGTTGGATCACTCGGTTCGCAAGTCGGGGGAACCAGCCCTTCACACGCTTCACAAATCACTTCGGACCGCCCCTAAGGCCGGACCGGTCAGCGCTACACTGGCCATGCGCTAACCGGGTCGCCTGCCTTTCGCAAGTGCGAAGGGATGCGTCGCGCCGTAAGCAATGACGGCGCGACGCTTGGGCCGGTTCAATCGCTCCCGATGGCTTCTGCAGTGCTTCGGAAGCCCTCGGCCGCCAGGGCGGCGGCCAGGTCGCGCGTGATGGCGCGGACAAGCGCGGGTCCTGAATAGGCCAGGGCGGTGTAAAGCTGCACTGCTCCCGCGCCTGCCCTTATCTTTGCCAAGGCTGCGGCGCCGCTGTCCACGCCCCCCGCGCCCACGAGCGCGGCGCGCCCGCCGAGCGCCGCGAAGAACGTGTTCAGAACGCGCGTCGACTTTTCGAACAGCGGCTTGCCAGAAAGTCCGCCGGTTTCGCCGCGCGCTGCGCTGCGCAGGGAGGCCGGCCGATAGATCGTCGTGTTGGAGACGATCACACCGTCAATACGCGCGGCCACGACAAGCCTGGCGATGTCGGCAATAGACGTTTCGTCGAGATCGGGTGAGACTTTCAGGAATACGGGCCGCGGCCCGTGCTGCGCGCTAGCCGCCGCGCGCGCTTCGCCGGTGCGGCCAAGCAAGTCCTCAAGCGCGCCGCGCTCTTGCAGGCCGCGCAGGCCGGGCGTATTTGGCGACGAAATGTTGATCGTGACGTAGGAGGCATGCGGCCACACGCGCCGCAGACCGATCGCATAATCGCCAGCGCGATCCTCACTGTCTTTGTTGGCCCCCACATTGGCGCCGATGACTCCACGCCCACGTCTGCGCGCCAGGCGCGTGGAGAATGCGTCCAAACCCGCATTGTTGAAGCCCATCCGATTGATCACTGCGCCATCCTCGGCCAGGCGAAAGAGACGCGGACGCGGGTTGCCGGTCTGCGGGCGCGGCGTAACCGTGCCGCATTCAACGAAGCCGAAGCCTGCAGCAAGCAAGGAATCGGGCGCCACCGCGTCCTTGTCGAACCCTGCGGCAAGGCCGATTGGGTTTGGCAAGTCCAGGCCGGCGATCACCGTTCGCAGAGCCGGAAATTCATCGGCCCGCGCGCGCGGGCCCAGGCCCCACTTTAACGCGGCGATGGCGGCCTTGTGCGCAGGTTCTGCCGGCAGGAGGCGCAGCGCCGCAGCGCCCAGATCGGCGATCACGCGCGCTCCATCAATTGCCGGGCGAAGGCACTGCGTGCTTCGTCCGCATCTGGGATGTCTTGAACCTGTTTCGCGGCGGTTAGCGGCAGGGGTTGATAGAGGTGCGGGAACAGATCGCCGCCGCGCGATGGCTCCCACCGCACCGTGTGGCCGAGCAGCCCCAGATCCACCGCCACCAGCACCAGCGCCACCTGCCCCGCAAAATGCCGGCGCAGCGTCTCACCCACCTGCGTCGCGGTGGACAGGTGAATGTAGCCATCGGCGATGTCTATGGGCGCACCCCTGTAGACGCCCACGGCCACCGCCCGCGCCCAGTCTTCAGCCGTACAAATCTTGTAAGCCCGCTGCGGTTGCAGGATTTTATACCCGTTATAGGTTGCCATTCCTGTTGGGCTCAGTATAGAGAGCCTGGTCCGCAGCGTCCACGGAGGCGCCAGTGCAGCACGCTCAGATCTGGCGGGCGATTGACGCCCTCGCCGCCGGCCGCGGGCTGACGGTGTCAGGGCTCGCCCGCGCGGCAGGCCTCGATCCCACCACCTTCAACCGTTCAAAACGCTCCGGACCAGACGGCAAGCCACGCTGGCCTTCGACCGAGAGCTTGTCGCTGGCGCTGGTGGCGGCTGGCGCCAGCTTTGATGAATTTGCCGCCCTGCTCCTTGGCCGCCCGAATGACGCGGGGCGCTCCATTCCCATCGTGGGCCTGGCGCGCGCGGGAGCGCACGGTTTCTTTGACGATTCAGGTTTCCCAGTCTCGGCTGAGGAAACCGTCCGCTTTCCCGGCCTTGGCGAGGGGCGCGTCTACGCGCTCGAGATCAACGGCGACTCGATGATGCCGGTTTATCGCGCGGGAGACGTGGTGGTGGTGCAGCCCGGCTCAGCCGTGCGCCGCGGCGACCGCATTGTGGTGCGCACGATCGAGGGCGAGGTGATGGCCAAGCAGCTGGGGCGCCGCAATGATCAGCTTGTAGAACTGATTTCGCTCAATCCCGCCTACCCCACGCGCACAATCAAGCCTGATGAGGTCGAATGGATCGCCCGCATAGTCTGGGCAAGCCAGTAAAGTAGACTGGCAGCGGCTCAATCAGAGAAACGCCGCCGCCGCGCTTTCGGCTGCCGCCATCGGACCTTTGGCCGACAATACAGCGGCGAGGCGCCGCGCCGTATCGCAGACATGGTTTTCGAACGCGTCGCGCGGCGCTGCATTGGCCGCTGCGGCCAGCAGATCGCCGGCCTTGGCGCTGTAGCGCGCCGGATCGCTGGCGAGCAGCGCCAGCGCGTATTGCAGTGCGATTGCAGGATCGCCCGGCGCAAGCGCGCGAGCGCGGTCGAACGCGCGCATGCCGCTGCGAACGGAAGCGCCCATGAACACGGAGCCCATCCTGCCGCCGCGCCGTACGACTTCCATATTCCATCCGCCAAGAAGCGCATGCGCCCAGGGATCGTTTGGAGCTAGGTGCAGCGCCTCATCGATGAGTGCGCGCCCGCGCCGGGCGTAATTGGCCTTGATCGCTTCCTTGATCGAGGCGCGCCGGCCTTTCATGCCCAGCGCCATAGCCAATTGGAGGCGGGCCTCCGCCGAATCCGGCGCGGCCGTGAGCGCCCGCTCAGCGAAAACTTGCGCCCGATTCAGCCAAGCCTTGGTCTCCGTGCCGCGAAAATCGCTGACCGCAAGCGCCAGCAACGCGCGCGAGGCGATTATATCGCCCGCCGCATCGCCCTGCCGATCCGCCGCATCGGCTGCGGCGCGAAAATCTCCGGCGGCGTAAAGCGCGGCGGGGCTTTCGGCGCGTGCAGGCGCGGTGAGCGAAAAGCAGAGTAAAAGGGCCGCGAGCGCTATGCGCATCGTCAGTCTCCGCCCGCCCCGGAAGAAGACTAGGCCGATTTTGCAGCTTGTCGATTGGCTATCTCAGCCTGTTCAGGCCGCCTTGACGAGTTCGCCCTTAAGCGCCGTTTCGATCAACGCGCGCGTCTCTGCGACGCCAAAGATCGCCACGAACGAACCGAAGCGCGGTCCCTGCTCCTGGCCGAGCAGCACTTCGTATATCGCCCTAAACCAATCGCGCAGCGGTTCGAAACCATGTTCCTTGCCGACAGCGTAAACCTCGTTCTGGATCGCTTCTGCCGTTGCGTCGGCCGGCAGAGCAGCAAATCGCGCGCTCAGTTCTTCCAGCGCCGCGCGCTCTGTATCGCTCGGCGCGCGGAACACCTTCTTCGGCTTTACGAAGTCGGCGTAATAAACCAGCGCGTGACTGACGAGGCGATCGAGGAACGGATCGGTTTGCCGCGTCACCGCAGGGGCGTATTTTGAGATAAAGCGCCAGAGATTGTCCTTCGACTCCACGTTCGCCGCGCTCACCAAGTTTAGCAGCAGCGCGAAGGAAATATCCGCGCCGGGCGCAGGTGGATTTCCGCCGTGGATGTGCCAGACAGCGTTTTCAAGCCGCTCTGCTTCGCCCTGCCCGGGATAGGCGTGCAGGAACGCGAGATAATCGTCCACGGCTTTTGGGATCACGTCGAAATAAAGTTTCTTGGCGCTCTTCGGCTTGTGGAACTGGTAAAGCGAAAGGCTTTCTGCTGGGGCGTATTTCAGCCAATCGTCAACGGCGATGCCATTGCCCCGGGTCTTGGAAATCTTCTCGCCGTTTTCGTCCAAGAAAAGCTCGTAATTGAAGCCGTCCGGCGGAAAGCCGCCCAATGCGCGGCAGATTGCTGACGACACCTTCACGCTGTCGATCAAATCCTTGCCGGCCATTTCGTAGTCAATACCAAGCGCCGTCCAGCGCAGCGCCCAATCGGGCTTCCATTGCACCTTCACGCGCCCGCCGGTGACGGGCGTTTCGACCTTCTGGCCGTCCTCGTCGAGGAAGACGATCGTGCCCTTAGAGACGTCGCGCTCAAGCGTCGGCGTTTGCAGCACGCGCCCGGTGGTCGGGCTAATCGGCAGGAATGGCGAATAGGTTGCGCGCCGCTCCTGGCCGAGCGTCGGCAGCATGATGTCCATCACCTTGTCGAACCGCTCGAGCATCCGCAGCAGCGTCTGGTCAAACACCCCGGACTTGTACTGCTCTGTCGACGAGAAGAACTCGTACTCGAAGCCGAAGGAATCCAGAAAGGCTCGCAGCATCGCGTTGTTATGGTCCGCGAAGCTGGCGTGGCCGTCGTCAAACGGGTCAGGCACCTGCGTCAGCGGCTTGCCGAGATGTTCCTTCAGCATCTCCTGGTTCGGCACGTTGCCGGGCACCTTGCGGAACCCGTCCATGTCGTCCGAGAACGCGATCAGCCGGGTCGGGACATTGTCATCGGTTAAAATGCGGAACGCGTGACGCACCATCGATGTGCGGGCAACCTCACCAAACGTGCCGATGTGCGGCAGACCCGATGGGCCGTACCCGGTTTCAAAGATTACCGGCCCGTCCTTGGGCGCGCGCTGGCGCCGCTCAATCAAAAGACGGGCCTGTTCGAAGGGCCAGGCGCGCGCGGCCTGGGCGAGGGTGTGCGAATCCGACATGGCCGCTGTCCTAACAGAGCTTTGAACGGTGGCCAAAGCCTGGGAATGGCGGGACCGCGCTGTTTTGTGTACCCCGCGCGCATGAACATGCTGATCCTGATGCGCCACGGCAAAGCCGTCCGCGAAAACGAAGCGCCGGACGACAAATCTCGCAACCTAACCGACCGCGGACGCCGGCAGGCCGCCGAGGCAGGCGCCGCCCTGAAGGCCGCCGGAATCAACCCCGACCGCATCCTGGTATCGGGCGCGGCGCGCACCCGGCAGACCTATGCCGCCCTCGCCGGCCAGTTCGACGCCGCCGCCACCTTTCTTGACGACCTTTACATGGCGAGTGCGGAAACCGTCTGGACCGAAGCCATTCGCACCGGCGGCGAGGCCGTGCTTGTCATCGGCCACAATCCGGGCCTTCAAGTGTTGGCCGCCAGCCTGGGCATCCAATCGCACGATCAATCCGTCGCCGCCAAAGCGTTGCAGCAGCATCTGCCTACGTCGGCCTACGCCGCGTTCTCGGTCGCCGGCACAAGGTCCGATGCCGCAGGCCCGCGGCTGATTTCGGTGTGGGCGCCGTCATCACGCTAAAAACCGCGCTTGATCGCGGCAATCGTTTATTGTCTTCTGCAACGAAGCGTTGAAGCAGGGCGCTATGCAGGCGGGCGGATTTAGAGACGAGCACACCGGCGCCGATCGCGCGGCGTGGACCGCTCGGTTTGGCCTGGATCGCGCGCAGCCTCATCTCTCCGCCCGTCGCCGATTGCACGTAACCCAGGTTTTGACATTTCTTGTGCTGTTTGTTGCACTCGCGGTGGCGCTGCAAGCCGCACCCGGCGCCGCGCAAACAGCCTTGCGCATTATCGCGTTCACAGCCTTTGCTGGTCTGACCATATGGCGGCTGCTCGCGGCGGGGGCCGCTCTGTCGCGGCTCGTCGCTCGCGCTGAAGCAAAGCCAGTGTGGGATGGCGACCTGCCCGTCTATACGATCCTTTGCCCGCTGTATCGCGAGGCCAATATGGTCAAAGGGCTCGCTGAACGGTTGGCGCAACTGGATTATCCGGCGGACAAAATTGATCTCCGGATCGTCCTGGAATCCGACGACACCACGACCATCGCCGCCGCCAACGCAATCCAATGGCCGCCGCAAACGAAAATCGTCATCGTGCCTGCATGCTCACCGCGAACCAAGCCGAAAGCCCTGAACTACGCCCTCGCTTCAGCGCGCGGAGCGTTCGTTACGATCTATGACGCCGAAGACGCGCCCGATCCGAAACAGTTGCGGGCCGCACTCGATGCGTTTGCCGGCGGCGGCGAAGATTTGGGATGCGTACAGGCGCCGCTCCTTATCGATAACGCGCGCGCGAGTTGGCTGTCCGCTCAGTTCGCGGCGGAATACGCGATTCAGTTCAGCGCAGTGCTGCCCTATCTCGCACGCTTGGGCATGCCCCTCATGCTTGGTGGAACCTCTAACCATTTTCGTGTCGCCGCGCTCATCGGCGCGGGTGGGTGGGACCCATTTAACGTCACCGAAGACGCCGATATCGGCTATCGTCTGGCGCGTGATGGATGGCGCTTCGCCGTCATCGATCCGCCGACGTGGGAAGAGGCGCCGACGCGTCTTTGGCCCTGGCTGCGCCAGCGCGCGCGCTGGATCAAGGGGCATCTCCAAACGTGGCTGGTGCTGATGCGCGACCCGATCGCCAGCGCACGAGACATGGGCGCGGGCGCATTCCTGTCCATGCAGATCATGCTGGGCGGCTCGTTGCTTTCGGCGTTCGCCCACGGACCCATTTTCGTGCTGGTCGCGTGGGCGCTTATCTCACCCTCGTTCAATCTAGGTCCTATCGCCTGGTCGCTCGCGCTGGCCGGCTATGCGATCGCCGCTTACAACGCTATTTCGGTGGCGGCGGCGCTGCGTGACCCGCGTCTCGCATTCGCCGCTTTGACCATGCCGTTCTATTGGCCGCTGTCGACGATCGCCGCCCTTATGGCCGGTCTGGACTTTCTTTTCCGCCCTCATTACTGGGCCAAGACCCAGCACGGCATATCGTCGCGGATATCTGAACCTTCATGAGTTTTACGGCGACGCTAACCATTCTGGCAATTTCCGGCGGCCTGTTCATTTTCGCGTCGTTACACGCCAAGCGCCCGGCGGACCCGTTGAAACCGCGGCTTTTACCGTGGCGTCCGATCATCATCATGTCCGGCGCCGTAGTGATTTTCATGATCGTGCATTTGGTCAATCTGCTGGGGTTTCAGACCGGACAGGCGACTCGCCCCTTCTAGGAGTTCAGTCCGCCTTATGGTTTCGTGGCGTTAGTGGTGTCACGCCCTTGTTTCCAGAGCCGTCGCAACCCCACATCAAGACCGATGGTGAGCCTACCTTCCCTCTTTATCTGCCATGGCTTACCCATAGCCGTTCTCGACCGGAGTCCGGCGCGTACATTCCTGGAAACGCTAGGCCGGGAGCGTCGATCATAGCGTTTTGGCGATGGACTTTCGCGTTTGGCGAAACCGTCTGATAGAGTCTGATGCGTTTGGAGAGGTCAAATGACGCTTGTTTCACGCCGCACTTTGCTTTTGACGGGTGGCTCTGGCCTGATCCTCGCCGGCTGCGGCCAGGCCGCCGCCAAAGGCGCGTATTTGGCGCCAAAGGCTGGCGAGGCCTTCGCAGCCTCGCCCTTCCGCCAACTGAGCGACAAAGACTGGAAAGGCCGGCTGACCGACGCGGCCTATCAGGTATTGCGCCACGAGGGCACGGAGCGGCCGTTCACCAGCCCGCTGGACAAGGAAAAGCGCCAGGGCGTGTTCGTTTGCGCAGGCTGTAAGCTACCGCTGTTCGACGCCAAGACCAAATTCGACTCGGGCACGGGCTGGCCGAGCTTCTATCAATCCTTGCCAGGGACTGTGGCGACTACGACTGACAGGACGCTGGGCATGACGCGCGTGGAATATCATTGCGCCCGCTGCCTGGGGCATCAGGGGCACATTTTCGAAGACGGTCCGCCGCCGACGGGTCTACGCTATTGCAACAATGGCGTGGCGCTGGACTTCATTCCTGCCAAGGCTTGAGCGGCGCGAGCAGCGAAGAATCTTCGAGCCGCGCTTGTTAAGGGTTCTTGTTGGCTCACCTCAATAAGTCGGTTATCCGACTTGCTCCGCGGGCGTGATGTAGTGGTAGCCTGGAAGCTTCCCAAGCTTCTCGTGCGGGTTCGATTCCCGCCGCCCGCTCCAAGGCGTGCGAAGCACGCTCCTAGAAGTTGTAGCCTAAACTCGCACTGATCGTCTGCGGAGCCTGTGGCACGGAAATTCCGAAGCCGCCAAATCTGACCGGATTGCCGTACGAGAAGGTGCGTTCATTGCTGCCAAGGATGTTGGAGACCGCAACTGAAAGCATCCAACGAGATGTTGAGACCCCGACTCGCGCGTCCAGATCGAAATACCCGCCGACCCGCAGTTCACGCTGCCTGGAATAGGCAATGTTGGAGCGCCCGATATAGCGAGCGCGACTGGAAGCCATAAACTTCGCGTTCGTTGCAATCGGGCGTTCGTAGGAAATCGACCCGCCCGCAAGCACGCGCGGCGCCCCGGGTAGACCGGAATGCAGGCTCGAAGGAAAGCTGGGATTGACGGAGGTGACTTCTGTCTGCGTGTAGCTGGCGTGGCCGCGCAATTCGAGGCTTTGTGAAAAGCGCACTACATTCTCGATCTCCAGGCCGTAGCTACTCGCATCACCGACATTTCCGGTGAACGGCAGGCCCGCAGATATCAGTTGGTCGCTCTGAACATTGCGCCAGTCCTGATAGAAGACGGAAGCGCGCGTAATCAGGCGCCCGCTAAATCTTTCCTGCTTCGTTCCGACCTCATAGCTCCAAAGCTTGTCGCCCCCGTACTGGCGGTCGGGTTGAGCCGCGCGCTGGATGAGCGCTGCGCTGCCGCCATTGAAGCCACCGCTTCGAAACCCCTGGGCCGCGCTGACATAGTAGAACCGCCGCGGGCTCGGCGCATAGGAGAGCTCCACGCGCGGCGAAAATCCGGACTCGCTATACCGACCGGAGAAATCGTCCGGCGCGCCGCCTGACGCACCGAGACGGGTATTCATGTCCGACCATGAATAGCGGCCTGCCAGCGAAAGCTGCGTTAGATCAGTGAGATTGAACGTTACATCGCCAAATAGCGCAAATTCCCCCTGCCAGGTGCGGCGAAACGCATGATAGCCCAGCTGCGCGCTGCCGATATCCGGATCTGCCGTGATCCGGACGTCCGAACGTTTGAGGCTTTCGGAAAAGAAGGCGCCAATAAACCAGGGGATGGCGGAAGAAACCGCGGCGTAACGCAATTCCTGACCGAACAGCTCCACATCCGCTGCGCTGTCGTACGTGATGGGCCGCGTCCGCGAAAAGCCGAACGGAAGCGAACCGGCCGAAGCATCAAAACGTTCCGCCAGCTTATGGCTCGTATAGGACGTCACCGAAGTGACTTCGCCGCCCATCGCCGCGCCTCTGGCCGCCAGACTCGCAAGATGGAAGTTCATTTCGTATGGCTCAAGCAAACGCGCGGAGCGTTGTTCCTGCGCCGCATTGACGTCTAAATAATCGGCATCCCCGGACGCGATATTTTGACCGACGATGCTCGCGCTCACCGTCCATGTATCGCCAACACGAACCAACCCGCTCAAACGGCCGCCAATGGTTTCGGATTCGTTGGTGTCGTTTGCTCCGAGGCGCGGATTGTCCAGCCACCCCACAGTGCGACGATCATAGAGGACCGCTCTCAATCCCGCGCGGCCGTCTACAAGAGGAACATTGAGTACGGCCTCAACGCTATTGCCCACGCCCCCACCCTTGACGGCCCGGACTCCAGCGCTTAGGGAACCGCCGAACGTCTTTAGGTCCGGCGAACGCGGCACGATCTGGAACACGCCGCCGATCGGTCCGGCGCCATAAAGCGCACCTTGCGGCCCGCGCAGCACCTCAACGGATGCGATATCGACCAGTTCCAGATCTGGATCCGGCGCGCCGTACGTGATGCGTGAATCGCCGAAATAATTGCCGACGGTCGCTTGCGTGCGCCCGCTGAAGGCCCCATCCGAAAGACCGCGAATGATGATCTTGTTCCGGCCGGACCCGAGATTGGTGAGCGTGATTCCGGCGGCGTCGAAGGCGATATCAGCTGTCTGGCGCACGCCGGTCTTATCCAGGTAGTCACCGCGTGTGGTGGTGACCGCCATCGCCACCCGGTCTAGAACCCTCGGCCTTCGCGCTCCGGTTACAATCACATCGCTGCGGCGTGATGCAGTCTCAAGCGGTGACGGCACTGAAGCGGGAACGACTCGGAAGCTTACCGCGTCGATCTGCTCGAACGTGAAACCCGTGCCGGTTAGAAGCCGTCTCAACGCGTCCTGCCGGGACATTTCGCCCTGCACCGCGCCGGCAATGAGCCCCTTAAAACCGCCATTCGGTGTGGCGATCGAGACATCGGCCTGCACCGCAAAGTCAACGAGCGCGGCGCCCAGCGGCTTGGGCTTCACGGAAAACCTGATCTCTTCCGCGCCCGCCTGAGACGGCGATGCGATGCCGTAGAGGATCAAGCCTAGCGCTATGCAGACCTGCATCTGGGATATCAAGGCGATGCGCCGGAGGCCCTTAGGCGCAGAACGATCGCTTCCTGCGTTCTGACGGCGTCCAAGGGCATGTACGCCTTGATGCGGCGCAGAACGTTGTCCAGACCGTCAAGCATCAGAACGCCGGAGAACCGCAAGTCAGCCGCCGCCCCCTCCACCAGAACGGGCTCGGCGTAATAGCGATTGAGATCGGCGGCCAGTTGCACGAGCCGCGCATCCTCGTAGATGAGCCGGCCGCTTTGCCAGGCGAACGCACGCTCGGCAGCGGCGCTCCTGCGGTAGGCGCGCGCGCCGGCGAATGTAAGTTCGTCGCCCACGGCAAGGCGCTGGGGAGGGGATCGGCGTGCCCGGTCGCCAACCTCGACCACACCGCGCCGCACCGCCACGGCGGTGCGGTCGAGCGCGTAAAGCATATTGAATTCGGTTCCCAGCACGCGCACTTCCCGCTCGCCCGCGGCAACCGTGAACGGCCGCGCCTTGTCGGGGACAACATCGAAGGCGGCCTCGCCGCGCTCCAGCACAACCTCGCGCGCAGCCAACCCCAGGCGCACCCGCAAATACGTGTCGCTGTTCATGCGGATAAGGGAGCTGTCGGCGAGCGTGACATGGCTGGTTTCACCTTTAGCCGTCACATAGGTCGTCCATGAGGCGCGCCGGAGAAGCATGGTTCCGCCGACAGCCGCCGCGGCGAGCGCCCCCATCCCGATCCCGCCGAGGAGAAAGCGGCGGCGGATGCGAGCGCCCGCCGCCGCGCGCACAATCTCAACTTCCCGGTCCGCATCCGACGCGGTCATCGCCTGCCCGATCAGAGACCTATTGGATTCCACAAGACGCAGCACAGTGTGCGCGCGCTCGAACGCCTCGCGCGCGCCCGCCAGCACCACCCATTTTTCAAAGGCTAAAAAATCGGCGTCGGTCGCCTCGGCAGATTCCAGGCGCACGAGCCATTCTGCGGCCTCATCTAGGCGCGCGTTGACTTCGTGCTGGTCAGATCGCTCGAACGTCAAGCTTTGTTCCTATAAGGGCAGATGCCGCCGCCGGCCAAGGTCCTCAGGTCCCCATTCCTAGTTTCGCCAGTTGGCCAGCCGCTTCAGCGCCGCAATCATATGCTTTTCCACAGCGCTGCGAGAAATTCCAAGCGCCTCGGATATCTCCGTGTGGCTATGTCCCTCGACACGATGAAGGCGGAAAACCCGCCGCTGTTGCGGCGGCATGGTTTCGATCTCGGCGCGGACCCGATCGAGCAACAGCTGCGCATTCGCGGAGGATTCCGGAGAAGGCTGATCGGCGACGGCCTCCCCACACTCGACATGTAGGTGAACACCCTGAAAAGCCTGTTCACGACGCTCGCGGCGGATATCCGTTCGCCGCCGGTCGATCGCGAGGTTGAGGCAAAGCCGGAAGAGAAACGCCGCAGGATCGACAATCTCGTTTTCTTTGCCCGACGGCATTTTCCGAATGCGGAGGTAAAGGTCCTGAAGTACATCGTCCGCTTCCCCCGCGGAGCCGGTCCGCGCTATGAGGAAGCGCAGGAATTCATCCCTGCGTGACAGGTAGCAGGTCAGCAGCCTGCCAGTCGCCGATCTCCTTTTCAGCGCCTCGGTCACTCTTCCTCCCGCGGGACACTCTGGCCCCGGCCAGACCCCTATACAAGGGTTTGCGGGTCACGGCGACAGGGAAGGGTGAGGCGCAGCCCGTGCGGCGCCGTCTCACAATAAAGAACCGATTGGGGGAGCCGGACTTGCGACTGTCCATAATCATTCCGTTTTTCAATGAGGAGGCCTCCGTCGGGCCGCTCTTCCAACGCCTGCGCCCGGTGCTCGCGGAGCTGCACCCCCATTACGAGATCATCTGCATCGACGACGGAAGCAACGATGGCACAGTTGAGGCATTGCGTTTTGCGCAATCCGCTGACGCCCGCATCCTAATCCTTTCGCTGTCGCGGAATTTCGGTAAGGAAGCCGCGCTTACCGCCGGGCTGGACCATGCTTCGGGCGAGGCCGTGCAGTTCATGGATGCGGACCTCCAGCATCCGCCAGAGCTGATCCCCGAATTTCTGGTCAAACTTTCGGAAGGCTGGGACGTCGTCTATGGCGTAAGGACCTGCCGCAAAGGCGAAACGAAAGTGAAGCGCTTTTTCGCCGGCCTTTTTTATTCGCTCATGTCTCGCATTAGCGAAACGCCGTTGCCTCGCGACGCGGGAGACTTCCGCATGCTTTCGCGCAGAGCCGCCGACGCCGTTCGCCAGCTGCAAGAGCGCCAGCGGTTCATGAAGGGCCTGTTTGCATGGGTTGGCTTCCGCCAGACGCCGCTGGCCTACGAGGTTGAGCCGCGCAGATTTGGCCAGTCTGGTTGGTCAACTCTGGCGCTGTGCAGGCTTGCGTGGAATGGCATTCTCTCTTTCACATCGCTTCCGCTGCGTGTGTGGTCGCTGCTCGGCTCGGTGATAGCCGCGGCCGCCGCGGGCTATGCGGGTTGGATTATCATCGACACGCTGATCAACGGCGCAGACCTACCCGGCTATCCGACCATCGTGACGGCGATCTTCTTTCTCGGCGGCGTTCAGTTGCTGAGCGTCGGCATTCTCGGCGAATACATCGCGCGCATCTTCGCCGAGACGAAGCGCCGCCCGATCTATCTGGTTCGCGATCTGCTCAAGGCGTCAGAACAGTCGCTGGAGAAGCCTGCGGAAAACGCGCGCATCGTGCGGCTCGACGCCGTGGGCAATTGATAGTCGGGCGCTTTCGCGGATGAGGATCATTCTCGCGCATTGGCGGCACTGGGCGCCAGCCTGCGCCTTGTTCGGCTTAACCGCCGCCTTCGCAATCACCTTTCACTATCCGGTCCTCTATTTCGACCATTGGGACTTGGCGCCCTACTATCAGCGCATGATGGCGGGCGGGTTAGAGTGGCGCGACCTGTTCGCGCCACACGGTACGCATTGGCACACCGGCGGCTATGCGGTGATGCTGGCGCTGGCGCCGCTGACTGGCATGACGCAAACGCCCGAGATCATCGCCTCGCTTCTCTTTGCACTGGCCGCATGCGGCGGCGTTTACGCGCTGCTCGATCGCCCTGGTCCCGTCCTGTTCGCCGTCGCCGCCCTGTTCCTGTTCTCGCTCGATCAAGCCGAGAATTGGCTGTGGGGGTGGCAAATTTCGGTTTTTATCAACATCGCGGGCGCGGCCTGGGCCATTGCACTGCTTGTCCGCGGGGGGGGTGCGGCAAGTATGGCCGGCGCAATGCTCGCCGCGGCGATCGCGGTCTATTCCTTCGCTACCGGCCTTGCGCTGTTGCCAGTCGGCCTCCTTGTCATCTGGCAAAGTCGTCGAGCGCGGTGGCGGATGGCGGCGTGGGCAGTTTTTAGCGCTGCGCTCGCAATTCATTACAAATTGGCCGTGCTCGATACGCAGGCTGCCTATGCGGCCGAAATCACGCCTGCGGCTCTCGATGCCAAAACGATTGCTTCGCTTGCATCCTATGCCTTGAACCTACTCGGCGCCGCCGTCGGGCGCTTCTCCGATGGCGTGCCGCTTGCGTTGGCCCTTCTCGGTCTGCTCGGTCTCAGCCTGACGCTACCGCGCAATTCCAATGATCCGCGCGCCGCAGGCGCGCTCGGCCTGCTCGCTTACGGCGCCGGCGCTGCGCTACTGATCGCATTCGGCCGGCTTGGCTTCGAGAATGCACTGGTCAGCCGATACATTTCCTTCGCCAATCTCTTCTGGATTGGCCTTGCCGCGCTGTTGCTGCGCGCCGCCGACTCACCGTTTCGGCAAAGATTTGCCGTGATCGCACTCTGCGTTCTTGTGGCCTGCAAGATTGGAACAATCGGCAATGTTGTTTCAGGTTCATCTGCAGGCATACCGCACGCGCTAGCCGTGCAACGCGCCGCCGCCGAAATCTGCGCCACGTATCCCAGCGTTTCCCGCGATGCGCTCGCCGCGATTTCCGCGCCGCATCAGACCGTGAGCACGCAACTTGAGTTCATCGCCCAAAATCGGCTCAGCGTTTTTCGCAACTGCGCGCAGACAGTCCGATGACGATGACGATGACGGCTTACATAGGGAACGCCGAATTCTTCTTCGAGGAGCGCCGCTAGCATGTTGCGGCAGCTCGTGGGCTTTGGCGGCGTCGGCGTGCTCGCGGCCCTTGTACATTATGGCGTGCTGATCGCGCTCGTTAGCGGCGCAAATTGCCCGCCGACGCCAGCGGCGCTTGCCGCCTATGCATGTGGCGGCGTTTTGTCTTACGTCCTGAGCCGGCGATGGGCGTTCGTCTCCGCGGCGCCCCATCCCCGCGCCGCGGCGCGCTTTGCCATCGTAGCCGCAGTCGGGTTTCTGCTAACCGGCGCAATAATGCACGTTCTGGCGGATATCGCGCGCCTGCCTTACCTGCTGGCACAACTGGCCGCGACCGCCGCGGTGCTCGGCTGGAGCTTCGGCGCACATCGGTATTGGACGTTTCGCTAAAGCGCGTGGGCGAGAAACGTCATGCGCTGCTGATTGTGACCTATATTGCGCGCCCGGCGCTGAGCCGAAAAGCCGTGCGACGCGAGAAGCGCGAGGATCTCGTCGGGAGCAAACCGCAGCAAACCCAACCGCTTCCGCAATCGCGCGTATTCCGAGAAAGACGTACGCGCCAGCCCCAGAAGCGCGGCGCCGAGAAACCCCTCCCGCATAGCCAACGACAGCAGTGCGCCTGCATCGTGGAGCGCCGAGGTATTCTCCTGCAACACGTCGCCGAGAATGAGGCGGCCGCCCGGCTTTAGCTTGCCGCGCCACAAATTCAGCGCGATAGCGACGTCCTCCCGCGTCAGGTACTGCAGCACCGAATTTGCAATGATCAGGTCGGCTTCGCCCGCCGCGACGTCCGGCAGCGTTTCGTCGCAGACTTTGATATTCGGCGCCGAGGCGAAGCGGTCAGCAAGGCGCTGACGGACCGTTGATGCGCTTTCGCATAGCCAGAGCCGCCGGCAACACGCGGCTACGATGTCCGCGGAGAGCGCCTCGCCGCAGCCTATGTCGATCACGACATCTTCCGTACCGACGAATTCTGCCATCTCCTCGGCCAGCAGGCGATAGTGGCGCTCTTGATGCTGCGCGCTGACATAGATTGGCGTCGGCCCGTTCCATAACTCAATCCAGCTCATTGCCTGCGCCGTTTGTAAGCAAATGTGCTCATTGCGATCGGTGGGAACGAAGGGGTCGTTATCTAGCGCCGAAGCCGTAGAATTGCACCTATGAAGATGCCCCCGGCGCCCGTTGAGCCGGAAACAGCCCTGCAACGTTGCGCACATTTTCCGCTCTCACCGCCCTCCCTTCCTGCACGCGCGAGACAAACACACACGCGATGTTCAGAGCAGGAAGCGGCCTCACGCGCTGCCTACGTGGCCATATCGCTCATAGGTCAGCTGATCCGGAGATGTGCTGATTGATGCTTTTGCATTGCAATTGTTCTTGTTTTGTTCTACGGCATCTTCATGTCGATTTCAAGTCTTACGGCAATTCCGGCGCCGGGCAGATCAAGGCTGCGACCGGCGCAGGAATTTGCGCAAACTTACGCAGCGGCTTCTTGCGCGCCGTTGACGGAAATCATCCCAGCCACGCCCGGGGATGGTCTAGCCGGGCTCGGCTTTGCCTTGGCGTGGATTCAAAGCGTCGCGCAGGACGGACTGATCTGCTGGGCCGCACCGGAACAAAACTTTGGCGAAGACGGCGCGCCTTATACGGAGGGGCTGGCGCAATTTTCTTTAGCACTCAGCCGCCTGTTGTTGGTGCGTACGCAGACGCAAAGCGATGCGTTATGGGCAAGCGAGCAAGCGTTGACACTTCCGCAGGCGACCGCGCTTTGCACCATCGCGCCATCGACGAAGGGTTTGAGTCTTACCGCCACGCGCCGGCTGTTGCTGGCGGCGGAAAAGCACGCAACGCGTTGCGTATTGCTGCGCCTTGATAAGACGGGCGCGAGCGCCGCCTGGACGCGCTGGCGCATCGCCGCCGCGCCGAGCCGGGGCGAAGGCCGCGAACTCGGCCCGCCTGCTTTCACCGCGCTTCTGGAACGCAACCGCGCCGGCCCAACGGGGCAATCCTGGCGCATCGAATGGAACGCCCATGACCGCATCTTCCAGGCCGCAGAAGCGGCGCTGGATGGCGCTGTGGCTGACGCGCCTGCCGACCGATCGGCTGAAGCGCGCCGGCGCCGCGCCGTCTGAAGCCCGCCCGCTCGCGCTCTATTCTAAGAAAGGCAATGCGTTCGCGCTGAGCGCCGTAAATGCATGCGCCGCCGAAGCTGGGTTGAGAACGGGCATGCCGCTCGCCGATGCGCGGGCCATGCAGCCGGGCTTGACCGCGTTCGAGGCTGATGAAGCCGCTGATCTGGCCCTGCTGAAGCAGATCGCGCTCTGGTGCGAGCGGTTCACCCCGATCGTTGCGGTCGATACGCCGGATGGCTTGTTTCTCGACGTTTCCGGCTGCGCACATCTGTTCGGCGGCGAAGCGGCATTGATTGAAACCGTTTGCACGCGGCTAAAGGCGCAGGGCTTCGCGCTGCGCGCCGCTATTGCGCCGACGCCAGGGGCGGCCTGGGCCTGCGCGCATTTCGGCGCGGGGCGCCAGATCGGCCCTGATGACTTGAACGAGAGCCTTGCGCCGCTGCCCGTTGCCGCGTTGCGTTTGGCCCCGGAAGCGATTGCGCTGCTCAAACGCCTAGGCGTCAAAACCATCGGCCAGATTGCCCATGCGCCGCGTGCGCCGTTCGCCGCGCGGGCGGGGAAATTGGCGATGCTGCGGCTGGACCAGGCGTTTGGCCGGGCCGTAGAGGCGCTGACGCCGCTGCGGCCAGCGCCCCCGATCTTTGCGCTGCGCCGGCTGGCTGAGCCGATCATCACACTCGACGCCGTGCTGATCGCGGTCAACGCCTTGTGCGAAGATTTGTGCGCCAATCTGGACCGCAATGGCGTTGGAGCACGCCTGTTGCGCTTGTCGCTGTTCGGCGTTGATGGCGGCGTGCGGGCGCTTGATGTAAGGCTGACCCAGCCCGAGCGTTTGGCCCTGCCCATGGTGCGTTTGCTGCGCGAACGGCTGAGCGTGACAGCCGGCACGAAGAGCGCTGAATTCGGCTTCGAAATCGTCCGTCTCGATGCTGCAGAAATTGCGCCGATCATTGCGCGCGAGACCGATCTGGCCCCAGGTTTCACGCGTGATGCCAGGGCTGAGGCGCGCGTGATCGACACGTTGCGCGCGCGCCTTGGCGTCAAGCGAGTCGGGCGCCTCGCTTTGCGTCCGGTTCATGCACCAGAGCGCGCGAGCGTGCATGCCGACGCCGAACAGAGCGGCGCAAAAGCACCCGCGCCGCCCGCCGACGGGGTGATGCGCCGTCCTCTGCGTTTGTTTCCACGCGCTCAGCTTATCGAAGCAATGGCCTCTGTCCCCGATGGCCCGCCGGCGCGGTTTCGCTGGCGGCGCGTGCTGCGCGAAGTGGCCCGCGCCGAAGGACCCGAGCGGATCGAACCCGATTGGCTGCGCGCACCCCAGGCCCGCGCGCGCGATTATTACCGCGTCGAAGATGCGCAAGGCCGCCGCTATTGGCTTTACCGCGAAGGCCATTATTTCGATGCCGATCCGCCGCGCTGGTTTCTACACGGCCTGTTCGCATGAGCGATTTTGTCGAACTTTGCGCCGCAACGAATTTCTCCTTCCTGCGCGCGGCCTCGCATGCGGAGGAATTGGCCGAGCAGGCAAAAGTTTTGGGCCTGGCGGGATTTGGCGTCGCCGATCGCAACACCTTGGCAGGGATCGTGCGCGCCCATGCGGCAGCGAAGGAAGCGGGCGTGCGTCTAGCGGTCGGCGTGCGGCTGGCGTTCCGCGATTCAACACCCGACATCCTGGTCTATCCGCAGGACCGCGCGGCCTATGCGCGGCTGACGCGCCTGCTGACCATCGGCAATCGCCGCGCGCCAAAGGGCGCATGCTGGTTGGATTTCGCCGATCTGCTTGATCATGACGAAGGCTTGCAATGCATCATCGCGCCAAATCTGCCGCCAGGCGCCGGCGCCGATGAAAAACACTTGCGCCAATGTCTTGTTTCGCTGCGCGAACATTGCGGCGCGGTCTGGCTGGCGGCGCGGTTTTGCTTTGACGGCGAGGACCGGCGGCGCTTGCGTCTGCTAAAAACGCTTGCTGCGGAAACTGGCGCCAAGTTGATCGCCACCACAGAACCCTTGCACCACGCCCCCGATCGCCGTGCGCTTCTGGACGTGCTGACCTGCATCCGCGAAAAAACCACGCTCGACTCGGCTGGCCGGCTGCTCGCGGTCAATGCAGAGCGGCACATGAAGGCGCCTGCGGAGATTGCGCGCCTCTATCGCGATGCGCCTGAAGCGGTCAGTGAAACTCTGCGCTTTCTCGAAAACGCGCGGTTTTCGCTCGACGAGCTGAGCTATCAATATCCTGACGAAACAGTCGCCGGTTATGCCAGCGCGCAAGACGCTCTGGAGGCGCTCTCATGGGCTGGCGCGGCGAAGCGTTATCCCGCTGGCGTACCAGAAGACGTCGCCGAATCGCTTCGGCGGGAGTTGCAGATCGTCGCGCAGCTCAACTACGCCCCCTATTTTTTGACCGTCGCCGACATCGTGCGCTTTGCGCGCGAGGAGCGCGGCATTCTCTGTCAAGGGCGTGGATCGGCCGCCAATTCGACCATATGCTATTGCTTGGGCGTCACCGCCGTTAATCCAGCAACATCGTCGCTATTGTTTGACCGCTTCATTTCGACAGAGCGCAACGAGCCGCCCGACATTGATGTCGATTTCGAGCATGAACGGCGTGAAGAGGCGATCCAATATGTCTACGAGAAGTATGGCCGCCAGCGCGCTGCGCTTACCGCCACCCTGATCTGCTATCGCGGCCGCAGCGCCATCCGCGACGTTGGCAAGGCGTTTGGCTTTTCGGAAGACCGCATCGCCGCGATCTCCAAGACCCAGCAATGGTGGTCGAAAGGCGTAACCGGCAGCGATCTGCGCGCGCTTGGGCTTGATCCTGAAGACCGGCGGCTGATGACCTGTCTCAGGCTGGTGCAGGAATTATGCGGCTTCCCGCGCCACCTATCCCAGCATGTCGGCGGTTTTGTTATCACCCGCGAGCGGCTCGACGATATCGTGCCGATCCAGAACGCGGCGATGGAAGACCGCACCGTCGTCGAGTGGAACAAGGACGATCTGCAAGAGCTGAAAATCCTCAAGGTCGATCTGCTCGGCCTTGGCATGCTTACCTGCCTGCGCAAGGCGTTTGACATGGTGGGCGCGCATTACCCCGACTGGAGCGCAGGCGGCGAAAAGCTGACACTCGAGACGATCTCTAAGGAAGACCCGCGCGTTTACGCGATGTTGCAGCGGGCGGATTCGATTGGCGTATTTCAGGTTGAAAGCCGGGCGCAGATGTCGATGCTGCCGCGGCTCAAGCCTGAATGCTTTTACGATCTGGTGATCGAAGTAGCGATCGTGCGGCCCGGCCCAATCCAGGGCGGCATGGTGCATCCCTATCTGAAACGCAAACAGGGATTGGAGAAGGTTTCCTATCCATCGAAAGCGCTCGAAGCTGTCCTGATCCGCACGCTCGGCGTGCCTCTATTTCAAGAGCAGGCGATGCAAATCGCCATCGTCGCCGCCGGATTCACACCGCCGGAAGCCGATAAACTGCGCCGTGCGATGGCTACGTTCCGGCGCGTTGGCACGATCGGCAAGTTAAGAGACAAGTTTATCATCGGAATGGTGGCCAATGGTTATCAGCTCGCTTTCGCCGAAGCCAGTTTTCGTCAGATCGAAGGCTTCGGCGAATATGGTTTTCCCGAAAGTCACGCCGCAAGTTTCGCGCTATTGGTCTATGCTTCGTCCTGGCTCAAATGCTATTACCCGGACGTGTTCGCCGCTGCGCTGCTGAACGCCCAGCCGATGGGGTTTTACGCGCCAGCGCAGATCGTGCGCGATGCGCAGGAGCACGGCGTCGAGGTTCGCGCCCCCGATATCAATCATTCCGATTGGGACAACAAACTTGAGCCACACGGCTCTGCGGATTTGCATGTGCGGCATAGCGAGATGCGCGAAGATATTCGAAGCACGCATGCACTGCGCCTCGGCTTTCGTCAGGCCAAGGGCCTGCGCGAGGACGAAATCCTCCGCATGACGGCCGCGCGCGGGGGCGGATATGATTCCGTACGCGATGTCTGGCTGCGTGGCTGCCTTACGCCTGCTACGATCGAGCGACTGGCCGACGCAGACGCGTTCCGCTCGCTCGGCCTCGATCGCCGCGAAGCGTTATGGGCGGCGCGTGGGCTTAATCGCGTCGGCGGACAAGAGGATTTGCCGCTGTTCGCGCAAAGCGCTGATCCCACGCGAGAGCAGGATTTCGCGTTGCCGCTCATGGCGCTCGGTGAGCACGTCGTCGAGGATTACCGCGCCTTGCGCTTGTCCCTAAAAACCCATCCGCTCGCTTTGCTGCGCGACGAATTGAACGCGCGCCGCGTAACGCCCGCTGAGCGGCTTGGCGATAGCGCCGATAACCAACGCGTGCGCGTGGCCGGCCTGGTGCTCGTGCGCCAAAGACCAGGCACTGCATCGGGCGTCATCTTCATGACGCTGGAAGATGAGACTCATATCGCCAACATAGTCGTCTGGCCGCGCGTGTTCGAACGGTTTCGCGCCGAGGTTTTGGGCGCGAGACTTTGCGCCGTCGATGGGCTGGTGCAAAGCGAGCGCGGCGTGGTGCATGTCGTAGCAGACCGGCTGATCGATTTCAGCCCCCTCCTGGGCAAGCTGTCAGCAACGGCTTTCGACAACGCGACGGCGCCCGCCGACGAAGTCCGCCGCCCCGGCGCCGACTCCCGCACACACCCGCGCAACGCCCGCATCGATCTTTCCTACACAGTAGCAGAACAGGTCATGCCGAAGGGCCGCAATTTTCATTGAGGAAGAACGTTACTTCAAAATCGGTCGCGTAGTGCGTAGTGGAGCATACCCAGAACGTGCAACGGCGTTCGCAGCGCAGATCCTCCGGGAAACTCTGGCGGGACCAGCCCAGCCAAATTATCGAAAAGCCGTGTGCTTGACGTTATCGCCTCCGCGATCGCCTCGCCCGCCGCGGCTGTCAGCAGCAAGCCTTGTCCCGAATAACCATGAGCAAAAAACACTTCGCCAATGCGCCCCACATGCGGCAGCCTTGTCACGGTAATTGAAACAAGTCCGCCCCAGGCATAATCTATCGGCACATCGGCAAGCTGCGGAAACACGCGCAGCATGAACGGCCTCACGAACGCGGCTGTGTCACCAGGCGGCCGCGGTGAATAGCGCTCCCCGCCTCCAAAAATCAGGCGCCCGTCCGCGCTTAGCCGAAAGTAATTGACCACAAAGCGGGTATCGCTGACGGCTAGGTCATCGGCGATCACCGCTGCAGGATCACTCAACGGCGCTGTGGCGATCTGATAGCCGGCCACAGGCATTATGCGTCCAGCGATCCGCGGCTCAAGGTCGCCAAGCAACGCATCACACGCCAGCACAACGTGGCGAGCACGCACCATCCCGCGCGTTGTGCGAACCTCTATGCTCTCACGTTGCATCAGCGATATCGCAGGCTCGTGTTCCCTTATCTGAACGCCAGCAGCCAACGCAGCGCGCGCCAATCCTGTGGTGTAGTTCAGCGGATGAAAGTGCCCGCCTCCTTCGTCCAGCAGGCCTCCGTGGAAGAGCGGTGACGCGACTTTACCACGCACTTCCCCGGACGAGAGCACGCGCACGCACTGATAATCCATAACAGCGCGCAGCGCTTCAGCTTCCTGCCGCATCCAGATGAGATCGGACGGCTTCGCAGCAGCCAACAGATGGCCATTCGTGCGCAGATCGCAAGAGATATTATGCTTGGCGATGCGCGCAAGGACCAGGTTGCGAGCTTCCATTGAAAGCGCAAATAAAGACCGGGCGCGATCTTTGCCAAACTGTTTAACAAGTTCGGCGGCGCCTTTGCGCCATCCAGGGATCAGTTGCCCTCCGCTGCGGCCAGACGCGCCCCATCCGATGCGTCCAGCTTCAAGCAGGATGACGGAAAGGCCCCGTTCCGCGGCGCTCAGCGCCGCGGACAGGCCGGTAAGCCCCCCGCCGATCACACATAGGTCAGCCTCGCGCTCACCATCAGCATGCGATATTGCCGCGAAAGGCGTTGCGGTGGCGGCGTAATAAGATTGCGCCATACCGAGCGCCGCATTGGCGCTCACAGCTAGACCTTTAGCAGCAGATGGTCGCGCTCCCACGACGAGATCACACCTTCGAATGCGTTCAGCTCGTGAGCCTTGATGCGCTGAAACGTGTCGCAGAAATGCAGACCAAGCAATTCGATTACCGGCGCGCAAACCCTGAAACGGTCAAGCGCATCGGAAAGCGTGCGCGGCAGCGTGCGCGCTTTCTTGTAGGCGCTTCCCTCCACCATTTCGAGTGGCTCGATCTTGTCGCGCATGCCGATAAAGCCGCACACAAGACTGGCCGCCACGGCGAGATAAGGATTAGCGTCGGCGCCCGGCAGGCGGTTTTCGACACGCCGGTTCGCCGCCTGCGAGATCGGCACGCGCAGACCGCACGAACGGTTGTCATATCCCCATTGCACGTTCACCGGCGCCGAAAAATCGGCGCGCATGCGGCGGAACGAATTGACGTTGGGCGCAAACAATGGAGTCACGTCGTCCAGATATTCCTGAAGGCCGCCGACAAAGTGGCGGAACATGCTGGAATTGCCATCACCCGCACCGCCTTCCGCGAACAGATTCTTTCCACTCTTTGAATCCACCAAAGAGATGTGAATATGCTGAGCGCTACCGGGCTGATTTTCCATCGGCTTGGCCATGAACGTTGCGTAGACGCCGTGCTTCAGCGCCACCTGCCGCACGATTCTCTTGAACACTAGAACCTGATCTGAAACGTGCACCGCGTCGCCATGGTTGAAATTAATCTCCAGCTGCGCGGTGCCGCTTTCATGGATCATCGTGTCCAGATGCAGCGAAGCGGCTTCCGCATGCTCATAAATTGTCTCGATCAGATCTTCGTATTCGGTGATCGCTTCCAGACCATAAGGCTGCGGCGCGGTTTCTGACCGCCCCGAGCGGCCCGCGGGCGGCAACAGCGGCAGGTCTGGATCCGTGTTAATCTGTGTCAGATAGAATTCCAGCTCGGGCGCGATGACCGGGCGCAGCCCAATCTTCTCGTACATCTCGACCACGCGCTTGAGCACGTAACGCGGCGCAATATCGAACGGCGCGCCGTTGGTGTGATAAGCATCCGCAAAGACGAAAGCGGTGGGTGTCTTGTAGCCGGGCGCAACGCAGATGGTTTCAAGGTCAGGACGAAGCACAACGTCCGGATCCTGCATGGCGACCGCTTCGTCAGCATCGTCCGAGTATTCTCCCGTCACGGTCAGGGAATACACACTTGAAGGAATGCGCAGCGAATCGTCGCGCTCGCTTTGCAAAAACTTCTGTGCCGGAAAGACCTTTCCGCGGACCACGCCGTTCATGTCGGGAATTAAGCATTCGACTTCGGCGATGCCGCGTTCTTTGATCCAGCTTGAGAATGACTTTTCCATAATCTACGACGCCAAAATCGCTATCGCGTCATCAACGTCGCGCAGCAACACTGCAACGGCGGAGCGCATACATCACCTGATGCGCGAGTATGGGTGGCGCGCGCAACTCAAGTCAAGCGCCGCTAGGCCGCCGGCAAGGCGCGCAACGCCGGCTCGGCCTCACGCAGGGAGCGGCCGATGATGTCGATCATGCGATCGATTTCGCTGTGCGACATGATCAAGGGCGGGCTCATCACGATGGAATCGCGAATGCCACGCACCATCAGACCATTCTTGATACAGAGATCGCGAACGATTGGCCCCGCTTTGCCCTCGGCGCCGGTGAAGCGCTGGTTCGTGCCTTTCGCGGCGACAATCTCCACCGCCCCCAGCATGCCGAGGGACCGCGTTTCGCCGACGAGCGGATCGCTGTCGAGGCGCTTAAGCGCATTGGCGAGGTAAGGACCAAGATCATCGCGGACTTTCGACACCAGGCCTTCGCGCTCGATGATCTCGATATTCTTTGTCGCAACCGCTGCGCAGGTTGGATGGCCGGAATAGGTGTAGCCGTGGACGAAATCGCCGCCCTTTTCCCGCAGCACCTCCGCAATCTTCGATGAAACGCCCACTGCCGAAATCGGGAGGTAGCCGGATGACATACCTTTCGCCATGGGAACGAGATCGGGCTTCAAACCGAAATGCTGGAACCCAAACCATTCCCCCAGCCGCCCGAAGCCGGTGATTACCTCATCGACCACCAACAATATCCCGTACTTGCGGCAGATCGCTTCGACGCGCGGCCAATATCCTTTTGGCGGCGTGATCACGCCGCCCGCCCCCTGCACCACTTCGCCGATAAACGCAGCGACATTTTCTGGGCCAACCGAGAGGATACGGTCCTCTATCGCGTTCGCCGCGCGCGCGCCGAAAGTCTCCTCATCTTCGCCGAAACCTTCGTTAAAGCGGTAAGGCTGCATGACATGCTCGACGCCAGGTATCGGCAATCCGCCAATCGGATGCATGAGCTTCATGCCGCCCAGGCTCGCGCCCGCCATAGTCGAGCCGTGATATGCGTTCCAACGGCTTATGAAGATCGACCGCTTCGGCTCGCCCTTCACGGTCCAATAGTGACGGACCATGCGCATGACCGTGTCATTGGCTTCCGAGCCGGACGAGTTAAAAAACACGTGCTGGAGATCGCCGCCAAGTTTTTCTGCGAGCTTTGTGGCGAGCGTAACGGCCGGCGGCGTCGCGGTTTTGAAAAACGTATTGTAAAAGGGCAGCTCCAACATCTGCTCGTATGCCGCTTCGGCCAGTTCTTTGCGGCCATAGCCAACATTAACGCACCAAAGCCCCGCCATCCCATCAAGTAACGCGACGCCATCGCCGTCATAGATGGTTGATCCTTCGGCGCGGGTGATGATGCGGCTGCCGCCCAGCGCTTGTAATTCACCGTAATTGGCCTGCGCCGGCAGGTGATGGGCGAGATCAAGCCGCCGAAGTTCCGGAATGTCGTAATTGCGCGGTTTCATCCCTGCACCATTATGTCTTCGCCGCCGGCAAGCTTTTCGCCGCGCAGTGCGCGGCCGAGCAATCTGAAAAACAATTGCGACTGAGGATTTTCGTTCGACCGCCATTCAGGATGCCACTGGACGGCAAGAATAGTCGCGCCGTTTACCTCCCCCGAAAGGGCTTCAACAACGCCGTCTGGCGCCGTGGCCTCAATCGTCAACCCCGCCCCGACCTTGTCCGCGCCCTGATAGTGGACGCTGACCACGTCAATTTCGTCCTGACCGTAGGCCTGCCGTAGTACGCCGCCCCGCTTCAGTTCGACCGGATGAACATGCGCGAACATGTCGTCATGCGTTGCGCCATTCGGCGCGTGATGAGCGAGCAAATCGGGATGTTCGGCCATATCCCGTCGCAAGGTGCCGCCAAACGCCACATTCAATTCCTGAAGGCCGCGGCAAATTCCGAATACGGGCTTGCCCTCTGCGATCATCGCATCAATTAGGCGCGCCGTCATTTCATCGCGATCGGGGTCGAAGGGCCCTGGCGGCTCTTCTACCACCACGCCATAGCGCGCCGGCGCAACATTGGAGGGCGTGCCGGTAAGTAAAAGGCCATCGAGTCGATGCGACACGTCGCGCGCATCTATGAGGTCGGGGATTGCCGGAATCAGCAGCCCCGAAGCGTCCGCATAGGTAAGCGACGAGAAAAGATAGCGCGTGATAACTGACTGCGCGGGCTGCCCCCCAACAGGCCGGTTACAGCAAATTATCCCAAGCACGGGGCGACTAGGCATTACGTCCGTCATGGTCGTCTTTTAGACCGCCCTGCTTCGCTTTGGGAGGGGTTGCCAGATTAGGAAAGCAACACAGCCGGCGAACAGGCGTGCCAAGCAAGCCAGACCGGCTCGTCCCATGTGAAGTCTTCCTGGTCATACCGGGTAAGGTTTGAGCGGAAGGTCTTTACACGCCGGCCGCCGGCGATCTCGACTTCGAAAATCGTCTCGCTGCCTAGATAGACGATTTCCTTTACTACGCCCGCTATGACGTTGGCGCCCCCGGGCGAATCCGGCATCACCGGCTTCGGCTTGCCTTCTGCGCGCTTGTGCATCTCGATCTTCTCGGGCCGCAACGCTACCCAAACCGTCGTTCCCCGGGCGCCGGTTACGCCGTGATCAAGATAGACTGGCGCTTCGATCTCCTCGCAGTTGACGGTCGCCCTATCCTGCTCATCCTGCGCCAGAACGCCCTCAAACATGTTCACGGAGCCGACGAAATCGGCCACGAATCTTGAATTGGGAAACTCATACAGGTCGGACGGCGTGGCGACCTGCTGAAGCAGGCCACGGTTCATCACCGCGCAACGCGTTGCGATCGCCAGCGCTTCGTCCTGATCGTGCGTTACCATGATGAAGGTAATGCCCACCTTCTCCTGCAAAGACGTCAGTTCGCTGCGCATCTGATCGCGCAATTTGGCGTCCAGGGCGGAAAGAGGCTCGTCGAGCAGCAGCACGCGTGGGCGGTTCACGAGCGCCCGCGCCAGTGCAACCCGTTGCCGCTGCCCACCTGAAAGCTGGTCAGGCGTGCGCGCGCCGAATCCGTCCAGCTTGACCAGTTCCAGCGCCTCGGCGACGCGGCGCGCGCGCTCGCCCCCCTCGACATTGCTCATCTTCAGGCCGTAACCGACGTTCTCGGCGACGCTCATGTGCGGAAACACGGCGTAGGATTGGAACACCATATTCACAGGCCGCTTGTTCGGCGGCAGGGCGGCGATGTCCTTGCCGTCTATCAGCAGGCGGCCTTCCGTGGGAGTCTCAAAGCCGGCCAGCATGCGCAGCAACGTCGTCTTGCCGCAGCCTGAAGGACCGAGCAGCGCAAAGAACTCGCCCTCCTGGATTTGCAGGCTGACATTATCGACGGCGACAACCTTGCCGAAACGCTTGGTGATGTTTTCGAAGTGAATGATGGTATTCGGCTTTACCGTCGATGTCGGGCGGGTGGCAGCTGTTTGCATGTCGGTCATGCGATTAGGCTTTCTTTTCGCTTGCGCCCAGGCCTTGCAAATGCAGGCCGATAGCGGTGAGCACAACGGTCACGAGAATGAGGATGGTCGAGGCCGCGTTGACCTCTGGCGTCACCGAGAACCGCACCATGGAATAGACCTTCACCGGGAAGGTGATCGTGTCCGGGCCGGAGGTGAAGAATGTGATGACGAAATCGTCGAGGCTGAGCGTGAACGCCAGCAGCGCGCCGGCGATCAGGCCGGGCTTCATATGCGGCACCAAAACATCGAAGAAAGCGCGCCACTCATTGGCGCCGAGATCACGCGCCGCCTCTTCTTCCTGCCTGTTGAAAGAGGCAAGGCGCGCGCGTACGACCGTCGCCACGAACGGGAAGGCGAACGATATGTGCGCGATAATGATCGCGCCGAGATTAAGCGGCCAAGGCATCCCGCTCGGCCAGGGCATCACGCGCGCGAAGAACACCAGCATGGCGACGCCCATACAGATTTCCGGCACCACGATCGGTAGCGCCAATGCGCCTTCGAGCGGCGTTTTGCCCGGAAACCGGAAGCGCCAGAGCATCACCGCCGCCAACGCGCCGAGAATGACCGAAACGATGGTGCAAACGAACGCGATCATCAGCGAATTGCCGAACGCTTGCAGTAGCGACGTGTTGGTCAGCGCGTCGCCGTAATATTTTAGCGTGAAGCCCCGCCAGACGATATTGCTGCGGCTATCGTTGAAGGAAAAAGCGATCAGCGTAATCAGCGGCAGGTAAAGAAAGATCAGCACCGCCCCTATCCACACGCGCAAGGGCCAGCGCCGCAGATATTCCAGAGGCCCGGGAGGCGCTTTTTTTTCGCGAACGCTCATCGCCCCACCCTCTCGGCGCGACGTGACACCCAACTCTGGGCGGCTATGGCGAAAAAGGTGAGATACATCAGCAGGAAAGACAAGGCGGCGCCGAACGGCCAGTCGTTTGCGCGCTTGAACTGGCGCTCGATGATATTGGCGATCATCTGGCTATCAGGCCCGCCAAGCAGATCCGGCGTGAGATAGGCGCCGAGTGCGGGAATGAAGGTGATCAGTACGCCGGATGCTATTCCCGGCGCGGCCAGCGGCACCACGATGGTGAAGATCGTGCGCAGATGCCCGGCGCCGAGATCGAGACTGGCCTCCATCAGAGACCGATCCATCCGGTCAAGCGCTGAATAAAGCGGCAGAACCATGAAAGGCAGGTGCACGTAAACCAGCCCGAAAATGACCGCGAAATTGTTGTTCAGGAGATCGAGTGGCTCAAAGCCATCCGGCGGAAGGCCGATCAGATTCCAGAACAGGTGATACGTGGAATTGATGTACCCCTCGGTCCGCAGCACCGCCATCAAAGCGTATGTGCGGATGAGGAGATTGGTCCAGAACGGCAGCATGATCAGCAGAAGCAGCCACGCCTTGGTGCGGGGACTGGCGAACGCGATCGCCATCGCAACAGGAAAGCCGACGATGAGGCACAGCAACGTCGTGATCGCCGCGGTGACAATCGACTTCCAGAATATGCCGAGATAAAGCGGCTCGATCGCGCGGGCGTAGTTCTTGAACGTGCCGGTCAGATCGATTTCGGTCAGGCCAACATTTTCACCGAAACTGTAGCCCCAAATCACCGCCATCGGGACGAGGAAGAAGAACAGCAGCCAAAGCGTCGGCGGCGCCACGACAATGGCGAACGCCGCCTTTGCTTGTTTCCAGCTCTGCTCCATCGCTTCCCCTGCGGGCCATTAGGCGGCGCGAACGCGCGTGATCACTTCCTCGTACTTGCTTGCCTTCTCCGCGCCCTCGAACGCGCCGTACTCACATTTCGCAAGCACATCAGCCGGCGGGTAGATCACAGGATTATTCTTGTATGTGTCTGGCATCAGATCGCGCGCGGCGCCGTTAGGCGTCGGGTAGAGGATCTCTGCCGTGATCTTGGACCCGACCTCGCCATCGAGCAGATAATTGATGAAGGCGTGCGCGTCTTCGACATGCGGCGCACCAACAGGAATGCACAGAGTGTCGGAGTTCAGGAGGCTACCCTCCTTGGGCACGACGAAGTCTATGTCGGCGTCCTCGCGCATTTTCTGGGCGATATCGCCATTGTATTCGATCACGACATCGACATCTTTCGAGACCAGCAAATCCTGCCCGTTGTCTTCGTGAAACACTTTCACGAAGGGCTTTTGCTTGATCAGCATGGCTTCAATATCAGCGACCATCGCATCAGGAATATCGTTTACCGAGTGGCCCTTGTACTTCGCACACAAGCGGATCAGGTCAGCGGATTCCGAAAGCAGAGCGATCTTGCCGTCAAAGCGGTTCGAGTCGAAAACCCATTTCCAGGAATCCGGAACGCCAACATCGCCCATCTTGGATTTGCGATAGCCAATGCCCAGCACCAGCCAGGTGTAAGGCATCGAGTATTTCCGGCCCGGATCGAACGCTGCGTCCTGAAAGTCAGGCAGCAGGTTTTTGATATTTGGAATCTTGGCGTGATCGAGCGGCATGATCATTTGCGCCTGGATCATCCGCGTAACGAACTCGTTCGATGGCACGATGACGTCGTAGCCGGGATTGCCAGCGCGCAGCTTGGCGAACAATTCATCGTTGGTGGCGAACAGATCCATTTTGACGGAGGCGCCGATGGCGGCCTGGAAGTCCTCCAACGTGGTGGGGCCGATATAGGTGTCCCAGTTGTAGAAATTCACCACACGTTGGGCGGCGCCCGGACCACTGCAACCGGCTACGCCGCCGGCAAAGGTCATGCCGATGGCTGCGGCTCCGAATTGCCGCAGGATAGAACGGCGAGAAGCGCCGCCAGTCCTGAGATTATCACTCGTCATGCGGTCTTCCTCCTCGAATTACCCTAGTCCTTGTCAACTGGAACGCAAATACCAGTCATAGTCGGCTTCCGTGATCACATTGAAGAAGCGCTCCTGTTCTGTGCGCTTCACGGTGGCAAAGGTGCGCACAAAACGCGCGCCCAGATAATCCTGCAGGATTTCCGATTGCGCGAACCTGTCAACCGAGGCGAACCAATTGGTCGGAAGCTTCTCTCCCGTCGCCCCGGCGCTGGCGTATCCGTCGCCCACGGTGATCGGGCCAGGGTCAAGTTTGCCGGTCAGGCCGTGATGGACACCCGCCAGAAGCGCAGCTAACGCCAGATAGGGCGTCGAGTCCGCGCCCGCGACTCGGTGCTCAATGTGGCGCCCATTGGGCGGCCCCGCAGGGACGCGGAACGCCACGGTGCGGTTGTTGACGCCCCAGGTCGGCGCAACGGGCGCATATGAATTGGCGCGAAAGCGGCGGTAGGAATTGGCATTCGGCGCGAAGATCGCCATCGAATCTCCGAGCAGCGCCTTCATGCCGCCAATGGCATGCCGTAGCGTAAGCGCGCCCTCCGCCGCCTCCGATGCGAAAATGTTCGCGCCCTTCGCATCATTGACGCTGACATGCATGTGCATGCCGCTACCAGCGCGATCGATGAACGGCTTGGCCATGAAGGTGGCCTCGCTGGCGTGGTTCAAGGCGACACCCTTGGCGGCGCGCTTGTACATCACGGCGTCGTCAGCGGCGCGCATCGCATCGGCATGATGCTTGAGCGTCAGTTCGAGTTGGCCTGGGCCGTACTCGCCGATCGCGCCCTCAAGCGGAACGCCAAGCGCATCACACGCGGCCCATAGATCACGAAGGAAGGGCGCGGATTCCTGCATTTCGCGCAAACTGTACTGATCGTGTTGCGTTGGCCGCAGGCCCGTGACCGGCGAAGGCGCCAGCCGCAATCCGCCCCCCGGCGCGGGCCTCGCATCCACCAGATAAAACTCGAGCTCGCACGCGACGACAGGCGTCAATCCGTCGGCCGCGAAGCGGTCGATCACACGTTGCAGGACATGCCGCGGATCTAGGTCGACAGGCGTTCCATCAAGTTCGTAGACAGACACGGGGACTTGGGCGACGTCCGCACCAAGCCACGGCGCCGGCGTCAGACGCCCGGGCACAGGCCGGCCGACCCGATCGGCGTCGCCCTCCGCCCAGATAAACCCTGTGTCTTCGCAATCCTGACCCGTGATGTCGGTCACGAGCATCGAACCGGGCAGAAACCGACCCTGCTCGAACACCGCCATCACCTCGTGACGGCGGAGCCGCTTGCCCCGCGGCACGCCGGACAAGCCGGTATAAATGATTTCAAGGAACTGGATTTCTGGATGTGCGTCCAGGAATGCCTTGGCCTCTTCCGGCGCCGCAATACCAGATGCACTCATCAATAGGTCACCGAAATGGATTTGAGCTCAGTGTACTTGTCGAGCGCATGCAGAGACCGATCTCTGCCGAACCCGGATTGCTTGGCGCCGCCGAACGGCATGGTGATATCGCAAGCATCCCACCCATTGATCCAGACCATACCCGTTCGCAATTGCCGCGAAACCCGGTGCGCGCGAGAAACATCGCGCGTCCACAAGCCGGACGCCAATCCGTAGACCGTGTCATTGGCCAGACGAACGGCCTCTTCCTCGGTTTTGAACGAGATCACGCCAAGCACCGGGCCGAACACCTCCTCGCGCGCTAGCGTGGACGTGCTTGTCACCCTATCGAAGACGGTAGGCTCAATGTAATAGCCGCCGCTCTCAGCTCGCACTTGAGCGCCGCCGAGGACCAGATCCGCGCCCTCTTTGCTGGCAATCTCGATGTAGCCAAGAACGCGCTGCATCTGCGCCTTGCTAACGATGGCCCCCGCGGTGCTCTGAGGATCAAGCGGATCGCCGGGCGCATATTTCCGCGCGGCGATCAAAACCTTCTTCAGGAACGCCTCCTTGATGCTGTCTTCGACCAGAAGCCGCGATGCGGCGTTGCAAACTTCGCCCTGGTTGAAAAAGATTCCCCAAGCTGCGGCTTCCGCGGCCGCGTCGAGATCAGACGCGTCGGCAAAAATGATCTGAGGAGACTTGCCGCCCAGCTCCAGCGCAACGCGCTTCAGATTGCTTTCGCCGGCATAGGTCATGAGCTTGCGGCCAACTTCCCCCGACCCCGTGAACGCAATCAGGTCTACGTCCATGTGACGCGCCAGGGCCTGGCCGGCCATGTGGCCAAAGCCGGGAACGACGTTGAGAACGCCATCGGGTAGCCCCGCCTCCAGCGCGAGCGCACCGAGTTTCAGGGCCGTTAGCGGACTTTGTTCGGCGGGTTTGAGCACCACTGAATTGCCCATGGCCAGCGCCGGCGCGACCTTCCAGCACGCCATGTGGAGGGGAAAATTCCATGGCACGATCGCGCCTACGACCCCCAAAGGCTCACGCACGACATAGGACAGGCGGTCACGCGGGGTAACGGCGACCTCGCCGTATATCTTGTCCAGCGCTTCTGCGTACCACCGCACAGAGCCAGCCGCGGCGCGAACGTCGAAGGCCCGAGCATCGCGAATGGGTTTGCCCATATCCAGAGATTCAAGCAGCGCCAGCTCTTCGCGGTCGCGCTCCATCAACTCAGCAAGGCGGAAGAGCGTCTTTTTCATCGGCCGCGGCCCTTGCAAGCGCCACCGGCCGTCCTCGAAAGCCTCGCGCGCCGCCAAAACCGCGGCATCGATATCCTCTGCCGCGCATGACGCTACCTCGTTGAGCTTTCTACCGTCGCGCGGAGAAAGATTGTCGAACGTTGCGCCGGAGAGCGCAGGGACCAACTTGCCGCCGATCACGGCTTTGCCTGGAAATTCCAGCGCCGCGGCGCGATCAAGATTTTGCTGAAGGCTCATGACGTATCATCGGGCGCGGCGATCGAAAAATCTACTCTTGACGTTTCGGATTGCCGGGAAGGCCTCTCACGGCTCAAATAGCGCCATGCCCGACACTGCACCGCCCAACGCCAATTCCCTAGACGCTTTCTGGATCCCGTTCACGTCCAACCGCGCCTTCAAGGCCGATCCGAGGCTGTTATCGCGCGCCGAAGGAATGCATTACTTCACCCCGGATGGTCGGCAAATCCTCGACGCCACTTCGGGCCTCTGGTGCGTTGCAGCAGGCCATTGCCGGCCCCGTATTGTTGAGGCGATCCAGCGCGCCGCCGCCGAGGTCGATTTCGCGCCAACGTTCAACCTTGGACACCCGGCCGCCTTCGAATTCGCCAACCGCCTGGTCTCCATTCTACCGCCTGGGATGGATCGGGTGTTCTTCACCAATTCTGGCTCAGAGGCGGTCGATAGCGCCCTGAAGCTCGCGCTGGCCTATCAGTGCGCCCGCGGCAAACCCGGCAAGTATCGCCTGATCGGACGCGAGCGCGCTTATCACGGTGTCAATTTCGGCGGCATCTCCGTCGGCGGCATCCCGCGAAACCGCATGGGCTTTGGGCCGATGGTCGGCGGCGTCGATCACTTGCCGCACACGCACGATCCGGCGCGGAATTTGTTCTCTAAAGGCCAGCCTGCCCACGGCGCGGAACTGGCAGACGCATTGGAGCGCATCATCACTTTGCACGACGCTTCGACCATCGCGGCGGTGATCGTAGAGCCCGTAGCGGGCTCCACGGGGGTGCTTGTGCCCCCAAAAGGTTATCTCGAAAAACTCCGCGCCATTTGCGACAAGCACGACATTCTGCTGATCTTCGATGAGGTAATAACCGGCTTCGGCCGCCTCGGCGCGCCCTTCGGCGCGCATTATTTTGGCGTCAAGCCGGACATCATGACGATGGCAAAGGCGATCACCAACGCAGCCGTCCCCATGGGCGCCGTCGCCGCCCGGCGCGAAATCTACGAAACAATGCTGGCGAATGCCGAGACGCCAATCGAATTTTTTCACGGCTACACCACAACCGCCCACCCATTAGCATGCGCCGCGGGCCTGGCGACGCTGCGAGTGTTCGAGGAAGAGGCCTTGTTCCAGCGCGCAGCCGATTTGGCGCCCTATTGGCAGGAAGCGATTCATTCTCTGCGCGATGCGCGTCACGTCATCGATGTGCGCAATCTTGGCCTGGTCGGCGGCATCGAACTCGATCCGCGACAGGGCGCGCCGACGGCCCGCGCTATGGCGACGTTCAAGACCTGCTTCGATAAAGGCGTGCTGATCCGCGTCACCGGCGACATACTTGCGCTGTCGCCGCCGCTTATCATCGAAGAGGCTGAAATTGATCAGATCGTCAATACGGTTCGTGACGCACTCAAGACAATCGACTGAAACGGCGACCCGATCATGGAAACAGTACGCCCTTCTCCAGCATAGCGTGAATGCCTTTTTCGCCGTTGACGGTTTGCGTGACGCGAAAATCGACTGCCAGCGAACAGAATTGATATGCGTGCACACGCGAAAGCCCGGCGCGCTCGACAATAAAATCTATCATGCGCCGAAGCGCTAGTTTCATCGCGCCGTCAAGCGTTTCGCTAAATCCCATCGTAATGTAATGGCGCTGAGTCTCGGCGCGCGGGAAGAACTCGCCTGCTTGTTTGTGCAAGATGAACGTGAAAACGCCCGTAAGACCCATCTCCAAGGCGTTGACGCAGACTTCGCCATCGCCCTGACGGCCATGACCGTCGCCCACCGAAAAGTTCGCACCGTCTACCCACACCGGCAGGCGCAAACGCGCACCGGCCATCAATTCCTTGTTGTCTATATTCCCGCCATGTTCGCGCGGCTCCCGGCTGGAGATGCGCCCATAGCGCGCCGGCGGCGCAACGCCCATCGTACCGAAGAATGGCGCCAGCGGGAGTTTCGGCCCCCAGTCGGGCTTGCATGTCCCCGCTACCCGGTCGACGCTGATATGACTGACCGCGAACTCGGTAAATTCCTCAGGCAAAGTTCCGGCTAGCGGACGCACGGCGCAATAGCCCCAATCATTGTTCGGCTCGATCGCATCAATCCATACTTCCAGCACGTCGCCTGGCGCCGCCCCTTCAACGGCGACGGGGCCGGTGAGGATATGCGGACCAATGCGTTCAAGTTTGGCGTCGTGGATCGCTTGTAGCGCCGCAGGAATTTTGAGAACTGAACCCGCGGACGGCATCACCTCCGGTCCACCTGATACGCATTCGATGGTCACGCTGTCTCCCGGCCGCACGGTCAAGACCGGCGGAAATGCAGCGTCGAACATTCCGAACCGCACGTTATCGGGCGTTGCGGCGAGGTTGTGGTGCATGACGCTTCTATTTCAAGGGCTGAACACGCGGCGGCCATGGCGTGAGGAACGGCGCATCTTCACCAAGAGTCAAAACGCCCTCGGCCTGCAGTCCGCGCACGCGGCCATCTAGATATTCCTTGATAATCGCAATTCGTCCATCCCGGATGGTCGCGATCCAGACATCGTTGACGACCTGCCTGTTACCGCCTTGCGTGACGCGAAACTGCACTTCGGCCGCCACACGATTATTTGCCGTATCGATGTAGAAGGCGTCAGCGGGGAAATAGATGCTGCGGTTGGTGGCGCTCTTGCAGAACGCCTCCAGATCAGCGACCGCCGCTTCGATCCCTTTGACACGGTTGGTAGGATAGGAAAAATCGACGGCGGCGCTTAAAGTCTTGCGCATAAGGTCGGCATCGCAATTGGCCCATACCGCCGCCAGATCAAGGATCAGGCTTTGATACAGCGCCCGCTCGCTACCCGGTCGTTCCAGCGCGCCAACAAAATTGACGCCGGGACGCGGCGTTGCGGCTGGCACAGAAGCGCAGGCTGACAGTACTATCGCCGCCACACACGAAATGACCGCACCGATCTTCACACGTCCCTCCCTGTGCATCGCTGAAAGAGCTTTATGAGCGCCGTCATACTAGAAGGCCACGCCCTTGCCGATCAGCTTTTGGCGAACACGCGGTTCGCGGCCGAAGCAATCGCTGCAAGCGCGGGCCGCGAACCCATCCTGGCCATTCTGCTGATCGGAAACAATGCTACCGCGTTGGCTTATGTCAGCCGCCTTGAGGAATTCGCCGAACGCGCCGGCGTGACCTTGCAAGTTCACCGCCTCGATGCGGGCGTCAACCAGAGCGACGTCGCCGGTCTGGTGACGACTCTGGGCGAGGATGAGGGCGTCGATGGCGTCCTGCCATTGTTTCCGGTACCGGCGCATATCGATCCACTGGCGATTGCCCAAGCGATTAATCCAGCGAAGGACGTAGATGGGCTCAGCCCGCTGAACGCCGGGCGTCTCGCCGTTGGTCTCCAAAGCCTTGAGCCTTGCACGCCACAAGGCGCCATCGCGCTAGCGCAATCTGTAGCGGGTGATTTCAAGGGCATGACCACGACTGTGGTCGGCGCCTCGATCAGCGTTGGCCGCCCGCTGGCGCTGATGTTGTTGCGCCGAGAAGCGACGGTAACCATTGCCCATATCGCCACGCGCGATCTTGCTGCGGCGTGCCGCCGCTCTGATCTGCTGTTTGTCGCGGCAGGAAAACCTGACCTGATCACCGCTGATCACGTGAAACCCGGCGCAATCATCATCGACATCGGTATCAATCTCGTCGCCGCGCCGGAAAACGGGCCAAACGCAAGACGTATCGTCGGCGATGTGGACGTCGCATCTGCCGGAGCGGTGGCGAAAGTTATATCGGCTGCGCCTGATGGCGTCGGACCGCTGACGACGGCGCATCTGATGGCCAACACCGTGCGCGCCGCGCAGACGCGCCGGGAAGGAAATGCCGGCGCCCGTTCCTGGATCTAGAGCGGCGGCTCCGGCGGCGATACGGGGAATGTCGCATCGCCGCCATGGCATGGGCAACTCAATCGAACTTGTAGCTGACGCTGACGCCGGCCCAGCGCGGTTTGGCCCACACTTCCGTGGCGATGCCAAGGAAGGCGAGGTCGAACGCGGCGGTGCGATATTGTTCGTCGGCTGCGTTTTCGACGAATACCGCAAGCGTTGTCGAATCGTCCTCACTGGTCCAGGACGCGCGCGCGTTCACGATGGTATAGGCTTCTTCAAATTGGCTTGGACTGTTAAAGGCGTCAAAAAACTGATCGCCCTTATAGGAAGCGTCGCCTTGCAGGCCAAACTTGCCCCCGAAGGGCGATGGCCATTTGTAACCCACCGTGAGGTTGCCTGACCATTCCGGCGCCAGCGGCATTTCCGTGTCTACGATCGGGCCGTTATTCGCCAAGCCCGGTAACGCGACGCGCAGCAGTGTAGCATCAAGGTGAGTCACCGAACCGTTGATCGTCAGCCCTTCAAACGGCCTGGCGTTAAACTCAATTTCCTGACCGTAGATTTCCGCATCTCGATTGAACGTCGTAGATGACAAGGTCTGGCCATCAAACTGGAAGGCCTGGCTGTCCTGGTAATCGTAATAGTATGCCGCGGCGCTGAGGCCGAAGCGGCCGTCAGCGCTCGAAAACTTCGCGCCGACTTCATAACTGGTCAGCTCTTCCGGCTTTACCGGGATCGCCGCCGCGGGAATGGGCGTATAGCCGACGTTGAACGTCCCGGCCTTGTGGCTGCGCGCGACGCCAGCATAGTACAATTGCTGAGACGTCGGCTGCCAGGACAGGCGTGTCGTGAAGCTCGTGTTTGAATCGTCGCGGCGGGCTGCGTCGCCGCGCGTGGCGACGTTGAACACCGGACCGGTATCGGTGTTGTTGAGCGCGTAGACCTTCCGTTCGTTGGTGAAGCGCAAACCGCCTGTCGCCGTAACGGTCGGCGTCAAGGCGAAATCGAGATTGGCAAAAGCCGCCGAGCTTTCGCTTTCCAGCGAGTAGAACACTTTGGGGCGCGGGCCAGACGCGGCAGTTTGCCGGCGCTGATACCCGTCGATCGTGTAGTCGAAGAAATAGACACCAGCGACCCAGGTGACAGGCCCGGAAATGCCCGATGCACGCAGCTCTTGGGTGAACTGCTCGGCGTCGGGATGGACTTCTGTCCCGCGAGGCCCTGGCGTTGAGTCGCTGTCAAACGTCGCGTCCTTGAAACCGGCTTCGTAGCCTGTGATGGACGTCAGCTCGACGGTATCAAAGGTCCATTTCACCCGCCCAATCGCCGTCGTCTGCTCGGAAAGCAGGTAGACGTCACGGTTGGAATTGGTTTCCAGCGGCTCGCTCGTTCCAAAGCCGAAGGAATCCACTGCGCCAGGCGTGGTGTTGCGGACGGAAAGACCCGTCACCGGATCCTGGCGCACCACGACATGGGTGAACATGTTCCCGGATTCGTTGTCGTTCTTGTAATATTGAACGAACAGATCAGCGGTCAGATCTGGCGTCACGTCAAGCGCGAGCTGGCCGCGGACAGCGCTGGCATTCAGCGCGTTGCCGTCCTGGCTGCCCGGGAAATTGTTTTTGATGTAGCCAGCATACTCATGATGGAAAACTGAAAGTCTGCCACGCAGACCGCCAAAAAGCGGGCCGCCAATCGCGCCTTCAACCTTATACCGCTCGTTCTCGCCTACGAGCCCCGACACATAGCCTTCAACCTTATCCGTCGGTGCGGCGGCGATGAAGTGTATGAGACCGCCGGTAGCGTTGCGGCCGTATAGGGTGCCTTGCGGGCCGCGCAGGACTTCGACCCGCTCCAGATCAAACATTTGCGAATCCAGACCCATCAGATTGGCCTTGTAGAATTCGTTGATGTAGACGGCCGAAGGACTCTCGTTGGTATCGGCGAAGTCGCGCATCGTCACACCGCGCAACGAGATGAACGGGAAGTCGCCGTCGCCGGAGTTTTGTCCCATGGCAAGACCGGGCGTCAGGTTCGCGAGATCAAGCGTGCTGCTGGCGCCAGACTCGGCCACCCTCGCACCACTGATCACGCTTAAGCTGATCGGCACGTCGAGCGCTCGTTGCTCGCGCTTTTGCGCGGTGACGATGATCTCTTCCGCCGGCGGCGCCTGCGCGAGCGCAAGCGGCGCGGCCGCCGCTGTGATCAGAAAAAATGCGGTCATCCCGCGTCCGTGCGCCCGAAGCTTGTTCGAGCGCGCCCCCAATACCGACATGCTAAACTCCTTGCGAAAATCCCACGTCATGGCGCCCTCGGCAGCGGCTGTCCGTCAATCGCGAAGCCTCCAATGCCCAAGCGGTCGCTGCGCATTGTCCAATTCAGAGCCAAGCCCTCCACCCGGCGCCGCGTTGTTATGCATAGTTTGCTTACTTACACCCATCATCGCCAGACCCGGTATCACTTCGTCCCGCGTGCCTCAAATCTAGGCTATCGCGGCCGCGCGTTCGCCAAAAGCTCATTTGGCGACAGCCGGGGTGCGCTTAGCGGCCGTCTGCTACACACAGGGGCGCGAATAGGATACCTGCGTCAGGGAGGAGCGTAGATCGGATGACGGGCGTCCAAGCATATAGCCAGCGCATATCAGCGCGAAAACGGCGGCATTGATGGGAGCGCAGACAGCCAAGCCGGCCACGGTAGAGCCGCCCGTCCGCCGCCAGCGTGATGCAGCTGGGACGCGCGAGAAAATCCTGCGCGCGGCCATCGCAGAATTTGCTGAACGCGGCCTCAGCGGCGCGCGGATAGATTCCATCGCGCAGCGCTCGGGCGCGAATATGCGCATGCTTTATCACTATTACGGTAGCAAAGAAGATCTGTATCTCTTTGTGCTTGAGCACGTGTACGAAGACCTGCGCCTGAAGGAAAAAGCGCTCAAGCTTGCAAACCTCGAGCCGTTCGAGGCGATGATGAAGCTGTTTGACTTCACCTTCTCCCACTTCGCCGCCAACCCGGACGTGGTCTCGCTCTGGACCGGCGAGAATCTTCAGCGGGGGCAATACCTGTCGAAATCATTGCGCGCGGCCAACCTTTCTTCACCCTTGCTGGTCGCGATTGGCGAAACATTGACGCGCGGAGAGCGAGACAATGTGTTCCGCCCCGGGATCGATTCGCTACAGCTTTACGTCACTATGGTAGCGCTCAGCTATTTTCATCTTTCAAACGCCTTCACGTTGTCCGCGATTTTCCGGACAAATCTACACAGCGACAGATGGAAGACGGGGCGCCGGCGCCACGCGCATGAAGTGATCGCCGCCTATCTTCGCCCCGAAACCAAACCGGCCAAGACGCGCAGGCGCAGCGGCGCTTAGTGCGTGTCAGTCATGAAAGAAACGTGCGCGGCGACAATCCGCCAGCCTTGGGCGAACCGCACCCAAGTCTGACTTTGCCTGCCACTTTTTGCGGAGTTTTCGCGCTTGAATTCGGTGTTTGCCGTTCCGAAATCGTCGCCGAACGTGGTGATAACCGTATTGGATAACACGCGGTTCGGCGAACCGCCGGGCCGCGCCATTCGAAACGCCGAGATCGCTTCAAAGCCGTATAGATTCTCGCCAACGCCATAGCGTAGCGCGAACCCGGAATCCCAGAAAAACCCGTCCAGCGCCACGACGTCATTACTCATCAACGCTTTTTCGTAAGCAGCAAAAGCGGCTTCAAGCGCGCCGAGCGGCTCAGGCGCGTTGACAATCACGCGGCCACCGGCGCAGCCGCAAGCCCCGCGCGCTCCAATTGCGCCGCGGCCTGAAACGCGCGCCGCTCGGCCCAAGGCGCCGCCGCGATCTGCACCCCAATCGGTAGCGCCCCCAGTTTTGCCATCGGCGCGGCGATCACTGGCAGGCCAATGAAGCTCAAGGGCTGTGTGTAAATACCAATGTGGGCCCGCGCCAACATTTCAACACCGCCGAGATTGAGCGTCTGCTGCCCCAGCGCAAGAGCGGCACAAGGCGTCGCCGGCGCGAGCAGGATATCGAAATCGGCGAATAGCTTCTCGGCGGCTTTCTGGAAGCGGCGCCGGAAACGTTGAGCCTGGATTACGAAGTCGGCCGGCAACAGCGCGCCGGCGAGCAGGCGATCGCGCGTCGCGTTGTCAAAAGCGCCAGGCTGGCGGCGAAGATTTTCACGATGAATATTGCCGCCTTCGGCGGCGGTGATGACGAAAGCGGCGGCGCGCGCAAGATGCGATTCCGCCAACTCAACCATGCGGCTGGCGCCAAGGCATTCAGCAGCCGTATCGACCGCATCCAAAGCGGCCTGCTCGGCGCCCCACCTGAACCAGCCGCCCAGCACGCCCACGCGCAAGCGGATTCGGCTTTCGCCCAATGAAGCCCGCACGAATTCGGGCATACGCGTCGTGCATGTGGGATCGTCGGCATCCGGCCCCTGCATCATGTCGTATGCGAGCGCGAGGTCCTCGACGCTACGGGCCAGCGGACCCACGTGATCAAGACTGGCGACGAAGGGGGCCGTCCCAGCGCGCGAAAGGCGCCCGAAAGTAGGCTTTAACCCAAACACACCAGAAAAGGACGCGGGCACCCGGATGGAGCCGTTCGTGTCTGAGCCCAGTCCGACATGCGCCAACCCCGCCGCCACCGCCGCTGCAGAGCCGCCTGACGAGCCGCCAGCAAGACGCTCACGATCACGCGGATTACGCGTCGCACCGAAGAACTCGTTTTCCGTCGTAAAGCCATAGGCGAACTCATCCATATTGGTCGTCGCGACGATGATTGCACCAGCCTCGCGCAGACTGCGTACGGAAGCTGCATCCTTGCGCGCAGGCTCGGCGGTGCGGCGCAGCTTTGCCCCAGCCAGGGTCACAACGCCCTCAACGTCGAACAGGTTTTTGACAACAGCGGGCACGCCTGCGAGCGGGCCGACCGCCTCGCCGCGCGCTAAGCGCGCGTCCATCGCCCTAGCCTGAGAAAGCGCGCTTTCGGACAACACCGTAGTGCAGCAATTCAGGCTTGGATCCAGCTTGTTGATACGATCGAGCGCGTCGCGCACGACGCTCGTAGCGGTAACCTTCTTTTCGCGCACCAGATCGGCCAGGCTCGCCGCGCTCAAAGCGGTCAGATCATTCATGGATGAAAAACCGGCGCCGCCTCTTCCGTGCTTTCGAGCTGCAGCGCCATCAGACCTTCCGCCTGGCGCAGGATTAGGGTCATATTGTCTATCACACCCTGACGGTATTCCGCCGGAATGGGCAGATCGATCGCCTGCGAAACGGCGTCGATGTACAAACCAACCGCTTCCTGATCCATCGCGTCCTCTCTACAACTTTGACCGGCAATCCCTGATGAAAAGCTGTGCGGCTGGCGCGGCAAGATTGGCAACTGAAAGCCTGACCATTTCGAACGAACGGGGAGCGCCGCCCGATTTATATGCATAATCTGCTCACTTAGCAGAATTGGGCGGGTCGGGCTATTCTTGCCAAGCGGGATTGCCGTCAAAATGCTGCGGTGAAACAACAATGTCGAGGACAGAGATGATGCTCAACCCGCTGGGGTCTGCACCGTCCAATCGCTGGCAGGTTTCTGCCGAGAAGGCTGATCTGGTGCGCGCGCCGCAAACCCCGAGGCCAATCGGGTTTGCGGCGGCGCCACAGGATCTGCGCCTCGATCTGACGCGCACCGCATGCCTTGTCATCGACATGCAGAATGATTTTTGCACGCCCGGCGGCTGGCTTGACCATATCGGCGTGGATGTAGCCCCGGCGCGCGCGCCGGTGGCGCCGCTGAAGCGCCTGCTTCCGGAACTGCGCGCGGCGTCCGTTGCGGTGGTATGGGTGAACTGGGGCAACAGGCCGGACCGGCTGAACCTCAGTCCGTCGCTGCATCACGTCTACGATCCTACTGGCGATGGGGTTGGCCTCGGTGCGCCAATCCCTGGCGCCAACAATCGCGTGCTCGAAAAGGGCAGCTGGGGCGCCGCGATCGTGGATGAGCTTGCGCCCGATCAAGCCGACATCTTCGTCGATAAATTCCGCATGAGCGGATTTTGGGACACGCCCCTCGACAGCATCCTGCGAAATCTCGGCGTAACTACACTGCTGTTCGCCGGCGTTAACAGCGATCAATGTGTGCTGTGCACCTTACAGGACGCCAATTTCCTTGGTTATGACTGCGTCCTGCTCGACGACTGCGCCGCGACCACATCGCCAGGCTTTTGCGCGGACGCTACGCGATACAACATCAAGCAATGCTTCGGCTTCGTCGCCACGTCAGAGGCCCTCCTCAGCGCCATGAAGGCTGCGTGATGATTATCAAATCATCCGGGTCGTATGAGGCGTTCAGAATATCGCCGAACGACACCAATAAAATGGTGCTGATCTTCGATCCCACAGAAGATGCGGCGAACTTCGTATCCGTGGTCGAAATCTTCGACGTGGGTGGCCGCACACCGCCGAACAAGCATGAAATCGGCCAGGAGATGTTCTTTGTGCTCAAAGGCGAAGGCCGCGCCCATAGCGAGGGAAAGAGCTATCCAATCCGCGCCGGCGACTCCATGCTGGTGCCGCCAGGATGCTTGCATGAAGTGGAAAATACTGGCTCCAGTAAACTTTATTGCCTCACGATAATGATGCCCAATGATGGCTTCGCTGAACTTATCCGCGCCGGGCAGCCGGCGCCGATCGATGACGAAGATTGGGCGGTGATCCGCGCGCTCGGTCGAGCCGCATGAGCACGCTCCGCCGATGATGGAACCGCGGCGGCCTGAGGTTATGTCGATGCGCACGCGCGAGGGCCTGCGACTCGACGCCGATGTCTATCGGCCGTCCGGCGAGGGCGATCACCCTGTTCTCCTCATGCGCCAACCCTATGGCCGGCAAATCGCATCGACGGTCTGCTACGCCCATCCCGCCTGGTATGCAGCGCACGGCTACATCGTCGCCATTCAGGACGTCCGGGGCCGCGGCAGCTCAGAGGGCGAGTTCTCATTGTTCGCCAACGAGGCGGAAGACGGGGCCGACGCCATCGCGTGGGCCGCTGCACTGTCTGGCTCCACCGGCGTGGTTGGCATGTACGGCTTTTCCTATCAGGGCGAAACGCAATTGCTTGCCGCCAGCGTCGGCGCGCCCGCACTGAAAGCCATCGCGCCAGCGATGGTGGGTTGGGATTTGCGCCAGTACTGGGCGTACGAGAATGATGCGTTCTGTCTCGCGGCGGGCATGAGCTGGGCGCTGCAGCTTGGCGCAGAGACGGCGAAGCGCGCGGGTGATTCAGAAGCCTTTCACGCGCTGTTCGCGGCCTCGCGCGCCCTGCCCTTGAACGATGCAGTGCAGGCGCGCCCGGCGGTGATAGAACGCTGGCGCCGCTATGCCCCCCATTATTTCGACTGGCTGGAACAGGATGCGGCTAGCCCCTACTGGGCGCAGATTTCGCCCAGCGCTCATGCGAACGCCCTGACGGCGCAGGGCCCCCCGGCGCTGTTCATTAGTGGTTGGTACGACACGCATCTGCCCGGCACGGTCGCGGCCTTCCGCCATTATGAGCAGGCTGGCGGCGCCCCCGCGCGGCTTGTCATTGGACCTTGGGCGCACTTTCCCTGGGGTCGCAGCCTAGGCGCTGCGGATTTCGGCGACAGCGCAGTCGGCCAAATCGATCAGTTACAGATCAGCTGGTTCGATCAATGGCTGAAAGGCGCCGAGCCAAAGCGTCAGACGCCGGTTCGCTTGTTCGATATGGGCGCAAATTCCTGGCAGGACTTCGCCTCCTGGCAACAGGAAAGCGCGGCCTGGGCGATTTCCGGCGATGGGCGCGCCGCGCTCGACGAGCAGTCTGGCAAGATCACGTGTGGCGTTCAGCCGGAACCTGGGGCCGATTACCTGGTGCACGATCCCTGGCGCCCTGTTCCAAGCATTGGCGGCGCTTTTGCCCTGCCCGCCGGGCCAGCCGAACGCACCGCTATCGACGCCCGCCCTGATGTGTTGACCTATACGAGCGAGCGCCTAACGAAACCGCTTACTCTGGCCGGCGCGCCGGAAGCTGTGCTTCACCTTTCGAGCCAGTCCGCCAGCATTGATGCATCGTGCGTTCTCTCGCGTGTCGATCCTGCCGGGCGCGCGTTCCATCTTACCGAAGGTTATCGTCATTGCTCACGCACGCCGGACGCGCCGGTTACGATACCGCTGCGCCCTGTCTGCGCGACGCTCAGCCCGGGCGAGCGCTTGCGTCTTTCCGTCGCCGGCGCTTCGTTTCCTAACTTCCCGGTCAATCCTGGCGATGGCGCTAACCCGACCGCGGCTACGATTCAGCAGGCCCGCGTCATCACGCTCGTGCTTCATCATGAAGGCAGCGCCTTGCGCCTGCCAATCTGTCCATGACCCCCTGGCGCGCCCCTATGCCAAGCGTGGGCGAACCGTTCGTGCTACGCAGCGCCGCGGTTCCATCGATTTTGCTTGATGACGGCCTCGCCGCCGACACCAGCCTCGTGGATATCGGCGTTGCGAAGGGCTCTATTCAGTTCGTAGCCTTTGCCGACGCCCAAACATCATGCGACTGGCGCACCTTGCCGATGGCTGGCGCCATGGCATGGCCGTGCTTCGTGGAAGCCCACACGCATCTCGACTCCACGCAATTGTGGGCGCGCGCGCCGAATCCGGACGGCACGTTCGTTGGCGCCGCCGCGACGATTATCGCTGACCGTGACCGCTTCTGGACCGCTGAAGACATGCGCACACGCATGGAATTTGGTCTGCGCTGCGCCTATGCGCACGGCGTGCGCGCGATGCGCACGCATCTGGCGTCAGAAAACGATCAGGCCGAGGAACGCTGGCGGGTATTCTGCGCGATCCGTGATGGATGGCGCGGCCGCATCGATCTGCAAGCCGTCTCACTGGTTTCCACCGAACTGTTCCGCGATCAGGCTATGGCAGCGCGTATTGCAGCCTTGGTTAAACAGGCCGGCGGTGTGTTGGGCGCATATACGCCGCTCACGCCAGACATCGACACGTTACTCGAGCTCATTTTCGACCTGGCGGACAAATACGATCTCGCACTCGATTTTCACGCCGACGAGACTGGCGACCCTGCATCGGACGCGCTAGCGCGCATTGCGTCAGTTGCAAAAGCGCGCCGCTTTGCGAGACCAATCCTCGCCGGTCATTGCTGCAGTCTGGCTGTTCAGGGTGAGGTGGACGCCGATCGCACGCTTGGTCTCGTTGCCGACGCAGGCATTTCCATTGTTACACTGCCGAGCTGCAACCTGTACCTACAAGATCGGCGCGCGGGGCGAACGCCGCGTTGGCGCGGCCTGACACTTCTGAAGGAAATGCGCGCGCACGGCATAGATGTCGCTTTCGGAAGCGATAATTGCCGCGATCCATTTCATCCCTATGGCGATTTCGACATGCTCGAAACGTTCCGCGACGCAGTGCGCATCGGCCATCTTGAGCACCCCATTCGTGATTGGCCCGCTTCCGTCACCAGCACCGCTGCAAAACTCATCGGGGTCACGGGAGGCGGGATCGTCGCCGGCGGCAGCGCGGATATGGTCCTGTTTCGGGCGCGGAGTTTTGGCGAATTGCTGGCCCGTCCGCAGGCCGACCGCATCCTCATCCGCGACGGCGCATTCGTATCGGCTGCGCCACCCGATTATGAGGAACTGGACGCGCTGTTTGAAAGGACCGCCCGATGAGAGCCGCACCGCGCAAACGGTGGTCCGATATGACCACCAAGGATTTTGAGACTGCCATCGATCCGGAGCGCGCGGTGGCGATTTTGCCGGTGGCGGCGATCGAGCAACACGGACCTCACTTGCCGGTGTCGGTCGATTCCACGATCTGTGACGGCGTGGTCGATCAGATCATAGCGCGTGCGCCGGACGACCTTCCGATCTTGGTCTTGCCCATAATGCCAGTGGGCAAATCAAACGAACATTTGGCGTTTCCGGGTACGCTTTCGCTAAGCGCTGACACGTTGATCCGGCTCTGGACCGAAATCGGTGAATGCGTCGCCAGCGCAGGCGTGCGCAAGCTGGTTTTGTTGAACAGTCATGGTGGGCAGGTGCAGGCCATGGATATTGTGGCCCGCGATCTGCGCGTGCGGCGGAAAATGTTTGTCGTCGCCGCCAGCCTTTGGGGCGCCGGCATGCCTGCCGGCCTATTCAGCGAAGCGGAAGAAAAGCACGGCATCCATGGGGGCGGTGTAGAGACCTCAGTTATGTTGCATCTGCGCCCCGATCTGGTGCGCCAGTCAGAGCGTGCAAATTTCGCGCCCGCCTCCATCGCTCTTGAGCAGACGTATAAGTATCTGCGCTTCGAGGGCGCTGGCGTGGGGTTTGGCTGGCAAACGCAGGATCTACATCCATCCGGCGCCGCGGGTGATGCGCTCGATGCAGATGCCGCGCGTGGCGCAGTGATCGTCGATTACATGGCGACGCACCTGATCGGATTGCTGCGCGAGGTCAGCGAATATCCGCTGTCGGCGCTGATCGACCGCTAGGGCGCACGGGGCGCCCATAAACGCGGCGCTTTTGTCCGCGCAGCGACCATCTGGCGGCGTTGACCGCTGGCCGTCTGGCCTTGGTAAGCGTTTTCTGCATAACTCGCCGGCGAAGAGCTTGATCGCTTGTTCGGCCAGGGGTTTCGGCGTGCTTCAAAGGGGCTGGAGTTTCCACGGACGCGGCGAATGAGGGTCCATGTTATTTATGCCTATCCCATGGGTGACGGACTGGCGCCGCTACTGCATCGGACTGTCGTGGAGAGCCTGAAAACCGCTGGCCATCAGGTCGATGATCTGGACTTATACGCCGAAGGCTTTGATCCGGTTTTATCCGCCGAGGATCGGGCGATTTATCATGACGTCAGCATAAACCAGCGCCGGATCAAGGATTATGTCGCGCGGCTACAGGCGGCCGAGGGCGTCGTGTTATGTCATCCAGTATGGAATTTCGGATGGCCGGCAATGATGAAGGGTTACTTCGACCGCGTCTTTCTGCCGGACGTGTCCTTTAAGATGGAACAAGGCAAGCTGTCGCCGGGCCTTACCAATATCCGCAAGCTGGCGACCGTGACGACATATGGCGTCGATCGCCTGCGCGCCACGCTGCTAGGCGACCCGCCCCGCGCGAATGCGACACGGTTCTTGCGCGTGGTCTGCAATCCCCGGGCTTCAATGCGCTATCTGGCGCTGTACGGGGTAAACACCGTCAAAGAACAAAACGTGCGACGCTTCATAGAGAGAGTGCGCCAAGAAATGCTGGCATTCTGACGCAATGACAGACCAGCCGATCCTGTCTTACGAAAACGTATCGCTGACCTTTGCCGGCGGCACCGAAGCGCTGCGCGATGTCAGCCTCTCTCTTCTCCCGGGCGCATTCGTAACTATCCTTGGCCCCTCGGGTTGCGGCAAATCCACATTGCTGCGCATCGCCGCGGGACTTGTCGAATACTCCGCCGGCAAACTTTGCGTCGATCGCGAGCATCTCGGCTTTACGTTTCAGGACCCGACGCTTTTGCCATGGCGCAATGTGCAGGCCAATGTCGAGCTGCTATTGGAATTGCGCGGCGTCGCTCCGGCTGAGCGCACAAGGATCGCGGCAGAGAAGATCGCGCTTGTTGGTCTCGATGGGTTTCAGAAACATTATCCAAAACAGCTTTCGGGCGGCATGAGGATGCGGGTCTCGCTCGCGCGCTCGCTGACGCTGGATCCTTCGCTTTTTTTGTTCGACGAGCCGTTTGGCGCACTCGATGAAATTACGCGCGAGCGGCTGAATGACGAATTGCTCACGCTTTATGGCCGGCAAAGTTTTGCGGCGTTGTTTGTCACCCACTCGGTGGCGGAGGCGGCGTATCTTTCGAGCCGTGTGGTGGTTATGTCGGCCCGGCCAGGCCGCGTCGTGGCCAGTTTCGATGTGCCGTTCGCCTACCCGCGCGCTGATGCGATGCGATACACGCCAGAGTTTGCGCAGCTTTGCGGCGAGATTTCGCAATCACTACGTATGGCTTCAGAGGTGCAGACATGAGCGGTGTGCAGGTCTATCCGCCCCGCGCCGGCGCAAAGCCGCCAAGTCACGCCGCGCAGATCGCGCAAAGGCTCGCGCCGCCTGTACTGCTCGGCCTTGCGCTTGCCGGACTTTACGCATGGGGACAAAGCGGGCTTGAGGATTATCGCCGCTTTCTGATGCCTGGCCTCGGCGCGATGTGGAACGGCGCGTTCGCCGTGCCCGCCGTTCAGGCTGAGTTGCTGCGCGCAGCGGGGGTGACGGCGCAGATCGCGCTGACCGGGCTGGCCATTTCGATACCGTTCGGCATGGCGGTTGGCGTGTTCATGTTCCGCTCGCGATTTCTTGAGCGGGCGATCTTCCCCTATCTGGTGGCGCTGCAATCGATTCCGATTCTGGCGATCATTCCGCTGATGCAATCGCTGCTCGGCTTTGGTTTCCTGCCGAAAGTGCTGATCGTAGCGATCATGACGTTCTTTGCCATTCCCACCACTTTGCTGCTGGGCCTCAAAAGCCTCGATCCTGGAATCATTGATCTATTCCGTCTGCAGGGCGCGAGCTGGCGCGTAACGCTGATAAAAGCAGGACTGCCCTCTGCGCTGCCCTCCCTGTTTGCCGGTTTGCGTATTTCCGCCGGACTGGCTGTAATCGGCGCCGTGGTGTCGGAGCTGTTCTTCGTATCCGGAGACGGCGGACTGGGCCAGATGCTGGTCAATTCCAAAACCGATTTCCAGTATGAGCAAATGTATGCCGCTTTGATCGTTTCGTCAGCGATGTCGATCGGCGTCTATTTGTTCTTCAGCTGGCTGGGTGAGCGCTTGTTCGCGTCTTGGCACCAATCCGGCGAAGCGAGCACGATCTGATGCGCGCCCGCTTTCTCCTCGCAGCGCTGGTGTGGGCGGCTAGCTGTGTAGGGGGCATGGCGCAGGAGATGAGCGCATTTGCGCGGCAGACGTATCGCACGCCTCTTACTAGCATTTGTCCAAGCCCTTTCGTGATCCAGAAGGATTGGCTGGCGCAGGGTGAACATGGCGGCCTTTATCAGATGATTGGCGGCGGCGGCAAAATGAGCCAAGGGCGCTATGAGGGCCCTCTCGGGTCAACGGGCATCACCTTGATCATTCTCGAAGGCGGCGCCGGCCTTGGATTGGGCGATGGAGAGACGGCGTATTCCGCCCTTTACATGGGCAATTCGCGCGCCGGCCTCCGCCCGCATCTGGCGATGTACGATCTCGACAATGCATTTGTCTTCTCGCAGCGCTTCCCGGCCGTGGGCGTTGTCGCGCCGCTGGACAAATCGCCTTCGGTTCTGTTTTGGGATCGGGCGACTTACCCGAAGGGTTTTCGCTCCCTCGACGACCTAAAGGCATTCGCCGAGTCCGGACGCGGCAAGATTTACGTATCGACGATCAAGCGCACGTTTGGCCGCTATCTGGTTTCGAAAGGCGTGCCTAAAAGTGTTTTCGTCGAAGGCTATCGCGGCGATGGCGAGAACTTCGTTATCAATAACGGCAAATGGCTCAACCAGGGCGCCGTAACGAACGAGGTCTATCAATTCTCAACAGGCCGCAAATGGGCCAAGCCGATTGATTATCTGCCGATCTCCGATCTCGGCTATCCAATCTATCCTGGCATGCTCGCCGTGGCCAAGACGCGGTTGACCGCACTTTCGCCCTGCCTGACAAAACTCGTGCCGCTGATCCAGCAAGCGCAGGTGGACTACGTGCGCGATCCCACCGAGGTGAACGGGCTTCTGTTCCGCTTCAACAGCGCCGGCCTGGGCGCACCGTTCTGGAAAACGTCACGGGCGCTGCTGGACGAATCCGTGAAAGTTTCACTGCGCGATGGCATCGTATCCAACGGAGCGAACACGACGCTTGGTGATTTCGACCTGCAACGCGCAAGCAAACTGCTGGAAACCATACGCGGCAATCTCGACATCCGCTCAAAGCCGGGCGTCCGCGCCGAGGACGTAGTAACCAACCGCTTTATCGACCGTTCGATCGGGCTGCGGTAATGGCGGCCGTCATCCTCGACGGCGACACGCTCGCCGCCAAGTGGCTCGATGAGCTGAAGCGGGACGTCGCCGCCCTCGCGGCAGAGGGCATCGAGCCGCGCCTGGCGACCATCTTGGTCGGCGAAAATGACGCGAGCAATTCCTATATTCTGCGCAAGCATGCAGACTGCGCCCAGATCGGCATAGCCTCAGACGATATTCGTCTCCCGGCCGATGTGAGTGAGCGCGCGCTGCTCGACCGCGTACGGCGCTTCAATGACGACAAAACGGTAGACGGACTTATCGTTCAACTGCCGCTGCCCAAGCATATGGATACTACAAGCGTGCAAATGGCGCTTAAGCCCGCCAAGGATGTCGATGGTTTGCACCCGGTAAATCTCGGAGCGCTTATCAATGGCGCGCCCGGCCTGCGGCCGTGCACGCCGTCAGCAATTATCGGTTTGCTGCGCGCCTACGGCGTTCCCCTCGCTGGCCGGCACGTCGCGATCATTGGGCGCGGTCTGCTCGTAGGCAGGCCGTTGGCGCTGATGCTCGCCCATGCTGAAGTTAACGCAATCCCCACCCTGTTGCATCGAGGCGCTCCCGACATCGGCGCGATAACGCGCGAAAGCGACATCGTGATCGCCGCAGCTGGCGCCGCCGAGATTGTTCGAGCCGATATGGTCAGGCCCGGCGCCGCCGTCGTCGGCGTCGGCATTACATATCGGGATGGGACCATGGTGTCTGACATCGCCGACGACGTGGCCAAGGTCGCGTCTTTTGTTACCCCGCACCATGGCTCTGTGGGACCGCTAACCCGCGCGTCTCTACTTCGCAATGTTGTCGCCGCGGCGCGCGCTGCGCGCTGATCTAGTCCTTGGCGATCCGCACGGCCGGCCCGATCGACTGCCGCAGCCGCTCCTCGTACGCTTGTAGCCAATCAGCGCTCTCCGGCGCCATATAGGCGCCGCCGCGCGCGCCGATAGCGATCTCCGGATTGTCCACGCCGGGTGGAATCGCGCCGGTTTCAGCCAAGGCGCGCGCCGCATTCAGCAAGCGCTTGCGCGTTCGTACAATCATTGCGTCACCGGGCGTCAGATGCTCGATCGTGCGATCGACGATCTCGCCCATGCTTTCGGTGATGTACTGATCCTGCAGCGTGATGCCGGTAATGCCAGTGAAACTGAGATCGCGCTGCTTGCCGCGGTCGATGCCATAATCGTTCTCATCGTTCTGCGCCAACCGCCAGCGGCCGAACCAGCCGGTCGTTTGCGGCAGATAATCGTGTACAAACTCCAGCCCCGGAATAGTGACGCCATCTTTGGTGGCGCGCAGCGGCGGCGTTCGTTTTGTCCATGCGAAATTGAACACCATCGTGTGCGTGTCATCCATCGGCGCCCACGCGTTGGCGGTAACGTTGTCCTCGAACGTGCCATCCGGAAACAGGGCCCAGAATGGAAAAAGGAAATGGCAGATGCGCCAGTACAGCGCGCCTGGTTCGGCAGGGCGATACGCTCCGGCCATGGTGCCCCATTCCGTTTCGGCCACGTTAAAGTGCGGCGCACGGTGGCTGATGGAAACGGCGTGCATGTTCGCCGTATCAACGTCGTTGGGATCGACGCTGCCCATGTGCAGGAAACCAAAATGTCCGGTATCGAGATCGCCCTCGATCGCTTGCAACCAATTGCATTCCCGCATCGTTAGCGTCACGCGCAGTTCGCTGTCAGGCAGCATCGTCGCTTCGATCATGGGCGGCGGGGGCGGCGGATCGCGGTCGCCCATATAGGTCCACACAACGCCAGCCCGTTCGTAAGCGGGATAGGCCATCGCCCTCACGCGAGCGCTGAACTCTCGCTCGGGCGGCACGTTCGGCATATCGAGGCAGCGGCCCGCGACGTCGAATTTCCAGCCATGATAGACACAGCGCAGCCCGCCTTCCTCATTGCGCCCGAAGAACAGCGAAGCGCCGCGGTGTGGGCATCGATGATCCATCACGCCGACCCTGCCCGCACTGTCGCGAAACGCCAGCAAACGTTCTCCCAGCAGCATCACGCGCAACGGCGCGCCATCCGCTTCAATCTCGGATGATTTGCAGACCGGCAACCAATATTGCCGCATGAGCTTGCCCATAGGCGTGCCCGGGCCGATGCGCGTCAATGTTTCGTTGTCTTGAGCCGATGCCATGGAACGCCTCTTATTCCGTACCTGGACGCCAATCGCTGTTTTCCCACGCGAGCATTTTGCCTGGATTCAGCAAGCCCTTGGGGTCGACCTCGCGCTTGAACGCCAACTGCGTGTGATTGACCTGCTTCATACCGCCTTCCTCAAGCGTGTAGACGTGGGGATTGAACTGGCGGCAGCCATTGGCGTCCTGAAACGCCATGATCGCGTTGAGCCGCGCTTCGCCGGTAAAGCGAACCAATTGCAAGGCCGAGCACGCAAAGCTCGGTCCGCTACGGGTAAACTCCAGATGCATCATCACTTCGTCACCGAAATGGCGATACATCTGCTCAACACGCTCGAGATGCCCGCCCGGCGGAAAGAGAGTTTGCAAATAGGTAAGCGACGGATCGGCTTTCAGCGCCCAAAGCGTGGTGTGATTCCAGCACAACTCGTAAAGCGGGATGCCGCGCTCTGCTTCCACGTCTTCCAGCGGCTTGGAATAGACGATACGACCCTTGTTCTCGCGCACGAGCGCTTCAAAACCTTCCCATGACTGCACCGCAATCATCACGAGCGCGCAGCTTTCTCCAGCGGGCACATATTTCGCGATCGGCTTGAGATAGGCCTGCGCGACGGGCGCGGCCATGACGGCGCACTGCTTCTTCACCAATGCCGGTTCCTCGGCGAAGACCTGCCCGAAACGCACGGCCGGCATAAAATCATCGAACACGACGACCGCGTCGATCCACTCCTGCGCCGGCGCGAGGGGCAGCTCCAATTCCGTAATGATGCCGGTCAGACCATAGGAATGGTTGAATTTAGGGATGTCGTCGCCGCGAAGCTCCAACACGCGCGGTTCGGCCTCCATCGTAACGAGGCGCGCGCCGATAATGTTGCCGCGTTCGCGTAACATCCCATACGTGATCGAGCCGACGCCCCCAGATCCACCGGCCACGAACCCGCCGACCGTGGCTATGGACCGTGTCGATGGATGTAGGCGCATTTCCAGGGCATGCGGCTTAAGCGCGGCGTCGAGATCAAGCAGCTTCTTGCCGGCCTGCACCCGGCAGGCGCCGCGCTTCACCCAGAGCAATTGATCAAGCCGGGTGACATCCAGAACGACGCCGCCCCTGAGCGGCATGGATTGCCCATAATTGCCGGACCCGCCGCCCCGCACAGTCAGCGGTATGTCGTTGCGGAAGCAGGCCGCCGCTGTCGCGATTACGTCGGCTTCGTCGCGCGCCTCCACAAGCGCGTCCCCTGTCACTTCAGAGAGCTCTCGCTTCAGGGCGGGGCTGTACCAGTAAAAGTCCCGGCTCTTGCGCCGGACCAGCGCGGCCTCCGTCGTGACCGGTACGCCGCCCAAGTCCGCAAGAAGCCCACGCAAATCCACTGACCACCCTTTCGATTAGACGCCATACTGCCCTGGGCATAGGCGCAGCCCGGCAGCCGCGCCACTCCGACAAACCCGTCTCACCATTTATATGCATATTTTGCATACTTCATGCGCGGTGGTTGTTTAGCCTAGCGCCAAACGCAGCACCTTGATTCTTCGCGCCGAGGCTTTTGGTGATCGCCCATTCATAGATTGTCGCGACGCACTCAAAGACGCGGGCCTGCCCACACTACCCGGCAAAGCGCCCTTCGGCGGCCCACTCTCGAGTCACGATTTCGTCGAGGCTGCGCTATTGCGGCGCGCGGGATGGCGCCGGAAATCGAAGGCAGTTTCGAGCAGGTGCCGTCATCGCGCCTATCCTCATGGTCAATCAAACTGCCGCGGTGGCCGCCGCGCTCGCTGGCCGCGACATCGGCTGGCGCGAGCAGGTGCGCGAGCGTCTGTCGTCCGACCTTGCCGAAGCGATGCGCTGGTTTGCCCCGCATCATGTGGTGGCGCTGCTGGTTCTGGCTATAACTATGCTTCTTTCGCCAATGGCAGGGTTGTGGGCGGCCGCGACGACAATGAGCTTGATCGCGTCCGCGTTTATTTCTCACATTCTCGCAAAACATTGCGACACCAAATCCTGGCTCTGGAAAACGTGAAGCCCTTACTGGGCACGATCAAGCGCAGAACGAAATGCAGCTGCCAGGACCGCGCCGCTCGCCGCTTGACCCGCCTCATCGGCGATCAAATCCTGCCGCACCTCAATCTCCAGATAATCCAGACCGAATGCAGCCGCGTGATAGGGGACGGTGAAATCTATCGTCTCCATCGCGTAGGGCTGATTGTCGCCGACCTCATCGCCCCATTCGTCGCGCAACGCTTCGAGCACCGCGCGTGAAAAATCTGAATCGTTGCGATGCAGAACGCCGAACCGCCAAGGCCGCGCGGCGCCGGCCATGACAGGCGTAAAGCTATGCAGCGACACCAGCACTATAGGGGTAGAGCGCTGCTGCCGCGCTGCCAGCTCTGCTTTGATGCGATCATGGTACGGCGTGAAAACCTCGCGTATCCTCGCCGTCCTCTCGTCGTTTCCCAGTCCAATATTCGCCGGGATGATCGTACCGTCACTTATCTCTGGAATTGAGTCGAACGCGGCGATGTCGCGATTGCAGTCGATCACGAGGCGCGAATAGCGTTGGCGGATGAAGGCGGCATCCAGCCGGCGCGACAGGTTTAGACCCAGACCCGCCACGCCAATGTCCCAGGCGATGTGGCGATCGAGGTCGGCAGACCCGACACCCATGTCTCCGAGACGCACCGGCAACACGCGCCCGGCGTGATCGCCGATCAGCATGATCGGAGATCGGCCTGCCAGGTTTTCGCTAATAACCGGCGGTTCATCACTGGCGCCCAGGAGCCCGTCCGCAGGGCCGGGTCCCCCGGATGATGAGGAATAATTAGGCAATCTCCGCGCGCTCCGTGGTCATTTTCGATAAGCTCTTACAGCATTCAATATCCGGCCACGACTCCTGCAACAAAATCCTGCCGAACGCGTTGAACTAAACTTGCTCAGCGGGGTAACGCCGAAAATGAGGATTCGAGCCGGGTTTGAAATCACATATGATTGCCCTGTACCAATCTCTGCGGTGGTTACGCTAAACGTACATCCCAGCCGGAGAGGTGATCTAGAGACGCCGGACATTCTGGCTGTAAGCAATTTCAAAAGAATGACCCAGTACATCGACGGGTTCGGCAATATCTGCAGCCGCCTTACGTTGCCCGCCGGCCAAACGACATTGTCCAGCGACTTCATCATCCGCGACGCCGGCGAGCCTGACGCCGTTGCGCCGCAAGCCAGGCTGACCCCGGTCGAAGACCTTCCCGATGAAGTAATGGTGTACCTGCTCGGCTCAAGATATTGCGAAACAGACCGGATGAGCGCGCAGGCATGGGCGCTGTTCGGCAATACGCCGGAGGATTGGTCGCGCGTGCAGGCGATCGTAGATTACGTCCACCAGCGCGTCTCTTTCGGCTATCAGCATGCGCGCGCGACCCGCACGGCGTGGGAAGCGCATGAGGAGCGGCTCGGCGTCTGCCGCGATTACGCGCACCTCGCAATTACACTATGCCGCTGCATGAACGTGCCCGCGCGCTACTGCACCGGCTATCTCGGCGATATAGGCATTCCGCCGGTCGATGCGCCCATGGATTTCAGCGCTTGGTTTGAAGCCTATCTCGACGGCGAGTGGCGCACCTTCGATGCGCGCCATAACAGGCCGCGCATCGGCCGTATTCTCATTGCCCGTGGACGAGACGCGACGGATGCGGCGATCACCACATCCTATGGCCTTGCGCCGCTTGTCGGGTTCAAGGTCGTGACGGATGAAGTCAGCTAGATCGCCCTGCCCACAATCTCTTCAATTCAACCTGCTCTAGTCTGCTGGCGGCGTGGGAGTTGCCAATTCGGACGCACGAAATGGCAGGTATAGCCGTTGGGGATGCGCTCCAGATAATCTTGGTGTTCAGGCTCGGCTTCCCAGAACGGTCCGGCGGCCTTCACCTCGGTAACGACCTTGCCCGGCCAAAGTCCGGAAGCTTCCACATCAGCGATCGCCTCTTCAGCAACGCGCTTTTGCTCGTCGCTAGTAAAGAAAATCGCTGACCGATAGCTGAGGCCGCGGTCATTTCCCTGACGGTTGAGTGTCGTCGGATCATGTATCTGGAAAAAGAACTCCAACAAATCGCGAAATGTCACGATCTCTGGATCAAATACAATCTCAATCGCCTCGGCGTGAGTGCCGTGATTGCGATAGGTGGCGTTGGATACGTCGCCGCCGGAATAGCCAACCCGCGTCGACACGACCCCCGCGCGCTTGCGAACGAGATCCTGCATGCCCCAGAAACATCCGCCCGCCAGAATTGCCTTTTCAGTCTCCATGACGCTCTCCAGACTTGCGTGGCCCTCGCGGGTGCACACTCAGATAGGAAACCCCACGCTGTTGTGAAGATGGCGCTGTGCAGCAGGCGGCTCTTGCGGCCCACTGACACTGGAAGTTTTTGTTATCAAAGCGGAATGTTGTCGTGTTTTTTCCAAGGGTTTTCCAGCGTCTTGTGCTTGAGCATCCGCAGCGCCCGCACAATCCGAACGCGCGTGGCGCGCGGCATGATCACATCATCGAGATAGCCGCGCGAAGCGGCCACGAACGGGTTCGAGAACTGCGCCTGATACTCGGCCGTCCGTGCGGCAATCTTGTCCGGGTCGCCTAATTCCCCGCGGAAGATGATCTCAACCGCCCCTTTGGCGCCCATCACGGCGATTTCCGCCGTCGGCCAGGCGTAGTTCACGTCGCCACGCAAATGCTTGGAACTCATCACGTCATAGGCGCCGCCATAGGCCTTGCGCGTAATGACCGTGACTTTCGGTACGGTTGCTTCGCCATAGGCAAACAGCAATTTGGCGCCGTGCTTGATCAGCCCGCCTTGCTCCTGCTTCGTACCCGGCAAAAAGCCTGGCACGTCCACAAAGGTCACAATTGGTAGATTAAAGGCATCGCAGAAGCGCACAAAGCGCGCCGCCTTGCGCGAAGCATCTATGTCGAGAACACCCGCAAGACTCATCGGCTGGTTAGCGACGAAGCCGACGCTGGCGCCTTCGATGCGTCCGAACGCGGTGATGATGTTCTTGCCGAAATCCTTGCCGATCTCGAACACATCGCCTTCATCAGCGACTTTTTCGATCAGCTCCTTCATGTCGTACGGCTTATTCGGATTGTCCGGAATCAGCCGGTCTAGCGACGGTTCCTCACGATCGGGGTCATCGAAGCTCGGCCTAACCGGGGCCTTCTCGCGGTTGGAGCCGGGCAAGAAATCGATCAGCCGGCGCATCTGTTGCAGCATCTCGAAATCGTTCTCGAACGAGCCATCGGCCACGCCGGATTTCACCGCGTGCATGCTGGCGCCGCCGAGTTCTTCGTGCGTGACAGTCTCGTTCGTCACCGCCTTCACCACGTCCGGCCCGGTCACGTACATGTAGGACGTGTCCTTCACCATGAAGATGAAATCGGTCATTGCCGGGGAGTAAACATCGCCGCCTGCGCATGGCCCCATGATCACGCTGATCTGCGGCACGACCCCGGATGCCAGGATGTTCTTCATGAAGATTTCGGCATAGCCGGCGAGACTGTCGACGCCCTCCTGTATGCGCGCGCCGCCGGCGTCGAAAATGCCAACGACCGGCGCGCCGTTGCGGATCGCCATGTCCTGTACTTTGACGATCTTCTCGGCATGCGCCATAGACAGCGAGCCACCAAACACCGTGAAGTCCTTGCTGAACACGTAGACCAGCCGGCCGTTCACCGTACCCCAGCCAGTAACAACGCCGTCGCCCGGGATCTTCTGCTCGGCCATGCCGAACTCGGTGCCGCGGTGTTCGACGAACATGTCGAATTCCTCGAATGAGTTGTCGTCGAGCAGCAACTCGATCCGCTCGCGCGCGGTCAGCTTGCCTTTGGCGTGCTGGTTCTCTACGCGCCGGGCGCCGCCCCCGGCCCGCGCCGCTGCACGCTTCTGTTCCAAGGCTTCGATGATGTCTTTCATGAGCGCTCCGAAGCCTATCTTGTTTCACAAGGAGAGAAGGGAGGCTACTCGCCTGCCGCCAGCGCCAAAAAGAAGCGGGCGAGCGCTTCAAATTCAGCCTGCTGATTGTTCAGCCGTTCTCGCGCCTCGGCATCCTCGCCCCATGTTTCCAGCTGGTAGAGATCGTCCAGCGCCGCCGCTGCGAACGCCGCCTCGGGCGAGACTTTGGCTTCGGCAATCGCGAACGCCAGCACGGCGGACCCTGCCAGTCCCGCTGCGTGCGCCAGCCCTGTCAGGCGGAAATCGTCCAGAGCTGCGGCGCGCTTTGCTAGCGCCGCCAGCGCGCCCTCCGGCTGCTGGTGCGCGAAGACGCCGGGCGCTGCGATCAGCGACGCGCCCAGCTGCGTGTCTGCCCAGGCCAGCAACCCATCCCACACCTTTGCCTGCCGCTCAGCCAGGGAGGGCGGTTGTTCCGCCCGGTGGCAGAGCAAATCGGTCTCGCCGAATTTGCCGATCTGCGCGGCGATCTCGGCGCGTGCGCCCGGCGTGAAATCGATCGCGACATTGATCAGCCGCGTGATCGGCATGGTCTCAGGCCTCAGCGTCTCGCCCTGTGCGCCCCACTCGTCAGCCGCCATCTGCGCCAGCGCCCGCCTCGGCGCGATCAGCGGCGCCTTCGACGGCGTTCGGAGCGAGCGCCCATCGAGCGTCACGATAAAGCCGCCCTTGGCTTCGGCGACGCCAGCCTGCTTGTAGAACCGCAAGCTCATGGCTGCGCCCGGAACGACGCAAGCGCGCGCTCTAGCGCCTCGAACGTTTCGGCCACGTTATCGGCGCCGCCCTCAAGCATTTCCTGCGCCGTATGAAAGCCCCAGGTCACGCCCTGCGCGTACACGCCGGCGGCGCGGGCCATCGCCATATCGTGACTGGTGTCACCGATCATGATCGTGTTGGCCGCTTGCGCACCCAGCGCCCGCATATTGCAGGTCAGCATATGTGGATCGGGCTTGCCCGGCCCGTCATCGGCGCAATGCACGGCGTCAAACAGATCATGCAGATCATGCGCATCGAAAATGGAAACCACACCCGCCCGTGATTTTCCCGTCGCTACCGCCATAATCCAGCCATCGGCGCGCAACCGCCGCAGCAATTCGTCCGCGCCGTCATACATCGGATCATGCCGCCCGCTGGCGCGCCTGCGCACAAATGCGGCGACGTAATCGTCCTTCAGCGCATTGAGCAGATTTTCGTCTGCTTGCGGCGCCAGCATGCTGATCGCGGGAACAAGCGACATGCCTACGATGGCGCGCGTCTCATCATAGGTCGGCGGCGTCAAACCGTTGGCTTCGAAAGCCGCGCTCATCGCGCCGGCGATGGAGGCGCGGCTGTCGATGATCGTGCCGTCGACGTCCCAAACGGCGAGCTTCATGGAAACGCCGCGAACGGATCTTTCGCGTCGCGCTCATCGAAACCCAGGGCGTCGAACGTCGCCTTCATATGCGAAGGTAGAGGCGCGGTGATGGAAAAGCTTTTGCCGTTCGGATGCGGCAGGCGGATTGCGCGCGCGTGCAGGTGCAGGGCGTGTGCGAGTCCGCCCGGCGTTGGCCGATCGCACTTGTATTTCGGATCGCCGATGATCGAATTGCCAATCTCGGCCATGTGAAAGCGCAATTGGTGCGTCCGTCCCGTCAGCGGCTTCAGCGCCATCCACGCCGCCTTACGGCCCGCATCGCCCAAAGTCGTGTAATCGGTGATCGCAAATACCGCTTCCGGCTCGCGATGCGCTGCACGGCGCATCATTTCGCGATCACCATCGCGCGGCCCGCCGGCCTTCTTCATCCAGCCCCGGATTTCGCCCAGCGGCGGATTGGGCGCCCCGGCGACCACCGCCCAGTAAATTTTCTCCGTATCGCGGCTTTTGAACGCCGCTGAAAGCGCCGCTGCGGCCGCGGGATGACGCGCGATCAGCATCACGCCTGACGTGTCGCGATCCAGCCGGTGCACCAGTTTGGGCGTCTCTTCGGCGTCAAACCGTAAACCGTCCAGCAGGCCATCCAGGTGGCGCAGCGTCTTGGTGCCGCCTTGCACAGCGAGACCGTGCGGCTTGTTGATCGCGATCAGATCATCGTCGCGGTATATCACCAGCGACCGGACGTATTCTTGGTCCTTCGCTGAAAGCTCAGAGGTGTCCTCGCGCTTTTCCGCGGTGGGGAAAGGCGGGATGCGGATCATCTGACCTTCAGCGACGCGGTCGCTGGCTTTCGCGCGTGCGCCGTCCACGCGCACCTGCCCGGTGCGGATCAATTTCTCGACCTGCCCCTGGCCCAAATGCGGAAAGCGGCGGCGCAGCCAGCGGTCGAGACGGACTTCTCCGTCCTCTCTCGTCACTGGCAATGAATAGACGGCGTTCATCGGCCCGCCTAGCGCGCTCCGGCCAGCGCGGCGAGCGGTGCGGAAATGTCGAGCCCCAGCGCGTTCGCCGTTTTGCCAAACTCTTTCGGCGGCAGCGTACTGATATTCAGGATGCCGCCAGCAGGATGGGGGAGCGAGAGTGAGAAGGCATGGAGCAGCATCGTGGAAATCTCGACCGCGCCGATGGCGAACAGGCCGCCATACTTGCCGTCGCCCGCGATCGGATTGTCGATCATCGACATGTGTGCGCGCAACTGGTGCAGGCGCCCCGTCTCCGGCTGCAGAGCCACCAACGCAACATCCTTCGTCTTCGACAAAGTCCGATAGCGTGTCTTGGCCGTGAGGACGCCGTTATCGCCATCACGCGCGGCGCGGACCATGTCGATGCCGTTGCGCGCCATCTTCTTCAGCGGAATGCTGATCGTAGCGGCCTCGGGCTTCGGCGCCCCGCCGCAAACCACCGCGATATAAGTTTTGTTCGCCTCGCGCCCGGCAAACGCTTTCGACAGCGCCGCAGCGGCCGGCTGGCTGCGGGCTACTACGATCACCCCGCTCGTATCGCGGTCCAGCCGATGCACAAGCTTGGGCTTCTTGCCGTTTGACTTGCTGAACGCCGCAATAAGGTCGTCGAGGCTCTTGTCGATGCCCGAACCTCCCTGCACCGACATGCCCACCGGCTTGTTGAACGCCAGGACATGTTCGTCCTCATGGATCAGAAGGCTCTTGACTAGGGCGATATCCGCTCCAGTCAGCTCGGCAGCCGGCGGCTCGGCCAACACGCGTTCCGCGGACGGACTCACGCGCGCACGCGGCGCATCCGGCGGCGCGACATCGCCACGCGGAATCGCCAGCTTCAAAGTCGGTCTCGGTTTACGCTCGGTCATCTTGATCTTGGCATCTTATGTCTTTGGCTTGGCGCTGTTGCGCGCAGCTCTTATTTCGGCCCAGCGCTCAAGCCGGTCCTTGATGGGCGCCTCGCGCCCACGGTCTGTAGGCTGATAAAAGGTTTGCCTGCCCATGTCGTCCGGAAAATAGTCCTGCCCGAAAAAAGCTTCATCCGCAGCGTGGTCATATTCATAACCCCGGCCATAGCCCAAATCCTTCATCAGATTGGTCGGCGCGTTCAGAATATGCTTGGGCGGCATGAGATTGCTGAATTCCTGGGCGGCGCGCCGGGCTGCGCCCCATGCCGCATAAGCCGCGTTAGATTTCGGCGCTGTCGCAAGATGCAACACAGCTTGAGCGAGGTGTAGCTCGCCTTCTGGCTGACCGAGAAAATGCACCGCGTCTTTCGCCGCATTGGCGATGATTAACGCTGTTGGGTCGGCAAGACCCACGTCCTCTGCTGCGGCGCGTACAACACGGCGCGCTATGAAAAGGGGATCCTCGCCGCCAGCGAGCATGCGCGCGAGCCAATAAAGCGCTGCGTCGGGGTCGGAACCGCGGATGGATTTATGCAACGCGGAGACGAGGTTGTAATGCTCCTCCCGATCCTTGTCGTAGACCGGCGCGCGCTTCTGCAGCGCGGCGCTGAGCGCCTTTACATCGAGCGGCTTTGTTGTGCGCAGCGCAAGCAATTCCTCCGCCAGCGTGAGCACATAGCGGCCATCACCATCCGCCATGGCTGCAAGCGCAGCGCGTGCCTCGGAAGTCAGCGGCAACCTTTCGCCCGTCAGCGTTTCGGCGCGCGTGAGCAGAACATCGAGCGCCTCCGCGGTCAGCCGCTTCAACACAAAAACCTGCGCGCGCGACAAGAGCGCGCCGTTGATTTCGAACGATGGGTTTTCGGTCGTCGCGCCAACCAGAGTCACGACGCCTTCTTCGACAAACGGCAAAAAGCCGTCCTGCTGCGCGCGGTTGAAGCGATGGATTTCATCGACAAACAGGAGCGTGCCCTTGCCCGCTGCTCTGCGCGTGCGCGCCGCCTCGAACACCTTGCGCAGATCAGCGACACCGGAGAACACCGCCGATATCTGCTGGAAGTCGAGCCCCGCCTGGCGCGCGAGCAGGCGCGCGATCGTGGTTTTACCCACGCCCGGCGGCCCCCACAGGATCATCGAGCCGAGGCGCTTTTTGGCGATCATCCGGCCAATCGGCCCTTCGGCTCCGAGCAGGTGCTCCTGGCCGACAACTTCCTCGATCGTTTTCGGCCGAAGCCGGTCAGCCAGCGGGCGGGGAACCTCCTCGTCCAATCCGGCAGCTTCAAAGAGATCGCTCATGGCGAAAGACTAGCAGACGCCGGTTTGCGGCGCCTCATGGTCAGATCTGCAATTCCATCCGCCGGCCGCCGCGCTCGACGCCGATGCGCCAGGACGGCGCGGGCATGCGCGCGAGCGCTTCGAGTTCGGCAGTGGAACGAACCTCCCGGCCGTTGACCTCGCGGATGATGTCACCGGGCCTCAATCCAAGCCGCGCCGCTACGCCGGCCGGCGCCAGGGTCTTGATATAAACGCCAGTAGTGAACGTGTCGAAGCCAACATCCTCGGCTTCCGCCGGCGAAAGGTTGACCACCTGCGCGCCGCTTAGAGGCGTCTGGCCAGTCAACGTGCGCGCGTCAGGCGCCGGATAGCGCGGCGGCGCCTCAGCCCGCGCGGTAACCTGCCGGCGCGTATTGCCCTTGATCATTTCGATCGTCATTGAAGCGCCGGGACGCAACGTAGCGGCCTGGTAGCGGACCCCGCCCTCATCGAACACGTCCGCGCCGTTCACCGAGAGGATCACGTCGCCCTTGGCGAGCCCGGCCTTCGCGGCCGGACTCCCCGGGTATACCTCTGAAATCATGATCCCTTTGGGACTGGCCAAGCCCAGCGTCCGCGCGGTCTGTTGACTGACCGGCTGGCCTTTTACGCCGAGCCAGGGCCGCACGATCTTGCCCCCCGTCACCGCCGATTCCACGACCCGCCGCGCCATCTCCGCCGGGATCGCGAAGCCAATTCCGTTGGAACCGCCGCCCGCAGAAAAAATCGCCGAGTTTACGCCCACGAGGTCGCCATTCATGTCGACCAGTGCGCCGCCGGAATTGCCCTTGTTGATCGCAGCGTCAGTCTGGATGAACGAGGAATAATCGTTGATCGATACTTCGGTGCGGCCCACCGCCGAGATGATGCCGCTGGTCACGGTCTGCGTGAGGCCAAACGGATTTCCGATCGCCAGCACCAGGTCGCCGACCTTCAGCGACTGCGTGTCGGCAAAATCCAGCGTCGGCAGGCGTTGTCCGCCGGTGTCTATGCGCAGCACGGCCAGGTCGGTCTTCGGATCGGCGAGCAGCACCCTGGCGTCGAATTCGCGCCGGTCGCTCAGCACAACCTTTAGGGCATCGGCTTTTTCGATCACGTGGTTGTTGGTGACGATGACGCCATCCGCCCGCACGATAACACCCGAGCCCAGCGATTGCTGCACGCGCTCCTGCGGCACGCCCATGCCGAGACCGAACTGGCGGAATATCGGATCTGAAAACAGAGGCGTGCGTTCAACTACGACGCGTTGGGCATAGACGTTCACTACCGCGGGCGACGCCTTAGCCGCGACGTTGGCGAACGACAATTGTACGTCCTGGCGCGAATTGGGCGTCACACGCGCGGACTGCGCGCTTGCCGCCGGCGCCAGCACGGCAATTCCTGCCGCGAGTAGAAGAGCAGCAAACCAGGACGCGCGCATATATGATCTCACCGCTGAGCCGAAGCTGGACGTAGTTTGCCCCGGCCATGGCGGAAACATGGCTTACAAAGATTTTAGGCGTCAGCCCCATGGTCAGCTAACGTCATACACGCTGCCAGGACGCACCCAGGTTTTGAGCCCGCCGCCTGCCTTATCCCATTCCGCTGGCGAAAGCGCCTTCTTGGTCTGGCTGAAGGTCCAGACGTGACCTTCGGGATCAGCGGCCCGATACGAGCGGTCGCCATAGAACTGATCTGCTGGATCCATAAGGATTTCTGCTCCCGCAGCCCGCGCGGCCGCGCAATGGGAGTCGACGTCCGTTTCAAGGTGAACATGCAAGGTTTGCGTGTTTCTGCCGTCTACCGAAGCGGGGCTTTTGCATTCCGCGCTCCATTCATAGCCAACCATGATCAGCCCGTTGCCGAGCGTCATCTCGGCATGAACGATCTCTCCTTTATCGTCCCTGATGATCATCAGGGACGAGAACCCGAAGGCGCGCTCAAGAAATTCCAATGCTGCCTTGGGATCGCGATAGATCAGCGCCGAGGAAAGCGTGGGGCGGATGTCGGGCATGGGGTCTCCGTCCCGCACTTTACCCCAGACTTATGACAAACGAAAACGCCGGCGACAGAGCCGCCGGCGTTTTCTAACCTGCTATAGAGATCGAACTCAGCTGCCGTCGGTGTAGGCGCTGTCTCCGGTGCGATCTTGCACCGGGCCGCTATCGAGGCCCTTGGCGTTCTCGTCGCGATCGACAAATTCGATCACGGCGACGGGCGCGTTGTCGCCGTGGCGGAAGCCCGCCTTCAGCACGCGCGTGTAGCCGCCGGCGCGCGCTTTGTAGCGCGGCGCCAGAACGTCGAACAACTTCTTGGCCTGGGTTTCATCGCCCATGCGCGCAATCACCAGGCGGCGGGCGGCGAGATCGCCGCGCTTGGCCAGCGTAACCAGCTTTTCGACGACCGGGCGCAGCGCCTTGGCCTTCGGCAGGGTCGTCACGATCTGCTCATGCTTGATCAGCGAGGCGGCCATGTTTGCGAACATGGCCTCCCGGTGGGCAGCCGTGCGGTTCAGTTTTTTCAGAGCGACGCCGTGGCGCATGACACAAATGCCTTAGATTGAATCTTCGTACTTTTTGGCGAGGTCTTCGATGTTTTCCGGCGGCCAGTTCTCGACCGCCATGCCGAGGTGCAGACCCATGCCCGAAAGCACTTCCTTGATCTCGTTCAGGCTCTTGCGCCCGAAATTCGGTGTGCGCAGCATTTCGGCTTCCGACTTCTGAATCAGGTCGCCGATGTAAACGATGTTGTCGTTCTTCAAGCAGTTCGCCGAGCGGACGCTGAGTTCCAGTTCGTCGACCTTCTTGAGCAGCGCCGGATTGAACGGAAGGTCCGGCTTGTCCATGCCGTCCTTCTTCTGCTTGGGCTCTTCGAAGGTGATGAACACCTGAAGCTGGTCCTGCAGAATGCGTGCGGCGTAAGCCACGGCGTCTTCCGGGCGCAGCGCGCCGTTGGTTTCGACCTCAAGGATCAGCTTGTCGTAATCAAGCACCTGTCCTTCGCGAGTATTATCAACGCGATATGCCACGCGGCGCACGGGCGAATAGATTGAATCCACAGCGATGAGGCCGATCGGCGCGTCATCGGGGCGGTTCTTTTCGGCGGGCACATAACCCTTGCCGTTATTCACCGTCAGCTCCATGCGCAGCGTCGCGCCGTCATCGAGCGTGCAGAGCACATGGTTCGGGTTGAGGATTTCAAGATCGGCGACGGTTTGAATGTCCTTGGCCTTCACTTCGCCGGGACCATCGACTTTCAGCAGCAGCTTCTTGGGGCCTTCGCCGCGCATGCGGATCGCGACCTGCTTCAGGTTCAGCACCAGATCGGTCACGTCTTCGCGCACGCCAGGGATAGAGGTGAACTCGTGCACCACGCCATCGACCTGGATCGAGGTGATCGCCGCGCCTTGCAGCGAGGACAGCAGCACCCGGCGCAGGGCGTTGCCCAGCGTCATGCCAAAGCCACGCTCAAGCGGCTCAGCCACCAGCGTAGCGATGCGCTTGGCGTCGCGCCCATGCTCAACCGCCGGCTTCTTCGGGCGGATCAATTCCTGCCAATTCTTTTCAATCGACATCGTTCAGTCTCTCGCGGCTTCCGCGCGCAAGGCGCTGCGGAAGCAAAAAAGCGCGGGATAAACCCGCGCGAAAAATCAGACGCGGCGGCGCTTCGGCGGACGGCAGCCGTTATGCGGAATCGGCGTCACGTCGCGGATCGACGTAACCGTGAAGCCAACAGCCTGGAGTGCGCGCAATGCGCTTTCGCGGCCAGAGCCGGGGCCGGAGACGTTCACTTCCACCGTGCGCATGCCGTGCTCCATCGCTTTGCGGCCTGCGTCTTCGGCCGCGACTTGCGCGGCGTAGGGCGTGGACTTGCGCGAACCCTTGAACCCCATCGTGCCGGCGGAAGACCACGCAATTGCATTGCCCTGCGCATCGGCAATGGTGATCATCGTGTTGTTGAAGCTGGCGTTCACATGCACGACGCCGGTGGCTATGTTCTTGCGCTCGCGCTTCTTGACGCGCTGGGTGGACGGCTCTTTCGACATTACCGGCTGATCCTACTTCTTCGTCGCTTGTTTCTTGCCGGCGATCGGCTTTGCCGGACCCTTGCGGGTGCGGGCGTTCGTGTGCGTGCGCTGACCGCGAACCGGCAGGCCGCGACGATGACGAAGACCGCGATAGGACGCGAGGTCCATCAGGCGCTTGATGTTCTGTGCGACTTCGCGGCGAAGATCGCCCTCGACCATATAGTCACGGTCGATCGCTTCGCGGATCTGTAGCACTTCCTGATCGGTCAGCTGGCTGACGCGGCGCTCTTCGGCGATGCCGACCTTGGAGACGATCTCCTTGGCTTTAGCCTTGCCGATGCCGTGGATGTACTGGAGCGCGATCACCACGCGCTTCTGGGTCGGGATGTTAACACCGGCGATACGGGCCAAGGACGGCTCTCCTGGAACGCGAAAATATTAAAGCGCGAAACGAAAAGAGGCGTCCCGCCGATCCCGTTGTGGAACCGCGGACGCTTTCCCGTGTCGCGAAGAGGGCGGTTATAGCGGGGCGAAATGCCGCGTCAACCGGCTAGCAGTGAGCGAAACCGGCCTGCTTGTCGCAGCTATTTGGGTTCTGCCTCATCCTTCGGCAAGCGCGCTGCGGGGATAGAGACGTCACCCGGCGGATCAGGATGGCTGATCCAGGTTGGCGGGCCGAACGCATTGGCGGCGTGGTCGCCGCTTTTGAGCCCTAGCCATATAAGCGCCGCCAGCCCCATTGAGGTCATCGCGGCGCTGGCCATAAGGCCATAAAGCGCCCAGCTCGGCCCGCCGACGGCCATAACCGGCAGGAAAAAACCCGCCCCGATCAGGCCGACCCACAGAAGCAGCGCTGGCGCCGCCCAATAGCCGCGCCGCCCGAAATCATGCAGCCGGCGCACCGCCTGCGCGGTCCATAGGCTGGCCAGCACACACCAGACCAAAGCCAGCAGCAGCCGCGGCAGAACCGCCTGTCCAAGCCCGAATATGACCGTGACGAGAAAGCTGAAGCCAAGCCCCGCCGCCAGAAGCACCGTATGCCACAGCCAGAAGGTCCGCCGGTTGATTCTGCCGACGCCGAACGCGAACGCTCTTAAAGACATGCCCGCGCCCCCAAACCGGAGCGCAGCCTAGCGGCGCGCGCGCCAAGCCTCAACGTTGTGGCGCGACCTTATCGAGCGCGCCGGCGATGGCGGCGGCGACCTGTTCGATCGGGGTCATGCCGTTTACGCCGGCGAGTTTGCCCTGGTCGGCGTAATACGGGATCAGCGGGGCGGTTTGATCCCCATAGGCTTTGAGCCGGACCTTGAAACTATCGGGGTTATCGTCGGCGCGGCCTGACTCAGCGAACCGCTTAGTTATCCGCGCCAGGAGCGCGTCCTCGTCGACTTCGAGGCGGATTACGCGGTCGATCTTGGCGCCGCGTCTGGCCAGCAGATCATCGAGTGCGCGTGCTTGCGACAGTGTGCGGGGGAAGCCGTCAAAAATGAAGCCGGGGGCATCCTTCCTGGCTTCCATCGCATCTTCGATCAGTTCTATGACGATTTCGTCAGAGACGAGCGAGCCGGAATCCATGACCTCGGCCACACGCTTGCCAAGCTCGGAGCCGCTCGCGCGCGCTGCGCGCAGCATATCGCCGGTCGAAAGCTGCACGTAGCCGCGCTCGGCCATCAGCTTTTGGGCCTGCGTGCCCTTCCCGGCGCCCGGCGGACCGAACAAGATCAGATTCATGCGCCGCGCCCCCCTAGCTTTAAGGCCTCGTTCCAAGGCCTTATTTGCCGCGGCCTCTCAAGCGCGTCTTCTTGATCAGCCCTTCGTACTGGTGCGCCAGCAAATGCGATTGCACCTGCGTGACCGTATCCATAGTCACCGAAACTACGATCAGCAGTGAGGTGCCACCGAGATAGAACGGTATTTTGTAGTAGGCGATCAGAATTTCCGGCAGCAGGCAGACTAGCGTGATGTAGGCCGCGCCGATCACCGTGAGCCGCGTCAGCACGTAATCGAGATATTCAGCCGTGCGCTTGCCGGGGCGTATGCCCGGCAGGAAGCCGCCATACTTGCGCAGGTTGTCGGCCGTCTCTTCCGGGTTGAACACGATCGACGTGTAGAAGAAGCAGAAGAAAATGATGCCGAACGCGTAGATCGCCATGTGCAGCGGTTGGCCGTAACCGATCAGCGCCATGGTCTGCAACACCCAGGGCGGCGCGTTCGCTCCCTGACCGATGAAACCCATAATGGTGGATGGCAGCAGCAGCAGCGAAGAGGCGAAGATCGGCGGAATGACGCCAGCGGTGTTGATTTTCAGCGGCAGGAACGAGCTTTCGCCCATGAACATCCGGTTGCCGACCTGGCGCTTGGGATATTGCACCACCAGCCGACGCTGGCTGCGCTCGATAAACACGATGAACCACGTAACGGCCAAAACCATCACGCCAATCGCTATGATTCCAATGCCCGACGTTAAGCCCTGACCACCTTGTTTTGCCAATTCCAACGCCTGAAACAGCGAGCGCGGCAGTTCGGCGACGATGCCGGCGAAGATGATCAGAGACGTGCCGTTGCCGATCCCTCGCGCCGTAACCTGCTCGCCAAGCCACATCAGGAAAATCGTCCCGCCGGTCAGCGTGATCATGGTCGAGATGCGGAAGAACAGGCCCGGATCGATCACGGTGCCCGCAGAGCCTTCGAGACCGATCGAGATGCCGTAGGATTGCACCAGCGCCAGCACCACGGTCAGGTACCGCGTGTATTGGTTGAGCTGCTTGCGCCCAGCTTCGCCCTCCTTCTTCAGCCGCTCAAGGCTGGGGGAGGCGGTGGACATCAACTGGACGATGATCGAGGCCGAAATGTACGGCATCACGTTCAGCGCGAAGATCGCCAGGCGGCTCACGGCGCCGCCGGCGAACATGTCGAACATGCCCAGGATGCCCTGCGATTGGCCCTGGAAGGCGATCGCAAACGCTTCGGGGTTCACGCCCGGCATCGGGATGAACGTGCCGAGCCGGTAAACGCATAGCGCCACCAGCGTGTAAACAATGCGCTTTTGGAGTTCCGTCGCCTTGGCGAAGGAGGCGAAATTTATATTAGCGGCAAGCTGCTCGGCGGCTGAAGCCATGGAGGTGGCTGCTCCCTCTGTCCTGCGGCCGAGGCTAAGCCTGCGCTTCCGCCTTTTTCGTGACCGGCTTGGTCACCGTGACGCTGCCGCCGGCTTTTTCCACCGCTTCGATAGCCGCCGCCGAGGCCCCGGCCACGACCAGCTTCACTTTGGTCTTCAACTCGCCTTTCGCAAGCAGGCGCACGCCATCACGTTTGCGGCGGACCAGGCCTGACGTCACCAGCGCGTCTTCGGTGATGTCGGTCTTGGCGTCGAGGACACCGTCCTTCAGCGCCTTCTCGATGCGGCCGATATTGATCCACGCAAAGCGTTGGGCGTTGTGATTGTGGAAGCCGCGCTTCGGCATGCGCATGTGGATGGGCATTTGCCCGCCCTCGAAGCCATTGATCGAAACGCCGCCGCGGGACTTTTGCCCCTTCACGCCGCGTCCGGCCGTCTTGCCCTTGCCCGAGCCGACGCCGCGCGCAACGCGCATGCGCTTCTTGGTCGAGCCAGCCTTATCGGCGATTTCGTTCAAACGCATTTTAGTCGTCCTACTCGCGAACTTCGATCAGATGCGCGACGGCGCGCACCATGCCGCGTACGGCGGGCGTATCTTCAACCTTCACCACGTGGCCGATGCGGCGCAGGCCGAGGCCGCGCAGCGTCTGCTCCTGAATCGGCGGACGGCGCAGCGGGCTCCCCGTCTGCTTGATCTCGATCGTCTTGCCGCTTTTTGCCTTGCCAGCCATGGCTTAGCCCTCCGCCACATCAGTCGAACCGGCGGCGCCGTCCTTGCGGCGGCCGATGATGTCGGCAACCTTCAGACCGCGGCGGTTGGCGACTTGCCGGGGGCTTACTTCGCCCTTCAGCGCATCGAACGTTGCGCGCACCATGTTGTACGGATTGGACGAGCCTTGGCTCTTGGCGACAACGTCGCCAACCCCAAGCACTTCCAGCACCGCGCGCATCGGACCGCCAGCGATCACGCCGGTTCCGGGAGGGGCGGCGCGCAGCATCACTTTGCCAGCACCCCAACGGCCCTTTACGTCATGGTGCAACGTGCGGCCTTCGCGCAGCGGCACGCGGATCATCGTCTTCTTGGCTTCGTCGGTCGCTTTGCGGATCGCGTCCGGCACTTCGCGCGCCTTGCCGTGACCGAAGCCCGCGCGGCCCTTCTTGTCGCCCACGACGACAAGGGCAGCAAAGCCGAAGCGCTTGCCGCCCTTCACCACCGCCGCGACGCGGTTGATGGCCACGAGCTTATCGACGAATTCGCTATCGCGCTCTTCGTCGCGATTGCGGTCGCGTCCGCGCCCTCTGCCGCCGCCGTCTCTACGTTCGTCAGCCATTACCTGGTCCTCAGAAGTTCAGCCCGCCCTCGCGGGCGGCTTCGGCCAGCGCCTTGATGCGGCCGTGATAGATGTAACCGCCGCGATCGAACACGACGTCCTTGACGCCCTTTTCGAGCGCGCGCTGAGCGATCAGCTTGCCGACCGCCGTTGCGCCGTCCTTGCTGGCGCCCTTGCCGGCCTTCTTGCCCGCCTCGTCTAGCGAAGAGGCGGCGACGACCGTCACGCCCTTCACATCGTCGATGATCTGGGCGCTGATGTTCTTGTTCGAGCGGAACACCGAAAGGCGCAGCCGGCCGGACTCGCGCAGTTTTGTGCGGACGCGGGCGGATCTGCGGGCGGATTTTTGAAGATCGGTTTTCATCGAAGCCTACTTCTTCTTGCCTTCCTTGCGGCGGAGCTGTTCGCCCGCATATTTCACGCCTTTGCCCTTGTAGGGCTCGGGCTTGCGGTATCTGCGGATTTCCGCGGCGACCTGACCGACGACCTGCGCATCGATGCCGGTGATCTTGATTTCAGTGGGCCTGGGCGTAGCGATCGTAATGCCCGACGGCGGCGTGTAGATCACGTCGTGGCTGTAGCCGAGCTGCAATTGCAGGTTTTTGCCCTGCATCGCCGCGCGATAGCCGACGCCGACGAGTTCGAGGTTCTTCTCGAAGCCCTCCGTGACGCCCTTCACGTTGTTGGCCACGATCGCGCGGACCATACCCCACATCGCCTTTGAGCGCGGTGTTTCATAGCGCTGCTCGAACGTGAGGCCATCAGCGCCTTGCACGATCTTGATGTCGTCCGGCACGCGGAAGGGAAGTGTCCCTTTCGGGCCTTTCACGCTGATGTCCTGGCCGGACACGTTGACCGTCACGCCTTGCGCGACAGGGATGAGTTTTTTGCCTACGCGGGACATATCAATACACCCTGCACAGCACTTCGCCGCCGACATTGGCGGTGCGGGCGGCCGCATCGCTCATCACGCCCTTCGGCGTGGAGAGGATGGAAACGCCCAGACCATTACGCACTAGGCCCAGATCCTTGATCGAGGAATAGACGCGGCGGCCCGGTTTGGAGACGCGCGAGATTTCCGTGATTACGGGCGTGCCTTCGAAATATTTCAGCTGGATTTCCAGCTCTTTCTTGCCGTCCTTCTCGATTTCGCCGTAACCGCGCACATAGCCTTCCTCGACGAGCACATCGAGCAGGCGGGCGCGCAGCGTTGAAGCCGGCGAGGTTACGGTCTGGCGCCCGCGCATCTGCGCGTTGCGGATGCGGGTGATGAGATCGCCGACGGGATCGTTGAGGTTCATGTTCTATCCCTCACCAGCTCGACTTGACCATGCCGGGGATCTGCCCGCGCGAGGCAAGCTCGCGGAGCGCGATCCGGCTCATGCGCAGCTTGCGATAAAACGCGCGCGGGCGGCCGGTGATTTCGCAGCGGTTACGGACGCGGTTGGGCGCGGAATTGCGCGGCAGCTGCGCCAGCTTTACGCGGGCGGCGAAGCGCTCTTCCAACGGCAAGCTCTCATCGAGTGCGGCGGCTTTCAGCCGCGCTCGACGGCCCGCGTATTTCGCCGCGAGCTTCTTGCGCTTTTCGTTCCGCTCAACCGAACTGGTCTTCGCCATACTCTCTACTCTCCCGAAACGTTCAGGGGTGGACCCGCTTTGCGGCGGATCAGTTCCTGAACGGGAAATCGAACGCGCTAAGTAGCGCCTTTGCTTCTTCATCGGTGCGCGCGGTGGTGCAGACGATAATGTCCATACCCCACGTCGCATCGATCGTGTCGTAATCGATCTCGGGGAACACGGTGTGCTCCTTGAGACCCATTGCGAAATTACCGCGGCCATCGAAGCTCTTGCCGTTCAGGCCGCGAAAATCCTTCACCCGCGGCAGCGCGATATTCACCAGCCGGTCGAGGAATTCGTACATGCGGTCGGCGCGCAGCGTGACCTTGCAGCCGATGCCCATGTTTTCGCGCAGCTTGAAGCTCGCGATGGACTTTTTCGACTTCGTCGAAACCGGCTTCTGGCCGGCGATCGCCGTCAGCGCCGAGAGAGCCGATTGCAGCTTCTTGGAATCAGCGACCGCCTCGCCAACGCCCATATTGATAACGACCTTCTCCACCTTCGGGATCTGCATCTCGTTGGTGTAGCTGAATTGCTCGCGCAGCTTGCCGCGTACCGCCTGGCGATAATGCGTCTTCAAGCGCGGTTCGTATTGTGCCTCAGACATCGATCTCGACTCCCGAACGCTTGGCCACGCGGACCTTCACGCCCTTGTCGTTGACTTTGAATCCAACCCGCGTGGCTTTGCCCGATTGGGGGTCCCGCAGCGCGATATTGGACAGGTGAATCGCGGCTTCCTTTTGCTTGATCCCACCCTGTGGATCGCCCATCGAAGCCTTGGTGTGCTTGCTGACGAGGTTGATGCCCTCGACCAGAGCGCGGTCTTCACGCGGCATCACCGCCAGCACCTTGCCGGATTTGCCCTTGTCGCGGCCCGCAAGCACGAGCACCGTGTCGCCCTTTTTAATACGCGCGGCCATTACAGCACCTCCGGCGCGAGCGAGATGATCTTCATCTGGTTCTTGGCGCGCAGCTCCCGCGGCACTGGCCCGAAGATACGCGTGCCGATCGGCTCTCCCTGATTGTTAATCAGCACGGCGGCGTTGCTGTCGAAGCGGATCGTGCTGCCATCGCGGCGCTTCAGATCCTTACGGATGCGCACGACCACAGCCTTACGCACATCGCCCTTCTTCACGCGGCCGCGCGGAATGGCTTCCTTTACGGACACGACAATGATGTCGCCGACCGTGGCGTAGCGGCGCTTGGAGCCGCCCAGCACCTTGATGCACATGACGCGCTTGGCGCCGGAATTATCGGCGACATCGAGGTTGCTCTGCATCTGGATCATGGCGATCCTAGTCCTTCACTTCGTTCGTTTGAGCCGTTCAGGCTTCGACTTTTCCGACGACTTCCCAGCGTTTCAGCTTGGACTTCGGCGGGCATTCCTGGATCGAGACCACATCTCCCGGATGGAAGGCGTTGTTCTCGTCGTGCGCGTGGTAGCGCTTGGAGCGGCGCACGGTTTTCTTCAGCACCGGGTGCAGGAAGGTGCGCTCAACGCGAACGACAACCGTCTTCGCGCCCTTGTCGCTCATCACTTCGCCGGTCATCACACGCCGCGGCATCGCTTAACCCTTCTTCGCTTTGGTCTTCTCGCTCAGCACGGTCATCACGCGCGCGACATCGCGGCGGACATCGCGCATGCCCGATGGCTTGGCCAATTGGCCGGTGGCCTGCTGGAAGCGCAGGTTGAACTGCTCTTTCTTCATGTTGGCGAGTTCAGCCTTCAGGCTGGCCTCGTCCTTCGAACGGATGTCGCTGGCTTTCATCAGAGGCCCTCCACGCGCGTGACGATCTTGGTGCGGATCGGCAGCTTGGCCGCGCCAAGACGGAGGCTTTCACGCGCAACGGTTTCAGGCACGCCATCAACTTCGAACATGATGCGGCCGGGGGCCACGCGCGCGGCCCAGAATTCCGGCGCGCCCTTGCCCTTACCCATCCGCACTTCGATCGGCTTCTTCGAAACCGGCACGTCCGGGAAAATCCGGATCCACACTTTGCCCTGCCGCTTCATTTCGCGGGTAATCGCGCGGCGGGCCGCTTCGATCTGCCGGGCGGTGACACGTTCCGGCTCAAGCGCCTTCAGGCCAAACGCGCCGAAGTCGAGCTTCGTCGCGGCTTTGGAATTGCCGTGAATGCGGCCTTTGAAGGCGCGCCGGAACTTGGTCTTTTTCGGCTGTAACATCTCTTAGCCCTCAGCCGGCGCGTCTGCGTCGCCCTCGCCGCGACGGCCACGACGGCCCCGCGGGCCGCGATCTTCACGCGGCGGCCGGCGCTCACCATCGCCCGGACGGTCACGGTCGCGGCGCTCACGCTGCTCGCCGCTTTCTGCCAAGCGCTTGTCCTGCGCCATCGGATCGTGCTCAAGGATTTCGCCCTTGAAAATCCAGACCTTCACGCCGATCCGGCCGTAAGCGGTGTGCGCTTCGGCGGTGCCGTAATCGACATCGGCGCGCAACGTATGCAGCGGCACGCGGCCTTCGCGATACCATTCCATGCGCGCGATTTCCGCGCCGCCAAGGCGGCCCGAAACGTTTACGCGGATGCCCTGGCCGCCAAGACGCATCGTCGATTGCATCGCGCGCTTCATCGCCCGGCGGAACGCAACGCGGCGCTCCAGCTGCTGGGCGATGCCTTCGGCGACGAGCGTGGCGTCCGTTTCCGGCTTGCGCACTTCGACGAGGTTCAGAAACACTTCGACGCCAGGCGCCATGATCGAAAGATCCTTGCGGAGCTTTTCGATGTCAGCGCCCTTCTTGCCGATCACCACGCCCGGCTTGGCGGTGTAGATCGTCACGCGGCACTTCTTATGCGGCCGCTCGATCACGATGCGCGAAATGCCGGCCTGAGCCAGACGCTCACGCAGCACTTTGCGGATTTTGATGTCTTCGTGCAGCAGCTTGCCGTACTCGCCGGTATTTGCGTACCAGCGGCTGTCCCAGGTGCGGTTGACGCCGAGGCGTAGACCGATCGGATTGACTTTCTGACCCATTAGGCGGCCTCCGCCTCGGCCGCAGTGCGGACGACAATGGTGATTTGCGAAAACGGCTTTTCGATCCGCATGCCGCGCCCGCGGGCGCGCGTAACCGAACGTTTCATGACCAGGTTCTTGCCGACATGCGCCTGGGCGACGATCAGGCTGTCGATGTCCAGGTTGTGGTTGTTTTCGGCGTTGGCGATCGCCGATTGCAGGCACTTGCGCACGTCTTTGGCGATGCGCTTGCGCGAAAATTCGAGTTCGTTCAGCGCCCGCTCGGCCTTGAGGCCGCGAATCGACTGAGCGACGAGGTTCAGTTTCTGCGGGCTGATACGAACCATGCGCAGCACGGCGCGCGCTTCGTTCTCTGCCTGACGAGGAGGAGCTTTGGTCTTGCTCATCTTACTTCCTCTTCACCTTCTTGTCGGTGCCGTGGCCGGTGTAGGTGCGGGTCGGGGCGAACTCGCCGAGTTTGTGGCCGACCATGTCTTCGCTCACCGCAACGGGGATGAAGTTTTTGCCGTTATGGACATTGAACGTCAGACCGATGAATTGCGGCATGATCGTTGAGCGGCGCGCCCAGGTCTTGATTACTTCGCGGCGGCCGCCTTGCTGCGCCTTCTCGGCCTTCTTGATCAGATAGCCGTCGACGAATGGGCCTTTCCAAGTAGCGCGCGGCATTATTTCTGCCCCCGCTGTTTCAGCGCCAGGATCGACAGCTCACGCAGGTTGAGGTCCGGCAGATCGACGTCGATCGGCTGGCTGATGCGCGAACGCTGCGCCTTCACGGGCTTGAGGCCCGGAACGAGAATGCCTTCGGGAAATGCGAACGCTTGTTGCATCGGCTTAGCTCTTCTTCGCGTGGCGGCGGCGGATGATGAGACGGTCGGACGGCTTGGTCTTGCGGGTCTTGGGACCGCGCGTTTTCTTGCCCCATGGCGTAACCGGGTGACGGCCGCCGGAGGTCTTGCCTTCACCACCGCCGTGGGGGTGATCGACCGGGTTCATAGCGACGCCGCGCACGCTGGGCTGCTTGCCCATATGACGCGAACGGCCGGCCTTGCCCCAATTTTCGTTCATGTTGTCAGGATTGGAGACAGCGCCGATCGTGGCCATGCAGCCATCGGGCACCATCCGCACTTCGCCGCTCATCATGCGCAGCTGCGCATAACCCGTGTCGCGGCCGACGACCTGCGCGTAGCTGCCCGCTGCGCGCGCCATCTGTGCGCCCTTCAGCGGCTTCAGCTCGACGTTATGCACGATCGTTCCTACCGGGATCGCTTTCAGCGGCATCGCATTGCCGGGCTTTACGTCCACGCGGTCGTTGGCGATCACTTCATCGCCGGCTTTGATGCGTTGCGGCGCGATGATGTAGGCCAGCTCGCCGTCAGTGTATTTGATCAGCGCCAGAAACGCCGTGCGGTTCGGATCGTATTCCAGGCGTTGCACCGTTGCGGGGATGCCCCATTTGCGGCGCTTGAAATCAACGATGCGATAGGTGCGCTTGTGGCCGCCAGCGTGACGGAACGCGGTGACGCGGCCCATATTGTTGCGCCCGCCTGATTTCGTCAGGCCCTCGGTCAGCGTTTTGACCGGCTTGCCCTTATACAATTCCTTGCGATCGACGATCACCAGCTGGCGGCGTCCCGGCGAGGTTGGGCGGAAAGTGCGTAACGCCATCGTCAGAGCCCCGTCGTCACGTCGATCGTGTCGCCGTCGCGCAGCGTTACGATCGCTTTTTTGATGTCAGAACGCTTGCCGCGGATACCCTTGAACACCTTGTTCTTGCCCTTCTGGCGGATCGTGTTCACCGACACGACCTTCACCTTGAAGAGCTTTTCCACGGCGGCCTTGATCTCGTCCTTCGTCGCCGTCAGCGGCGCCTTGAACACGACCTTGTTCTGCTCGGAGAGCAACGTGGCTTTTTCGGTGATCAGCGGCGCGATCAGCGTGTCATACGGGCTCGGCATCACGCAGCCTCTTTGGCTTTAAAGCGGGCCTCGATCGCGTCGACCGCATCCTTGGTAAGGACGAGGTGATTGCGGCGCAGCACGTCATAGACGTTGAGGCCCGCATTCGGCAGCACATCGAGGTTCGGAATGTTGCGCGCGGCGCGGGAGAGGTTTTCGTTCACCTCGGCGCCGGTGATGATCAGGGCGTTCTGGATGTTCAGCTTACCCAAGGCGGCCTTCAGTTCAGATGTCTTGCCCTGCTTCAGCTCGGCCGCGTCGATCACGATCAGCGCGTTAGCGCCGGCCTTGGCCGAGAGCGCGTGTTTCAGCGCCATGGCCCGCACCTTCTTTGGCAGCGAGTGCGTGTAATCCCGCGGGTGGATGGCGTGGGCCATGCCGCCGCCGCGGAAGATCGGCGCGTTGGCCGAACCGTGGCGGGCCTGACCGGTGCCCTTTTGCTTGTAGAGCTTGGAATGGCTGCGATTCACTTCCGAGCGCGTCTGGGCGTGGTGCGTGCCGGCGCGGCGCTTGGCCAGCTGGTACTTCACCATGCGCTGTAGGATGTCGGCGCGGATTTCGGTGATGCCGAAAATCTCGTCGCTGACGTCGATCGAGCCGGAGGCTTTCTGGGCCCCTAGGGTGTGGACATCGAGCTTCACGCGCTGGCTCCCTCTTGGGCTTGGGCAGCGGCTGCGGGTTGCTTGAACGCGGCGGGCGTCGGCAGGCCGTCCGGCTTCTTGCCCTTCGACGCGTCGCGCACTTCGACCCAGGAATTGTTCGCGCCGGGGACGGCGCCCTTAATGAAGATCAGGCCGCGGTCGGCATCGACGCGCACGACTTCGAGCATCTGCGTGGTCACGCGCTCGACGCCGAGATGGCCGGCCATCTTCTTGTTCTTGAACACCTTGCCCGGATCCTGACGCTGGCCGGTAGAGCCGTGGCTGCGGTGGCTGACGGACACGCCGTGCGTGGCGCGCAAGCCGCCGAAATTCCAGCGCTTCATCGCACCGGCAAAGCCCTTGCCGATCGTCGTGCCCGAAACGTCCACCTTCTGGCCGGCGATGAAGTGATCGGCGGTCAGCTCGGCGCCGATCGGCGGCAGCAATTCGGTGCGGAATTCCATTAGCTTGGCGCGCGCCTCAACGTTCGCCTTGGCGAAGTGGCCGCGCTCGGCCTTGTTCATGCGCTTCACCTTCGGCGTGCCGGCGCCAAGTTGAACGGCGCTGTAGCCGTCCTTTTCCTTGGTGCGGTGCGCCACGACAGTGAGGTTTTCGAGCTTCAGCACGGTGCACGGCACGTGCGCGCCATCGGCGGCGAACACGCGCATCATGCCGACCTTCTTGGCCAGCAGCCCGGTGCGTTCGGATTTCTGCGCCATCGGATCAGCCCAAGACTTGGATTTGGACATCGACGCCGGCCGAGAGGTCCAGCTTCATCAGCGCATCGACGGTTTGGGGCGTGGGATCGACGATATCGAGCACGCGCTTGTGGGTGCGGATTTCGAACTGCTCGCGCGACTTTTTGTCGATATGGGGCGAGCGGTTAACGGTGAACTTTTCAAACCGCGTGGGCAGCGGAATCGGGCCGCGCACCTGCGCGCCGGTGCGCTTGGCCGTGTTGACGATCTCGCGGGTCGAAAGATCGAGCGTCCGGTGATCGAAGGCTTTGAGCCTGATCCTGATATTTTGCGTATTCATTCGCTCACTCACCACGCGCGCGGGCGGCCCGTTCACCCAGAAAAGGCTCGGCGTTCCGCAAAATGGCGACAGGCGGCGGGGCGGGCATCCGCCCCACCTGAGCGCTGGCCCTCGCCGCCGAAACGGAATGGAGGGCTATATCGACCGATCTTGCGAACCGCGTCTAAGCTCAGGGCTTACGGCCGGTCCATCAAAGAGGGCGTGGAATACAGAGGGGGTTAGGCGCCGTCAAGCGATGTCTTGACCTATTTGCGCTCACGCGGCAGGCGAATTTTGCTGTGGCCCGCGCGGCGAATGCGCAAAGTTAAGGCGTTCGGCGGTCTTTTCGTGCCGTCAGGGGTGCGCTGCTTGCTCTGCGGGAGCGCTTGATCCTGAGATTTACTGCGGCCCGCAGCACGACGATGTCACAAGCGCCGGCGCGGGTATCTCACTGCCCAATAACAAGCCCGGCTATGGCGCGTGCTGTAGCCAGGTTTTCCCAACCGCAAGGCATGCTGCGCGCAAGCCGAGCCAGCGCAGCAGTCACAATGCGCCATCATTCTGATATTGATTAATTGGTCGGGGCTGCGGGATTCGAACTCGCGACCCCCTGCTCCCAAAGCAGGTGCTCTACCAGGCTGAGCTAAACCCCGACTAACGGCCTTGGCCGGCCGCCCCTCTACGCTACTTCGCGCGCCGCTGCCAGCGCACTTCGCCACGGAGCGGCGGATTGACGTTATCGTAGGCCCCGACCACAATCGCGCCCTGCGCGCCGAAGGCTATATTGGTTTCAAACTGGCTCGGCGTGACGATCTGACCGGCCAATTTGCCAGCGCGGTCGATCCGCAACAGCCGGCCCTCTCCATAGATCGCGACGACCATTTCTCCCGTCCGGGGATCGCGCTCCAGCCCGTCGGGGCCTGCTTCGCGATAGACATGTTTCGAGCGCGGCGCGATCGCATCAATATCGGCGAACAAGGTCTTGCCAGAGAGCTTGCCGTCCGCGCCCATCGCATAGCGCCATACTTTGCGGGCGAACATCTCCGATACGTAGACGGCCTTCTCGGCTGCATCGACGTAGACGCCATTGGGATACCACAGCCCAGCCTCAACGCGGTCGAGCCGTCCCTCCGGCGTCAATCGGTAGATGAACCCTTCAGGCGGCGCATCCTTGCTGAAGACGCCCGGATCGGAAAAATAGACGCCGCCCATCGGATCGGCGGACGCGTCATTCGGATCACGCAAAACGCCCTTGCCGAACCGCTGCGTCTCGCGGCCCGTCTTGTCGATCGCAACCAACTCGCCGGCTGTGTGACACAGTACGAGATAACCATTGCGATAGGGCGCCAGCGCCGTCGGCCCGCAACCCGGGCTGCGGAAGAACGTGCGTTTCTTGCCGTTTTCGTACGCCGAGACGCGGTCCGCGCCCATCTCCGCCACGTAGAGCGTGTCGCCTACGAACAGCGGCCCTTCCGGATAAGAGGCATTGCCATCGAGCAGCGCCTCGTCCGCGGCCCACGCGCTGGAAGCAAACACCGTAAGCGCGCCCGCCGCGATCAGGAGGCGGCTAATCTTCCTCATAGCCGCGCGCTTTCAGCAGGATCAGCGCCACGCCACAGAGCGCGATAACGCCCGCGAACATGAATGTGATCGCCCTGCTGCCCATAATCGGGATCAAAATAAGCGAGGCGCCCAGCGTGCCGACGACATTGCCAATCGTATTGATCGAATAGATTGCGCCGGAAACGGCGCCGGCGTGCCTGGCCTCGCGCAGGATCAAACGCACCGCGAACGGCGAGAAAAAGCTCAGCAGCGTTAGCGGCGTGAACAACAGCAGCATGCAGGAAACCAACATGCTGCCAACGCCATCGCCGAAACTATCGAGCATGAACTCCAGCAATGGCGTTGAAAACAGCGGCGTCACGCCCAGCAAGATCGCCGCGGTCAGCACCGCCGCGCCAAGCACTTCGCTGCGCGGCATCCGGTCCGCCAGCAGGCCACCGATGAAATACCCCGCCATCAGCGCAAGCAGCACCGTCGAGATCAGCGACGCCCACACTTCGATGCCGCTGCCGTAATACGGGTAGAGAAAGCGGCTGGCCACCATCTCAAACCCCATCAACCCCACGCCAAGCGTAAAGCCTACGATCAGCACTACCAGGCGCTTGCCGCCGATCATATACTTCTTCCGCTTCTCGTCGTGTCTGCCGGCAGGTCACGAGCGGCGAGTGCGCCGCCCAAAACCAGAGCCCAACAATTGATCGTCTGGATCATGACTCAGTCCTTACCCGCCGCGCGGCGAACTCGCGACAGGTTCAACCCGAGGACGGCGGCGGGTTCAAGGCGAGATGGCCTCCGCCCCTCAGCAGCAAGAAGCCGCAGGCCTCTGATTTTACTGCGAACGCCCAACCACGCCAGCGAACCGCCGCTTTAACTGCTTCAGCGCGCCAGGCTGACCAACCCTGCCGCCTGCAATTCCTTGACCAGCGTTGCGCTGGCAAGGAAGGCCGCACCGAACTCAATTGCCACCGTCGCAGGATCATTCACAGTGCCTACGGGAAACCAAGTTTCAACGAAGAGGTAGGGACGGCGAGACACCCAAACTCCGAAATATTCTACGCGTCCGAGCACAATGATACTGCCGCGGCGGCCGAAAAGCCCTTGTTCAGAGGCAGCGCCGCCAAGTTTAGCCAACGCGTTTTCTATCTTCAGCCTTTCCGAACGCGCCAGCGCAATTTCAAAGCCATCGGCAGAATTGGGGGCTTGGCAAGCATAGGTGCCATGAGTTGAACTTAAGCCGAGCGCGTACAAGAAGGTTTCGTTCTGTAGGATGCACTCGCGCGCCAACCTATCACCGCGCCCAGGAGAGAACCCGATTGAGCCAGCCAGCGGTCCATAGAGGTCCGATGCGAGTTTGCCTCCCAGCGCCAAGGTATCGGCGCCCGCAACCTTGAACGGCGGAACATAGCGATACTTGCGTCCTTCATGCCTGACAAAGTACGCGTCGCCATTCTGCTCTAGAGCGATTGGCTGCTTCGCCATTCCCGGAGTGCACACCAAGCACGCAATTGCAAATGCCAGGATGGCCAGCAAACTAGTCACGCGCACCTCCGCCGACGCAAGAGACTAGTTTTATTCTTTAAGTTTGTTTCCGACGAAAGCGGCCAAACCGCCAACGACAGCCGCGCCTGCCACGAATGGCAAAGCAAGCGGCGCGATACATGCAGCTGCAAAGCCCCCGAGCAGCGCGCCCTTGGCAGCGCCTTCCGCGCCACCCGTTTTCACAGCGTCTTCGAACTCGCGCTTGATTGCGCCCACGTTGAATCGAGAATGCGGATCCATGACAACCATCCCACTGATAAATGAATTAATGGAACGACTTTATTTCAGCTTGATGACGGCTGAAGATTCCGCCGATCATCGCGCGTTCCGCTTGTCGTTGTGACGCTCTGTAGCTTTCAAAGATTCGACCGGCGCGAAATCGTCCGTCAGCACCTTGGCGCCGGCGGTGCTTACGATGCGCCGGCGATTGAGCAGATCCGGCACGGGATGACGGAACTGATACTTCGCCTGCAGCGCGGCCGAACGGCTGGCCAGATCCGCGTTCGGCTTCACCGGCCCATCATAGGCGATCGCCACAACATTGCCGTCCGCTTCGTAGGTCTCGACCTGATCGAACACCGACTTCAGCGTCGCGATTGCTGAATCATACAGCATCGTCGTCGGCTCGATGTTTTGCGCCGCAACGCCGCCCGGCTTGAGGCGCGATTTCAGCAGCGTGAAGAATTCCTTGGTCAAGAGATGGAACGGCACGAAGGTGCCGCGATAGGCGTCGACCATGACCAGATCGTATCTGTCTTTCGTCTCGCGCAGAAAGCTGCGGCCATCTTTCGCCACCAGCTTCAGGTTCGGCGTTTCGACGACGCCGAAATGCTTCTTGGCCATGGCGATCACTTCCGGATCAAGCTCGACGCAGGTAAGATTTAGCGCCGCGCCCATGTGCCGCGAGAGATAGGAAGCCGTGCGCCCGCCGCCGAGACCGATCTCCAGCGCATTCGTCAGCGTCGGCGGGTACGCCAGAGCCGCCGTCATGTAGCGGGTATAGACGACCGGCAATTCCTTCGGATCGGCGGGATTATACAGGCTCTCGGTGAAGAGCCGGCGGTTAACGCCGAAAATCATGCCGACCAGCGAGCCCTCGCGCATGACGTAAATCGAATTGTATTTGGACTCCCTGAACTCGATCACCCGCTCGTCCTGGGCCATCGCGGAGCGCGCGAACAGGACCGGCAGGCCGGACGCCGCCAGCGCCCCACCAAACATCAACGCGCGGCGATCTAAAGTCTGTTTCATCCCCAAGTCCTCACCCGTCCGCGCGGCGAAATCGCGGCAGGTTGAAGCCGGGAACAGCAGCGAGTTCAAGCGCGCTAAGCGCCCCAGCGCCTTCACGGGGTCGTGTAGCGCCTAGTTCTGCCTGATGCCGACCACCTGGCCGGTTGAAGAGGCCTGGCAACTGCCGGTGCGCAGACCGGCGGTGAAGCCGATTTCGTAGCCGGTTCGGTCCTCGCCGCGGACGCTGGTGGCGCGCGCCTCGCCTTGACGCAGGCCCCACGTGCGCTCGGCGGCGGCTTCGCAATCGGCGCGCAGGCGGTTGAGGTCCACGCCCTGAACTGGCGCTGTGGTGGTGGGAAAGGAGGTCGCGGGGGCGGTGCGGCGGCGATAATCGCTCATTTCCCGCTCGGCCTGCACGATCTGGTCGTTGGCGCACGGACCGTTGGTGCTCTGGCGCAGGCCCGCAGCGTCATAATAGACGCTGCAATTGTTCTCGAAAGTGACGCGGCCGTAGCCATAAGCGTCGAGCGTCACGTTGGCGCGGCTGGGGTTATAGCGCCCGTCCGGGTCGACCGTGACCTGCCGCGGGGCCGAGCGCCGCCAGATCGGCTGGCCCAGGTTTATGAACCCCGGAGAGGTAAAAGCCCCTGCGCCAGCGCCAATCGCGCCGCCGGCCAGAATGCCGACCGGCCCGCCGACAGCGCCGACGCCGGCGCCCATGAGCCCGCCCGATATCGCCCTATCCGAGCGATATGTGCCGCAGGCGGCCAGTGCGAGGCACGCCAGGAGACTGGCGGCGGATACAGCGATAGCCTTTTTCATGGCCGGGCCTTTCAAACAATGGTTCCCCGGATGAAACACGCCAAACGCCGTCCGCGCCACCGCTCTCGCCTGGATAACGTCTTTTTTGCTGCAAACCGCGTCCGGTCACGGCCAGGAAGCCCTTCCGAAGGAGCCTGGCCACCGGCGGCAAAGCAGATGGAATGGGTCCAAGCGTCAGGTGGCGCGCCGGCGCCATACTTCCAGAACGCCGTCGCACTTTAGCGCGTAGAGCGTGTTTGCGTCGGAAGACAGCTCACCGCTGCACACCGCCGAGGACGGCCCGACATAGGCGCCGAGCCGCGGCTCCCCCGACCACACATAGAGGCGCCTGGCCTCATCAAGGATGAGCACGGCGCCCGGGCGCGCTCCGAAACCCGCGATCTTCGCCTTGCGCGACAGCCCCGAAAGCGTGCGCTCAACTTTTCCGTTCGCGGCGCTCCAAATCTTGATAACCCCATCCACCGAGCGCGACATCATGCGCGTCTTGTCGAAATGATAGACCGCTTCAACCTCTGCCTCGTGCAAGCGATCGGTCCGCAATGCACGGCATCGGCCGTCATAGGCGATGATGTCACCCGCTCTGGCGACATGAAATCCGCCCGCGCCGTTGAACGCGGCATCGGTTCCCTCGTCGACGGCGCAAATGTCCTTGTTGTCGTTCGCGGACTTCAAAGCCGCCGCATTACCGCCGCTCCAGTTGAATTGGCCAAGGATGCGAGCAGAATATTCGTCGAACATGACCCAGTCACAATTCATGCCCTGGAAAAACAGATTGTCCGGCTTTGCGATCGTTTCCAGTGAAGTGAGGTCGAGCAACACGAACGGACAGGTCCTGTCGCCTAGCCTGAAGGCGGCGGCATTCGGGTTGCGCATGACATCAAGAGGGCCTTCTTCCGTGTAATCCTGACCAATTTGCGCGCCACTCCTGCGCGCGCCACTACTGAGTGACACAAGCTCAACATTGTATGAGCGCGCCTTCTCGCTGTGAAAGCTGCCATAAAATAGAAGTTCATTCAGCGTTTTCGCATAATAGAACCCACGCGTTCCCTCCGGCTCGGCGATCGTCCGCTGCAGCGCCGAGCCCGTCGCATCCCAAAGGCGCGCCTTACCATCATCTGTTGTAGTCAGGAGTTTTGCATCGCTCGTGAGCGTGAACCATTTTGTCTGGCATTTTACGGTGCTGGTCTGAAAGCATTTTGGATCACGCACCTGGCGAACGAACTCAAAATAGGCAGATGGACGCGCGCGCGTCGCCGCCGCCCCGCGCACACTGCCCGCCGGCGCCCGCGTCAGCATCGTTACATCGCCGGAGAGGCTGGCGGAAATAAAGGGCTTCTGCTGGCCGCCGGTCGTCGCCGCAACATCATCGCGAACTCTGCCGGCAAAGAGGCGCAGATCGACGCCGGACTCGCTTATCCGCCGCGCGAATGCCTGCGCAAATGGACTGTTGCCGCCCGAACCGTCGAGCGCGACCTGTCCGACGGCGGCCGCATAAAGAACGACATAACCGTCGAGTTCAACTTCAGCCAGGCCGCGATTGATCACGCCGCCTTCGGCGGCGCGCGCGGCGAAGGGATTGTTGCGGCAGGCGTCCAGCGCCACGATCTTCACCTTCGCGCCGGCAAGGCTCTTGGCGATCGCTTCGAATGGCACGGAGGTTCGCGGAATGTCTGACGGGCCAGCTATCGCCGCGTCGATCGGCACAAGCCAGTTGCGGCCCTGCGCCTCAAACCCATGCCCCGCAAAGTAGACGGCGGCGACATCGGCTTGCTGCGCATCGTTGGCGAAGTCATCCAGCGCCGTCTCCAGCGCCGCCTTATCAAGATCGAGGCCGAGGCGGACCTCAAAACCGGCACGCGCCAGCGCTTCCGACACAAGCCGCGCATCCTGGGCCGGATTGGCCAGCGGCTCCACAGTGCGGTACTGGCTCTGGCCGATCACCAGCGCGACCCGGCGTTCCTGCGCGAGAACCGGCGCCGCCAGCAAACCCCAAAATGCCAGTGCCAGCACCACCCAACGCATCGGCTGCCCTCCACGCTGGAGGAAAGGTATCTGGGTTAACCTGGGGCCGCAATCTTCCCGAAACACCGCAGTATTGGCTGCGGCGCGCGTCATGATATTTCGCGCAGCTAGCTGCACATTGGCACGCCCTAGGGGAGTCGAACCCCTCTTTTCAGGTTGAAAACCTGACGTCCTAACCGATAGACGAAGGGCGCTTATGCGCGGAGGATCGCCCTCTTAAGGGCAGTCGCCTGAGGGTGCAAGGCAGGCAGGCCCGATCAAGCCTCAGAGCCTGGTCTCCAGCCCGGCAATGGTCTCCCAGGCCCAATCGGTCACCACCTGGCTGGCCGGGCCATAGCGTCGCTCATCGAATAGCCTGGCGGTCTCGGACGGCTTGAGATTGATCTCCAGCGTCCGCGCCCCGCCTTCGCGGGCGATCGCCACGAAACTCGCGGCCGGCTGCACCGCCCCGCTGGTGCCTATTGAAACGAACAGGTCCGCCGCCGCGAGCGCTTCGAGGCACTCGTCCATGCCGATCGGCATCTCGCCGAACCACACCACGTGCGGGCGCATCGCGCCCGCCTGTCCACAGGATAAGCAGACATCTGCGCGCCCGATCGCCGCCTCATAGGGCGAGAGCGCATCGCAGACATGACAGCGCTGCTTGCGCAGCTCGCCATGCATATGGATCACACCCGAAGCGCCGCCGCGCTCGTGCAGATCGTCGATGTTCTGGGTGATAATCGTGAACGCGCCGCCGCTGCTCTCGCGCACCGCCGTCTGCGCCTTACCGAGCGCCACATGCGCGGCGTTCGGCTGAACGCCATCGAGCTGCGCGCGCCTTGGATTGTAGAAATCCAGCACCCGCTGCGGATCGCGCAGCCATCCCTCGATCGACGCCACGGCATCGACATCCTCGATCAGCCAGTGACCGCTTTCGTCACGAAAGGTCTGCAAGCCCGACTCGGCCGAAAGCCCCGCGCCGGTCAGCACAACGATGTTTTGCATGCGGGGAGTATAGCACGAAATGGCCGCGCCGTCATGCCGGCGCTTCTCGTCCGAGTAATGCGGCCCAGGGAAGTTTCTCCCCTTCAAAATGATCGGAATCGGGCGCCATGTGTTCCGGCGCCGCAAAGGCGCACACCGGCAAGTGGACTTCGCCAGCCCAACGCGCACCGCGAAAGGCGATGGGCGAGCCGCACCGGCCACAAAAACTGCGCGTAACCCCTGCCGACGATGAGTAGGCGACCATTGTTTCGCCCTCGATCGAAACCTGATCTTCGCGAAATCCCGCCCAGGTCACTGAGGGGGCCGATGATGCGCGCCGGCATGACTCGCAATGGCAGTTGGATATGAAACGCGGCTCTCCGCGCAGCCTGAACTGTATCGCACCGCATAGACAGCGCCCTTCGCGTTCCACCTCATCCATCGCGCGTCTCCGGTCACAATATCCCTGAATGTTAGCCGTAAGACGCGGGCCCTGCATCTGGCGGCGCAGGGTGCAATCCCACGGATGAAATAAGCTTATCCTCCCCCTCCCAAAGCGCCCGTGCACTCCTCCCCTTCCCGCGCAAGGGAGGGTTAGCCCGTATGCTTGCACGCCCTTAACGGTCACGACATGATTGGTCCTTTGTCAGGGCTGGCGCGCGGCGTCTCCTGCGTGAACAAGGGCCCGTCGCATGAGCGAAACCAATGCGGCCGTCGCCGCGCGGCAAAAGGGGTTCCTTGGCTTCGTCGAACGCGTGGGCAATTTGCTGCCCGACCCGGTGATGATCTTCGTGTGGCTGATCGGGCTGTTGATGATCCTCTCCGCCATGGGCGCCGCGCTGGGCTGGTCCGCGTCACTCGCCTATCCGGGGGACAAAGCGCCAGAGTTCGGCGTGCTCGAGAACGGTGTCCTGTCCTACACCGCCACATCTCTGTTCTCGGAGCAGAACATCGCCAGGCTGCTCACGGAAATGCCGCGCACGCTGACGGGCTTCGCCCCGCTAGGCCTTGTGCTGCTGGTGATGTTCGGCGCTGGCGTCGCTGAGCGCGTGGGGCTGTTTAGCGCGCTCATCCGCGCCAGCCTGCGCGATGCGCCGCGCGTCATTCTCACGCCCCTCGTCTGCATCATCGGCATGATGTCACACCACGCCTCGGATGCGGCCTATGTGGTGTTCATTCCGCTGGCGGCGCTGCTCTATGCGGCAGTCGGCCGCCATCCGCTCGCCGGCCTCGCGACGGCGTTCGCGGCGGTGTCGGGGGGCTATGCCGGCAACGTCACGCCCGGCCAGATCGACGTGCTGCTGTTTGGCTTCACGCAGGAAGCAGCGCGGATCATTGATCCGAACTGGACCATGAACCCACTCGGCAATTGGTGGTTCATCCTGGCGATCGTGGTGGTGTTCACGCCGATCATCTGGTTCGTCACCGACCGCGTGATCGAGCCCCGGCTTGGGAAATGGGGCGGCCAGGTCGATGATGCATTGCAGGCCGAACTCGCAAAGTCGGAGGTGACGCCGCAGGAGAAGGCGGGCCTCGCCCGGGCGGGCGTGATGGCGCTGTTGATCGTGGGGCTGTTTGCGGCGCTGGCGCTTTGGCCGGGATACACGCCGCTGATCGACGAAAGCCGCGAGGGCCCGGCGCGATTGCAGCCCTTTTATTCGGCGTTGATCGCCGGCTTCTTCCTGCTGTTCCTGCTCTGCGGGATCGCGTTCGGCGCCGCTTTAGGTTCGGTGAAATCAGCGAAGGACGCTATCGAGCGGATGATCGACGGCGCCCGCTCCATGGCCCCTTACATCGTGTTCGCTCTATTCGCCGCTCACTTCATCGCGATGTTCAACTGGTCACGGCTCGGGCCGATCGCGGCGATCAATGGCGCGGAAGCGCTGAAGTCTCTCAACCTTCCCGCGCCGGTGCTGCTGGTGAGCGTGCTCGGCTTCTCGTCTTTCCTCGATCTCTTTATCGGATCGGCCTCGGCGAAATGGAGCGCGCTCGCGCCCGTGGTGGTGCCGATGTTCATGCTGCTTGGGATATCGCCGGAAATGACACAGGCCGCGTACCGCATGGGCGACAGTTTCACCAACATCATGACGCCGCTGATGAGCTATTTTCCTCTGATCCTGGGCTTTGCGCGGCGCTGGGATTCCAGCTTCGGCGTCGGATCGCTGCTGTCGATCATGCTGCCTTATGCGCTGTGCTTTGCGGCGGCGGGGATAGCCATGACAGCTGCGTGGGTGTTCCTCGATCTGCCGCTCGGGCCGGGAGCGGGCGTGCATTATGCGCCACCCGGCGGTCTGCTGCCACAATAGACGATCAGGCCCAGGCGCCGTCGAGAATCTCCGCCTCGACCTTCTCGGTCCCGCCATAGCTGTCGCGCTTCAGCTTCACCGCGACGTGCAGTTTCTGTTCGCGCTTCAGCAGCGCTTCGCCCAGGCCATTCGTGCCCGCGCGGAACGCGATCGCACGCAGCTTCCGCCCGCCCGCGCTCTGCAGCACGCAGCGCACGTGATCGCCCTTCATCAGCGAGGAGTAAGAAACAGTGACATCCGCGAGCGCGAAAACCGGCTCGGCATGGCCCGGCCCGTAAGGGCCGATGCGGTCGATCGCATCCATCAGCGGCAGATCAACCGCCGGCAAACCGGCAACCGCGTCGATCCAGAGCGTGCGCGCCTCGCTGGCCGCCGCCGCCAATTGGCTGGTCAGCGCCTCGGCCATGAACGCGCGGAACTCGTCCACCTTAGACCATTCGACGGTCAGCCCCGCCGCCATCGCGTGGCCGCCGCCGGCGACGAGAATGCCCGCCTTCGCCGCCGCCGCCACCGCCGCGCCGAGATTGACGCCGGTGATCGAGCGGCCAGAGCCCTTGGCGTGATCGCCCTCGCCGCCGAGCACGATCACCGGCTTCATCAGCCGCTCCTTCAGGCGCCCCGCCGCAATCCCGATTACGCCCGGGTGCCATTCTGGCCGGCCGACGATCGCGATCGGCTGATCGCGCGACATAGCTTCGGCCTCCGCCGTAGCGACCGCGAGCATGTCGTTCTCATATCGCTTGCGCTCAACATTCAACGCATCGAGCTGCTCGGCAACTTCCATCGCCTCGGCGGGGTCTTCGGTCGAGAGCAGCCGCGCCGCCAGCGAGGAATCGCCGACGCGTCCGCCTGCATTCAAACGAGGCCCGAGAATAAAGCCGAGATCATAAACCGCGCCGAGCTTCTCGCGCTTGGCGACTGTCGCCAACGCGGCGATGCCAATATTCTCCTTGCGGCTGAGAACCTTCAGCCCTTGCGCCACCACCGCGCGGTTAAATCCCGTCAGTGGCGCCACATCGCAGACCGTCCCCAGCGCAGAAAGATCGAGCCAGCCCATCAGGTCCGGCAGATTATTCGCGCCGATCGAGCCGGCCTGGCGCGCCTGTCTGTTCAGCGCCGCAAGCAGCACGAGCACCACGCCCGCCGCGGTGAGATGGCCCTGTCCGGATGTATCATCCATCCGGTTCGGGTTGACGCACGCCAGGCACGGCGGGGGCGGTCCATGCATCAGGTGATGATCGACCACCACCAATTGGAGGCCAATCGCGGCGGCGTGTTCCAGCGGCCCATACGACGCCGCACCGCAATCTACCGTGATGACCAGTTCAATGCCCGCCGCCTTTAGGCGATCGAATGCGATCGGCGAAGGGCCGTAGCCTTCAGCCATGCGGTCAGGGACGTAGATCGAAAGTTTGCGCCCGCGTGCGCGGAAATATCTGACGAGCAACGCCGCCGACGTGCCGCCATCAACATCGTAATCGGCGAACACCGCCGTCGGCGTTCCGCTCGCGATCGCCTCGTCGATAATCTTCGCGGCGAGATCCATGTCCTTGAAGGTCGACGGATCGGGGAAAAAATCGCGTAAAGTGGGGTTTAAAAAGTTCTTGGCTTGTTCGAGCGTAACACCGCGCGCGGCCAGCAGGCGCGCCGCGATCTCAGGCAAAAGCGATTGGCGCCGATGGCCCTCGGCCAGCGCATCATTGGCTTCGCGCACGGCCCAGCGTTTGCCCGTGAGCGAACGCTCAACGTTCAGAAACGCGCGCGCGCTTTCCAGTTTCGGGGCCGCTGACACCCGCTCAGCCCTTCGGCGTGCGCAGCTCGATCTTGGCGACCATGCCGGTCGCCGAATTCATGACGAGGGTTTCAGTCTTGATATGGCCGTTCATGGTCTTCACGCCCTTCACCAAAGCGCCGTCCGTGACGCCCGTGGCGACGAAGATGGCGTGAGTCGAGGCCAGATCGTCCAGTTCATAGCGGCGTTTGAAATCGGTGACGCCCGTGCGCGCGGCGCGGGCCTTCTCGTCGTCATTCCGGAAAACAAGACGCGCCTGCATCTGGCCGCCGACGCATTTAAGCGCCGCCGCCGCCAGCACACCCTCAGGCGCGCCGCCAGAACCAACATACATATCAATCCCTGTGGACGGATCGGTGGTGTTGATCACGCCCGCGACGTCGCCGTCCGAGATCAGATGCACGCGGCAGCCGACGGCGCGAAGGCTGTCGATAATGTCCTTGTGGCGCGGACGGTCCAGCACGCAGACGCCAAGGTCTTCCACCGGAACGCCCTTGGCCCTGGCAAGCGCCCTGGCGTTTTCCCCTGCGGATTTATCCAAATCGACCACGCCCTTGGCGTAGCCCGGCCCAACCGCTAGCTTGTCCATGTAGGTGTCGGGCGCATAGAGCAGCCCACCGCGCGGCGCAAACGCCATCACCGCCAGCGCGTTTGACATCGCCTTGGCCGTCAGCGTGGTGCCCTCGAGCGGATCGAGCGCAATATCGATGGCCGGGCCTTCGCCGGTGCCGACCTCTTCGCCGATAAACAGCATCGGCGCTTCGTCGCGCTCGCCTTCGCCGATTACGATCCGGCCCTGGATTGGCATGGCGTTCAGCGCATTGCGCAAAGCATCCACAGCAGCCTGGTCAGCGGCTTTCTCATCACCGCGCCCAACCATCTTGTATGCCGAAATCGCCGCCAGCGCGGTCGCGCGGGCGGCGGCAAAGGCCAGGTCGTCGGTCATCGTGGCATTGCTCATCGGCGGGTTCTCACGAGGGACGCCAAGGCTGGCGGGTCGGACTGTCTTCGATCGGCACCACGAACGGGGCGGCCGCATTGGTGTCGAGGCTTGCTATCTCCGACACGGCCGCGTCAAGCGCCGGGCGGGGGCATATCTGAGTCGTCAACACGATCGGCACTTCCGGCGTATCGTGCTGGGCGTCCTGCAGGAAGCTCTCAATCGAAACGGCGTGCTTTGCGAGCTTTTCGGCCACCGCCGCGATCACGCCGGGCTTATCCTTGACCAGCAGGCGCAGGTAGTAGCGGCCCGTCTCGGCGCGGGGCGCCGCGCCCAGCGGGCGGAAGGCGGCCACAGGCCGTCCGAACATCGGCGGCTCGCGACCGGCGAGAAGATCGAGCAGGTCTGCCGCCACGGCGGCGGCGGTAGGCCCTTCGCCGGCGCCGCGGCCGGTGAAAGTAAGGCGCCCCATCGGATCAGCGTCGATCACCACGGCGTTCAACGATCCGCCGACGCTGGCCAGCGGATGGTCAAACGCCACCAGCGCCGGATGCACCTGCACCCGCACCGCATCGCCATCGCGCTCGGCCTTGGCCAGCAGCTTGATGCGATAGCCCAGCTTGCCGGCCAGCCGGATATCAAGCAGCGAAACGCTCTCGACGCCTTCGATGCCGACGGTCTCGAAATCCGGCGCGAAGCCAAACGCTATGCCGGCTAGAATGGCGATCTTGTGCGCCGCGTCCGTACCCGAAACGTCCATATGCGGATCGGCTTCGGCGTAGCCCAGGCGCTGGGCGTCAGCCAGTACATCAGCAAACGAGCGGCCCGAGGCTTCCATCTCTGTCAGCAGATAATTGCAGGTGCCGTTGAGAATGCCGGACACCGCCTGCACCTTGGCCCCAGCAAAGCTCTCGCGCACTGCCTTCACAACCGGCACGCCGCCGCCAACAGCCGCTTCGAACAGCAGGGCGCCGCCATACTTCTCCGTGAGCCTTGCCAGCTCCGCGCCGTGCTCCGCCACCAGCGCCTTATTGGCGGTGACGACCTTGGCGCCGCGCTTCAACGCCAGTTCAACCGCGTGTTTGGCTGGCCCGTCAGAACCGCCCATGAGTTCGACGAACACGTCGACATCCGGATTGGCCGCGATTTCGCTCGGGTCGTCGAACCACGGGAACTGCGAAATATCCACGCTGCGCTTGCGCGAACGATTGCGCGCCGAAACGGCGATGACCTTCAGCCGCCCATCGCCGATCGGCTCGGGCCCGGTCAGCAATTTCAGCAAGCCGACCCCGACCGTGCCGAGCCCAGCAATGCCGATGCGCAATTCCTTGTCCCCAGCCATGACTTACTCCGCCGCTATTTCATGCGGCTCGACATTGCTTTGAAGGAATTTCTTCAGATTGCGCGCGGCCTGGCGGATACGCTGTTCGTTCTCAACAAGACCGATGCGAATAAAGCCATCGCCGTACTCGCCGAAGCCAGCGCCGGGGGCCACGGCGATCTCGGCCTGCACCATCAGCCGCTTGGCAAACTCGACCGAGCCGAGATGCTTGAATTTCTCCGGCAGCGGCGCCCATGCGAACATTGAAGCGCGCGGGCTGGGAATCGCCCAGCCCGCCTTGGCGAAGCTATCGACCAGCACGTCGCGGCGCGCCTTGTATGTCTGGCGCATTTCTTCAACGCAGTCCTGCGGCCCGTTCAGCGCCGCCGCCGCAGCAACCTGAATGGGCGTATAGGCGCCGTAATCGAGATAGGATTTCACGCGCCCCAGCGCCGCGATCAGCCGCTCATTGCCCAGCGCAAAGCCGACGCGGAAACCCGCCATCGAATAGGTCTTCGACAGCGTGTTGACCTCCACGCACACATCCGTAGCGCCAGGCACTTGAAGGGCCGAAGGCGGCGGCACGCCGTCAAAGTACACTTCGGAATAGGCCATGTCGCTCAGCACGAACATTTCGTGCTTGCGAGCGAACGCGATGGCTTCCTTGTAAAAATCGAGATCGGCCACCTGTGCGGTGGGATTGGCCGGATAGCACACGATCATCGCGATCGGCGCAGGCACCGAATGGCGCACAGCGCGGCCGAGCCCTGAGAGATATTGCTCCGGCGAATGCGCCTCTACGCTGCGCACGACGCCGCCGGCCATGATGAAGCCGAAGGCGTGGATCGGATAGGAGGGGTTCGGCACGATCACGGTGTCGCCCGGCGCTGTGATCGCTTGCGCCAGATTGGCGAAACCCTCTTTCGATCCAAGCGTGGTGATGACCTGCGTATCGGGATTGAGCTTCACGCCGAAGCGCCGGTCGTAATAGCCGGCGATGGCCTTGCGGATGCCGGATATGCCGCGGCTGGCGGAATAGCGGTTCGTGCGCGGCTTGCGCGCCGTCTCGCACAGCTTATCGACGATGTGTTCAGGCACGGGCAAATCTGGGTTGCCCATGCCGAAATCGATAATGTCCACGCCTTTATTGCGCAGGCGCGCCTTCAGGCGATTGACCTCTTCAAACACATAAGGCGGGAGGCGGCGTATCTTGTAAAAATCGGCGGACGGCATCGTCGGAACATCGCAAAGAAATAGATGAAAAGCGAACGGCGTTTGGGCGCCTGGCTGCGCCTAGCGCTCGGGGCGGGCGGCTGCGGCTTCCTTGCGGGCCTGCGCCTCGAACGCCCCGGCGGCGGCGGCGGCATCTGCGCCCACGGCCGCTGCGCGCGGATTTGCCTCCAGCGCTGCGCCAGCGTTCTGCACTTCAGTTTCGGTCCGTTGCCATTCGGCCGGCGTCTTGGTCGGCGGCGTCGTCTGCGGCACGGAGGCAAGCTGCGGATAGCGGCCGTCTTCCAGTTCCGTCACCCGCTGGCGGAACCACGCAGGAGAATCGTCCTTCCCACCGAACATCGCGCAGCCCGCCAGGCTTGCTGCGAACGCCACGAGGACGACGGTCCGAAAAATTGTCGCGACGTCCCGCATGATGGGTGAAACTCCTGCCGAATCCCCGCTCTCCTATACCAAGGCAGCGCGGTGTGTCACCATAACGGCCTGTAACGCTTGCGCCCCTTGGGAGGTTTGACGTATGGCGCGGACGAGAAAACGGGCAGGCGCGCCGCGGGCGGCCGCCCCAAAACCCTCGCCTGGCCCGGCCGAGCCGCTTCCGCCCACGCCTCAGCCCAAGCCCAAAACAGGCCGCAAGCGCGCCAAGGCGAAAGCAACGCCCGCAATAGTTCCGTCACACGCCGCGGCCGCGCCTCAGGCCGAAGCCGCGCAGGCTGCCACGCCACAGGCGCCGACGCCCGTGGACTCTGCTTTGGTCGAAGTTCTGCTCTCCCGCTCCGGCGCTGACATTGAGCGGCTCTCGCTCAACCTTGCCGAGGCGATGACGCGCGCCAACAATGTGTTCACGACCGCCTTCCAGAACCAGGCTCAGAGCAAACAGCTTAGCGCGCTTGGCGCTGATCCGTTTGACGCCAACAGCGCGCTGCAGAAGGCGTGGGGTCAATTGGCCGTTCAACCCCAGACGCTGCGCGACGCCCACGCCGATCTTTGGCGGCGCTATTCCGACATTTGGATGGACAACACCGCCAAATGGCTCGGCGCCGTAGCCGAAGGCGGTCCGCCGCTGCGCGACAAACGGTTCGCCGATCCCGAATGGGGTCAGAACCCATATTTCAGCCTTATGCGCGACACCTATCTGGCCACGTCGCAATGGCTGGTTGACCTGGTGGGGCGCGCCGAAGGCCTCGACGAGGACACCAAGCGCAAGGCGATGTTTTTCGTAAAGCAGGCCGTCGATGCGGCCAGCCCCTCGAATTTTGCGTTCACAAATCCAGCTGTGCTGAAGGAAACGCTACGCACGCGCGGCGAAAATCTGCTTAACGGGCTAGATAATCTCGCGCACGATCTGGCGCGCGGCAAAGGCATGCTGGCAATCACGCAAACCGATACGAACGCCTTCGAAGTCGGCAAGACTATCGCCACCGCGCCGGGCAAGGTGGTGCATCAAGGAAGGCTGATCGAACTCATCCAATATGCGCCGGCTACCGAGCAGGTGTACGAAACGCCGCTGCTGATCTTTCCGCCCTGGATCAACAAATTCTACATCCTCGACCTGCAGCAGAAGAATTCCATGATCCGATGGCTGGTCAGCCATGGCGTCACGGTATTCGTCGCCTCCTGGGTAAATCCGGACGCGCGGCTCGCGGAGGCGACATTCGAGACCTACATGCAGGAGGGCATTTTCGAAGCTGTTGGCGCGGCGCGCGAAGCGGCGGATGTCGAGCAGATCAACGCCGTCGGCTATTGCATCGGCGGTACGCTGCTTTCAACCGCGCTGGCCTATATGGCGAGCAAGAAAGACACCCGCATCAGAAGTGCGACATTCTTTGCCGCGCAAGCCGATTTTGAAATGGCGGGCGAGTTGAAGGTGTTCACCGACGACGCTGCGATCGATTATGTCGCCGCGCGGATGGACGAAGCGGGCGGGGTTCTCGATAGCCAGGTGATGGCGGACACGTTCAACGCCCTGCGCTCGAACGATCTGGTCTGGAATTACGTCGTCGACAATTACTACCTCGGCAAGCGCCCGCCGCCGTTCGATCTCTTATTTTGGAATGCCGATCAGACGCGCATGCCGCGCGCGCTGCACCTGTTTTACTTGCGCCGCTTCTACCGCGACAACGCGCTCGCCAAAGGCGAACTTAAACTACTCGGAGAGACTCTCGATCTGGGGAATGTCAAAATCCCTATCTACATGCAGGCGGCCAAAGAAGATCACATCGCGCCGGCGGTTTCAGTTTATCGCACCGCGCGCCTGTTCGGCGGGCCGGTGGAGTTCATGATGTCGGGATCCGGCCACATCGCCGGCGTGATCAATCATCCGGACGCCAAGAAGTATCAGCACTGGGTAAATCCCTGGCTGCCGCCGTCCTTCGAGCAATGGATGCAGGACGCCAGTGAGCGCGCGGGCTCTTGGTGGCCGCACTGGCACAACTGGTTGAAGGACCATTCCGGCGCCATGGTCGCCGCGCGCGAACCGAAAAGCGCGCTGGCTGATGCGCCGGGCACCTATGTGCGCGTCAAAAGCGCGGCCTAGGCGCTGGGGCGCACGCCAACGGCCCTGCCGCAGCGGTCCGGGGATTGATATGGATGGATTGCGGATCGTATTGCCGCGCGAAGGCGATCAACTCCCCCTCTTCCATCGTGACCGGCCCAAATTCGTATATCGCGCCAGGCTCATAATCGTCGAAATAGCGGCCGTGGCTGGGGTTGAGAACTCAGCCATACCGGCCTCAATACATATGCTGGCCGCCATTGACCGACAGGGTCGAGCCGGTGACGAATCCCGCGTCATCGGCGACGAGAAACAGCACGGCCCGCGCGATTTCCTCGGCATGCCCAAGCCGGCCGACTGGAATCTTGGCGACAATCTTGTCGAGCACTTCTTTTGGCACAGCCGCGACCATTTCGGTATCAATGTAGCCTGGCGCGATCGCGTTCACCGTTATGTTCGTGCGGGCGCCCTCCTGGGCCAGCGCCTTGGTAAAACCGTGGATGCCTGACTTCGCCGCGGCATAGTTTACCTGTCCGTACTGACCAGCCTGCCCGTTGATCGAGCCGATGTTGACAATGCGGCCAAACTTCCGCGCGTTCATGCCCTCCCACACGGCTTTGGCCATGTTGAAGCAGCCACCGAGATTTGTGCCGACCACGTCGTTCCACATATCCGGGGTCATTTTTTTCAGCGTCGCGTCGCGCGTGATGCCGGCATTGTTGACAATGATTTCGACCGGCCCAAGTGCGGCCTCGACGGCCTTTACGCCCGCCTCGCATGCGTCGTAGTTCGAAACGTCCCACTTGAACGAAGCAACGCCTGTTTCTTTCGTAAACGCGTTGGCGACCTCAGCGTTGCCACCGTAATTGGCCGCGACAGTGTAGCCTGCATTCTTGAGCGCTTCGCTGATCGCGCGCCCAATGCCTCTCGTACCGCCTGTTACGATCGCTGCGCGCGCCATTGTTTCCTCCACGCCCTATCAACAAAGCATGTTTCACCGTGACTCGCGCTCAATGCAATAAGGGTAATTTAATGCTGCAATGCAGCGTGCGCTTCTGCCTCAGCGCTCGACACAGAGCGCGATGCCCATGCCGCCGCCGATGCACAGCGTGGCCAGGCCCTTGTGAGCATCTCTCCGCTGCAATTCGTAGAGCAGCGTTGTGAGCACGCGCGCGCCAGAAGCGCCAATCGGATGACCGATGGCGATCGCGCCGCCGTTGACATTCACTTTGGCTTGATCCCAGCCCATGTCGCGGTTCACGGCGATGGCTTGCGCGGCGAAGGCCTCGTTGGCTTCGATCAGATCCAGATCGGCCGGTTGCCACCCCGCGCGCTCCAGCGCTTTCTTCGAGGCCGGAATAGGCCCCGTGCCCATGATCTCGGGCGCTACGCCGCAGGAGGCCCACGATTTGATCGTGGCCAGCGGCGTAATTCCGCGCGCCTTGGCTTCCGTATCCGTCATCAGCACGAGCGCCGCGGCGCCGTCATTGATGCCCGACGCGTTAGCGGCAGTGACCGTGCCGTCCTTTTTGAACGCGGGCTTGACGCCCGAGACGGAGTCCAGCGTGGCGCCGGCGCGAATGTACTCGTCGCTATCGACCACCACATCGCCTTTGCGGCCTTTTACCGTTACCGGCGCGATCTCGTCCTTGAACTTGCCGGCCTTCTGCGCCGCCTCGGCCTTGTTCTGGCTCGCTACCGCGAACTGGTCCTGATCGGCGCGGGTAATCTGCCATTTTTCGGCGACGTTCTCGGCCGTGATCCCCATGTGGTAGTTGAAGAACACGTCGGTCAGGCCGTCCTTGATCATCGTGTCTGCGAATTCCAGATTGCCCATTTTCTGCCCAGCGCGCAGATGCGCCGCATGTGGCGATAGGCTCATGCTTTCCTGCCCGCCGGCCACGACGATCTTCGCGTCGCCCGCCAGAATTTGCTGGAAGCCCACTACCACCGCCCGCAGGCCCGAACCGCAAACCTGATTGAGGCCCCAGGCCGGCGTCGCGTCATCCACCCCAGCGGCGCGGCTGGCCTGACGGGCCGGGTTCATGCCCTGGTTGGAAGACAGCACCTGTCCCAGCACCACCTCCGACACGTCCTTGCCTGTGACGCCCGCCCGCGCCAGCGCCGCGACAATGGCTGTGCGGCCGAGTTCGACCGCCGGTACGGCCGCGAACGCGCCATTGAACGAACCGACGGGCGTGCGGGCGGCGGCGGCGATAACAATGCTCACGGGCGTGCTCCTGGAGATGCTGCGGCGCTTCAATGCCCCAGCGAAGCGCCATTTCCAAGACTTTCAGGTCGCTAAGCAAATTTATGTTGCGGCGGCAGGGCGTTTTTCTTGCATTGCAACCGGACCCGGCCGATTGTGGGGAAGGAGGAAATCGTGGCCGAACCAAATCCCAGTGCGGAATCGATTGAACACCATGAAGACGTTGGTGGCGTCCCGGTTGTGATCAAGAAGTACGCCAACAGGCGGCTCTACAACACGGCCACTTCCTCCTACGTTACCCTCGAAACCCTCAGCGACATGGTCCGCTCCGGCTCCGATTTCATCGTGCTGGACGCCAAGACCGGCGAGGACATCACCCGCTCCGTGCTGACCCAGATCATTTTCGAGCAGGAAAGCCGGGGGGAGCATATGCTGCCGGTCCAGTTCCTGCGCCGCCTGATCCGCTTCTATGGCCATTCGATGCAGAATTTCGTCCCGGCCTATCTCGAGATGAGTATGGAGAGTTTCTCCAAGAGCCAGGAAAGCTGGCGCGATCAGCTCTCGAAGGCGTGGGGCGGCAAGAATCCGATGGGGCTGTTTGAGGATCAAGCCCGCCAGAACATGGCGCTGTTCGAGCAGGCGCTGAAGATGTGGGCGCCGTTTTCGCCGGCCGCCGCCGCGACCATCGCAGTGAAATCGGACGTCAAGCCAGGCGAGCCAGACTCTATCAACGATATGAAGCGTCAACTCGAAGCCATACAAAAGCAGCTCGACCAGCTTTCCGGTGGAAAAAAACCCTAGTACGATTGAAACGCCCTGCCGCAAAATCTGCATCATGCGGACGGACGGCTTTTGCGAAGGCTGCGCCCGGACGCTTGATGAAATCGCCGGCTGGGGCGGCTATACGCCGGTGCGGCGCCGCGCAATCATGGACCAGTTGCCCGCACGCCTAACCAGGCGAGCGCAAGTCGAAAGCTGATCTCATGCGCAACACAATCTGGATAGTCATTGGCGCGCTCGCTGTCACAGTCGCGCTTGCGTGGATTTTTCGCGATCAACTACCGACGCTCACCGGCGTAGGCGTCGCACAGCTGACCTACCTGCTTATGGCTGCAGCGCTTGTGGGCGGCGGCATGGTGATGCGCCGCGACGGGCTCGGCCCGCACTGGATGCGCAACGCCGCTTTATGGATTGGCCTGTTCGCCGCGGCGACGTTAGTGATCTCTTGGTTTGCGCCGGGCTTTCAAAACTAGGCGAACGCTTCCTCGCCGGCGCCCATGGCCGCAAGCGCCTCGCGCACGAGGTTTACGCCCGCTCCGGGCTTATGAACGTTGTCCGACAGCATGCGCCGCCAGGTCCTTGCGCCGCGCTGGCCGGTGAACATGCCCAGCATATGCCGCGTCATCGAATTCAACGACACGCCTTCGGCAAGTCGCGCTTCAATGTAAGGTAGATAAGTCAGCACCGCTGCCCGCTCGTTCGGCGCCGGCGCGGGAGCGCCGAAAAACTCCGGATCGACCGCCAGCAGCACACCCGGGGTTTGATACGCCGCGCGGCCGAGCATCACGCCGTCCAGACCCTTGCCTTCCGCGCGCGCGTGCTCCAGGTCGCGCAAGCCGCCGTTCAGGATGACGCGCAGATGCGGACGCTCGGCCTTCAGACGGCGCACCAATTCATAGTCCAGTGGCGGCACGTCGCGATTTTCCTTCGGCGACAAGCCATCGAGCCACGCCTTGCGCGCATGGACGATCAGGGTGGTGCAACCGGCGGCGGCGGCGCGGTCCGCCAGAGCGAACAGCGCCGCTTCCGGCTCTTGCTCATCCACGCCAATGCGGCACTTCACAGTGACTTCGACATCACTGGCGCCCATCATCGCCGCTACGCAGGCGGCAACGAGATCTGGCTCGCGCATGAGGCACGCGCCGAACTTGCCCGATTGCACGCGATCAGACGGACAGCCGACATTCAGATTGATCTCATCATATCCGAAATCGGCCCCGATCCGCGCCGCTTCCGCGAGCCGCGCAGGCTCCGCGCCGCCGAGTTGCAGCGCCACGGGATGCTCAACATCCGAAAACGCGATCAACCGCGCGCGATCACCACGGATCACCGCCTCCGCCGTCACCATCTCGGTGTAAAGCAGCGCCCGCTTCGTCAGCACCCGGTGAAACGCCCGGCAATGCCGATCCGTCCAGTCCATCATAGGCGCAATGCAGAATCTCACAGAGGTACTGTAACACCGCATCTCCGGCGCCACGAGCTATTTCCCCAATAGCGAGATTCAATTCCAGATACTCGTCTTTGACCTACGAAGCCGTTCGGAATAGGCGTCATCCGAGCCAGTCAAGGCTTCATTCTCCAGCGTTACGGAGTCGCGCCGGTCGTGTCCTCTGCCGATGCCGCTGAGGAAACGCACGGTCCAAGCGCGACGAGTGCGATTGAGTGATGAAGCTGGTGCTTGATCATGGAAGACTTCCCCCCTGAAGGCTCGCGAAGAGCCAGCCGAGGCCGATCAAGACAGCTACTACCGACGACACGACCATGAGCGCCATTCGCGTGTTGACCCCGCACACGCCAGTTCGAGCTGCGACCCACCCGACGAGAGACGAAAATGTTCCCATCGCAGCGATGCTGCCCACGCCGAACAAGAGCAGATAAACGAGCGCGGCGGCGTCCGAGGGCAGTGCAAGGGCGGGAATGATTCCCAGCAGGTGAGAACCACCGGCCAGCCCATGCACCGTACCCACCGCGAAGGCTGGGTGCTGGTGCTGATGCGGGCGATCGCCAAAGTGCGCGTGGCGATGATTGGCGGATGACTTCCCAGACGCGGCGGAAAACAAGCCCCACGCGCCGATGCCCACGAGCATGATGCCGACCACGCGCTCGCCCCACATTGAGACGAGGTCAATGTTTAGGACGTCGCGAAGTAATAGCGCGAGCACCCCCACCCCGACCACCCCGGCGCTATGGCCGAATCCCCAACGCACACCCGTGCGCCAAGCACCGCTCTTCGCATTGACTGCGAACGGCGCGATCGCAGCCAGGTGATCTGGTCCGGATAACACGTGAGTGAGGCCGGCCAAAAGTCCCATGAACGGGACGAGCGCGAGATAAGCGTCAGCCATCGAAACCTCATTCTTGACCGGGTGATGGAAGGCGCGGTCGCGCCCAGGCATTGATTCTGTCAGCGAGCCACAAGAGGCTCCCGCGCCAAAACCCATGAAGCCGCGCCTGATGAGCGCGAAGTAGAAAGATGTGCCCAAGCTGCGCGATGTGGCCACGGATGAAACCGCCGCTGAACAAGCCAAACCTGCCGAGCGATCCGTAGGCGCCATAACCGCCGAGCGAGACTATGGCGCCGAAGTCCTGAAACGTGAAAGGCGGAAGCGGTCTTCCCTTCAACCAGTTTGGTAGATGACGAACGAGATGCGCTGCTTGTTGATGCGCAACTTGCGCTGTTGGCGGCGGGGGTATTTGTCCTTGCTCTGCTCGAACGCATGAGCTGTCCCCGATCACGAACACACGGGTGTCGCGAGTCGTCTGTAGGTTTGGCCCGACGACAAGTTGAAGATTGCGCGTTACCTCGAGACCCGCGAGCGATGCAAAGACTTGAGGTCCTTTGACACCAGCAGCCCACACCATCAAATCGGCGGGGAGTTGGCCTCCGTCAGACAGAATAAAGCCGGTTTGCTCCGCTGCGACGACTCTTGTTTCGGTTAGAACGGTAATTCCGAGCTTCTCCAGGCGAGCGCGAGACGCTCGTGCTACGCAATCGGGAAAAGCGGCCAGCACTTGCGGCCCGGTCTCTATCAGCGTCACGCGTAGGCGCTCGCGGAGCCTAGCGGCGCCGAGATGTTCAGCCATTTCGGCGAGTTGGATCAGTTCCGCGGATAATTCGACGCCGGTCGCCCCTGCTCCGACAACCGCTATGCGCAAGCCGGACCCAAGGCCCGCGCTTTGCAAGATACGCGCCTGGACTTCGCGATTGAACGTCAGCGCTTGGGAACGGCTATCCAGCATGAAGCAATGCTCTCGGACGCCCGGTAGACCGAAATCGTTTGCTTGGCTGCCCAGGGCGAGGATCAGCGTGTCATAGCCAATATCGCGTTCTGGCAGGACGATGCGGTTGCGAATCGTCACCGGACCAAGGCGAACGGCGCGCCCCCCTCTATCGAGTGCCTGCATCTCGCCAGCCTCGAAGACATAATCGTTACGGCGCGCATGCGCGATGTAGGGGGTTTCCTGCTGAGAAATGTCGCTTGTGCCCGCAGCGATCGTGTGAAGCATCGGCTTCCACACATGCGCCGGCTCCCGATCGATCAGAGTGACGCAGATCCCGTTCTGCGGTGCAATCCTCGACAATGCCGTGGCCACCTCAATGCCGGCCACCCCGCCACCGACGATTACGATGCGATGGCGGCGCGAAGGCCCAATCGGGCCGACGAGATCGCGCGCTCCCTCGCGGGGCTTCGGCATGGCGAGAACGGTCGACATTACTCTGCTCGTACGGGTTGTAGGGATCGGTCCGACGCATTAAGCGCTGTCGGAGCCACCTCGATGTCTTGCCCATCTGACGCGGCGATCGTTTGCGCGGCTGACCGCTCCCAATCCGGCTCAACGTCGACAATGATGCGGGCGCTGCGACGATATGTGGTCAGAAGCCGCAGCCAATTCGCCAGAATTGACATCTTGGCGTGCCCATCCGAGAGCGTTCTGAGGTGAAGCAAACCCCACATCAGCCATGCAAGAAAGCCAGTGATCGAGCGTCCACCGGACTCGGCGACGCCAACATGGCGCGTGATCGTCGCCAGCTTGCTCGGTGAGAAAGGCGCAAGCTGCGCAGGCGCCGGCTCTCCGCTCAGCCTCGCAGCGATAACCCTGCCGACATAATGCCCCTGGCTCTGCGCGATCGATGCAAGCCCGGGAACGGGTCGGCCATCGGGCCCGATCACGTGAGCGGCGTCGCCAACCACGAAACAATCCGCATGGCCAGACAACGAGTAATCCCATTCAACCGCGACAGTCCCATTCGCTTTCACTTGCGGGCCGAGGCTCCTGGCGAGCGGTGTGCCCTGCACGCCGGTGCACCAGAGCACCGTCGCCGCTTCGAGCCGTTCGCCGTTCACAACAACGCCTTCCGCGTCAACGTGCGTCACCGGCGCGCCCGTCATCACTTCGACGCCAGCGCGTTCGAGCGCACGCTGGGCATAGCCAGAATGCTTTTCACTGAACGCCGGAAGCAATCGTGACCCGGCCTCAACAAGAATGATGCGCGCTTGACCGCTATCTATATTGCGGAAGTCCGCTCTCAGAGTCCGCTGAACGAACTCGCTGATCGTGCCCGTAATGGCGACGCCTGTTGGCCCCCCACCCACGACAATTACGGTCGTGTAGCGCTCGCGTTTCCTTGGGTCCGTTTCTATTTCGGCTCGCTCGAATGATTTGAGCAGTCGATTGCGCGCAGCGACGGCGTCGGAAATTGACTTGAGGCCCCGCGCATGCTCGGCCCACGCTTCTTCGTGGCCGAAATAACTCGTCTGCGCGCCGGTGGCGATTATGAGCATATCATAGTTCAGGTCGGCGCCTTCGCTCATCACAACCAGTTTTCGAGGAAGGTCGATGCGCTTGGCTTCGCGCATTTCCACCCGCACATTCGGCGCCGTCTCCAGAAGCGAGCGGATCGGTGTCGCGATTTCCGCCGGCTCCAGGATCGACGTGGCGACCTGGAAGAGGAAGGGTTGAAAGAGGTGATGATTGTTGCGGTCCACGAGCGTGATGTCGGCATCGCTGTCTTGCAGCGCGCGCACGGCCGCCATGCCAGCAAAGCCGGCGCCGATGACAACAATTCTAGGCCGTGGCCTGGCTTGCGCCAATGAGTGATCCTTGGTGCTCACGCTGCATTCTCCCGGTTAATTGACTGCGCCTGCACCTGCTGCCGCGCGCGCCAGGAGCTTGCGTGAGCGCGGCGTGTCGCGGGTTCGCCAATTGGCGAGGGCCAACTCCGCCGCACGCAGCGGCTGTGCGCCTATGCCCATGAAGAAGGCGGCGGCATGATCGGCGAAGGCTTCCGGACGGCGAGCCAGCAAAACCTCGTAAGCGGCAGCGGCGCGGTTCGCTTCGAGCCAGGCGCTTGGATCGCCGCGCGCGGCGCGAATTTCCGCGTAGGTCGCGCGATATTCAGGATCGTCCGAACAATCGAGCAGAGGCGCGATCAGCGCTTCGGCCACATCGAGCTGTCCGCGCGCGAACGCGACCTCGGCCCGGTGGCCGCGCCCGGCGATGTGCTCAGGCAAAATTATTTCAAGTTCCGACAAGAGCGCCTCCGCGCGAACGAGCTCGCCGCGCCGCATTGCGCTCACGCCCCACTCAAACAGCAGCTGTGCGCAGGGGATCGGTGAGACGCCGGTATCCGCTCTCAGCGCCGCCTGGTACATGTCCTCAGCGGCTTGCCAGTCACTCATTTCGGCCAGTAGCGTCGCAAGCGCTCCGATCGTGTGCATGCCTGGATTGTCCTGCGCGAGGCGTTGACGCAATTCCAAGGCCTCGCCGTATCGTCCCGTCGCCTGCAGCAGCGCCGCTATCTCGGGGTCGATCTCGTGCGCCGGATAGCCCGCGGCAAGCGCCTGCTTGAAGTGATCGCTTGCTTCAATGAAGCGATGGAAGCGAGCCGCCAGGCGCGCACGGATGAAGAGCGCGCTCGCAACATTTGGCGAACAGACAGCAGCCTCGTGGGCCACCAATTCCGCGCGATCATGATCGGCAATCCGCCCGAGAAGATCGCCACGCAGAAACAACATCTGTGACAACGCTGCGTCGATCTCGAAGCTCACGCTCTCGACGCGGCGAAGCTCCAGGCTCTCGATCGACGCGAAGAGGTTGGCGATGGCGATGCGTCCGCTGGTGTAGCGACCTGGTTCGATCATCATGGCGCTTCCCTCCTCAGACCTGTCAGCAGAGCAGGGTAGCCGCGGGTCAGCGAACCGCCGTCGATCGCAATGGTTTCGCCATTAATCGAGGCGGCCTGGTCGGAAGCGAGAAAAACCGCGGCCGCCGCGATCTCATTGGCCGCGACTGCTCGGCCCGATGGGATGACCCCCAAGAACAACGCGCGTGAGGCGGGATCCTCGAGTTCCTTTTTTGTCAGCGGCGTCTCGACCAATCCCGGCGCGATGCCGACGACGCGGATGCCCTGACTGCCAAGTTCCAGCGCGCCGCAGCGCGTGATCATGTCGACGCCCGCCTTTGCAGCGCAATATGCGGCTTGTCCCTCACCGGGCTGGCGTCCGTTCACTGACGAGATGTTGATGATGACGCCGGCGCGCCCTTGCTCGATCATCTGCCGTGCGCCGTGCTTGACGCCGTAGAATACCCCGGCCAGCGTCACCGCTTGAACGGCGTTCCACTTTTCTGCTGTCAGCTCAGTGAGTGGCGCGATCGCGCCAAAGCCCGCGCAATTCACGACGATGTCGAGAGACCCAAAGGCCTCGCGTGCAGCGCGCATCGCTGCCTCCACTTGAGCCTCATCGGACACATCGCTGACGAACGCGATCGCGCCATTGCCCAACTCACGCACCGCATCGTCGAGCGCCGCCGCGTTGCGGTCGCTTAGCAGCACCCGTGCGCCAGCATCAATGAATGCCGCAGCGATCGCCTTGCCAATGCCGGACGCGGCCCCGGTCACGACTGCGCCTTTGCCCTTGAGCGTTTCCATTTGTTCAACCTCTTAAAAATGCAGGCAGCGGAATGTCGGACCGCCGGTTGGGTTCACGGACGTGCGGGAAGATCAGGCTGCCCGGCTTGGTTGGCGCGTCCACGCCGTCGCCGAACCGCGCGCCTCCGGGACCGCTCACCATCAACGTGAGCAGCTCGTCGAGAATGTCGTCATCGAGCCAACGGCCGCCGGCGCTGAAGTGTGGCCGGTCGTTGGTCAGGGCGCGTTCGATGGCGAGGAAACCGCCAGGTGCGAAGCCGTAGGCGAGATCAAGGATCAGGAAATCGTCGATGAACAGATCGCGCAGCTTGTGGCTCCCACCTGGTCCGACCGGCCACGCCGTCTCTCCGTCCAGGCCGTCATAGAAGGCCAAGTTGGCATCGAAGCGCGACTCGTAGAGCGGCCGATAGACTGGGGATAAAGTGAATGTGTCTTCGCGGTTGTAGAGGTCGCGCAACTCAATTCCGGGCGCGCGCGGATCGCGTGCGGGGCTGGCGATGATGACGTTCTTCATCTCCGGCCGGCCGACGCGCTCGAGCCGGATGGGCGCGCCGCGGCGGTTGACGAGCGTCTCCGACACCGCGGCGATCAGCGTCACGCCGTTGAACAAGGTGACGATCGGCGCAAACGGGATCTCGACCACGATTGCGAGGACGTCCCGATCCTGCACCGTGTTCACGGCCGTATCGAAGGACAGTTTGCCCGAGACATCCGTGCGGATCGCAGCCTCCACGTCCATGAAGAACGGGTCGCTCGACAGACCCGCGAATACGCGCATACCCTCTTGCTCAAGCGCCTCACCGACAACGAAGCTCGCCGCACGCCCGTCCGAGGCGACGACGCGCCCCTTCTGCGTTCCGGCCGACGCGTCATCGAAGGTAACGTCGATGACGTATTCGGATTCACCGGGCGCGAGGTTGGCGCCTGACCGCATCAGCGGACGCAGCCGGAATCGGTGGGTCAGTGCGTCGCTGAACATCGAGTTCGGCGTCGCAAGGGGAAACACGTCCATGATCAGGACGAGATTTCCGGGGCGTTCGGGACTGGGGAACGCGAAGAAATCGGTGATGTCCGCCGCCGGATCGGTGATTACCGCTGGCCCGCTAAAATGGTCTGACATTGAGCCTCACTCCTGTTGTCGAATTCAGAAATTGTGTTGAGCTAAAAGAGGAATGGCATCCGCCACCGCCTGCACGCCAAGGGCCACCAGGAGAACGCCCATGACCGCTCCGAGCACGTCGAGCCCGGGCTTGCTGAGTGGAATCCTTGCAATCAGGTCGGCACATAGCATCGCCAACAAGTCCATCGCGAGCACGATGGCCACAGCCGCCATAATCCACAGCCCCCCCGAACCGATCGGGTACAATGTGAACAGCAGGACCAGCAGGGCGAGACCGTACGGGGTAACGATTGTTGGAAAGGCGAGTGGCGAGAAGGCCAGTTCGGATTCGGATGACGCCGCGACAGCTGCGGTTGCGCTCGCCTCTACGCTCGGCGTGCGCGGATTGTACCCGGCCAGAACCGGGCGTAACGCGACGAAGAACAAGATGGCGCCGGCCGCAAAAAGAAGTGCGCCGGTCGAGACGCCCCAGGCCTGCAGCGTCTTCGCGCCCAGCGTTGCTGCAGCAAGTAGAGCAATCGCAGCAACGAGAAAGGCCTTGAACGCCAGCCTGCGCTTGAACGCGGCGTCACGCCCTTGTGTCATCGCAGCAAACGGCCCGATCACGTTTAGGGGTCCGAGCGCGACGAACAAGAAGGTGAAAGCTGCTCCCAACGGCCAGATATTGGCGGCGTTCGTCGCTAGCGCATCCGCCTTGATGCTCTGTGCGAGGGCCGTTGGCGATGCCGCGCTAAACAGAACGATGGCCGTCACGGCCTTCGCCAATTTCATTTTGAGCCTTCGAATACGCATTTCAGTAAGCTCCCCTCGCAGCCACGATTCAGAATTTTTGTTCAATCAGGCCATTGAGCGCGTTCAGCCCGGGCACGAACAGGTATTCGCCACCCTTCACGACGACAAACGTCGGCAGATCAAACAGAAACGGCCGCTTGGCGCCCGGCACTGAAAGCTGCGTGTCTTTTCCGCCGGCGCCAGTGATGGGATCCCGCTCGTTGGGATCGAGACCAATAAACTCGCCGCCCTGCACCCATTCCTTCTGAACAAACTCGAACTGGCGTTCGATGTCAGCCTGAATGAAGAGGTTGATGAGGCCGCGGTCGACGCCGTCATCTTCGAGTTCGCCATCCGGAAGGTGAGGCCCATATTCGACGCCCCGACGAACCAAACGATGGCGGCGCACGGTGGTCGCGCGCTTCAGCGGCGTCTCACGCGGGTTGACACGACGCAGGTGGGATCCAAGCGGGCACCGCAGTCCCTGGTCGTCGCCGGCGTAGGTAAAATTGTTGCGCCGGTGCGGATCCGCCGCGATCTCCGGATCGTCCCGCTCTGGCGAAAGATCGATCGGGCAGCCGCTTTTCCAGCGGCCCATCATCTTGGCTGCAACCAGTTCCTGCTGATCTGGATCGTCGCTCCCATAGAGTGACTTCGCAGCGGTCGCCAAATATCTGCGGAACCCAGCCACGTCCTGATAGAGCTTGCGGAAAACGATGAAGGTGCCGTTCACCCGCAACTCGAATGGTTCAGGCGCCGGCGTTCCGTCGGGCCCGGCTTCATCTTCATAGCCGAGCAGAAACTCTCCCGGCTTGAGCGCGCGCCACCTGCCATCAGGCTCGAGCACGCCGTCACCAGGATAAGCGGGCGCGTCAGCGCCCTCGATCGGAGGCTGCGAAATCGGATCGGCGAAACCAAAATGCTCGCCTTCCGAGCCAATCCCGTTTGCGTGCGCGAGCGCCATCGTATCTTGCGTAAACCGGATCTCGACGCCGCCGATCGCCGCCATTTCTTCGCGAACAATACGGGTCGCCTCTTCGCGCCCTTCTGCCGTGTCTGTGCGAAGCCAAGCCATTGCATGAATGTCGGGACCACCCAGGCCGCCTTCCCAATGCTCGGGCGCGTGCCGTCCATCATCGCCGACGGTCGCGGCGCGTCCGCGCGCGCCGACGCGAAACGCGCCGGGAAAGCTGTCGAGCGAACGTTGCGAGAGGCCGAGCGCCTTCAGGCCCTCATAAGTGAAACCGATATTGACGGTGAAGCGCGTACCGTGTTCGGCATGCAGCGCATTGATGTGTTGGACTGCTGTGCGCAACCACGCGCGCGCTTTCTCGCCGTCAACGAACTTCAGGAAGATGTGGCGCCCATAGCGCATCAGGATGGGCGACACGACATTGTCCTGAATGTCGTGGAGGTTTTGTCTCAGGTCAGCAGCCTTCAGGCTGCGCGTCCGGGCGTCAGCGTGCATAAGAGTCGTCCTTGAAAAAGTGCCCTCGCCGCTCGCACGGCGAAAGGGATCAGCCCTGAGATTGCGCCCAGGGCCGATCTATTTGCCGATTATCGGAAGTCGTGCTTTTTGGCCGGCGCGGACCTCTTGAGGCGCTCCGGAACGTCCTTGAATTGTGGCTCGGTAGCGACATCGGTGTCGATCGCCGCGGCGCTGCGCACGTGCTCGAAGGGCTTGGCCAGTTCGCTCAGGAAAGCGTTGACCTTGTCTTCAAGGCTGCCGTCGCCAGCCGCGAGCGCGCGCTGGAACTTCTGCGTTTTCGCGTACCAGTCAGCCTGCTTCTCGATCTGGCTGTTGCTGAGGCTCGGGAACGCGTCGTAGCAGGCCAGGGTCTTGATTTGGCCGCGAGCGATGAATTGCACGATGTCGCGCGCCGTCGCGTCCGGGCCGGTCGGGCAGCCGATGCATTGGCCCCAAATCTTCTCAAGGTTCTCCTTCCCGTTGAGCACGAAGTCGTCAAAATACTTGTCCAGGCTCGCGTCAAACTGCGAGATGAAATAGAGGGTCGGGCCGAACTCGGTGCTCGTGCCGACGAACCAGCGAGCGGCGCGGATGAGCCCGAGCAGAGTGGTCGCCTCGGAGAACGTCATCGTCGGCGGGTTCCAGAGTTCGCGGAAAGCCAGCGTGTGCGTAAGTTCGACGAGGTCGGCGTCGGGCTTGAGCGGCCACATGCCCATAAATTCGTGCACTTCGCGGTCGCCATCCTTCATGAGAAGGCCGGGATGGCGCAGGTCCCACCCGACAGAGGCGGTGCTGAAAGTGGCTTGATCGTGCTTCATAAGAAATGCTCCTTCGTTTCGGGCGCCCGACCTCGATGTTGACAACCGTCGCCCACAAGTTGACAGCGCCCACTTAAGCACGAGAGTTGGCATTGTCAACTTGTCTTCAACGAAAAAGTTGACATTGGCCACTTTGGCGCTACATGGAGGCAATGAACAAAACCCCACCCAATGCCGCCCAGGATGAGCGCCCGTACCACCATGGCGATCTGCAGCGAGCTGTCGTTACGGCGGCGCTCGAAATCCTCGCCGAAACTCAGAGCACGGAGTTTTCACTTCGCGAGCTCGCGCGCCGCGCAGGCGTTAGCCACAACGCGCCCTACAAGCACTTCGCTGACAAACGCGAACTCTTAGGCGCCGTTTCGGCAGAAGGATTTGAACTTCTTGCCATGCGCATGAGCGAGGCTGCGCGCGGGAAGACGAGCGCACGGGCGCGTCTAACCGCAATGGCCCGCAGCCACGTCCGTCACGGCGTTCAAAACCCGGCGCTCTATAGATTGATGTTCGGTCCGTTCCTCTTCGGAGCAAACGAGGAGCGACCGGTCGTTGAACTCGAGGCTGCTGAAAAGATCCGAACGCTGCTGGAAGACACAATCATCGACGGCGCCTTGGGCGCGCCCATTCCCCGAAGCGCACGCAATGCCTCAAAAATCGACGGCGCCATCTTGAACTATTGGGCCCAAGTGCATGGCCTCACCTTGTTGTTGGTCGACCGACTGGTTGGCCCGGCCTCGCGGGCCGACGAGTTGGCCGATCGCGCCATCCAGGTTTTGATTGACGGGCTGGCCGTCACAATTCCAGGCCTACCGCGCGGCGCCTGGGTCGGGCCTAGGGTCACGCGCAGATCGAGCCAAGCGTAGCCGACGATGACAAGCCCGCACTCGAACCGCCCATGGGAGAGTTCAATGAAAATCTGCGTTCTTGGAGCGGCTGGCAATAGCGGTCGCGCACTCGTGCGATCCGCGCTTACGCGCGGTCACGACGTTACCGCGCTAGCGCGCAATCCGGCAAAAATCGCTGATCCCGCGCACGCTCGCCTGTCTGCCCGCAACGTCTCGCTCGCGGACCACGCCGCGCTCACGGAGGCGCTCAGCGGTCATGATGTTGTGATCAACGCCGCCGGCAATGTGGCGGATGGTGAAGCGTTCACAGCGTTGGCGGCTGGCGTCATTCGCGCCGCCGACGCCGCGCTCGGTCATGGCGGCCGGTTCTGGCTCTTTGGCGGCGCGGCCCTGCTGGACGTGCCCGGCACCGGCGCCTGCACGCTCGATCTGCCCGGCGTTCCGAAATTCTACGAAGCGCATCGGACAAATTACCAAGCCGTGGGCGCCACTCAACTCGATTGGTCCATGCTTTGCCCGGGACCGATGATAGACGCGCGCGATGGAAAGGCGACTGAAGGTCTCCTCGTCTCAACGGAGATCTGGCCGACGCCGCGTCCGCATTTTACGCGTATGCTTCCCCCCATCGCGCTTGCGCTCGCCTTCAAACAGGCGGTGCCGCGCATGACCATCTACTACGAGGACGCCGCACACGTGATATTAGACAATTTGGAGAAGGCGGGCCCCCAATCCCGAAAGCGTGTTGGCATTGCTCTGCCGAACGACGAAACTCGCTCCAAACCGGCTCCGACGCGCTAAAGCCGCGCAATGTCAGATTCTGATATCCCGCAGAGGACGCAATGCGCGACCACTGGGAGCGATGGCGGTCTACGCGCCAACGTTTACCCGGCCGCCAGAGGGCTGGTATGCGCGGCGGCGACGGCAGGTGCAACGCTTCACGGCGCGCCTTCTTCGGCCGTTCTGGATCGCATGCAACCCAGTGGAACATAAATTGGCTTCGCGCCAATTGCGAAGGTGGCGCAATCTGGCGGCGACGCATGGCCATTCGTTCGTACATATTAGGCCTTCCGGTTCACCACCAGTGATCGACAGCGACGCCTTTTCATATTTCGGACGATGCAACGTCAACATAGGCTCCGGTATGCTGCGCCGCGCCAGGGCGCGATGGATCTCTCGGCGAGAGGAGACTCACCTGAATCGCTTAGACAGCGTCAGCGCCCCGAATTCGACGACGTCGCCATGGCCCACTATGCTGCCTTCACTGAAAGCGACATTGAAGTTGACAGCATAGTCTGCGTAACGAACAGTCGCGCCAACCGTGATAACGGCGATGGTAGGATCGTATTCAACAGACCGGCTATCCCTGAAGAACGTCCCGTCCAGCGGAAGGAAGCGCTCGACCGCGTATCCAGCGAGTCCAATATTTCCTGACACGGACAATGCAGTTTCGTCTTCGCCCCAGCCTACGATGCTCGCTGCATTGAGGCCATTGCGCAGCGAACTCACACTCTGAGCCGAGCGCGGCAGGTTATATCCAAACTCGAATAAGGCGCCCGCCCCCACGATTGTTGCGTAGGTTCCCGCTTCAGCTGTGATTGTTGGCGTGATGCGCCAGCTTACATTGTCAGTAATCTCACCCGCTGGCCCAGCGAAATTCGCCGTGTAGCCCAGGTTGACAATGACCTCGTTTGGCAATTGCGTGCGCCAGCCTTGCGGCTTATCCGCTCCGATTAGATCGTGAAACCAAATCTGGGTGTCGTCCGCGTGCGACGCTGGACCCACCACGCCGACCCGCAACGTCCAGGCGTCGTTCATGCGCGGCGACCGGCGATAGACCACAGCGTCCAGATAGAGAATTCCCGCATAGGGCCTGTCGTCCAGCGGCGGGGATTCGAGCGTAATGTCTTCGGGCGTGTGAATCTCTTGAGCGATGCTCAGCGAAACGTAGCGCTCAGTTGGCTGTGCGACCCCAGGCATAACCGACCACGCGTTCGCCCATGCGCGCACTGGATTGCCGGACGATAGCGTCTCTGTGTTTCGGCTGGTCCACGTCAGTCCAACGCCATTGGAATAGGCGTCGTCGGAGCCCGTGAAGGAGTCATTCTCAATCGTCACGGAGAGCGCGCCGGTTGTTTTCTCGTTGGGAGTCGCAACGGAAAAGCACAGGCAGTCGTTCGCTGGATCGTCAAATGAATCGGCGCGCCGGCTTTCCCAGGCCGATCCGACGCCATTGGGAGAGGCGTCGGCCGAGGCGGTGAAGCTGTCATTCTCAATCGCGAGGAGAAGCGGCGCTGTCGCTTGCTCGGCGAAGGCGGTCGAGGACAAACAAGTCGCAAATGCCGCCAAAGCGACGCTGCGGAGAAACAGCGGTCTGACGTCGGACATTTATAAGCCTCTAAGTATAAAAGTGAGTGTGCTGTCGAATAGCGAAGCGGCAGCAGCAGCTAATGCATGTGTCAGCAACTGGGGATGAAGGCTTTGCAGAGACACGAGGGCTTGCATCGGGGTTGCCTCAATGCCACGCGTAAGGCGGTTCAGGGAAATGCAAGTGATCCAGTCCCGGCGGGATGGGCGCGCGAGACAAGGAGTCGATCGGCACCGGCAGGAACAGCATCGGGCGGCCGTTGAATAACCGCGACCTTGCACAATCCACTTCCCATTCCATGTGCGGGCTGCGCCGGGCATGCCGTCCCCAAACCAGGACGAAAACGTCGCAGGTATCGATCGCGTTCTTCAGTTTGTCGCGCCAGTTATCTCCAGAATGGAGCGAGATGCGGTCAATCACGAGTCGATAGCCCAGAGCGTCCAGCGCGATGGCGAGCGACCACGCGACTACGTGGTCCTTTCGCGAGTACGAAAGGAACGCAGTGGGCCCGCTTTCGGAATCCGCCGAGCGATTTTCTCGCGCGTTCGCAGCTTGTCTTAGCAACGCCGAGCGTGTGTCAGACGTCAGGATATTTGGAAACAGAGTGCTTACCGGCTGTTGCGCGGTCATGTTGATTCTCCTTGATCCAAGTGTTCTGTCGGCGCCCCGGTCAATGGGCGCCACTGGTGTCGATCGGACCCTTGGGCTTGGGCACCAACCAGATGATCATGCCCGCGACGAACAGGCAGACGGCGATCACCCCGAACATGTTTAGCGTCGCCAGCATGATGCTCTGGCTTTCCACGACGCCTGTCAGGGCCTGGGTGGCGGCGTCGTGCGGGACGCCGCCCGCGGTCAGGCCCTCAAGAGCGATATTGTCGTTATGCATAGCGCCGGCGAGCTCTGTCTGATTTTCCCGCGCTGCATTGGACCAACCGGTTTGCACCAGCGAAGTGGCGAAGGCGCCTGCGAGCGTGCGCATGAAGTTCGACATGCCCGCCGCGTTGGCTTGCTCGGAAGGATCGACGCTCGCCATCGCCAGTCCCGTCACCGGCACGAAGAACATCACCATGAACACACCGGAGATGAGTGTGGGCAGAGCCATCTGCAGGAAGGTGACGTCGGAACTGAATCCCATACGCCACACCATGATCAGGCCAAAGCCGACGATCCCGAGAAAGACGATCAATCTGGGATCGTACTTTTCCACCGCTTTGCCGACGATCGGCGAGCAGACGACGGCCAGGATGCCCATGATGCCGGTCGCGTAGCCGGCCCAGGTCGCGGTGTAGCCCATGTTCGACTGAAGCCAGAGCGGCACGATAACAAGGCTAGCGAAGAAGGCGCCGAATCCCACGGCATAGGTCGTGGCTGCTGCGGTGAAACCGCGGTGGCGGAAGATCCTCAAATCGACAATGGGGTTCTTCTCGGTCAGCTCCCAGATGACGAAGGCGGCAAAGCCAATGGCCGCGATCACGCCGAGGATGCGAATTTCCTCAGACTCAAACCAGTCGTGATTGCGCCCTTCGTCCAGCATGATCTGCAACGCGGCGACCCAGATAACGAGCAGGATGAGGCCGATCTTGTCGATCGTGGCGCGCATGGTTGGGTCGGCTTGACCGCGCAACATGTAGAACACGGTAAGTCCGCCGGCGAGCGCGATCGGCACCTTGATGAAGAAGATCCATTCCCAGCCAATGCTGTCGCAAATGATGCCGCCGAGGATCGGGCCCGCCACTGGACCAATCAAAGTGGTCATCGCCCAGATCACGGTCGCAAACGTCGCCTGCTCTTTCGGGAATATGCGCAACAGCAGCATCTGCGAGAGCGGCATGATCGGCCCGCCGACCAGGCCCAAGAGAACTCGCCCGCCGATCAGCGCGCCCATCGAGTTTGCAAGCCCGCAGAACAGTGAAAGGACCGCAAAGGCGAGATAGCAGGTGATGAAGACGCGCTGGGCGCCGAAGCGGTTTGCCAGCCACCCTGTCAGCGGCACGGTAATGGCTTCTGCGACCGCGTAGGAGGTGATCACCCACGTCCCTTGCGAAGAAGAGACGCCGAGCGCGCCCGCGATGGTCGGCACAGAGACGTTGGCGATGGTGGTGTCGAGCACTACCAGAAAGTTGCCAAGCCCGATCGCAATGGCCGCAGCGATGAGCATGACGCCAGTCAACGGCTTGGCCAATTCAGGCGCGTGCCGCGCCGTTGCTGTAATGGACATGAGATTTCCCCTGGCGTCGGTTGGAGCGTTACTTGGAGACGTCGATGTCAACTTCCATTGAGAGCCCAACACGCAGCGGGTGCTCGGCGAGTTGCTTTGGATCGAGCGCAATGCGCACTGGCAGACGCTGCACGACCTTGATCCAATTGCCCGTGGCGTTCTGCGCCGGAACAACGGCAAAGGCGGCGCCGGTGCCCCCGGAGAACCCCACAACGCGCCCGTGAAACTCAACGTGCTCGCCATAGAGTTCAGACGCCAACTTTACAGGTTGTCCGGACTTGACCTTGGCCAGTTGCGTTTCCTTGAAATTGGCGTCGACATAAACGTCCTGGACTGGCGTCACGACCATCAGCATCGCGCCGGGCTGCACACGCTGACCAATTTGCACCTGTCGGCGCGAGATCACGCCGTCGACTGGCGCGCGTATAACCGTGCGTTCAAGATTGACCTGCGCTTGATCGCGCTCGGCGCGGGCAATCCGCTGCGTGGCGTTCGCCACGTTAAGCGCGTTGCGAGCGGCGGTGAGATCGTCTCCGGACACAGAGCCGGACGCGGCCAACGCTTCGCGTCGACGCAGATCAATCTGGGCCTTTTGCCGGTCAGCCTCGGCAGCTGCGAGGCGTCCCCGTGCGCTATCAAGCGCCAGCCGCGCGTCAGTGTTGTCGAGACGGACCAGAACATCGCCGCGCTTTACGGCATGGGTGTCTTGAACGAGGACCTCGCGCACGGGTCCGCCAATCAGCGGCGTCACTTGAGCGATGTCGGCGCCGACATAAGCGTTGTCGGTCACAACATGGCGCGACGCGACCAAAGTATCGTAGGCATAGGCGCCCCCGCCAAGAACAGCGATGACAGCCGCCAACCCCATGAACAGGGTTTTCCGTTTCGATTTGGGCGCTGCATGTGTCGCGCCCGGCTCTTCCGCAGGCCGTTCTGGCTCTGTTGCCGGATGGAAGTCTGCGCTTGGCGCATCAGGGCGGTCGAGAAGATTAATAGCTTCAGACATGGGTAGTCCTCCTTTTAAGATTGAAAGCCGCCGCCGAGCGCGCGTACGAGCGCGACGTCGAGGGTGAACGCTCGGGATTCGAGACGCGTGAGGTTCAGGCGTTGCTCGACCAAGCGGTTTTCGATGGTGAGCACGTCGATGTAGGTCGATAGGCCCTGCCCATAGCGAAGACGCGCAACACGATAAGCATCCTCGGCGGCGGCGACGCCTTCGCGCGACGCAGCGCGTTGTGCGTCGAGCGCCTGCTGATCGGAGAGCGCATCGGCGACGTCGCGCAGCGCATCGATCAGCGTTTGATTGTAGAGACCAACCGCTTCGTCATACTGGCCGTGAGCGCCGCGATAGGCGTTTTTCAAACGGCCGGCCGAGAAGATCGGTAAGCTGATCGCTGGCCCTACTTGTCCAAAGCCCGAGCCGGCCGACGAGAGCGAGTCGAGACCGATCGATTGCAGACCGACGATCGCAACGAGATTGATGTTTGGATAAAAATCGGCCCGCGCTACATCGATGCGGCGCGCCGCCGCTTCCACGCGCGTCCGCGCCGCGACAATGTCAGGGCGCCGGCCCACAAGCTCGATTCCTGCATCGGCCGGAAGGCCAAAGGCGTGAAGCGTTATCGTCTTCGGCGCTGCAATCGCCAGCCCGCGATCGGGCCCCTTGCCGAGCAGCGCACCCAATGCATGGCGTGTTCTCAGCACCGCGCCGTCAAGTTCAGCAACGGTCGCGCGGGCCGCCGCTGTTTCCGCGCGCGCCTGGGCTAGTTGGCCGTTGTGCTCGAGCCCAGCGCCAACACGTTGCCGGACCAGACGTTCGCTGTCTTGGCGCAGCTCAACGATACGCCTTGCGGCGTCGTTCTCGGCGGAAAGCCGTACGAATTCCGAATAGGTCTGAGCGATTGCGGTCGAAAGCTGCAGCCGCGCGGCCGCCGCTTCCGCACGCGCTGCCTCGACTTGCGACGTCGCGGCCGCGATCGCGGCGCGATTGCGACCAAAGAAATCGAGCTGATAATTGAGGCTTAAGGCAACGCGGCCTTCGGTATTCCAGTCGGTATCAACCAACCCGGTAAACGCGTCCGGCAAACCCATTGCGTTGGCGCTGCGCTGAACGCTGCCGACTGAGGCCTCGCCATTCACTGAGGGAAGCAAGGTCGAGCGGGATTGGCCGAGCGCGGCCTCCGCCTGGCGCACACGCGACGCCGCGATCGCAAGCGAGGGGCTGTCAGCAAGGCCTTCAATGATCAGATTGTCTAGTTGCGGATCGGCGTATGCCCGCCACCAGCCTGCCTCTGGCCAGGCCTGCACCGGCGCGGCGAGGCTCTGGTTTGAGCTTAGCGCTGCTGCGGCGACCAAACTCGGCCGATCGGCCATGGTTGGCACACAGGCCGACAAGGCGATGGTGGAGGCGGCGATCGCCAAGAGGCCTCTCAATCTCCTCGTCCCTATGATGAAGTCCGGCATTGCAATTATCCCCGATAATCCACACTATACGGTTCAGTTCACACTGAACGGTACAGTTCTATGCAAGCGAAATCCAGGCGTCAAGCAAAAACTACACGGTCCAGTACAAACAATTCAGCGGGTAGCGCGGCCGCGGCTCCGAGCCGGCGCGATCGCAAGCGGGCCGAGATCATCGCCGCCGCCAGGGCGACGTTTTTCGCCCTGGGCTATGCGGGAACTTCCATGGACAAAATTACGGCGCGTTCAGGCGTGTCGAAGACGACGGTCTATGCGCATTTCCGTTCAAAGGACGAACTACTACTCGCCGTCGTCGAGGACCTGCTCCAAGCTATTCGCTCGGCGATGACCGAGCTGCCGCAGGCAGACGATCTGCGCACATGGCTTGCCCAACTTGGCCGGATCGCCTCGCGCCAGATCACCTCGCCCCCAGCGATTGCGCTACAGCGGCTTGCTATCGCCGAAGCCACGCGCTTTCCCGAGATCGCGCGCGCGCTTCATGACACCCGCGCTGGCGCAACCTTGGCTGCAGTGGCTAAGCCCGCTTTTGAGGCGACCGTGGCCCGTGACATTGTTAGAACGGGCGATCCGCAGTTCGCACTCACGCACTTCTACGAATTGTGCTTCGGAAAGATATTGCGCGATATGCTCATGGGCCTCTCGCCGGCGCCGAGCGCGAGACAGATCGAGATCAATGTGCGGCTGGCCGTCGATGCTTTTTTGGAGGGCTACGCCTCCCGCTAGCGGCCTTGCGCGCCCGCTCGGTGGAGCATGCGTCCGATACGCGCCGCGATCGGTTTGGTGAAACGAGACCCTATAAAAGCGTCGGATTTCGCCTTCCGCCGCGCATAGCGTTCCGGCACGCCGTCATCCGAGATCAGCACCGCCGCCCACCGCGTCTGCTCCAACTGGGCAAACACGATCATCGCCATTGCGGTCAGCGGAATAGCGAGAAATGCGCCGGGAACACCCCATAACAGTGTCCAAAGGGCGACCGAGAATATGCCAACGGCCGGATCGATGTTCTGGCTGTCGGCTTGCATTTTGGGGAGCACAAGATTGCCCACCACGAACGCAATCCCCTGCACCGCTGCGAACACGGCGATCGCTTGCCAATAGCTGGAAAACTGAACCAGCGCAAAAAGCGCAAGACACGTGCTCGCAATCGCGACGCCAAGCATAGGGATATACGAAAGCAGGAAAATCAGGATCGTCCAGAAAGCGACGTTGTCCAAACCGATGCAATAGAGCACGAGCCCACTGCATCCCGCGTAGAGCGCGCCGGTGACTGTCTGAACCCACATGTAGGTTCTGGCGCCTTGACCGATACGCTCGACCATGTTGCGGAGCAGCCTTGCACCATCAGGCGTCCGCGCCAAACTTGCGACCTTGGTCGCGAGCGTCTGACGCGACGCCAGCATGAAGCCTAAATAGAGAATAATGAGCGTGGCGCCCGCCAACAGGTTGCTAATACTCGCAACCGCAGGCTTCACTAACGCCATCAAGGCTCCCTGATCGACAAAGTCATTGAGACTCACGGGCACTGCACCCAAGGCGCGGCTCAATTCGGCGAGCATCCCGTCAATCCGGCTCAACAATACCGGCGCGTCCGCGACGATAGCGCCTGCGCCGAGTAGTAGCACTGCGACGCACGCGCCGACCGCGGCGATCACCGATGCGACGGCGATCGAGGTCAGCATCCAATTTGGAGCTCTTGGCCAATGCCGCTTCAGCCCACGCACCTGACCGTCGATCAACGCCAGCAACAGCAAGGCGACGAACAGCGGGACGACAATATCGCGCAGCACGTAAAGCAACGCGAGCGCCGCCGCCACGCCCAACAGGAGGGGCGAAAGATTTCCAGCCCCCCGCTTATCGGCCGGCGTCCCTTCCCTTTTCGCGCGCTCACCAAGAGCGGCGCTTTGCCCGGGACTCACGAGCCAGCGCTCGCGACCACCGGAAACGTCTCGATAATGTGAGGGCGCCTCATTCGCCAAATCCGCCATTGCAATTATCCCCGACAAGCTATACTATACGTTTCAGTTTACACTGAACGGATCAGTTCATATGCAACCCAAATCTAGCCGTCAACTTAAAACTACACGGTATAGTTCTACAAAGAAACAGGTCGAGCCTCCGGCGCCCTCCAGCCAGCGCGATCGCAAGCGGGCTGCGATCGTCGCCGCCGCCAAGGAGTCGTTCTTCGCCCAGGGCTATGCGGGCGCTTCCATGGACCAGATCACCGTGCGGTCAGGCGTGTCGAAGGCGACCGTCTATGCGCATTTCGGGTCCAAGGACGAGTTGCTGCTCGCCGTCGTCAATGACGTCGTTCAAGGCATGCGCGCGGCCATGGAGATTGAACTTCCGCCGCCAGACGAAGTTCGCGACTTTCGCGACTGGCTGCTCCAGGTGGGTCGCATGGTCACGCGCCAGCTCACCTCTCCCGGCGCGATTGCGTTGCAACGAATAGCCATCTCGGAGGCCAATCGCTTTCCCGAGATCGCGCAGGCGTTTCTGCAAGCCGACGCAGACACCGCCTTGGCCGCGGCGGTCAAGCCAACGTTTAGGGCGGCCATAGCAGATGGCGTGTTGCGAAAGAGCGACGCGCAGATCGCCCTCTCGCACTTCTTCGAGTTGTGTATCGGCAAGCTGCTGCGCGACGTTCTGATGGGCCTGTCGCCGCCGCCGAGCGATCGTGAGATCGACACTCACGTCCTGCGCAGCGTTGAGGCGTTTCTACACGGATACGCGGCGAAGTAGTCGGTCGGGAGGCGCCCAGGAACGGAGGTGGCCAGAGATGAGCGTTTACCATCGGAGCGATAGCGCACGTGCACCCGTGATATCTCGTTGTCACGGGACGACGCAAAACCTGCCCAGAGAACAGGTTGAAGAGCCAACAGGTCAGGCGGCCATTTTGGATTATGAGATGCACGGACCACGCGACGCCTACACCGACAAAATGCTCCTCGCCGCGCTGCTAGAAACGCAAGCGGCAACGCGCTCCTATGACAACAAGGCGCAGATCGTCGGCGTTGGTTACATGCTTGCGCTGGGCCTGGTGATGCAATTCGGCGACCTGCTGCCCGGGCGCGCGCCGCTCGGCCCGCTCTTCTTCGCCGTCGTCTGGGGCGTCATCCTCCTGCCAATCCCGCAATTCGGGCAAGTGCTCTATCCAAGCCGGTCGCGCGCAGAAAAGGATCTCCTTCCGAAGACGTCGTGTGCTCCTGAACGGTCCGTCTTCTATGTCGATCCCGAAGCATTCGCCGACGTCAAGGATTTCGTTCAACACGCCCTGAAGTCTGACTGGACCTCGGTTCTCGCCGCCGAGTTGCTCAAGACGTCTCATAATCGAATCATCAAGCAGACCCGCTTCCGGCGCGGCCTGATGATGGTCGTCGTGTCCTTCATCGTTCTCGCAAGCGAACAGTTTCTGCGCAGCCTCGCGGTAGCGTGATCGGTGGAAAACGGGTGAGGCCCGTGTCGCTCGACGCGCCGGAAACGCCCAAGGTAGGCGAAAGGCGAATTTGTGGATCGGCGTGGTCGATCCCAGCGAGCAGTAACTGCTCGTCATGCGCCAGAGCTCATGCGCTTTCAGAGAATCCTTGGCCCCATGGAAGAGGTGGCCAACTGGCTGGAACATCACGACCTGCCCTGCGTCGACCCGGATGTGCGGCCTTATTTTTCGCGACGTTGCCGATCATGTGCGGCGCGTTGCGGGAATGGTTGGCGGCTTACGGGAAGTTCCTTCGACAGTTTTCGAGGCCAGCACGTTGCTGGAGCAGCAGCGTCAGGGCGCGATCACGCGCCAACTCGCCGCTTGGGCTGCCATTCTCGCCGTGCCGACGGCCATCGCCGGCATCTACGGCATGAACTTCGACTACATGCCCGAGTTGCGATGGGAGTACGGCTATTCATCGTGGTCGCGGCTATCCTCGCCGTGTGCGCGTTTCTTTACACGCGTTTCAAGAAATCCGAATGGCTCTAGCCGATCGCGCCAACTCCACGACTGCTACTGCAGCGTTGGCGCTGATTCCTGATTGGGCTGGTTTAGCTTTTTATAGCATATTCGAAGCGTTGGGCACACTGGATTGCATGTCTTTTGTGCCCAGATGTGCGCTAAAAAATTTCTCTTATTGGCGCGCGTCGCGGCGCTGGTTGTGCCCGCATTGTGCCAGGGTGAAGTGGAGTTCCAAGCGGTCGGTTTGGAGCAGCCTCGACAATCGCGGCCGGGCGGTTGGCCTCGTCGTGTTCAGCAATTTTGCCGGGTCGCGCAGCCGCGGAATCCGCGCAGTGGCGGGCGAAGTCAGTGGGCCGGCGGCCGCGCCGAACCGAACCGGTCGTCGATCGCGCCCCATTGCTCGATCCCGAGCATCCCGGTGAGCGCCTGGAAGTCCGGCAGCGGCGGGTCGTCGGCGGCAGCGGCGGGAACCTTCCCATGCCTAAGCACCGCAAGCGCGTCGCGCATCACAGCGACGATTCGTAGAAGCAGCGTCGCGGGGTAGACAACGATCGAGTAGCCCATTGCCCCGAGTTCCGCTGCATCGAGGATCGGTGTGCGACCCGCTTCGGCCATGTTGACCAGCAGCTTCGTGCCCTCCACCGCCCGCGCGATCTGCTCGATCTCGGCGACGCTCTGCGGCGCCTCGACGAAGACCGCATCGACGCCGGTGTCGCGATAGCGGCGGGCGCGATCGATCGCATCGTCCAGGCCATGAACGCTGCGCGAATCGATGCGCGCGACGATAAAGAACCGCGGGTCGCGCCGGGCGCCGAGCGCAGCCTCAAGCTTGCGCGCTGCCAGGCTCGCCTCGACGACACTCTTTCCAGCCATGTGGCCGCAGCGCTTGGGGTTGGTCTGATCTTCGAGCACGAGTCCGGCTACACCCATCGCCTCGTACACCTGCACGGTGCGCGTCACGTTCTTCACGTCGCCGTAGCCATCGTCGCCGTCGACCAGCACCGGCAGTTGCGAACTCGCGGCGATGTCGCGAACGGCCGCCGATATCTCGCCGAAACTCGCCACCCCCACGTCGGGCAGGCCCAAGCGCGAGGCGATGACGCCGAAGCCGCCGATCGAATACGCGGCAAACCCCGCCTGCTCGATCAGCCGCGCCGAAAGCGCGTCGTGCGCGCAGGGCAGCAACAGCGGCTGTTTCGGCGGCAGAGCGGCGAGCAACTCGTGCAGGCTGGTTCGTGGTTCGTTGCTGGCGGGGGTTTTATTCATCTCGTCTCTCAATCTATCGGGTGCTGATGCGCGCCATGGCCTTTGGCGGCGGCAAGCTCATCGTGGACCATCTGTCCCCGCGGCTAAGTCGGCCGCATCGTTGTCGATCCAGACCCACGGCCGGCGTTCGCGGTCGCGCGCCTGAAAGGCACGGATCTCGTCGCTGCGCGAAAGCGTCAGTTCGACCGCGTCTAGACCTTCAAGCAGCATCTGCTTGTGCAGCGCGCCGATCTTGAACCCGAACGCCTGGCCCGATGCGGAGCGCACCTGCTGCTGCGGCAGGTCGATCGTGAGACGCACGTTTCCCGCCTCGACGGTCGCGGCCAATTCGCGCACCGAGTCGGCAGCGAGCGTCACCGGCAGCACGCCATTGCGAAAGCAGTTGGCGTGGAAAATACCGCCGTAGCTCGACGCGATCACCGCACGGATGCCGAAGTCGCGCAGCGCCCAAACCGCTACCTCGCGCGAGCTACCGCAGGCGAAGTTGCCGCCGGCAAGCAGGATGCCGGCATTACGAAACGGTTCGCGGTTGAGCACGAAGTCGGGATTTTCCTCACGCGCTCCGCCGCGGTAGCGCCATTCGGAAAACAGCCCGTCGCCGAAGCCGCTGGTCGCGACACGCATCAGCTCCTTGCCCGGGATGATCTGGTCGGTGTCGATGTTGTCCAGCACCAGCGGCGCGGCGACTGCATCAAGCGTGACGAACGGGGGCATTGCCATTGTCGGCTCTCGATCGGTTCAATGGGCCAGCAGCGGCCGCGGGTCGGCCACCCGGCCGAGCACGGCCGACGCGGCCACCGTCGCCGGGCTCGCGAGATGCGACCGCACCCGGGGCCCTTGGCGGTCCTCGAAATTGCGATTGGTCGTGCTGATGACGCGCGAACCGCGCGCGAAGCTCTCACCGCCGGCGCTCATGCACAAGGAGCAGCCGGACTCGCGCCATTCGAAGCCGGCGCTAATGAACACCGCGGCCAGCCCTTCTGATTCGGCCGCGTGCTTGACGGCGGTAGACCCCGGCACGCAGATCGCACGAACCCCGTCGGCCACGCGGCGCCCGCGCAGCACGGCCGCTGCGGACCTTAGGTCATCTAGCCGGCTATTGGTGCAAGAGCCGATGAACGCGCCGGTGATCGGCAGCGATTGCAATGCCTGACCCGGCGCGACGTCCATATAGGCGAGCGCGCGTTCGCGCGAGCGGCGGCCGGTCTCGTCGCGCGCGGCGTCGGCGCGCGGCACGACAGCGTCGATCGCCACCACGTGCTCCGGGCTCGTGCCCCAGGTGACTTGCGGGGCAAGCGTGTTGCAATCGAGTCGGACCTCCCGGTCGAACGCGGCGCCCTCGTCGCTGGCCAGCGAGAGCCAGTAGTCCGACGCGCTTTGCCAAAGCGCACCCTTGGGCGCGTACGTACGGCCATGCAGAAAAGCCAGCGTCGTCGCGTCCGGCGCGACGAAACCGAGCCGTGCTGACATCTCAGCGGCCATATTGCAAATCGTCAGCCGTCCCTCGATCGGCAGCGCGCGCACCGCCTCGCCGGCGAACTCCACAGCGTGGCCGATGCCGCCATCGGCGCCGATCGCAGCGATTAGCGCCAGCACCATGTCCTTGGCGTACACGCCGTGCGTCAGCCGGCCGTCAAAGTTCACGCGCATGCTCTTCGGCCGCGAGATCACCAGGGTCTGCGTGGCCAGCACATGCTCGCCATCGGATGAGCCGATGCCCCAGCTCATCGCACCGATGCCGCCGACGGTCGTGGTGTGGCTGTCGCCGCAGACCAGCGTCAGTCCCGGCAGCGCCGCGCCGAGCTCGGGCGCGATCACGTGCACGATGCCCTGGCGCGAGTCGCCGACGTCGAAGAAGCGGATGCGGTGCCGCGCGACGCCGGCGGCGAGACCGCTCATGAAGTCGATACCGCCAGGGATGCGCGAGCTGCGCCCGCGACCGGGCTCGGTGGCGACGACGTGATCGATCGTCGCGAACGAAAGTTCAGGGTGTCGAACCGTCCGGCCGGCGTCGTCCAGCCCCTTGAACGAGACCGCGCCGCTCAGTTCGTGCAGGAAGTGGCGGTCGATGTGCATGAGCCAAGCGTCGTCGCCGAGGTCGGCGACGACATGGTCGTCCCAGACCTTGTCAAAGAAACTGCGCGGCGAGGCTGGCGACATCGGGGCTGCTTGTTCTACAAAAAAAGACGATGGTCAAGCGGCGCTCAGGAGCCGGCCGCGCTGCCGCGGTCCGGGCCTGCCGCCGGCTCGGCCGTTGAACGCCTCGCCGAGGCGCTGCGCTTCTTGAGTGCGCCTTGCAAGCGCAGGCGAGTGCGATCGTCACGACCGACGTCCGAGACTTCTCGCCGGTTGAAATCCTACGGATTGAAACTGATGAAGCCCGGCGAGCTTGTCGCCAAATTGAGGACAGAAAGGATCATGAGCAACTACCCTCTCCGTCTGATTGGCGGGCGGCCACCGCGCTAAATCGTCGTCGGATTTTCGAGCGCCAACTACCGCGAATTATAGCCCGATCTTTACGCGCTGCGCGATGACGGGCTAATTGTATCGTCAACTTGAGACGTCGGCGTCGCGACGCTATCTTTCGGGAGAGTTGAAATGAAAATCCGTACTCTGCGAGTTTCGGCCGCCGCCCTTTTGGCCGCCGGAACATTTATGATCGTGCAGCCGGCCTTCACGCAGGCCCCCGCGCCTCCGCCGGGCGTCTCTGCCGCTTCAATGTTTTTGGGCACGCTGAACCCTGCGGCCGCCCCCGCGGGCGCCTATGAGCTTGACCTCGAGCACCACAATGTAGCGGCGCGTGTGGCGCACGCCGGATTCTCGTACAACGTCGTTCGTTTCGGTGCGACGAGGGGCGTGCTGACTTGGGATCCCGCGAAGCCGGAAGCCATTAAACTTGACGTTACGTTGAGCGCCAAGACGCACCACGATCCGATCGTCTACCGAATCCAACCCGAATCGGCCGGGTTTCTGAACGTCGAGAAGTTCCCGGAAATCCGGTTTGTTTCGACTGCGGTGAAAAAGACCGGCGCCATGACGGCCGATGTTCAGGGGCAACTCACGCTGTTCGGCGTCACCAAGCCGGCCGTGATTCGCGCGGAGATGGTCGGGGCCGGCGCGGCGAAAGACGGCAGCATCGCCAAAGTCGGTTTTACCGGCAGCATGGACGTGAACTGGATGGACTTCGCAGGGAAGGAATCGCTCAATCTTGGCGTAATCAATATTGGGTTGGACGCCGAATTCATCAAGAAAAAGTCATGATGTTTTGCCGGTTTCAGCCCTGACCGGCTGAAACCGGCGCCCCTCCCGATCGTCAGCCCTTTCGGGATTTAGACGGCGCCACGGATCCCGATCGCTATCGGTGATTTCGTCGTGGGCAGTCACTTCAACCTGTTTAGGTCTGATCCGCGACAATTCGATTTTCGATATGCCCTAGCCCCTCGATTTCCACGCGCACGACATCGCCTGGACGGAGCCAGCTTTGAGTGACGGCCGCCACGCCCGACGGCGTACCGGTTGAAATGATGTCTCCCGGATACAGCGTCATCACCGTTGAGAGATAGGTTATCTGATCGGCGATCTTGTAGATGAGATCGCTGGTCAAGGCGCGTTGCTTCTCCACGCCGTTGACGGAGAGCGTAAGCAGCAGATTTTCCGCGTTGCGGACCTCATCGGCCGTGGTGATCCACGGCCCGATCGCCCCGTGTGTGTCGAAAGATTTGCCGAGCGTGAAAGTCGGGGTCCGGTGCTGCCAATCGCGCACGGAAAAGTCGTTGCAAATCACGTAGCCGGCGATGACGGCGTGAGCGTCCTCAAACGAAACATGCCTGCACTTCTTGCCGATGACGTAAGCCAGTTCGCCCTCGTAATCGAGCTGGTCCGAAACACGCGGCCGCACGACCGGATCAAACGGACCTGAAATGCAACTTACCTGCTTGTTAAACCAAAGCTGGCTGGTGGGGATCTTGCGGCCAGCGGCTGCGGATTCGTCTGCATGGGCCTTGTAGTTTAAGCCGATGGCGAGAAACTTCTGCGGATCGTCGATCGGCGCGGTGAGCTTCACGTCCGCAAGGTTGAAGGCCGGCCCCTCAACCGCTTCCAAAGCGCTGCGGACGTCAGGCAACGCCTCCAGCAGCGCGCGCATGGAGCCGCTTGCCGCCTGAACGGACGACAAATCGACGACCTGACCGCCCACGACTTTGCCGATACGCGTTACGCCCGCTTGTTCAAATCGCGCGAGTTTCATTCTTCTCTCCTGATGAACGCTTTGCGCAGCCGCGCGCCCGATTCTCATTGCTTCTTTGCTCTGCCATCCCGGTGCGCAGCGCAGCGCCGGCTTTCTCCCAGCCAGATCGTTGTCGCCGACAATAAGATCGGCTGACATCTCCCTTCGCACCGCAACCGCGGTGAGGCCGTGCGCGATCAATCTTTCCAGCCTGCTCAACCATCATCATCCGTATGTCTCTCTCTTAGGAGCAGTCTAGCGGCCCTGCGAGCGCGCAGGTAAGTCACCGCTATGCCAGATTTCTTCATTCAAGCAGGCGCTGTCGCCGCCGGCGCGCTGGTCGGCGGGCCAGCGCGCCATGCCCTCACCGAACTCATCACCGCCCGCGCGGGACCGGGATTTCCCTGGGGCACCCTGGCGGTGAATGTGAGCGGGGCGTTCGCGATCGGCGCCCTTGCCGCTTACGCCGAAGCGCGCGGTCTCACCGGCGATGCGCCGCTTTGGCTTCTGCTCGCCACCGGCCTGCTCGGCAGCTACACGACCGTTTCTGCATTCACCTTGCAGACCCTGAAACTCGCCCATGACCGCAAGCGGCACACGGCGTTTCGCTACATCGCCTCATCTTTTGTGCTGTGCCTTTCTGCGGTCGCGCTCGGCTACGGCGTAACGGAGGCCCTGCTGTGATCGCGCGCACTTACGCGGCAGTTGCGGCAGGCAGCGTCATCGGGAGCCTGCTGCGCTGGGGCGCGGGCCTCATCCTGCCAGAATGGTTCGGCTCCGAATTTCCCTGGGACACGCTGTTCGTGAACCTCAGCGGCTCGTTCCTCATCTGCTATTATGCGGCGCGGTTCGCTTCCGCCGGGCCGGTCGCCCGAGCGTTCGTGATGTCGGGCGTCTGCGGCGGCTTCACTACTTTCTCCCTGCTCAGCCTGGAAATGTTTAACCTGCTGAGGTTCAACGCCATGGTCGAGGCGCTGGCTTATGCCGGGCTCACCATCGCTGGCGCTCTGGGGATGGGCTGGCTCGGCACGGCCATGGCCGGGCGCAAAATCACGTGATCGCGGCTTGATCTGCCGCATCCCAGTTGCAAATGATTTGCAAGTTGAGCGCCAATCTTGCAAGTAGACCGCATGACTCTGGACAGTCTTGCCAAGGGCGCAGCCGCGCGCATCGCCGCCATCGAGGCCAGCCCCGAGCTTGAAGCCAAGCTGCGCGAAATCGGCTTCGCCGAGGGCGACGAGGTCGAAATGCTGGGTGCCGGGCCGCTCGGCGGTCAGCCGCTCGCCGTGCGCCTCAATCGCCGCATCATCGCGTTGCGCGCCGCAGAGGCGCGCGCGCTTTTAATCGAGACCGCCCCTTGAGCACTTTGCGTTTGGCGCTGGTTGGCGCGCCCAATTCCGGCAAGTCGACCATGTTCAACGGCCTCACCGGCGGCCGCGCAAAAACCGCGAACTATGCCGGCGTTACCGTTGAGCGCCGCCGCGGCTGGTTCAAGACCGGCGCCGGCCGCACGATAGAACTGATCGATCTTCCCGGCATATACGGTTTTACCACCCGCTCACTCGATGAGCGGATCGCCGTGGACGCGATCACGGGCCGCCACAGTGAAGAACAGGCGCCCGACGCACTGCTGGTTCTGATCGACGCGTCCGACGTCCGCACGCACCTTCATTTCATATTGCAGATACGCGCGCTCGGCCGGCCGATGGTGCTGGCGCTGAACATGATGGACGTCGCCGAGCGCGACGGCGTGCGCATCGACGTGGCCGAACTTGAGCGGCGCCTGGGCGTGCCGGTCGTCGCCACGCGCGCAACCCGCGCGGCCGGCCGCGCCGATTTGCTGGCGCGGATTGAGGCGCTGCTTGCCTCCGAGTCCTGGCTCGCCTCGCCGCCGCCGCCCGCGCCCGGCGCAGACCTGCGCACCCAGCAACGCGAAGCGCGCGCCATCGCCCGTGACGTCGTACTAGCCGAGCCGGTGATGAACCGCCTGACGCGCTCCATTGACGCGGTCGTGCTCAACCCAATCGCTGGCCCGCTCATCCTCGCGGCGATCCTGTTCTTCATGTTCCAGGCCGTGTTTACCTGGGCAACCGGCCCGATGGACGCGATTGACGCGGCCACCACCGCCCTTCACGACTGGGTTTCCGCGACCCTGTCCGATGGTTGGCTCAAAGGGCTGATCACCGATGGGGTCATCGCTGGCGTCGGCAGCGTGGTTATTTTCCTGCCGCAGATCGTGATCCTGTTTGCGCTAATCCTTTTGCTCGAAGCCTCTGGCTACATGGCGCGCGCCGCGTTCCTGATGGACGAATTGATGCTGCGCGTGGGTCTGAACGGCCGCGCGTTCATTCCGCTGCTCTCCAGCTTCGCCTGCGCCATTCCCGGCATGATGGCCGCACGCGTGATCGAAAACGAAAAAGACCGTCTCACCACGATCATGATCGCGCCGCTGATGACCTGCTCGGCGCGCCTTCCGGTCTATACGCTGATCATCGCCGCGTTCATCCCGAGCACCAATGTCGGCCCGTTCGGACTGCAGGGCCTGGTGATGTTCGGGCTCTACGCCGCGGGCGTGCTCAGCGCCGTGATCGTCGCGTTCGTCATGAAACGCACCGTCACGAAGGGCGAGCCCCAGCCGCTGCTAATGGAATTGCCGACCTATAAACTGCCCGACCTGCAGGATTATCTCCTCAACCTGTTTTCACGCGCCTGGGCGTTCCTGCGCCGCGCCGGCACCATAATCTTCGCCGTATCTGTGATCCTCTGGTTCCTCGTCAGCTTTCCGGCCGGCGCCTCTGGAGACATTCGCAAGAGCTTCGCTGGCATGATCGGCGGCGTGCTCGAACCCTTACTGCGTCCGATTGGTTTCAATCTGGAAATCGCCATCGCGCTCGTGCCTGGCATGGCGGCGCGTGAAGTGGCGGTCGCCGCGCTGGGCACCGTCTACGCCGTGCAAGGCGCGGACGAGAACGCCGCCAGCCTCGGCGCCATGCTCTCCGGCGCCTGGTCGCTGCCCACGGCGCTCGCGTTTCTGGCGTGGTACGTCTACGCGCCGCAATGCCTTGCCAGCATGGCAGTGGCGCGCCGCGAGATGAACTCCTGGCGCTGGACCGCGCTTACCGTCGCCTACCTGTTCGCCCTCGCTTATATCGCCTCCGGCGCAACCTATTGGATCGCGAAGGCCGCCGGTCTTTAGTCGCACATGCCAGCGTTTTCCCACCTCGGCGGCGTCATCCTAGCCGGCGGCGAAGCGCGCCGCTTCGGCGGCGAAAAAGCCATGGCGCCGTTTCAGGGACGCCCCGCGAAATAGCCGGTCCCGCGCACATTTTGCTTGCCGGCAGCATGTGCGCGCATCAGGCTCGTTGCGAAGAAATAAAGCCGCCGGGGGAAACAACATGCCCAAAGAATCCATCCTGATCGCCGCGGCCTGCGCCATCGCCCTGCTATCAGGTTCAACCGCGTTCGCTGCAACGGTCGAGCAATTGGCGATCCTGGCGAAGGGCCGCGCCGCGCTTGAAACGCTTGCGGAAAATCGCCTGCCCGGCCTCGGCGTGGGAATCACAACGTCGGGCGGCGGCGATCCCGACTCCAAGATCGCCCGCGTTACGCTGCCATGAAGCTGTTCTTTTCGCCGGCTTCTCCCTTCGTTCGCAAAGTCAAAATCGCCGCTTCATTGGCGGGGGTCGCCGATAACATCACCTACGTTCCCGCAACGCTTACGCCCGTCAAGGAAGACATCAGCGTTGCGCACGCCAATCCCCTCGGCAAAATTCCCACCCTGCTGCTCGACGACGGAACCGCGCTTTATGACAGCCGCGTCATCGTCGAATATTTCGACGCTATAGGAAAAACCCGTATCCTGCCGCCTGAAGGCGCCGAACGCTGGCGAACGCTGCGCTATCAGGCCGCCGCGGACGGCATGAGCGACGCCGCCGTGCTCATGCGCTACGAAGACTTTCTGCGGCCCGCGCCGTTTCGCTGGAGCGAATGGAGCGAAGGGCAATGGCGCAAAATTTTGCGCGCCGCAGACATGTTCGAAGCCGAAGCCGATCGCCTTGAAACCGGCCCAGCGTTCAACGCCGTGTGCCCGGCCTGCGCCCTGAGCTATCTCGATTTGCGTCACGCCGAGCGCGACTGGCGCAGCGGGCGCCCGAAGCTGGCCGCGTTCTACGAACGCTACAGCCAGCGCCCTGAGATGACGGAAACTGCGGCCGGCTAGAGCGGCTCGGCTGCGCCAATCATGCGCACCGCTGCCTGCGCTGACGATAACGACCGCTCAGACAGATTCGTCCGCATTTCGCCCGCCAGATGGCCGGCGGCGAACATCAGCTTTGGATTGCCTGTCTCAGCATTCGCGGCGACTTCGGTGAGCATGTCTGCGGAGTAGACCAGATCGTGCTGGCGCCCGAGCGTGCTTTGAAGCGCTTCGAGGCCTGTGAGGAGCGCCTTGATGCGCGCGCGCTCTGCCTTTCGCCTGGCCAAGGGCGCAAAAAACTCCGTGGCGTAGCGCAGACGCTTTCCCGTCTTGCGCAGATCATGCAGCGCTTCATCATCGAGTTTGCGCAGGTTGCTGCTTTCGCGCACCATATCCCGCCGCTTCTTGTTAATCCGCCGTGTGGCGAACGCCACGGCCGTTTCGGCGGCTTCTTCGCCCCGCAGCGCCCATTCGCCGGCCTCAACCCATTCCAGCAAACGCAGCAATCCTGCGCGCCAGCGCGGCGAAGAAAGATCAGCCACTAGCGCGCGATAGCGCTGCTGTTTGAGTTGGCCCATATAGTCGGCAAGCTCCGCCAGGCCGAGCGACAGCGCCTGCTCGCGCGGCGCCAGAACGCGGGCCTCAAACACATCAAGGTCGCGCACCTTGCCGAACGAGTCCGAAAGCCATTTGAGATCGGCCTTGATCGCTTCCGTCTGCCCGTCGCTGAGGATCGGCGCGAACAGCGACATAGCGGAGCGCAGACGGCGCAGCGCAATGCGCGCCTGATGAATCGCCTCGGCATTGATTGCGCGGCGAACCACGAGTTCGTTGAGCAGGAAGTGCTGCACGCACGATAGCGCAATCGTACGGAACGCCGTGCGCGGCGTCATGCGCGGGGTAAGCGGCGCGGGCTTGGCGCGCGCCGGCTTGCCCCAGGTTTCGTCGAGCAAGCGGTAGCCGCGCTCGTCCTTGGTGAATGTCGTCGGCCGCAGCCACGCAGATTCGGAGAGCGCCCGCGCGATATCGAACAGGTCGCGCGGCGCGCCGTGCTTCAGTTCGATTTCGAGTTCGCACAATTCGGCTTTGTTTCCGCCCGCGACGATCTCGCCGCGATCCAGCGCGAACTCGACATCGACGCCCTGCGCGCTGCGGCTCCAGGTTCTGCGCTCGCTGCGCACCATGAATACGGGGCGCAGCACCGCCTTGTCCGCAATGATGGACGCCGCCTTCAGCACCTTGGCGTCGGCGGCGCTGAATTGCGGGCATGGCCCCTCGACCGCGTGTTCTTCTTCCCACCGCGCCATCCCGCCGCTGGCGCGCACATGGCGTTTGATTGTTTGGACATATTGATCGCCGCCCTTGCGGACGCGCAGGCTTAGCCCGCACGCGCGAAGATCAAATTCCGGTGTGTCGAAATAGATTGTCTCATACAATTGGATGCGCGACGGCGCTCCGGCGGCGGCGCGGTCAACCAGCGCCTCCACCGCGTCTCCTGACTCGAACTCGAACTTGAGTTCGCGCTCCTGAGCACCGGCCATTCTGAAACCGTCCTTTGGAACGCCCTTGCTGTACCGTTGAAGACGCAGCCCCTGCAATGAGGCTTCTTTGTCACAAAACCCTCACCGGCACGTCATTTTTGTGTAACGCACTGACCTGAAAGGGGATTTCCCCTTTTTGGCTCATTCAAAGTTTTTCGCTGCCGGGCTAACGGCCCCGAAAATTCGGCGGGCGCTTATCGTTGAAGGCGGCCATGCCCTCTTTTTGATCTTCAAACGCAAACATCGATTGGAACAGACGGCGTTCCATGAGCACGCCCTGCGTCAGCGGCGTCTCGAACGCCGTGTTGACCAATTCCTTGGTCAGCATGACTGCATTGGGCGACATGGAGGCGATCGTCCGCGCCGCCGCCATCGCCGCGGGCAACATCTCCGAGAGCGGCGTGACGCGGCTAACCAGACCACATCTTTCGGCTTCGGCGGCATCCATCAGCCGTCCGGTCAGCACCATGTCCATTGCCTTGGCCTTGCCGATGAAGCGCGGCAGGCGTTGCGTGCCGCCGGCGCCCGGCGAAACCGCCAGCCTGATTTCCGGCTGGCCGAATTTCGCGTTGTCAGCGGCGATAATGAAATCGCACATCATCGCCAGCTCGCAACCGCCGCCGAGTGCATAGCCCGCGACGGCGGCGATCACCGGCTTGCGGCAGCGCGTTACCGCCTCCCAGTTGCGGGTTATGAAATCCTCGCCAAGCGTATCGGCGTAGGTTTTTTCCGCCATCTCCTTGATATCGGCGCCGGCCGCAAATGCCTTGTCTGAGCCGGTAATGACAATGCAGCCGGCGCCCTCGTCCGCCTCCGCCGCCATCAGTGCGGCGGTTAACTCATCCATCAGCTGATTATTGAACGCGTTCAGCGCTTCTGGACGGTTGAAGCGAATAAGCCGGACCCGGTCATGGGTCTCGACGATCAGGGTTTTATACGGCATGAGGGCCTTCCTTTTGCCGCCTCCGTAGCACCCGCGCCCGCACGCGCCCAAGCCCATGCTGAGCCAAAAATCCCGATACGCCCTGCGCGCGCTTGCCGTGCTCGCCGAACATGACGATCCAGCGCCGCTTTCCATTCAGGAAATCGCCACCCGCGCCGACGCGCCGCGAAAGTTCCTTGAGGCGATCCTGCTGGAACTGCGCAAGGACGGCGTGCTGATCAGCGCGCGCGGCAAACTGGGCGGCTACGCCCTTGCCGCGCCGGCGGAAGAGATCAAGCTGTCCCGCATCATCCGCGCCCTGGATGGCCCGCTGGCGCCGATAGCGTGCGCCAGCCTCTACTTCTACCAGCCCTGCGCCGACTGCCCCGACCCCAACGCCTGCACCACCCGGGCGGTGATGCGCGAGGTGCGCGACGCCGTTAACGAGGTGCTGGACGCCCGGACCATCGCGGACCTCACGCCTGACCGGGCCGGCGCCCGCAAAACCCTCAAACCAAGCAAGCCAGGTTCTCCGAAAGTTCCTAAGCGTCAGGGCCGCTGAACCGCCTGATTAGAAATCTTCGCCGCTATATCTATAAGTCCCATTGACCTAGTAGGCATTAAACCCCTTATCTGCGTCATGCTCGCGCCTGAGCTATCGGCGCGGCCTTTGATTCTTGAAGGGGATTAAGATGGACAGGAATTCGCGACGCGGCTTGAAGCGCCATTGGGCCTTCGGCGTCGCCACCGGCGCCCTAATGCTCGCCGGCAACGCCCATGCCCAGGCCGCTCAGGAACCGGCGCAAGACGCCACGCCGTTCCAGATCGCGCAGGCAACAGAAACGGACGCTGTCATCGTCACGTCGCGGCGCGTCGCTGAAAATCTCCAGGACGTGCCGATCCCGATCTCGGTGGTCAGTGGCGCCCTGCTTGCGGACAGCGGCACAACCAACGTTCTCAAGCTCGAAGAGCTGGTGCCCTCACTGCAAATCTACTCCTCCAACCCGCGCAACACGGCGCTCAACATTCGCGGCCTCGGCACAACCTTCGGCCTGACCAATGACGGCGTGGAGGTTGGCGTCGGTCTCTACGTCGATGGCGTGTTCTGGGCCCGCCCCGCACAGGCCTCGCTGGATTTTCTGGACGTAGAGCGCATTGAAGTGCTGCGCGGCCCGCAAGGCACATTGTACGGCAAGAACACCACGTCCGGTGCGATCAACATCACGTCAAAGAAGCCAAGCTTCACACCTGCGACGGATGTTGAAATTTCGTACGGAGACTGGGGCTTTCTTCAGGCCAAGGCGACAACCACAGGCCCGCTGATTGGCGATAAACTCGCCGGCCGCCTCTCCTTCTCCGGCACCCAGCGCGACGGCATGCTAAAGAACGCCAGCAAACAAAACTCCGGCGACGATCTCAACGATCAGAATAATCTGGGCGTCCGCGGCTCGCTCCTGTGGAACGCCACCGACAATCTGGAGGTCATCCTCGCGGGTGATTACACGCGCCAACGGCCCGAGGGCTATGCGCAGGTGCCGGTGCGCGTTGCGCCGACATACCGTACGGCCAACCGCCAGTTCTTCGGCCTGATCGACTCGATCAACGCCACCCAACCCGGCGTGAATTATTCCTTGCCGGTTGCAGAAACCTTCCGCACGACGATAACCAACCCCAGCGTCGGCGGCATTCCAACCGGCCCGAATGGGATCTACGCCGAATTTGACGCGTTCGCAAGAACAACGGACGCCGACGTTGCTCACCGCTCCTATCAAAACATCGACGGTCAATCGCTGACGTTGAACTGGGATGTCGGTCCCGGCACGCTCACCTCCATTACCGCGCGCCGGAAATGGGACTGGTTCCCGTCGAACGATCGCGACTTCCTCGGCCTGCCCATCACCACGCAATCGGCTAACCGTTCCACCCAGGATCAGTGGTCGCAAGAAGTGCGCTACGCGGGCGACCTGTACGACAATCTGAGTTTTGTGATCGGCGCCTTCTACTTCGAACAGACAATCGAAACGCACAACACCCAGTCGCAAGGCTCGGCAGCGGCGCGCTGGCTGATTGATCCGCGCGCTTCAAACGTGTTCACCGGCAGCGACGGCACGACCATCCGCGGCGATCAGGCTGCCTTCATTCCCGCTCTGCTTGATGGCTACACGCAGATTCAGAACGTCTATACCGATACAACAAGCGCCGCCGTGTTTGGCCAGCTTGAATGGAAGGTAACAGACAAACTAAGGTTGCTGCCGGGCCTGCGCTTCAACTACGACGAAAAATCGACCGATTACGATTCGCCTGTCTCGGGCGGATTAAGCCCGGTGGGCCAACCCAATTCGGGCGCGATCGTCGCGGCGAAAAACTCCATCCTGTCGCGCCAGACCTACCAGGCGTCGACCGACGACACCAATATCTCTGGTCAGCTCACCGTCGCTTATGACGTAACAGACAACATCAACACCTACGCAACCTACGCCACAAGCTTCAAATCCTTCGCGCTAAACGTAGGCGGCGTGCCAGCGGGCACGCCGGTTGTCGTTGAGCCGGAAGAGGTCACGCACTACGAAGTGGGGGTCAAGACACGGCCGTTCTCGGGCGCGACGTTGAATATCACCGCCTACAATACGGATATTCAGGACTATCAAACGACGGTCGTGGCGAATGTCGTAGGTACTCTCCGCGGCTATCTGGCCAATGCCGAAAAGGTGCGCGTGCGCGGGGTGGAAATCGACGCGTCGGCCCGTCTTACCGAAAACTTCTCAGTCTATGCGGCGGTGGCATACACGGACGGGAAGTACGTCAGCTTCCCCAACGCGCCGCTGCCGATTGAGGAAACCGGCCGTCCCATTCCGAACCCAAATGGAGCGGGAACCATAACGGCGCAGTTCAAGGATATCTCGGGCGCACGCTTGCCCGGCGTGTCTGACTGGGCGGCGTCAGCGGGCGGCGAGTACACACTCCCGAGCAAGTTCTTCGGGCGCGACGGCGATTACTTCATCGGCGCCGACGTTAGCTGGCGCACGGATTTCAGCTCCGACCCGTCAGCGTCGGCTTACCTGAACATCGAAGGCTATTCGCTGGTGAATGGCCGGATCGGCTTCCGGGGTGCGAACGGCTGGGACGTGTTCCTCTGGGGCCGCAACCTTGGGGGCACGGAGTACTACGAAATCCTCGCGGCGCAATCTGGCGGATCGGGTCTGATCGTCGGCACGCTGGGCGATCCACGTACGGTCGGAATCACGCTGCGCGGCAGCTTCTAACTGAAAATCGGCCCCAGGATTGCTTCCCAGGGCCGATTGCTCTCTAGAACACCGGCCACATTGGCCGCGCGCACATTGGCATTTGTTGCTAAGGTATCCCCATGGGTCTCGCTCGTCGTTCGCTTCTCAAAGGGTCACTCGCCGCCGGCGCCGCGGCGCTGCTGGGAACTGCTGCGGCGTGCAGTCCGGAGGCGCCAACAAAATCGGTCAAGCTGCTCAACGTCAGCTACGACCCCACGCGCGAACTCTACAAGGCAATCAACGAAAAATTCATCGCGGACTGGAAGGCGAAAACCGGCGATACGCTTGAGATTGACCAGAGCCATGGCGGATCGGGCAGTCAATCACGCAAAGTGGCGGACGGTCTCAAGGCCGATGTCGTCACGCTTGCACTCGGCGCCGATATCGATGCGCTGGCGCCGTCTCAGGGCTTGCCCGCCGATTGGCAAACACGCCTGCCAAACAATTCCGCTCCGTACACGTCGACGATTGTTCTGCTGGTGCGCAAAGGCAATCCGAAAGCCATCAAGGATTGGCCCGATCTCATCAAGCCGGGCATCAGCGTCATCACGCCAAATCCGAAAACAAGCGGCGGCGCGCGCTGGAATTATCTCGCTGCGTGGGGCTGGGCGCTGCGTCAGCCGGGCGGCACGGATGCTACGGCGCAAGCCTTCCTAGGAAAACTTTATAAGCAAGTGCCGGTGCTCGACAGCGCCGCGCGCGCATCGACCTTAACCTTCGCGCAGCGCGGCCTCGGCGACGTGCTTCTGAGCTGGGAGAATGAGGCTCATCTCGTGCTGGCCGAGTTCGGGGCTGACCGCTTCGAAATCATTGCGCCCAGCTATTCGATCCTGGCCGAGCCGCCGGTGGCGTGGCTGGACAAGAACACTCAGGCAAACGGCACGACCGAGATCGCGAAAGCCTATCTGGAATTTCTCTACACGCCGGAAGCGCAAGACATAATCGGGGCGAATTTCTACCGGCCGCGAGACCCGGCGGCAGCGGCCAAGTACACCGCCACCTTCCCGAAAATTCCTCTCATTACGATCGACGACCCCGCGCTTGGCGGCTGGAAGAAGGTGCAGGCAACACATTTCGCCGACCGCGGGATATTCGACAAGATATACATCCCGGCCTAAATTAAGATATGAGCCCGCAAGCGTCCGCAGTGTTTCGCTGGAAGACGCCGAGTGTCCTTCCCGGTTTCGGGTTGGCGCTCGGCGTCACCTTATTCTGGCTATCCGCCATCGTTCTTATTCCCCTGGCCGCGCTTGTGCTGCGGCCCTGGGAGTTGGGATGGGACGGATTTTGGGAGGTCGCGACCAGCCCGCGCGTGGCCGCCGCGCTGAGGCTCTCCTTCGGCGCCGCGCTGGCCGGCGCCGTGATCAATCTGATCTTCGGTTCGATCGTCGCCTGGGTGCTGGTGCGCTATGATTTTCCGGGTAAGAAACTGCTCGACGCCTTCGTCGATCTGCCCTTCGCCCTGCCTACCGCCGTCGCCGGTATTGCGCTGGTGACGCTCTATTCGCCGAACGGCTGGCTCGGCGCGCCGCTTGAGGCAATGGGGATCAAGGTCGCGTACACACCACTCGGCGTAACGCTGGCGCTTACCTTCATTGGCTTGCCCTTCGTCGTGCGCACGGTGCAGCCGGTGCTAGAAGATCTCGACGTGGAGATCGAGGAAGCCGCCGCCACGCTTGGCGCTTCACGCATGCTGACGCTGACGCATGTGATCTTCCCGCAGATCGCGCCCGCCCTGGCCACGGGTTTCACGCTCGCCTTAGCGCGCGCCGTCGGCGAATACGGCTCGGTCGTGTTCATCGCTGGCAATCTGCCGCTCAAGAGTGAGATCGCGCCGCTGCTGATCATCATCAAGCTGGAAGAATTTGACTATGCGGGCGCCGCGGCCGTGGGCGTGGTTATGCTTGGCGTTTCGTTCGCCATGCTGCTGGTTATCAACATCGCCCACAAATGGGCGCGGCTCTGGGCTTCGTAGGGAAAATGGCCGGGGGATTTTCAACATCAAGCGCCGGACGGCGCGATCCGCTGGTGCTGCGCGTCGCGTTGACGGCGATCGCAGTTTTTTATCTGCTCCTGTTCATCGGCCTGCCGCTGGTCACCGTGCTGGTGCAGGCGCTCGCCAAAGGCGTTGATGAATACATCACCGCCATCGAAGATCCTGAAGCGATCTCCGCCATCCAGCTGACGCTCACGGTCGCGGCGATCTCCGTACCGCTTAACATGATCTTCGGTGTCGCTGCCGCCTGGTGCGTCGCGAAATTCGATTTCGCCGGCAAGAGCCTTTTGATCACGCTGATTGATCTGCCGTTTTCGGTATCGCCAGTAATCTCCGGCCTCGTATATGTGTTGCTGTTCGGATCGATGGGGTGGTTCGGTCCGTTCCTGATCGAACACGACATCCAGATCATCTTCACCACCACCGGGTTGGTGCTGGCCACCATCTTCGTCACGTTCCCCTTCGTCGCGCGCGAACTCATCCCGCTGATGCAAAGCCAGGGGCAGGAAGAAGAAGAAGCCGCCCTCACACTCGGCGCCAATGGCTGGCAGACATTCTTCCAGATCACGTTGCCAAACATCCGCGGCGCGCTGCTCTATGGCGTTCTACTCTGCAACGCGCGGGCGATGGGCGAATTCGGCGCGGTCTCGGTGGTGTCCGGCCATATCCGCGGCCAGACCAACACGATGCCGCTGCATGTCGAGATTCTCTACAACGAATATAATTTCGTCGCCGCCTTTGCCGTGGCTTCGCTGCTGGCGCTGCTGGCGCTTGTGACGCTGTCCCTAAAATCCTTCCTTGAATGGCGCTTCCGCGATCAGATCGCGGCCAGCCGCCGGCATTAGAGTCAGCTCATGTCGCTCGAAATCAGCAAACTCACCAAAACCTTCGGCGCCTTCTGGGCGCTGGACGGCGTGGGCCTCGAAATACGCGACGGCGAATTCATCGCCCTGCTCGGACCTTCCGGCTCAGGCAAGACCACGCTGCTACGCGTACTCGCCGGGCTTGAGCGGCCGGACGGCGGCAGCATCCAATTCAACGGCGAGGACCTCATCGCCCAGAACGTGCGCGAACGAGGCGCCGGCTTCGTGTTCCAGCACTACGCGCTCTTCCGCCACATGACTGTGGCACAGAATATCGCCTTCGGCCTGAGCGTGCGGCCGAAGGAAACCCGCCCGCCGAAGGACGTGATCGAGCGGCGGGTGGAAGAACTGCTTTCGCTGGTGCAGCTAGAAGGCATGGGCAAGCGCTATCCCAGCCAGCTGTCCGGCGGACAGCGCCAGCGCGTCGCGCTCGCCCGCGCGCTCGCCATCGAACCGAAACTGCTGCTGCTCGACGAACCGTTCGGCGCGCTCGACGCCAAAGTGCGCAAGGAATTGCGCCGCTGGCTGCGCCGCCTGCACCGCGAGATGGGCCTTACCTCCGTGTTCGTCACCCACGATCAGGAAGAAGCGCTCGACCTCGCCGATCGCGTCGCGATCATGAACAAGGGCAAGATCGAGCAGGCAGGCACGCCGCAAGAGGTCTATCGCACGCCGGCGAACGCGTTCGTGTATGACTTCCTCGGCGGCGCCAACAAACTCGATTGCACGATCGAAAATGGCGTCGTGAAATTCGATGGCTACACGGTCAACCGTCCTGACCTCGCCGGCGTCACCGGCCGCGCCACCGCTTACGCACGCTCGGAAGACATTCTGATTGTACCCGAAAGCGCGGGCGGCATCCCGGCAACGGTTGGCGAAGTATTTCTCGCCGGCCCCGCGCCCCGCGTTGAACTCAAGCTGGCGCAGGGCTTTGTCGAAGCGATCGTGAGAGACAGCACGGACGTGCCGCTCGAATACGGCGTTAAAGTCGCGCTGCAGCCGCAGGCGTTCAGAGTGTTTCCAGAGAACTGAGCTAGGCGGCGGCGCTTTCGCTGGCGCGCGGATGTTCCCACTTGTCGCCATTGCCGTGCGCCGCCGCCAATTGCTTTGCCGCGAATTCCCAATTCACCAGCTTGTCCACGAAAACTTCCAGGAAGGCGCCGCGCTCGTTCTTGTGGTCGAGATAATAAGCGTGCTCCCAAACATCGCCCGTGAGCAGCGGGGTCAGCTTACCATCCGCCAATGTATCGGCGTCGTGCGTGTCGAGGAGCGAAAGGGCGCCCTGGTCGTCCGCCGCCAGCCAGACCCAGCCAGAGCCGAAATGCTTCTCGCCCTTCTCGATAAACTGCCGCTTGAACTCGGCGTGGCCGCCGAACGTCTTGTCTAGCGCGGAAAGAAGCTCGCCCGAAAGCGGCGCGGGCGTTGGCGTCATCGAATTCCAGAAAAAGGTGTGATTCCATATCTGGGCTGTCTGGTTGAACAGGAACTTGTCCGCTTCGGCGCGCGCCTTGGCGATCACGTCTTCCAGCTTGGTTTCCTTCCAGCCCTTCTTGGCCAGCGCGTCATTCGCCTTCTTCACGTATCCCGCGTGGTGCTTCTTGTGATGGGTATTGAGCGTGACCGGGCTCATATGCGGTGACAGCGCGTCTTCGGCATAGGGCAGCGGGGGTAAGGCGAACATGGGTAAAATCCTGTTCCGGTCCAGGCGAACACCACCTGAAGAAGCGAAGGCTCCCGTCAACAGCGCGCTCAGGAACCTCTGCCGATATGGGCGGTTTCCTCCCCACGACAAGGAGGCTGCGGTGCGCATCGTTTTTATGGCTATCGGCTTTTCCGCAGGGCTCGCCGCCACTCCGTTCGCAGAGCCCTTGGCAGGCCGAGCCGAAGCGCAATTGCAAGATTTTCTGGCTCCGATGCGCCCCACGCCAGTGCGAGTGGACGGTTGCGCGCCGGTCGCGGTCAACATCTATTTCTCGCGCGACGATGCGGGGCTAAGCAGCGCGGCCCAATCCACGCTCGACATTTTAAGTGAACGCATGCGCGGCTGCGCCATCGCCGCGGTGTCTATCGAAAGCGCATCCGACACAGTAACCAGCGCGCAGGGCCGCCGCATCGCGGGTCTTCGCGGGGCGGCGCTGCTGAAAGGGCTTTCGGCACGCGGCGTCGCGCCAGGGTCCGTCGTGATTGCCGAAAGCGAGTCAGAAGAGCCTGCTTCGGCCGCGCCCACCACGCCCGATCACGTGCGGATTTCCATTGTGCCCGACGCCGTCGGGGAAGAAGTGGCCAAGCCGCGCCCCAAGGTCGATTACGAAATTTAGCCTCGCCATTGAACACAACAAAGGGCGCGTTCTGCGCCTTTGTTGAACCCGTGTTGGCTCAATGCCCGTCCAGAGCTTTTAGCGCTTCAACCACATCCTCGATCATAGACGGCTCGCCGCCCGTCATGTTCTCGTCAGCGGCTTGTTGCAGTTGCATGGAATCCTGCTTCCACTGCTCCAGGATCGCGCGCTTTTCGTCCTTGGAAAGATCGTTCGTGGACAGCACATCTTGCGGCGTCGCAAACATGGCGGCGGGATTTTGCTTCGCTTCGCGAAGCTTGCCGCTCTCAGTCGACAGTCCGGACATCATAATTCTCCCATGGTGGTTGCGAGTACAACGCGCTCCTGCCAACGCCCGTTCCAGTGCGTCCCCATCCTTCGCTCCTGCGGGGAACCGGCTAGCCAGCATGGCGTTATGTTGAAGCGCTCGTCACGCCTGGCAGGGCGAAATCGGGCCGAGTGGACGAGTAACGAAAAAGGAATTTCATAATGCAAGCCAAGTCTGTTTCCACACTCCTGATCGCCGCCGCCATGATCGTTTCGGTCGGCCTGTCGGCCTGCAACACGGTTGAAGGCGCGGGCAAGGACGTGTCCGCCGCCGGCGGCGCCGTTTCCGAAACGGCCAAGGACGTCAAAGAAGGTAACTAAGCTGCAAGCGGCCGGGGAAATCCCGGCCGCCACCGGCTTATAGAGGAAACGGTCATGAAAGAAGTCGACGGCCATATTGAAGAGACCCCGCAGGAAGCCAAGGGCGGCGTAAACGTTGGCTGGCAAACGCGGACGTTGGTCATCTCTACGCTAGGCGCGGCGTGCGCCCTGATCGCCTATTTCTTTTTCTACGCCAATCCCGGCTGAGCCCGGTGCCTATCCGCTAAATTATACTTCAAATCCACGCCCATCGGCGTGAATTTGCGCATTCTGGTGACCGGGGACACCGCGGCAGCAATTGCGCGTGTGTACCAAACTTTTGCGGAACTTCAGCCCGCACGGCGCGTAAGCGCGTTCTAACTACAGAGGCGAAAATGCTAGGCAAGGTCGTCGTTCAGGGCGTCTCCGGATTATTGCTGCTGGGGGCCGTCACGATGTTCGTAAGCGGCGTGCAGGCAGGCGCGCTGCGTCACCAATCAGCCGGCCAGGCGCCGCTGGTCGCCACCGCCACCGAGGCCGCGCCGCAAACGGCCCCACTCGTTCTCTTCTAGGCCGACAGGCTTTTCTGGCCTTTTTCCATCGCCAGCAGGAATTGCTTGCGCGCCATGCCACCGCCGAAGCCGGTCAGTGATCCGTTGGCGCCGATCACGCGGTGGCACGGCACGATCACCGCAATCGGATTTCGACCGTTCGCGCCGCCCACCGCCCGCACCGCCTTCGGCGACCCCACTGCTTGAGCGATATCGGCATAGGACGCCGTCTTGCCAAACGGGATCGCGCGCAGAGCGGACCAGACGCGCAGCTGGAACGGCGTGCCTTGCGGACTGAGCGCAAGATCGAACGAATTGAGCTTGCCGGCAAAATAAAGATTGAGCTGACGGCGCGCCTCGTCGAGCACCCGGTCACGCCCCATGTCCGCGCCTTGCAACACGCGGCACGGATGCGTCTGCGTTTCAAACGCCAGCCCGGTCAACGCCTGCCCATCCGAAGCCAGCGTCAGCGGCCCGACCGGGCTCTCATAAATCATCAGTTTCACGCCGCTTTCCTTTCCGCTTGCGCATGCCGCGCCCACAGCCGGGCGGCGGCGTAGCCCCGCCACGGCCGCCACGCCTCATGCGCCTTTGCCAGATCGCCTTCGAATGCGCCGCGCAGGCCGCTATCGCCCAGCGGGAACGCGTCCGGATCGCCGAGCGCGCGCAGCGCGACATATTCCAGCGTCCACGGGCCGATCCCCGCGATTTCCATCAACCCTGCGCGCCCGGCGACAATCGCGCCTCGCGCCAGACGCAGACTGCCCGCCGCCGCTTCGCGCCCCAGCGCCACAACAGTCTCACCGCGCTTGCGCGGCATGCCGAGCCCGGCGATTTCGCCCGCATCCGCCTCGGCAAGCCGCGCGGGCAAGGGAAACAACAAACTCAATTCCGCAAACGGCGTCTCGATCGCCGCGCCGAACCGCGCCGTCAGCCGCGTTGTGATCGTGCGGGCCGCCTCCAGCGTCACCTGCTGGCCCAGCACGGCGCGGATCGCCGCTTCAAAGGGATCGATCCCGCCCGGCAGACGCACCGCGCCTTCGCTCTGCGGAAACGTGTCATGCCGCGACAGCGCCGTGTGAATAGCCCCGATGTCAGCGTTGAGATCGAACGCACCGCGCACGGCGGCAACCAGCGGGCGGATCGCCGGATAAAGCCCGTCCGAAATCTCGACATCCACGGCGCCGGTATCGAAGCGCAGCACGATCCAGCCGGCATGCGCGCCGATCGCCAAGGTCCGCGCCCATGTGTGCGGCCCCGGCGAAACCTCAACGCCCACGATCCGCCGCCGCGCCAGATCGCGCATGATCCAGTCTGGATCAAGCGCGCCCCGCGCTTCCAGCCGTAGGCGCAGACTCTGCGCCGTCGCGCGTCCGGCGCGTTTGCGAACGCGCGACGGCGCCAGGCCATAGCGTTCATTGAACAGCGCATTGAACCGGCGCACGCTCTTGAACCCGCTGGCGAACGCCACCTGCGTCATCGACAGATCGCTGTCGGCGAGCAGGCGTTTGGCGGTGAGCAGGCGATGGGTTTGCGCCAGATCGATCGGTGCCGCCCCCAGCGTTTCAATCATCACCCGCCGCAAATGGCGGCCGCTGACGCCGAGATCGCCTGCCAGCTCTTCAAGGCTAGCCTCTTCCAGCGCCCCGGCCTCTATCCGCCGGAGCGCGTCATGGGCCAGGCGCTCGGCGGCATCGATCGGCGCTTGGCCCGGCGCGCGCTCAGGACGGCAGATCAGGCAGGGCCGGAACCCGGCGCACTCCGCCGCCGCCGCGCTGGGGAAAAACCGCCGGTTCTCCCGCTTCGGCGTTTTCGCCGGGCACACGCAGCGGCAGTAGATCCCGGTGCTGGTCACGCCGGTGAAGAACAGTCCGTCGAACCGGCTGTCCCGCGCCTCTACGGCGCCATGGGCGGTTTCGGGCTCGATCTTCATGCGGCCAATATGGACGCGGCCCGCCGCCAAGTCTCGCCGGATTCGGACACGATCCTGACCTGTCCCACAGCGGCATGGTTAAGCGCGGTACGTGCTTTGCAAGCCGTTAAGCCATGCAGATTGGATCGGTCTCCCTGGTTCCCCTGCGGTCTTCTTCCCAAAGCGGGTCGGCGGGCTGGTCAGATCGGCGCGAGCGCCGCTCCGGTTATCGCCGCCGCGGCGAAGACGCTACGCTGAGCACTGAAGAGGGCGCCGGCCCCACACCCAACACGGTTGGCCCCTCGCTCGGCTTTCTTACGCAAGTTGCAGCGCAAATGGCCGCCGTGAAACAGGCGCCCACCGGCGCCTACCAGGCGCCGCGCTGGCGCTGCGGCGTCTGCGCCGACGAACGCGCATGACACGCGCTATCGACTTTGCCTGCGCGTTCACGCTGGCGTTTCTGTTCATGTAGCCCGGGCGCTGGACGATCGCGCGTCAGCAAGAGACGGACACGCAGCGAAAGTCCGTGCATGCGTAAGTGCGTTCAGCCCTTATCAAACTCCACGTCGCGCCGCGCGGACACAATCGTCACGATAACGCCTGCGAGCACGTCAAGCAGCGACATGGTCATGATCAGGAAGAACGCGCTGGTGGCAAAGGCGGGATGGAGAAGGAACTCTACGAGGCACACGATGAACACCAGCATCGACAGCGCGTGATTGAAAATCGCGCTTGTCCCCGTGCTGGTGGATTTCAGCAATTCGACGAACAGCAGCACCAGCGCCAGCAGCACCAGCACGTCGCCCCAGGTCATGATCCACTGCACTTGCAGCACGGAGGGCACGCCCGTGTCGTTATTCATCGTTTCCGACGACGCCATCGGAATCGTCAACGCCGGGTCGAGCATCTGCAGACGCACGCTTTGCGCGTTCTTAAACGCCGAACCGCCGAAGGCGATGATGTTGTAAATCAGCACCGGCAATAGAATGAGCGGAAATATGCCGAGAATTGCGCCCATCGTGTCGCCCCCTTGCTGTTGACCGGCGCCGCCACGCCGCCGCGCCGCCTGGCGCATCGCCAATGCTTCATGCAGCGCAATACCGCGATCGTTTCTCGCCATTACGCTCCCCGCCCATACGCTCCTCGCGAAGCGCGAGCCCCCACATTACAACTCGTCCGCCCCGCCAGGATCGCGCAGGCGGCTCTTCAACCACATGACGCCCCACAGATCAGTCACCGCGGCGAAGAACCGGCCGATATTCGTGTAGTTCGACCGGCCGGCCTTTCTGGGCCGGTGGTTCACTTCCACGAATTCGACGCCGAACCCCTCCCGGCGCATCAGCGCCGGCATGTAGCGGTGCATATGATCAAAATACGGGAGTCGAAGAAAGGCATCTTTGCGGAAGACCTTGATGCCGCAACCGGAATCCTGTGCTCCGTCGCCCAAAACCCAGGCCCGGAACCGATTTGCCCATTGCGACGCCAACCGGCGGTTGGCGGCGTCCTGCCGCTGCACCCTGAGCCCCGAGACCATGCCCAGGCTGACCGGCACGTCGCTGCGATTGAGCCGGGCAAGTAGGCGCGGAATGTCCGCAGGGTCGTTCTGGCCGTCGCCGTCCAGCGTAGCGATCGTCGCCGCCCGCGCCGCCAGCACGCCCGAGCGCACCGCCCGGCTCTGTCCGGCATTGTGGCGATGGCCGATAATCCGCATCGACGGCAAGCCTCGGCGCGCATTGGCCAGTTCAGCACGCGTCTCGTCGCGGCTGGAATCGTCCACGAAGATCATTTCGTAGGACCGTCCGTCCAGCACGCTGGCGATTTCGCGGGCCAGATCGGCGGCGTTACCCGCCTCGTCCCGGACCGGAACCACCACGCTGAGTTCGATATTTTCTTGCAAAACCGAGCTTCCTGGCGCTCAAACGGGGTCAGCGTCTTAACCTACCCCGCGTTCAAGAGACAGGGGCGGGAGAGACACGAAGCCGATAGCACTCTAAACTGGCGCCCAATGCCTGACTCGCCCGCGCCGGATATGCTCGATCGCCATCTACTTGACGATTTGGCCCGTGGCTGGCGCGCCTACGCCTTGATCGGCCTGATCACGCTGGCCGCCGGCCTGCCCGGCATAGTCCGCATGCCGGCGCTCGATCGCGATGAGAGCCGCTTCGCCCAGGCCACCGCCCAGATGCTCGAACGCGGCGATTTCGTCCGCATCGCGTTCCAGGACGAGCCGCGCAACAAGAAACCGATCGGCATTTATTGGCTGCAGAGCGCTTCGGTCTCGCTGTTTTCCAGCCCGGAAGCGCGGGAAATCTGGGCCTACCGGCTGGTATCGTTGGCCGGCGCGCTGCTGGCCGCGTGGTCTTGCCTCTGGGGCGGAACAGCGCTGGTCGGCCGGCGCGCGGCGCTGCTGGGCGCCGGGCTGCTGGGCGCCAGCGTGCTGCTCTCCACCGAAGCCATGATCGCCAAGACCGACGCGATGCTATGCGGCTTCACGACGCTGGCCATGGCCGCGCTCGCGCATGTGCGCCTGGCTGGCGCCGCGGCAGCGGTAAACACCAATGCGCGCAGCCTTGGCCTGCGCACGCTCGCCGGCGACGGTCCCGCGGCTGGCCCAGCCTTGCTGTTCTGGGCCGCGATCAGCGGCGGCATTCTGATCAAGGGCCCGGTGACGCCGATGGTCCCCGGTCTATGCCTGATCGCGCTATGGTTCTGGGAAAGGCGCGCTTCGTGGATGAAGCCGTTGGCCCATCCGGCCGGCCCGCTGATCGCCGCGCTGATCGTGCTGCCGTGGTTCGTCGCCATCGGCATGGCGACTGACGGGAAGTTCTTCTCCGACGCCATCGGCGGCGATCTCGGCGGGAAAGTCGTCGGCGACGCTGAGGGGCATGGCGGGCTGCCTGGCTACCATTTACTGCTCCTGCCATTGCTTTCATTTCCCATCGCCATCGCGCTGCCCGCCGCAGCGCGCATCGCCTGGCGCGCCATCAAGGCGCCGCGCAAAAGCATGGATTTCGCGGCGATCCGTTTTCTGATCGCCTGGGCGGCGCCGACCTGGCTGGTGTTCGAATTGCTGCCGACTAAGCTCGTGCACTATACGATGCCGGCTTATCCGGCTTTGGCGCTGATCGGCGGCGCGGGTTTGATCGCCGCGTATAACGAAGGCTGGCAAAAGCTGAAACTGGGCGGGGCGCTGTTTTTCCTGCTCGGCGTTTGCGTGCTTGGCGGGCTGTGCGCGTACCTGTCCACCTACATGCCGGGCGATGCAACCGCGAATGGGCGGCGGGCCATGCAGACCGGCCTGGTGATGGCGGCGATCTTCCTGCCGCTGCTGGCGCTGCTGGTTGGCGCCAAGCGCCCGGCGCTCGCCGCCGCCGCCGGCATCGCGGCCAGCATCGTGTTTGCCTACACCGCGCGCGAACGGATCGCCCCCGAAGCGCGCCGCCTGCTTGTCAGTCAGGAAGCATCGGATGCGCTCATGCGGGCGGGGCTGCATCCACGCCTGCACGCCAACGGTCCGCGCCTGATCTCAATCGGCTATAACGAGCCCAGTTTCATTTTCCTGACGCGCACCGACACGCTGCTCGCCAAAGGCAATGACGCGCCGCGCGCGGCGTTTCTCGGCCAGGCCGTGATCGTCGAGGAGCGAGAGCGGTTGACGTTCGAGCGTTCGCTGGCGGTGCGCGGCCTGATCTTCGCGCCGGCGGGACCGCCGGTCGATGGGCTTAATTATTCCAATGGCGATGAAGTGCGCCTGCAGCCCGGGCGCGTAATCAGGACCGTCGGCGGAACGGCGCTGCTGCCGCTGCCTTCAGAGCGGCTGCGGCAATAAAGACCGGCGCCAGCACAAATACGAAAACGCGTTCGATCGGCGAGCGCGCGAACTTTTTCAGATACCGCGCCGCGCCATCGATCCGTGCCGCAGCGTCAGCGGTGCGGTTCTTGGCGCGCGTGCCTTCGAACTCGACACCCTCCGCTGTCGGCTGGAGCCATACGGAGCCGCCGCCCGCGCGCGCACGCTTGCAAAGATCACGCGTCTCGCCGTGGCCTTTGTAGGTTTCGTCAAAGCCGCCCAGAGACAGAAACTCGGCGCGCGGTGTGAGAAGCAAGCCGCCATCTACACGCTGCACCGGCGTAGGCCTGCGGCCGATTCGCGAACCCGCCGTGACGCCGCGCCGCCGGCCGTTCGTGTCAGACAGCGCGCCGCCGACAATCCATGGCGCCCGCGCCAGCCGCCCGGCTTTCACCAGCCGCTCAACCGCGCCGCGCTGCACCACCACGTCAGGATCCAGGAAAAGAACCCACCGGCCCGCTGCGTTCCTGGCGCCCAGATTGCGCGCTTGGGCGAAATTCATCGGCCCGCCTTGCAGGAAGCGCACGTCCCGCCGGTCAGCCTGCAGACCGCGCAGCCGGGAAGCCGCGCCCGGCGTGATTCCGGCGTCAACCAGGACCAGCTCATCGATCCAGGGTTCGTTGAGAACAGCCCTGATCGTGGAATCCAAAGACGGAATGTGATCGCCGACCGCAATGATCGCCGAGACGCGCAGGCCTGTTTGGGCCGCGACGACGCGCGGGCGGGAGGCGTCGGGTGTCATGCTGCGCCATCCTCCCGTTAACCAACGCCAAATTCAAGGCGCTCGGCGTGAAACGCGCACCATTGCCGCACAGATGGCCAGCCCGCCCCACCACCAAGGCGCCCAGGCGTCAAATTCCCCCAGGGCGGAGATGATGTACGCCGTCGTCATGCTTGCCGCAGCCGCCGCCGCCGCCCAACGGTCCTGCGCCAGCGTCGCGCCCAGCCGCCGGCCCAAAGTCGCCAGCGCTCCGGCCGCCAGGATCGCGCCCACTGCGCCGGTCTCCAACCACAATTGCATCGGGATGCTTTGCGGCCGGCCAGGAATATAAGGCGTTGAAAAGCCAGCGATCGAATGCGTTTCGGTAAAGCCGCCGGAGGCCCCCAGTCCCCAGCCCCAGATCGGCTGCTGGCGGATCAGGCCGGTGGCGTAGGACCAGGTATCGATCCGCGCCAGCCACAGGAACGGCGGGTCAGTTTCCGTGACCGAACGCCAGATGTGGCCCCCGGTCGCCGCCAAAATCGGCGCCATGCCGGGCGTGGCCAGAACAGCCAGAGCGATGACGAAGGCGGTCAGGGCCACCGTTGCGCGCGGCCATCGCAGAGCCATTAGCGCAGGGATCAAGGCCCCGGCCAGGGCGATCAAAATTACGAGACTGGGCAGGGCGCGAGCCAACCAGACCACACCCGCCGCCAGTAAGGCCATGCCGATCCAGCCCGGCCATGAGTGCCGCTGCAACATCGCCGCGACCGGCCATAGCAGGACCGACGCCAGCGCCAGCGCCTGCCCGGCATTGGTCAGCAGCGCCCCGGTCTCGATCTCGCGGGCAAGACCAGACCCGCCTGGCGAAACCGGCGCGGCTGCGCGGCCGATCGGGTAGTTGAAACTGATCTCGATCGCGATGAACGCCATCGACACGGCCAAGCCGGCCAGCGCCGCGCGTTGCGCCATGTCGACATCAGCCGCGCGGTTGAAGCTCGCGCCCAGCACGAGCAGCAGCGCCAGCGCCCCGATCACTAGAGCCCATAGACCCGCCGGATCTGGCCGCGACGACCAAAGCATCGACGCCGCGCACCAGATTAGGAACAGCACAAACAACACCAGCGGAAAGCCGCCCGCCCGCGCCGCCCGCGGCGTACGATGCCAGGGCGCGGCTACAACACCCGCCAGCAACGCCACCGGCGCCAGACCCATTCCGCCCGTGATCGCCGCAAACGGCAGCGTCGAGAATGCGACCGACACGGCGCCGCCCGCGCGCGAGAAATGATCTTCGGCCAGCGGCGTCTGTGTCATGCCTCAAGCCCTGGTGTGCGCCAGATCGGGCGCCAGGGCTTCGCGCGTAAGCGAAGCCACAGCCTCGTCCAACAAGACGATGGTCTGCGCATCGCCGCCCAGGCGGCGCAGCGCAACTTGCCGCGTTTCAGCTTCCTTGCGTCCCACCACCACGATCACCGGAACCTTGGCCAGCGAATGTTCCCTGATCTTGTAGTTGATCTTTTCGTTGCGCACGTCGACTTCGACACGCAGTCCGGCCGCCTTCAGGGCTGCCAGCACTTCCTGCGCATAGGGATCGGCGTCGGATGTAATCGTCGCGACCACAGCCTGCACCGGCGCCAGCCAGAGCGGGAAGGCGCCAGCGTAGTTTTCGATCAGCACGCCGAGAAAACGTTCGATCGAGCCGAAAATCGCCCGGTGCAGCATTACCGGGCGATGCTTCTGGCCGTCTTCGGCGATGTAGGTCGCGTCGAGCCGCTCAGGCAAAACGTAGTCGAGCTGCAGCGTACCGCACTGCCACGTGCGCCCGATGGCGTCGCGCAGATGGAATTCAAGCTTCGGCCCGTAGAACGCGCCCTCGTTCTCGATCCGCTCGACCTGCACGCCGGCGGCATTCGCCGCCTGCTCCAGCTTGTCCTCGGCGATCGTCCATTGCTCGTCCGTGCCGAAGCGTTTGTCGGGCCGCAGCGCCAGCTTCACGCTGTGAAGCTCCACGCCCATGTCCGCGTAGACGGCGTTCAGCAGCTCCACGAACGCGCGGCTCTCCTCAACGATCTGCTCATCCGTGCAGAAAATGTGCGCGTCGTCCTGCGCCATCTGGCGCACGCGGAGCAGGCCGTGCGTTGAGCCCGAGCTTTCGCAACGGTGCAGCCCCTCGAACTCCGCCATCCGGATCGGCAGGTCGCGATAAGAACGCTGGCCGTGATTGAAAATCTGGACGTGAAGCGGGCAGTTCATGGGCTTCACGCACAGCACTTCGCCTTCCGCCGTTTCGGAAATGAACATGCTGTCGTGGAATTTCTCCCAATGGCCGGAGCGCTCCCACAATGATTTATCAGCCACCTGCGGCGTCTTCACTTCGACGTAGCCGTTCGCCTCGATGCGCCGGCGCATGTAGTTCATCAGCGTGCGGTAAAGCGTCCAGCCCTTGGGATGCCAGAAGATCATCCCCTTGGCTTCTTCCTGGATGTGAAACAGGTCCATCGCCGCGCCGACCTTGCGGTGATCGCGCTTTTCGGCCTCCTCGATGCGTTTCAGGTGCGCATCGAGTTCTTCCGGCGTGCGCCAGGCCGTGCCGTAGATGCGCTGAAGCATTGGATTGCGGTGATCGCCGCGCCAGTACGCGCCGGCCAGCTTTGTCAGCTTGAACGCCTTGCCGAGTTTGCCCGTGCTCGGCAGGTGCGGGCCGACACAGAGGTCCATCCACTCATCGCCGTGCTTGTAAACCGTAATCTCTTCATCGACCGGCAGATCGGAGATGATCTCGGCTTTGTAGAGTTCGCCAATGCCCTTGAAGTAGGCCGCCGCATCGTCGCGCCTCCATACTTCGCGCGTGATCGGCAGATCGCGATCGACGATCTCCTTCATCTTGGTTTCGATCTTCGGCAGATCGTCGAGCGAGAAGGGTTCATCACGCGCGAAATCGTAGAAGAACCCGTCCTCGATCACCGGGCCGATCGTAACCTGCGTGCCGGGGAAAAGCTCCTGCACCGCCTGGGCCAGAATGTGCGCCGTATCGTGGCGGATGATCTCCAGCGCTTCGGCGTCGTCGCGCGTGAGGATCGCGATCGACGCATCGCCCATGATCGGCCGTTTCAGATCGTAGAGCTTGCCGCCGACCCTGGCGGCGAGCGCCTTCTTCGACAGCGATTTGGAAATGCTCTCGGCGACATCGAACGGTGAGGCGCCGTCCGGATAATCGCGCACGTTTCCATCGTGAAATTTAAGCTGCATCGGAATGTCTCGTTTCGTGATCTTCGAGCGGCGCGGGGCCGCGCCAATCACCAAATTCCCAGGGGGCCCACCAGCGCGCGGCAGGCCTAGCCGACGGCGCGGGATCGAAGCCGCGTGCGCCAAACGGGCGGCAGCGGCAGAGCCGGGCCGCCGCCATCCAGCTTCCAGCCCACGCGCCGTGAGCCGCGATGGCGTCCGCCGCGTAGTGCGAACAGGTCGGCAGGTAGCGGCACTGCCGCCCGATCAGCGGCGAGAGCGTGTAGCGGTACAGCATGATCAACCCGAGGCAGAGCCGGGCCGGAATCGAAGGGCGCATGGGATTGGCTTGTAAAGGAGTAACGACCGGGCCGCACGCCGCCGCTGCGGCGCGCCCGATCCCGCGCCGCCGGCTCTAGCTGGTAGTGATCGTCAGTCGCCGAAGCATGATGGGGTTATAGCTACCAAACGGTGGCGCCCGCAACGCGGCGCTGCCACAGCCACATCGCCGGGGCGATCGCCAGTTCGATCACCAGCGCGGCCTGATGCGCCGGCGTCGGCGGTCCGGCTACGAGCCAGCCATACGCCCGGCCGAGCCCGCCAATGAAAACGATGGCCGTAAGCAGGGTGAGCGGCGCGCTTTTGGTCTCGATCTCCGGGACGCAGCTCCAATAGGCCAGGCCGATGCCCAGAAGCAGGCCGGACAGGTACCGGAAATGGCTTTCGGCCGCCGGACCTGCTTCACCCACGCCATTCAGCGCCGGTCCAAACACGACGCCGGCCGCGCCAGCGAGCACCGGCACGCAGGCGATGAACGTAAAGAAGATTTGCAATGCGCGCCGTTCCATAGCGCTTGATACGCACGAGCGGGCAGTTCGGACGCGCTTACGCGGCTTTGCGCTCGCACTTCACCTGCGTAAAGCCGCCCCAGCATTCGACGACCGGCTTATCGTCGAGCATCACCGCGTATTTCGTCACGACATAATAGTCGCTGAACACACTATCTCCCGTCAGCGCAGCGCCGATCCCCTGCAGCCCTTCGGTCACGCTCTGCGGATCCTGTAAAATCTCGCCGGCGGCGGCGCGCATGGTGGGTTCGTCGGGGCGGGTGAAATAGCCCGCCGCGCCCAGGCCGATGATCAGCACGAGCAGCAAAAGTTTCGTCATATCTGCGCTTCCCCCTTATCGCCCTCGTCGCGGGCTTGCCGTTGGGCAGGAGGCTATAGCACCGGCTGCCCGGCGCCCAGCACTCAGTCCGCCGGGATCTTTTCGCGCGCCTTTTCGATAGCTTCCACGGCGGCCTCAAACGCCAGCATCGTGCTGGTATGGCGGGGCGGGTAGTCGCGCACACCCTCCAGATGGCGCAATTCCCAGAACCGCCCCTCCGGCGGGGCGCCGCCTTCCTTGATCATCGCCTTGAGGTCATCGCGCGCGGCGACGATTTCTTCCAAGCGCGCGCCGACCGCGTGCCGGGCCAGGATCGCGGCGGCGGCCTGTCCCAGCGCGCACGCCTCAACCTCCAAACCGAGATCGGCGACCAAGCCGCCCTTCACGTCCAGATCGACGGTCACCACAGAGCCGCACACACGGCTAACCTTCGTAGCCGAGCCCATCGGCGTGGTCAGCCGGCGGGCGCGGTCTATGTCCGCCGCCAACTCCAGAACGCGAGAATGATAAAGGCCGTCCATATGAGGATATGTAAGGCGCGGCTGGCAAAAGCGCGAGCGCGCCAGCCTACCCTCCAAGCAAATCCTCGCCGCAGGCTTTGTCATAGAGGCCGCGCACGCGCGACAGGCCCGCTTTGCCGCCGGGATCGTCGAACAGGTGGACTTGATACGTATAGGTGCAACCGCCCGCCTTCATCTGGCGCCGGCAGACCTGATCAGGCGGATCGCCGGGGCCCTTCTTCAGCGCGCCGCAGGCAAAGCGATTTTCGGCCAGATCCTTCACCGCCGTGGCCATCATCGCACCACTGGCGTAGCGGCCGGAAATCTCCCTAGCGAACGCGCTTGCGATCGAACCCTCGGAGGCTTTCTCGTAATCGCCCAGTTCGACCGGGCCGGAGGGCCGCGACGCGCTGGCGGTGGGCGCGGTGGCGGGCGTTGGCTTGCTGCTCATCATCGCACCGCAGCCGCTGACCAGAGCCAGCGCCAAAGATAGCGAAAGAACAGCCAAAACCGGCAGACCCGAACGTCTCACGCGCTTCCTCGCCTCATAACAAAGCCTGTTGATAAGCCTAACGCTTCTTGGGCGGCAAGACCGCGCCGACGCACAGTTTCGCGACGGAGCCCTTGGCCGGCGCGCGCAACGCGCCATCACGCTCGCGCAACTCCACCGCCCATTCGCGCGAGCACTCGCCAGCACGCGCAGCGTGGATGCATTCCTGCGTGGGCGCATCGCCGCCGCCGCCGAACGGGCTGCACCTGAAGCCATTGGCCTCAAGATCGGCTTTTGCTTCGGAGAATTTCGCCCCGAGCGGGTAGCGCTGGGCAATTTCGGTTTCGAAGGCGAGGTTGTTGTCATTGAGCTTCACCGGCGCGGCGTGCGCGGCGCTGGCGAGCATGAGGAATGGCAGGGCGGCGATCAGACTCTTCATCCGCCCGTCTTAGCGTGTCGATCGCTCCTGCGCAGCCCCGTCGAACAGAAGCCTTGCCACACCCAGCGCCGCCAGCGCCCCGCCGATCTGGCCGGCGATAAAACCCGGCGCGTCGGCGGGGCGCACACCGGCAAACGTATCGGAGAGAGCGCGCGCGATGGTGATCGCCGGGTTCGCGAACGACGTCGAAGCGGTCCACCAATACCCAGCCGTGATCACCAGGGCGACGGCGACGGGAATGGCTTCTGGCCGCCAGCGCGAAACGCCAAGGATGCAGAACATCAGCGCAAACGTCGCGACCGCTTCGGACAATATCTGCGCCGGGCCTGACCGCTCATGCGTGGAAATTTGCAGCAGCGGCAATTCGAACATCGCGTGGGCCAAAACAGCACCGCCGACGCATCCCGCGACCTGCGCAAAGCAGTAGGCAATTGCCACCGCCAGACCGACCTCGCCTCGCAGGCCCATCACCAGCGTCACCGCCGGATTAAAGTGCGCGCCGGAAATTGGACCTAGCACGCTGATGAGAACGTACAGCATCGCCGCCGTAGCCATCGTGTTGCCGATCAGCGTCACGGCGTCATTACCGCCAGCAAGGCGCGCGGCCAGCACGCCGGAGCCGATCACCGTCCCGGCGAGCATCGCCGAGCCCAACATTTCGGCGAACACGCGCTGGCCGATCGCCGCGCTCATGATTTGCCGATGTCGGAGAGCCGCTTTTGCAGGCTCAGCCGGTCGAGGCTGGAAAATGGCAGCGCGCAGAAAATCGCAATCCGATTATTCAGCAGCCGATACGCGTCAGAGAACGCGAGGGCGATTTCCGCGTCGCTGCCCGTCGCCGCGGCGGGATCGGGAATGCCCCAATGCGCGCTCATCGGCTGGCCGGGCCAGATCGGGCACACTTCATTGGCCGCATTATCACAAACGGTGAACACGAAATCGAGCGCGGGCGCGCCGGGCCGCGCGAACTCGTCCCAGTTTTTCGACCGGAACTCGTCGGTCTTGTAATTGAGCTGTTTCAGCAGGCGTATCGTGTGCGGATTGACTTCACCCTTGGGATCGGAGCCCGCGCTGTAGCCTATGAATTTACCCGCGCCGACGCGGTTGATGATCGCCTCGGCGATGATCGAGCGCGCCGAATTGCCGGTGCACAGGAATAATACGTTGTAGACATTTTCTTCCGCCATCACGCCCTCTTTTCCGCTGCTGCTTTCTTCGGGGGCTTGGACATTGCGGCCGAGACCAGATCGTTTAGCGGCGCGCACAATTCGGGGCGCCCGCCGCAACAATCAACGGCTAGAAATCCGAACAGCCCCCGCACCGCGCCGGTATCAAGCGCGTAATATATCGTCCGGCCTTCGCGGCGCGCTGTGATCAGCCCGGCATGAGACAGGATCGTCAGGTGCGACGACATCGTGCTCGCCGGCGCGCCCACGCTCTTTGCAATCGCCCCCGCTGAAAGCCCGGCCGGCCCCGCTTTCACCAGCAGCCGGAACACCGCCAGACGGCTTTCCTGCGCGAGCGCGCTAAGAGCGCCGAGTGCGTCGGTTGATTTCATATTTCTAGGTTTATCGAATTATGGGGCGGAGGTAAACAAGGGAGGCGGCAAGGCCGTCTCCGCAGATGAAACCGCAAGCGCGCAATACGGCTGGATTGGCTGGGGCGCCAGGATTCGAACCTGGGAATGGCGGTACCAAAAACCGCTGCCTTACCGCTTGGCGACGCCCCAATCTGCCGCCCCCTGACCCCGTGTTGGAATCGGGGGGTGCGATTTGGAGGGCGCTCTTTAACCGGGTGCGTTGCGCGGGCCAAGCCCTCCCGCTATAAGCCGCGCCCTGTCGGAGTATAGCTCAGCCTGGTAGAGCACCACGTTCGGGACGTGGGGGTCGTAAGTTCGAATCTTGCTACTCCGACCATTTCACTGAGATTTCAGCGAAACAGCGGGCGAAACGCGCGCCGCTTTGCTTCGCACATATGGGCGAAGGTGGCGAAGGGCCGATGAGGGCGTCCGCGCTAAGGATGGCGAGAGAGCGCGGCGCTCCCCATCCGCCTTCGCTTCGCACAGGCGTCTTCCCCGGCAAGGAAGGACATCGTTAGGGCGCGGGACACCCGCCCTTGCCGAAATCAGCCAGTGGCAGGCAGCGCCCATCCAGGTCGGCCGGCGGCGTCAGGCCGAGCGCCGCCGCCAGCGTCGGGGCGATATCGACCGTTTCGATTGGCGCGGCGCGCGTTTCAGACGGTGCGCCCTTCCACCAGAACAGGATCGGCACCCGCCGGTCGTAATCCCAGGGCGAGCCGTGGCCGGCGAGATAGCGCCCGACCACTGGCGCGCCGGTAACGCGCCCGGGCTTCAGCGCCACGGAAATATCCGCCGAGCGGCCTTTATAGGTGCTCGCCGCCAAGCGCTCCTTCAGGCTCCATTGATCCGCCGGCTTGCCGCGCGGCATGGGCGTGGCGAGCAATTCGTCCTGCGAGAACGCGCCTGCCACGTCGGGCTCCGCCGCCAGCAGCTTGATCGCCGCCGGCACGATCTCGGCCTTGCGCGCGGCAAAACGCGGCACAACGTTCACCTCTTCCGCCGAACGCGGATCGAGAGGATCGGCGCGCAGCGCCAGGTCGGCGCGCAGCTTAGCGTTGACGCGCGCCATGATGGCCCTGCCATTGATGCGCTTTGCGTCCTTGCCATTGGCGGCCTGGCGTTCGGCGAAATCGCTGCCGCCGTGATCGGCGCTCAGCACGACAAGGTAAGGAACGCCGAGCGCATCTATATCGGCCAGCAGCGTGCCGATCGTGGCGTCGACGCGATAAAGCTGCTCGCACATTTCCGGCCCCTGCGAACCGTAGCGATGACCGACGTAATCGGTCGCCGAGAAACTCACGGCGAGCAGGTCGGTCGCCGGTCCACGACCGAGATTGTAGTATTTAATCAGCGAACGCGCGCCCGCCAGCGTAAGATCATCGGCGATCGGCGAGGACATCACATCACTGCTGATGTTCTTGCGATCAACGCCCCAATTCACCGGCGGCAGTTGCGATTTGAACTCACTCGGCGGGAGGGCGGGCGCACCGCCCCTTGCTGGCGGCCTGGGCCGCGGGGGCGTTGCGCCGCCCGGCGCCGGCGGCCGCGGACCGGCGCTCAGTTTCCATGTAGCCGACAGCGCACGGCATTCGTCGTGCGTGTAATTCCAGACCGGCGCCTCTTTCCACACACGCGCGATTTCCGCATTCACCGCCGAAACCGGCGCGGCCTTGGCCTTTTTCTTTTCGCCCTTGGCGACGTAAGTCGTGAAGCCTTTGCCGTCGGCCATCCAGAACACGCCATCGGGATTGTGGCCCGCCATCACGATCGCGCCGCGATCCTTGGATGAAATCGCCACGACGCGGCTGCGCGGATCGGCGGCCTTCATCCATTCGCCGAGCGTGCTTGCGCTCATGTTCGCCGGACTCACCTTTGGCACGGGCGGCTTGGCGTTTTCCGTCAGGGTGAGCCTCACGCTGCGATCAAGCAGGCAGTAAACGCTCTCCCCTGTGCGCGGATCGCGCACATTGTTGCCGACGATGCCGGTCTTGTTGGGGCGCTTGCCCGTGAGCAGCGTGGAATGGCCGGGGCACGTTTCGGTGGCGGCGTGGGTCTGAAACCCCGACGTATAGGCCACACCATCGCTCAGACGGCGCAGGCCGCCGGAGAACCGGCCGCGCCATTGCTCGAACAGGTCCGCGCCGAGCTGATCGACCGCAATCGCCACCACCAGCTTCGGCGCTTCGGCGCCATAAGCCGGCGCCGCAACCAATGCCGCCGCCAGGGCCGCGCCCGACAAAATTCGTTTCATGACTGCCCCGCGCTTACCTGGCTGTTCTGCCCCTTAATTATCGCAGTTTCGTGACGGTAGGGCGAGCACTCATGCGATCAAATCAGGCTTTGAGGCTCGCTTTGCGGGCTTGGCGCCGGCGAGGGCGCCGCGGTCTCCGTAGCGTAGTAGTAGATCGCCAGCCGCGCGCAATCGCGCACCAGATCGATCTCCTCTACATCTACACGGCGCACATCAAGGCCGGTGCGCGCCTTGAGATCGGCGATCAGCGCGCTTCGCTCATCGGCATGCAGCAACCGTATCTGATCATAGAGAATTTCCTGCCGCAATTCGCGGCGGCTGAGCCAGCCGGTCTCCAGCAGAAAGGTAAAGGCCACGATCAAAATACCGAGCCCTGCCAACGCCAAGGGCGCTGCATCAGCCACCGCCATGATCAGGCCAAGCGCGATGGCGAGAAACAAATAGGTCATGTCGGTGGTGGAAATGCCTTCGGTGCGGTAGCGCAGCATCGAAAACACCGCGAACAGGCCGAACGCCGCGCCCATGCTCATCTCCGTACGGTTGAGCACGAACGCGATCAGGAAGATTGCCAGATTGAATGCGAAGAACGTGAGAAACAGATCAGCGCGGCGGTATGCGCTGTAATAAACCCCGCGGACCAGCACGAATACGCACGCAAAATTGATCGCAAGGCGCATAAGAAAGCCGCCTTCGATTATGCCGGTAAGGTTCATCGTGTTTTCTGTCCGATCATGATGGAGCCGCGCCCAAACTATGCAGCCGGCGCAGGGCCGGAAGAAAACGGTTAGATTTCGCCGCCGGCTCCAGGCAAGCAATGGCCGCGCAATATTTGCTGATCGAGCGTTCGCGCACGTTCAGCGCGCGCGCCGCGCCGATGAACGGCGATCTAGCCCGGCCCGCCTGTTTGGCTTCAGCGATCACCAGGCCAGGGAAGCGCCGCAACGCCGATCCGCGCCGGAACGTCAGCATGAGATCGAACGTAACGCGCTCGGATGTTTCGGGGCGCACAAGCGTCACGCGCGTATATTCCACCAGCATCGACTCGGCCAGGCGCGCCAACGGCGCCGCCGCCGCAACGCCAAGCAGGTTTGCTTCGCTCAATCGTTCCAGCGCGGACTCTTCCACGTCGAGCAACACCCGTTGCTTCATCGTGCGGCCGCTGGCGGTCCGCAGCTTAACCTCGAGATAGGACTGCGCTTCGCTGGCATAACGGCGCACGCGCACCTTATAGCGCCGCGCGCGTCCCATATGATGCGCGCGATAGAACGAAAGGTCCGGCGTATCGAGATAGCGCGTGCTGTAGGCCGAAAGCCGCCGCCCATCGATATCGAGCAGGCGATAATGCGGCGCGAGAGAAACCAGCATGTCCGGCAAAAGCGCGATCGGCATAAGAAATTTCCGGTCGATCCGGTCCAGCAGCGCAGCGTAGGAGACCTCATCCAGCGACGCGCCCTCGAACAGTTCGAGCGCGCTTGCGATCGGCGCAAGCGCTTCATCCGCGCCAGAACAAGTGGACGACAGCTCCTCGATGGTGGCGGCGCCGGCGCTCACCTGAGCAGGAAGCTCCGCCGGGCTTCTATCCAGTCCTTCAGGTCCGCCGCCGACGTGCGGAAATCGGCGGTGCTGTAAAGCTTGCGCTTGTCGATCGCGACTTCATCGCCGATCAGCGCCTGGTGCGCTTCGATAATCGGCCCAATGCGCCGCCAATCGAGCCATTTCTCTGCGATATCTTTCACATGGCGCAGATAACGCGCGCGCAGCGCCGGCACGGCGAGCAGTTTCGACCGCAGCGGCTTGAACTCGTCATCCACGCTCACCAGCGGATCGAGATCGGTATTGTCGAGCATCGCCTCGTTGAAATCATGCGGGATGATATGAAACCGCCCGTCGGAGTCGAGATACAGGTTATAATCGCTCGCCCGCGCCCAATAGCCGTCGCTATTGGACAGCACGACCTCGATCGCCAGGAATTTCAGCGCGCCGTCGATATCGAGCAATGGCGCGAGCGCGGCTTCCAACTGGCGTTCCGGCGTCTGGTTCAGCACGCGCGTCAACTGAATAAGCCGCGCCCAGGATTGGGGGTCATCCTTGGTCTTGATCTCGAAAGAGGCCCGGTATGCGGCGGGATCGTCGCCCACATATTCCAGCCCGGCGCTGCCCCAGGGGCGGCCGGGAGCGTGCCAACGGGCGCCATCGTCCTTGCCGGGGAAGAACTCGCGCAGGAAATCGCGGTTGAACTGCTGGGCGTTAAGGTAGATGCCCCAATCCTGGCCGTTGATGGCGGTGCGGATGAAATTGACCTTCGGCGCGGCGATGTAATCGCGCGCGATCTGCGAATAAATCACCGTGCGCATGAAGCTCGGATCGTTCAGCGCGTTGAGGAAATTGAACGACGTGTAGCCCAGCAGGCGCTGGCCCTTATGCACGAAGTTCATATCGAGGTTCAGCGATCGTTTTGATCCGTCTGAAACCCAGCCGAACGAGGATAGCCCGCGGAAATGTACGCCCACGTCCTTGAACACCACGCCATCGACGGTCATCGTCGCGGGGACTTCCACATCGGTATTGTAGAACGCAACGAGTTCGTCTTCCCAATCGTCGTTCTCGAATTGCAGGAACACGGTGCGCAGTGCGCCGGGATCGTAAAACCCCTTGCTGACCGGAACCGTAAGCGCCTTGCCGGGCGCAAGCTTGATCCCCGCGCTGCCGGCCGACAATCCCCGCCTCCTCCAGCCGCCGCCGCCGTACGAGTCGCCAACCAAAGACCGCGCCGCGGCCCGCTCGGTCCGGTTCAGCCGTTTATCGCCATCCTTGTCGAACAGAGCGACCAGTTTGCGCTCGGGGCCGCGCATCCTTTGGGCGCCCGCAAGCGAGGCGCAGGCCATGAGGCCGATTGCCGCCAACGCCCAGGTGCGGCGGGCTCGTCGGCGGCGCGGTGCTGACATGAGAATCCCCCCGAGGCGGCCAACGCCGCGAACAATTGAGCGAAATGCTGTCACAATTGCGTTGCCAACAGAAGTAAACAACCTGTTGGCGTCAACAGCCAGTGGGCGGCGGTGCATGGCCGTCCCGTGACAGCCGCCTCGCTCGCCCCTATCAATCGGCTACACCGCCGGCTGGCCGGCAGGAGGATTTCTGGTGAAGCAATTCCTGATCACGGTCGCCGGCGTTGTGGTTGGCCTCGTCCTGTTCCTTATCGTCGGCCCTATCGTGCTGATTGGCGCGCTGACGTCCGGCTCGCAGAACCCGCCAACGCCCAGCGCCGTGGTCCTGGACCTCGACCTGCGCCGCGAGATCGCCGATGGGCGCAACACCAACCCGTTCAGCGGCAGGCCCTCAGCCGTCGAAATCCTCCGCAAGCTCGAAGCCGCCGCCAAGGACGACAAGGTCAAAGGCGTCTATGTCCGCGCCAACGTGACCGGAACATACGCCGCCCAGGCCGAGGAAATTCGCCATGCGCTGGCCAAGCTGAAGGCCGCCAAGAAATTCGTCATCGCTCATATCCAGAACGATGCGTTGCAGGCCTCCCTGGCCGGCTACATGACCATCGCCGGCGCTGATGAAATCTGGCTGCAGGACGCTGGCGACTTCCAGCCAATGGGCGTCGTTTCGGAAAACCAGTTCCTTGGCGGCACGCTTGAGAAGTTCCACGTGACCGCACAGTTTGAACAGCGCGAGGACTACAAGAACGCAGTCAATCAGATCACCCAGAAGGGGTTTACGGCCGCGCACCGCGAGGCCGCCCAGGATCTGGTCAATAATCTCTACGGCGCCGCCGTCGCATCCATTGCCGGCGACCGCAAGCTCACGCGCGAGGCCGCAGACGCCGCGATCCGCGGCACGCCCTATCCGGGAAAAGAAGCGATTACCGCCAAGCTGGTCGACAAGCTGGGCCGCCCAGAAGACGCTGAGCGTGCGGCTTTGGGAAAAGCCGGCGACGATTCCAAGCTCGTCGATATTGCTGACTACGCCGCAGCACGCCCAACCGGGCCGACGATCGCCCTCATCCAAGGCGAGGGTTCCATCGTCAGCGGCCCGCCGTCGTCATCTTTCGGCGGCGAGGCGGCGATCAACAGCGACGAAATCGCTCAGGCGTTCGAGGACGCGGCGAAAGATGACGCGGTGAAGGCTATCGTGTTTCGCGTCAACTCTCCCGGCGGTTCGGCCGTAGCGTCCGATCAGATTTTGCATGCATTGAAACAGGCCAAGGCCAGCGGCAAGAAAGTCGTCGTGTCGATGGGCAATTACGCGGCATCGGGCGGCTATTACGTTTCGGCCAGCGCCGATGCGATTGTCGCCTCGCCGACCACCATCACCGGCTCAATCGGCATCTATGGCGGCAAGCTCATGATCGGAGAGGCGCTCGATCGCTATGCAGGCATAAAGAGCGACACGGTGATGGCCGGCTCGCCCTACGCCGACATGTTCAGCAGCAACCGCACATTCACCAATGCCGAGCGCGAGGCGTTCAAACAGATGATCGACCGCGGCTATCAAGGTTTCCTCGGCGTTGTCGCTGAAGGCCGCAAGATTAGTCCGCAACAAGCCCGCGCCGTCGCGCAGGGCCGTGTCTGGACCGGCGCGCAGGCCAAGGAACGCGGCCTTGTCGATGAACTCGGCGGGCTCGACGTCGCCGTAGCGCGCGCCAAGCAGCTGGCCGGCATCGATCCAGAGCGTTCAGTGACGCTGAAGCTTTATCCCAAGCAGCGCAGCCCGGTCGAGGAATTGCGCGATCTGTTCGGCGCCAGCGAGCAAGCCGCGCGCGGCGCAGCGCTGCTTGGCGCATTGATGGGCGATGAGCGCGTTTCGGCAGCGTTGCGCGCAGCCGAGGCCGGCCGCACCGGCGCGATCAAGGCCCGCGCGCCCGATTACGCCGTTCGCTAGCGCGCAAGTCGGGCGGCCGCCTCGCGAGAGTCGCCGCCAGTTTTGCCTTCGATAGAAGCTGACCTTTACCGGCAGACCAAGGACGCGCGCTGGCGCCGTCGATGCCGCACGGCGCTCAGCTCCAGTGCGCGTTGAGCGCCGCTGACGCCAAACCAAGATCATAACGCTGACGTAGCGTAAGCTCACCGTCATCGACAACGCTGATCTGCAAACGCTGCAGAAAGACGTGTTCGGTTTTCAGACGCCGAGCCTGCCGGCCATGCTCGCCAAAAATAGCGGCGCCGCGCCGATCACGACGATCAATGCAAAGATTGCGAAGCTGCAATGAGATGACGTTCACAATGGACAACGGGCAGATCTGGCGTCAGGTCGACACTACGGGAAATCCGTCTATTCGAGAAGGCGACGCGGTTCGTATCGAACGCCGGATCATGGGCAGCTATTTGCTTTTCCCGCTCAATGGCGGCGGCGCCGTTCGCGTAAGTAGAGTCGATTAACTCAGCGAGACGCCGAACTTCACTCCTTGATGCACATCCAGCGGGCGCGATGGTTGTCTTCGATGTTGTCTTTAAAGCCGGTGATCCGCGGGCTGATCAGGTTTTGCGTGGCCCCAACTGCGAGCGGGATGATCGGGCTGTCGTCGAGAACTGTCTGCTCTGCCTGGCGCATAATCTCGGCGCGTTTTGCCAGATCAAGTTCGGCGTTCGCCTCGTCCATCAGCTTGTCGTAGACTGGGTTTGAATAGCCCGGCCAGTTCTGCGGCCCGGTGCTCGTTTCCATCAGATAGAGATACGTCGTCGCGTCTGCAAAGTCGCCGACCCAGCCGCCGTCGCCAATGTCGAAATCCTTGCCGCGCATGTTTGCGTAATGAATCTGCACTTCCGTCGGCCGCAACTCAATCTGAACCCAAGGCGCAATCTTGCGCCAATCGTCCTGCACGACGACGGCGATGCGCGGATTGTCTGAGCTGTTGCGGAACGAGAACGTGAACTTGAGCGGCTTTTTCGGACCATAACCCGCCGCCTCCAGCAGGCTGCGCGCCTCTGCGCGGCGCTTGTCCATCGCTTCATCCGCCCATGTCAGCCGGGCGCCCTTTGGATAGTTCGGCATACCTGCCGGCACGAGTTGATAGGCCGGCGTGTAACCCTTCTTGTATATCTCCCGCGCGATGAATTCGCGATCCACTGCCATCGACAAGGCCCTACGCACGCGCACGTCCTGGAACATCGGCCGTTTCAGATTTATCGAGAGGAACGTCGTCAGCATAAAGGGCGAGACGCGCACGTAGCCAGGAAGGCTTTTCTCGAGCAATTCCTGCTTCTGCCCGGGGAACGCGGTGTTCCACGCCAGTTCACCACTTTCCACCCGCCGGGTCGCCGCATCGACGTCATTGGTGGGGTAGAAGAACAATTCGCGCAGGCACACGCTGGCAGCATCGTAGAAAAGCGGATTCTTGCGCAGGTGGACGACGTAGTTAGACCACCATTTCACCAACGTGTATGGACCGTTCACCACGATGTACTGCGGCTTGATCCAGTCGTCGCCCCAGCGCTCGACCACGTGTTTCGGCGTTGGATAGGCCGTGCTGTGCTTGAGAATGCCAGGCAAGTACGGCGCGGGATGCTCCAACTGGATTTCCAGCGTGCGCTCATCGATCGCGTGCACGCCAAGCGCAGTGAGGGGCATCTTGCCCTCTTTCACAGCTTGCGCATTTTTGAACGGATACAGAATAGCCGCGTATTCGGCGATCGTGTCCGGGTTCATCACACGGCGATACTCGTACTCAAAATCGTAGGCGGTCACCGGGACGCCATCAGACCAATTGGCCTGACGCAGGAAGAACGTCCAGGTCAGGCCATCAGCGCTGGTCTCCCACCGCTCGGCCATGCCGGGGATGGTATTGGACTCGGCGTCCTCGGTGAACAGGCCGATGAACATGTTGCCGTTGATGTTGTTTTCCCAATGCCCGCTGGTCTTGGCCGGATCGAGTGTCAACGGCTCGGCGGTGTTGCCGATGTCGATGATTTTGTTTTCGTAATCGATGCCGAGCTTCGCTTCGCCGCACGAAGCGATCGTCATCGCGCCAAAAAGCAGGGACATGATCGCAGGCAGCAGGCGGCGCATCATCATCACCGCTCCTTCGGATCGAGCGCGTCGCGCAGGCCGTCGCCCAGGAAGTTCAGGCACAGCAGCGTAACGAACATCGTCGCGCCGGGCCAGATCAGCAGCCACGGCGCACGATCCATGTATTTTGAGCCCCCCGAAATGAGCTGCCCCAGCGAGGTGAGCGGCTCCTGCACGCCAAGACCAAGGAAGCTCAGAAAGCTCTCAGCAAGGATCACCACCGGAATGTTCAGCGTCGCGTATACGATGACGGCGCCGAGCACGTTGGGCGCGATATGGCGCGTGATGATCCGCCAGGACGAAGCGCCGGAGGCGCGCGCCGCCTCGATGAATTCCTTGTGCTTGAGCGTGATCGCCTGCCCGCGCACGATCCGCGCCATCGTCAGCCATTCCACCGCGCCAATGGCCACGAAGATGAGGAATATGTTGGAGCCGAACGTGACCATCAGAATGATCACGAAGAAGATGAACGGCACCGTATAGATCACATCGACGATGCGCATCATCACATTGTCGACCCAGCCGCCGAGATAACCGGCCGTCGCGCCCCAAAGCACGCCGATCACCAGCGACACGAACGTCGCGACTACACCGACCATCAGCGAAATGCCGAGCCCGAACAGAACCCGCGCGACCATGTCGCGGCCTTGCGCATCGGTGCCGAACCAGTGCGCGTTTGCCCACGTCGGCGCGATGGCCACGCGGTCGCGGTAGATCGTGTCGACGTTATGCACCCACAGGAGCGGCCCGAGTAACGCCAGCAATACCAGCACGCCGAGCACGACAAGGCTGATCATCGCCGCAGGATTGCGCTTCAGCCGCCGGGCCGCGTCGTCCCACAGCGAACGGCCCTTTACCGGCGCCGGTATCTGTTCATTGGCCGGCGCGGCGATTTCGCCTGGCGGCGCAATGAGGATCGGGGCGTCTTCGGCGCTCATGTCCGCACTCTTGGATCAAGCGCGCGGTAAAGCAGATCGGCCAGAAGATTGAGCAGAAGTATGAGGCCCGCGTAGAGGATCACCACGCCCATCACCAGCGTGTAATCGCGGGTCAGCGCGCCAGTGATGAATTGCCGGCCCAGGCCCGGCAACTGGAATACCGATTCGATCACGAAAGATCCGGTCAGCACGCCGGCGATCGCCGGGCCGAGATAGGAGACGATCGGCAGGATCGCGACAGGCAGCGCGTGTCGCCACACCACGCCGGCTTCCGGCACGCCCTTGGCCCGCGCCGTCCGCACGGCGTTGGAACGCATCGCTTCGATCATGCTGGCGCGCATCAGCCGTGAAATGATCGCGATCTGCGGCAGCGCCAGCGTGATCACCGGCAGCAGCAGATGGCGGAAGGAATATTGATCGCGCGACAGCCCCGATGTCGGCAGCCACGCCAGCTGTACGCCGAACACCAGCGACAGCAGCGGCCCCATCACCAACGGCGGCACGCACACGCCGATCAGCGCCAGCCCCATCACCACATAATCCTGCGGCATGTTCTGCCGCAGCGCCGCCGCCACGCCCAGCGCCACGCCCAGCCCTAACGCCACAATCATTGACGTAAGGCCGATCACCGCCGAGGTCGGCAATCCTTCGGCGATAATATCGGCAACCGATTTATCTTTGTATTTGAGCGACGGGCCCAGATCGCCGGTCACAATCTTTTGCAGGTAGAGACCAAATTGCACGGTCACGGGCTTATCGAGGTCGTAAGCGGCTTTGACGCGCTGCTCGATCTCCGGCGCCAATTGCCGTTCTGAATCGAACGGCCCGCCGGGCGCGGCGCGCATCAGGAAGAATGCGGCGGCGATGACGAAGAACATGGTCGGGATGGCCACGAGGAGCCGGCGCAACACCAGTGCGGTCATGTATTCGGCCCAATGCCCGGGATGCTGGCGCCCCACTCGTCTTGCCCGGCCGACCTTTTCTTCTCCGCCCCCGCGTGTCAACGATGGTGCGGCATTTTCCGAAGGGCCAGACCGTGGCTGATATCCGAAACGTCACCCCCCTGTTCTCGGTAGCGCCGCAGCTGACCGCCCAGGACATGGCCGAAATCGCCGCCGCGGGGTTCCGGACAGTGATCGCCAATCGCCCTGACCACGAAGCGCCCGACCAGATGAGCCTTGCTGAGGCCAGGGCGGCGGCCGAGGCGGCCGGCATGGCCTTCATCGCCATTCCCTTCGCTGGCGCGCCGGCCATCGAGCAGATCATGGACATGGCCGGGGCGCTGGAAGCGGCCGACACGCCGGTTCTGGCCTATTGCCGAAGCGGCACACGCTCGGTGACGGTATGGGCGTTCGCCCAGGCCGCCGCGGGCAAGGGTCACCCCGATGAACTGGTCCGCATGGCCGGAAGCGCCGGCTATGATCTGGCCGCGCTGAAGCCGGCGATCGAGCATCTGGCCAGGAGCCGGCGCGCCTAGCCGATCGGCACGACCACCCGTTCGGGGTGACCGGCTTGCCCGCCCGCGCCGCTGATGAGGTTAAGCGCCATGATCGCGAGCAGCGTCGCGGCGATCACCCACGCGCGCGCAGCGACAAACAGCCCGGCATCAATCAATCGTTCCGCCATGGCGCGCATCAAGCAAGATTTGTGCGCGCCGCACGGGAGGGTTAACTCAGCCCATGGCGATCCCCTACGTCCGCGACATGAGCTTCGAGTACGGCGTGGTGCAGCAGGTGAGCCCGCTGATCCGCCGCGTCGTGACGAGCAATCCCGGCCCGTTCACGTTTCACGGCACTGGCGTTTACATCATCGGCGCCGGCGACGTGGCGGTGATCGATCCGGGGCCTGATCAACCGGGCCAGCTCGCCATGCTGCAGCGCGCCCTGGCCGGGGAACGCGTCAGCCACATCTTCGTCACCCACCGCCATCTCGATCATGCACCGATGGCCCGCCCGCTCGCGCAGCTTACCGGGGCGCAGATTTACGGCACGGGCATCGCCGTGCGCGGCGCGGCAAGTTCCGGCCCGGCGACCGAGGAAGGTGACGACCTTTCCTTCCGGCCCGGCATCGCGCTGATGGATGGCGACGTTATCGCGGGCCGCGGCTGGACGCTGGAGGCGATCACCACGCCGGGCCATACCTCCGATCATGTGTGTCTGGCTTTGCGCGAGGAGAATGCGTTGTTCTGCGGCGATCACATCATGGGCTGGTCCACCACCGTGATCGTCCCGCCCGATGGCGACATGGACGAATATCTCTCCAGCCTCGCGAAAATCCGCGACCGCGATTTTGCGGCGCTGTGGCCGACGCACGGCCCGCCGGTCAACGCGCCGCGCCCGTTCATCGAGGCGCTGATCGCCCACCGGCTCGACCGTGAAGCCCAGATCGTGGCGCATTTGCGCGCGGGCCGGAGCGACATTCCCGCGATGGTGGCGATCATGTACGCCGGCGTGAATCCCGTGCTGCACGCGGCCGCGTGTCATTCCGTGCTCGGCCAGATGATCCGGCTTATCCGCGACGGGCGCGCTGGATGCGACGGCGAACCAACGATCGCTGCGCGCTATTGGTTGCTGGATTGAGCGGTTCTGCAACGCACACGCCTTGTCATTTACGGCCATCCCTCCCCTCCATGGGGAGGGTGGCGAAGGCGCAGCCTGAGCCGGGTGGGGTGCTGCCGTGAGTTTTGCGTAGCGCCTCATGTGGCTCACCGTCATCGTCACGCCCACGCCCCATCCCCCTCCGCCCGCTTTCGCGAGCGTCGGGAGCCTTCCCCGTCGAGGGGAAGGATGGAGTCTGACCTCCACGCACACCTTCGCAGCCACGGGCTCACGCTCCGTGTGCGGAAAACTTCGGCGCGGCGCCTAATCCCGCTAGGAAGTGTTGACGACGGTGGTCTCATGCGGCGCTTGCGCATTTGCGTTTACGCGCGTCCGGCGCGGCGCCGGCAGGCGGCGGAGTTTGGTGAAACCGCGCTGCAACCGTCTTGCGATATGCGCGATCCAGCGTTCAGGCGCTGCGAGCGCTGCGCAGAGCGCGCGGATACGGTCCCTGAGCGCGCCTTTGCGCAGCGCGCGGCGCAACGCTCCGCCAAAAACGGCGCGGCAGGTGAGACGGCGCATATCCGCATGCATGGCGCCACGGCGAAACGAGACGGCCCTCACGGCGCGGATCAGCAGCAACAGCCGGGCGTGGCGCGCGTATTCCATCAGCACGCCCCGCGCCGCGCGCGGCGCCAGATGCGCCAGCACATGCGCCGCGAACCACGCGATCGTCAGCGCCAGCCAAAGGCTGAGGCGCTGAATGCGCTGTTCTGACGGCAGACGGGGGCGGGTCGTGTGCTTCATTCCGCGCGGATGATACGCCAGCGCGGAGGTGCGCCGGATTAGTTTGGCGGCGCGCTGGAAAATGCGTTTGCGCCCTGGTGGTTGGGTGAGGCGTTCTGTGGGATAGGCGTGAGTTGATGCAGCGCAGGCGCGACTTTAGGAGTGGCTAGCGGATGAGGCGGATGCCGTTAATTGGTGTGTGTCCCCGTTTTCGATGAAAGGCGCCTGAATTCGTGAATTGGCCATCTTACTTGCCTTATTCTAGAAACGACTTACCCGTGATCGACCATGTGCGATCGCTATTCCGAACGAATTCACCGTCAGCGGAAAAGCATCGATTGAACTGCGAAATAACGCCGTGCAAAACAGTCACCAGAACCCAGCGATCAGGAAATACCAATAGAAGACCTTTGCGGCCTTCGGGCACATACACCTCCTCTATCTGATGTCTGTTTGAATCGGCCCAACGCCCCTTGAAAATTAAGAAGTCCAAGGCAGTTTTTGTATCTGTGTACTCGTCCATGACACATATGTAGAGAAGGTCGCGCTCACCAAAGGCGTCATTAAAGCCAATCGGTCCAGATGCGGAGTTGAGGGTTTTCTCTAGCACTTCTCCTCGCTTTGCCTCCTCAGAAAGCAACTGAGGCTTGGCGCATCCGAAAGCCAATGCGCATAATCCAAGGGCTGCAATAAATTGTTGGTCCGGTCTTCGCCGCCTCCTCACCTCTTGTATCTCCCTCCCCGCCTCGCTCACGCATCTTGCGAGCGGGCTCAGCAGATATTCTATGATCCTGCGGCGCCTGGTCTTTATTTCTGCGGTAGCGGCAAGGCCGGGTTCAAGCTTGATCATCTCCCACCGCCCCTTGTTTTGCGGACAACTTAAAAGAAACAGGCTAAGCCGCAAGCGCAACCCTGCGCTGTTTTATAAAGTTCACGCGGCGCGCCTGTGTATGATTTCGTTGTCATTGTCCGGAACGAACAAGCGTTCATTCGTGTCGGGGTCGAGCTCAAACGAAAGATTGCTCGGAACAAACGCCGCGCCGTCGATCGCGCCATCCGCGGTTTCGTCGAGGAAGACGTTCCAGCCGCCGACCCAATCGGTGGCGGCGCGTCTGTCGAGGCCCAATTCCATAACGCGGGCGAAGGTGATGAGCCAGCCGGCGGAGAACGCGCTTTCCGGTTCGGCGGCGATTAGCGCGTTGATGGCGGCGCTGTTTTGCAGATAGGAGGCGTAATCGGCGGCGGTGGAGAGATTGCCGGTCAGCACGTTCATGTCGAACGAACCGAACTGCCCGAGCGCCGCCGGATCGCCGCCCGCTTGCAGGATCGTGCTGGCCAGCGCGCGCTTTACATAGACGTCGCCGCCCATCAGCTGCTTCAGCAGATCGGACACCGACATAAATGCGCCAGCGTTGATCAGAGTGTTGGCGTCCGCCGTGCGGTAGGCGATGTAGCCGGCCTTGTCGCTGGCCAATGATCTTATGAAATTAGGTATTGTGTCCCTCAATTCCCCCCAATTCCCGGCAGCACATAATCTCCGAACTGCTTGCGCAGCGCGAGTTTGTCGATCTTGCCGGTCGGGCCGAGCGGGATTTTCTCCACCATCACGACATCGTCCGGCATCCACCATTTGGCGATCTTGCCGTCGAGAAACGCCAGCAGCGCATCGCGCGCCGGCGCGGCCCCGGCCTTAGCCTCCACAAGAAGTAAAGGGCGCTCGTCCCATTTCGGATGTTTCGCGCCAATCACCGCCGCGCACGCCACGCCCGGCGCGCCCAGCACAATGTTTTCGATCTCGATCGAGGAAATCCATTCGCCGCCGGATTTGATCAGATCCTTCGCGCGGTCGGTGATGTGGAGGTAGCCTGCTTCATCGATCGTGGCGATGTCTCCGGTGTCGAAGAAGCCATCGGCTTCCAGCACCGTGCCATCGGGATTGCGCGCGCCCTCGCCGCGGAAATAGGCTTTCGAAATCGCCGGCCCGCGCACCAGCAAGCGCCCCGGCGTCTGGCCGTCATGGGCAACTTCGGCGCCATCATCATCGGCGATGCGCATTTCAACGGTGAACAGCGCCCGCCCCTGCCGGGTTTTCTGACGGATGCGTTCGTCGTGGCTGCGTTCGATCATGATCGGGCAGAGCGTGCCGCTGGTGCCGCCGGGACTCATCTCCGTCATGCCCCAGGCGTGTGTTACCTCGATGCCGAAATCAGCCTCGAACGCACGCACCAGATTCTCCGAAGCCGCCGCGCCGCCGACCAGAACGCGCTCCAGCGTTCTGGGCTTCAACTTGTTCGCCTGCATGTAAGCCACCAGCGCGGCCCAGATCGTGGGCACGCCAGCGGCCATCGTCACACCTTCGGCCTCGATCAATTCGTAGAGACTTTGCGGATCGAGCTTGGCGCCGGGCATCACCATTTTCATGCCGGTCATCGGCGCAACGAACGGCAGCGTCCAGCCATTGGCGTGGAACATCGGCACCACCGCCAGCACGCAATCCTTCGCGCGCAGCCCCCATGCATCGCCCTGGTTCACCGCCATCGCGTGCAGCAGATTCGAGCGATGCGAATACAGCACGCCTTTCGGCTGGCCGGTCGTGCCGGAGGTGTAGCAAAGCCCCGCCGCCGTCTGCTCGTCGAACTGGCCCCAGGGCGTATCGAGCGGGCGGCCTTCGATCAGTTTTTCGTACGCGACGGCGTTGCGCAGCGTCGTCGCGGGAAGCACGTCCGCGTACACAACGAAACGCTTCACCAGCGTCAGATGATCCTGGATTTTCTCCAGCAGCGGCAGAAACGTGAGATCGGTGAACAGCGTCTCGGCGCCGCCATGCGTCACGATCCACACCAGCTGTTCGGGATGCAGACGCGGGTTGAGCGTATGCACCACGGCGCCGATTCCCATCGCGCCGTACCAGGTTTCCATATGGCGCGCGGTGTTCCACGCCAAAGTCGCGACGCGATCGCCGAGCGTGACGCCGAGTTCGCCCAGCGCATGCGAGAGCTGTTTCGAGCGATCCCACATCTGCGCGTAATTTTCGCGGACAATCGGCCCTTCAACGCTGCGGGTGACGATTTCGCGGCGCGGATTGAGTGCGCGGGCGTGCGCCAGCGCACGGTCCACCGTTAGCGGCCAATCCTGCATCAGCCCTTGCATGGGCTATCCTCCCGTTTTTTCAGCGGGGAGCATGCCGCACTTGGACCGTCAGTGAAAGGCGATCAGGCTGCCAGCAGCGCGGCCAGTTCCAGGCCCGGCGAGTTGGCGTGACGGCTGACGCGTACGCGCGCGGGCATCGCCGGCGTGAACTTGACCACGTTGGGCGCCGCGTCGTGCTCGGCGGTAAGCGTGATCTGCGTTTTACGTAGCGGCAGCACAGCCAGTTCGACGATCGCCGGCGAAAGCGCTTCGCCCGCCCGCGCCAGGCGCATCACCGCGCCAAACCGTGCGCCATTGGCCGCGCCTGCATAATGCGCCGGCGCCAGGCATTCGACGATCCGCCCGCCGCTCCACAGGGAAAACGCGCGCGCTTCCGATATCCGCACGGTCGTAGCGTCGCGTGCAGCAATGGCGTTGATTTCACGAACGCGCGGCTCCTCGGCCGGCCCGCGCAGCGCCCTGGCCATCGCCGCCACCGTCGCCACCGCCGCTATCAGTCCCGCAGCGTAACGCATCCAATCCCGCATCTTGGCCCGCATGTCCGGCTCCTTGCCGCAATCTTAACAAGATTCGCCGCGATGCGCTGAATAATGGGTTAATTTACATTCAGGGAAACAGCCGGGAGACCTGCCAATCCTGCCCCGGTCCGTTGCGCTGATACCGGATCCGCTCGTGCAGGCGGAATGGCCGGTCGCGCCAGAACTCAATGCTCAGCGGCGCCACGCGATAGCCGCTCCAATGTGCAGGCCGCGGCACCTCGCCCAGCCCGAATTTTTCCGCGTATCGCGCCACGGCCGATTCCAGCGCCAGCATGCCTGCCAGCGGCCGGCTCTGGGCCGACGCCCACGCCCCTATCCGCGCATCGCGAGCGCGTGAGGCGAAATAGGAATCGGCCTCCTCCGCCGTCACCCGCTCAACATTTCCTCGCACGCGCACCTGGCGGCGCAGGCTCTTCCAGTGAAAATTCAGCGCGGCGCGCGGATTTGCGGCCAATTCCTGGCCCTTGGCGCTTTCTGTGTTGGTGTAGAAGGTAAATCCCGAAGGGCCGAAATCCTTCAGCAGCACCATCCGAACGTCCGGCAGGCCGCTTGCGTCCACCGTCGCCAGCGCCATGGCGTTGGGGTCGTTCAGCTCCTTCTTGACGGCCTCTTCGAACCACTGTCCGAACAGCGCCAGCGGATCGTCCGCCTCCGCCACGCCGGCCTCGTTCGCCGCCAAAGCGGCCGCGTAATCGGCGTCCGAGGGTGATGGGGGGATTTTTGCGGTCATGGCGCCCTCATACCGAATTCGGGCTAAGGGGTCACGGTATCGCTTCTGCCGCCGCGCGGCTTTTGCTAAGCGCTTCCTCATGTCCCACAACACGTTTGGCCATCTGTTTCGCGTCACTACCTGGGGCGAGAGCCATGGGCCCGCGCTGGGCGCGGTGGTGGACGGCTGCCCGCCGGGCGTACGGCTGGACATCGCCGACATCCAGCACTGGCTCGACCGGCGCCGTCCTGGCACGTCGCGCTTCGTTACCCAGCGCCAGGAACCCGACGCGGTGAAAATCCTCTCCGGCGTGTTCAGCGATGATCGCACGGGGGGGCAAGTCACCACGGGTGCGCCGATCGCGCTGGAGATCGAGAACGTCGATCAGCGCTCGAAAGATTATTCCGAGATCCGCGATCTCTACCGGCCCGGTCACGCCGATTACGTCTACGCCGCGAAGTACGGCGTGCGCGATTATCGCGGCGGCGGCAGGAGCTCCGCACGCGAGACCGCCGCGCGCGTCGCGGCCGGCGCCGTCGCGCGCAAGGTGCTGGGCGATGGAATTGTCATCCGCGGCGCGCTGGTGCAGATCGGCCCGCACAAGATCGACGCGAACAAATGGGATTGGGACGAAACCGAACGCAACCCGTTCTGGTGTCCCGACGCCGCCGCCGCCGGGCGCTGGGAAGAATTCCTCGACCAGACGCGCAAGGCGGGCTCGTCCGCCGGCGCGATCGTGGAGGTGCGCGCGAGCGGCGTGCCTGTTGGCCTCGGCGCCCCGATCTACGGCAAGCTCGACGCCGGCCTCGCCGCCGCGATGATGAGCATCAATGCGGTAAAGGGCGTGGAGATCGGCGCCGGCTTCGCCGCTGCTGCGTTGTCCGGGGAGGAGAATGCAGACGAGATGCGCGCGGGTGATGACGGCAAACCGATCTTCAAGTCCAACAATGCCGGCGGCGTGCTCGGCGGCATTTCGACCGGGCAAGATATTGTCGTGCGCTTTGCGGTGAAACCCACCTCCTCGATCCTGACGCCGCGCGAAACGGTTGATATGCGGGGCGCAAACGCAGAAATTTCCACGAAAGGACGCCACGATCCCTGCGTCGGCATCCGCGCCGCGCCCGTGGGCGAAGCCATGATGGCCTGCGTGCTGGCCGATCACATGCTGCGCCACCGCGGACAAATGGGCGGGCGATGAACGGCGGCAAGGTCTTCACCTCGAGCTATCGCTCAACCGTTTTCTTTGCACCGCGGCCGGGTCTGCTGTTCCTGCCGCTAGTGTTTGTGCCAGCCGTGGCCCTGTTCAAAAACCTCATCACCGCTGTGCTTGTGACGCTGGCGGTATACGCCGTCGCCACCTATCTGCGCAGCAACACCCGCCGGCGCCGACCGGCGCTGCAACTTTCGTTCGCCAGCATGCGCATTGAAGGTCTCGGAGATATGGTGTGGAGCGACGTGGCTGGCGTGAAGCGCATCAGCGATAAGCGAGGCCGGCCGGCGCTGGAGATTGAGTTGCGCAACGCGCCGGCGCGCGTTTCGTCAAGCCCGCTCTGGCAGCCCGCCCGCGCGCGAGCCATCCAGCTCAATACCGCGCTCCTGGAAGATCCGATCGAAACGATCGAAGATGCTTTCGGACACTTTCTGAGGGCCTGACCGCTGGGGATCAGAATGAAACTCAGACGTCGCACGCGCGCTCAGCCGCGCCGGAACAGCATCGCCTTGGTGAGAAACGCGAGGTTGATGTCTTCCAGCACAAGCCCCGCTTCGCCAAACAGCGCGGTAAGGTCTTCCGGCTGGTAGCTGGCGCAGAACGGCTCGTGAAAGCCGATCGGAAAGTATTCCCCCTGCACTGGAGATTGAATTGCGCAACGCGCCAGCGCGCTCTTCGCCAAGTCCGCTGTGGCTGCCCCGCGCGATTATGCTTTAACACCACCGCGCTACTGGAAGACTTCATTGAAAACATTGAAGAGGCTATCTCCTACTTCCTGAAAGTGTGATCATCACGATCGCCGTGAACTGACGTCTAATGATTGCGCTGCATTTGCTGCGCAGGCTAGACTGCAAATGTCCGCGAACAGCCGGGGAATGGAGCACATTATGCGAATTGTAGCCGCGCTTCTGGCCTTGGCGGCCGGCATCGTCTTTGCCCCCGCCGCCGCGGATGCCGATCCGAACAACACCATGGGTACGAAAGGGCTGATCCTGGTTGATAAGGTCGGCTCCCGCCTGTTGTTTTTCACGCCCGACACCTACAAAGAACTTGCGAGTATCAATGTCGGTGAAAAGCCCCATGAAGTGGTGATTTCCCCCGATCGCAGGACTGCCTATGTCGCCATCTATGGCGACGGTGTTTACAACAACAATCCCAATCCGGGTAAAACCATCGCAGTGGTGGATATCGCCAAGCGCAAGCAGATCGATACGATCGATTTATCGCCAAATCTGGCGCCGCATTCGATCGCGATTGACCGCAAGGGCATGCTTTACGTTGCATGCGACATCAGCCGTACTCTGGTAATCATCGATCCGAAAACGAAACGATTTGAAACCATCGATGTTGAAGGCACGGGCCATTTTCTCGCCGTCACGCCAGACGGCGCAAAGGCTTATCTGACCAATAAGAACGACCGTCCATTTGTCAGCGTAGTCGATACAAAGGCGAAGAAAATCGTCGCGCGCATCCCTGCGACGAGCGGCACGGAAGGCGTCGCCGTTTCGCCAGATGGCAAACGCGCCGCCATCGGCGATCGCGCCGGGCAGATCGTGATCGTTGACACCGCCACGGATGCGATTGTGCAGACGCTCAAATTGGAAGGCTTGCGCATGGGCGTGACGCAAACGCGATATTCGCCCGACGGCAAATATCTGATCGCCACCGGCGCCTCGCAAGCCTTCGTTTACAATGTCGCCGATCTTTCAAAGCAAACAGCGATCCCCGTCGGGCGGGGCCCAGCCTGGGGGCTGGCTTTTGCAGGCGCAAATACCATGTTGGTCGCCAATCACGGCGAGGGTACGGTCACTATTGTCGATCTGAGTTCCGGCAAGCCGACTGGCGCGTTCCCGGCAGGCAAGGGCGTGGAAGACCTTGCTTTCTATTGATCCGATGGAATGCGCCTGAACAGCAGAGCCTTGGTCAGAAACGCCAATTTGCTGTCTTCCAGCGCAAAGCCCGCTTCGCCAAAAAGCGCAGCTAAATCCTCCTGCTGATAACTGGCGTAAAATGGTTCGTGAAACCCTATCGGGAAGTATTCTAGCATCCGGTCCAGCGCAGGAGACTCGCCCTGCTGAATCGAATCCACGAAGACGAACACGCCGCCTGGCTTGATCACGCGCGCGATTTCGGCGGCGACCGTTCGACGCACGCGCGGCGGCAATTCGTGGAAAAGATAGACGCAGGTTGCGGCGTCATACGCGCCATTATCGGCAGGGATGGCCTCGGCCTTGCCTGAAATCAACTCGGTCTGCGGCCAGGGCGCAAGCCGCGCGCGCGCTTCTTCCAGATAGGCTGGCGAAAGATCGAGCCCGCTCGCTGGAAGGCGCGGAAACGCTTCCATGATCTGCGCCAGAAACCGCCCATTGCCACAGGCGACGTCAAGCAGCTTCACCTTGCGCTGGTCCCTGCCGCGCAAGCCTTGCGACAGCAGACCCAGCCCCACGCGCCGCATAGCGTCGGCGGCGCCGGCAAACAGTACTTCGACCTGCGTATCGTAGATCTTCGCGCTCTCGCGCGTCAGCCAGCCGCCCGTCTGGTAGTGGAAATTCTGCAGATAATAGGCCGGGTACTCGCCGCGCAGCGCGTTCGCCTCGCGCACTTCGGTGGCGTTGCGCGCAATGCGGCGCTGATCCACGCGCGGCAGATCACTGAAGAAACGGGCGCTGTTGTTCATCGCCGACATCAGGTTGCCCGGATTGAAATCGCGCGGCGCGGGATAAAGCCCTGCGTCGATGTTCGCGCGGTCCAGCGCGAAAAGATCGAGGAACGCTTTCTGGATCTCGCGCGGCCTGCCGGGCTTGGTGCGCGGCTCGAATTTTGGCTCGCTCTCCAGCACAGGCGGCGCGGAAAGCCGCCGGGCCAGCATGTAATGCGCCGAATACCACGCCACCCGCGCGCCTTGTGTGGCGACGTAAGCGGCGCGCTCGATGTTTTTCGAGAGACTCATTTCTCCTGCGCCTCCGGCCATCTCGTTATACGCTTGATCAGATGGCGCGGCTTCAGCTTGCCCTGGGGCCGCGTTTTGCCGCGCACTGATACGTTCGCCGCGTGTACGCTTTCCGGATCGCCGGAGATCAGCGGGTGCCACCAGCGCAAGTCCTGCTTTTCATGCACCAGGCGATAGGCGCAGGTCTTTGGCAGCCAGCTCAATTCGCCGACCGTTTCAGGCGTCAGCTTCACGCAATCGGGCACGTGGCTTTTGCGGTTCGCGTAATCCTTGCAGCGGCACGCGCCGCTATCGAGCAGGTCGCAGGCCACGTCGGTAAGATAAATCTCGCCGGTATCGGCGTCCTCCAGGCCAATCAGGCAACACTTGCCGCAGCCATCGCACAGGCTTTCCCACTCTACCTCGCTCATTTCCGCGAGCGCTTTGGTTTTCCAGAATGGCTGGGTCATCGTTCGAACGCGCCGACGATCTCGATATGCGGGCTCCAGCGGAACTGATCCACCGGCGTCACCCGGCTCATCTCGAAGCCGGCGTCGAGCAGCACCTTCGCATCGCGCGCGAACGTCGCCGGATCACATGAGACGGCGGCCACTTTGCGCGCCTTTGATTTGGCGATCTGCTCAGCCTGCAACCGCGCGCCAGAGCGGGGCGGATCAAACGCGATGCCATCAAAACGCTTCATCTCCAGCGCCGAAAGCGGCGTGCGCAGCAGGTCGCGCCGCAGCACGGAAACGCCCTTCAAAACGCCCGCGCGATCAGCGCCCTGTTTGAGCGCCAGCAACATCGCCTCGTCGCCTTCCACTGCCAGCGTCTCGGCAGTTTCGGCGAGGCGCAGCGCGAACGTGCCGATGCCGGAAAACAGATCGGCCACGCGCGCGGCGCCGGCCAGCGCTTCGGCGACCAGCCGCCCCAGCACCATTTCGCCTTCCACAGTCGGCTGCAAAAACGCGCCTGGCGGGGGCGTGACGCGGGCGCGTCCCATACCCAATTCAGGCGCACGGCGTGTGATGAACGCATCGCCGTCGAAGCTCAGCCGCGCGAAATCTTCCGCTTCGACCAGCGCCGCTGTGTCGGCGAATTTTTTTGCATCGAACGCGGACACCTTGCCAGCGCCTTTGACGTTGACATCGACGCCGGTATCGCTGGCCAGAACCTGAATGTTGAGTTCGCCGCGCGCGGGCGCGAACACGGCGCCAAGACGTTTCAGCCCCGGCAGCGCAGCCGTCAGCGCCGGCGTGAGCACCGGGCATTCCTTCACCGCAATAATCTGCGCCCCGCCGCGCGCGATAAAACCAAACTTACCGCCCCGCGCCGCATGCAATGTCGCGCGCCGCCGGCCCGCGCCCCACGCTTTGACCACCGGCTCAACCGGCCCGCCAATGCCGCGCCGCGCCAGCGCGCGCACCACCTGTTCGTGCTTCCACGCCAGATACGGCGCTTCCTGCCAATGCTGTAACTGGCAGCCACCGCAGCGGCCAAAATGGGCGCAGGGCGGCGCCACACGCTCGGCGCTTGGCGTTAGCACAGCCAACACGTCGCCACGATCGCCGGCCACCCTGGCGCGGACTAGCTCGCCAGGAAGGGCAAAGCCGAGATAGATCGGACCGTCCGGCCCCGCCGCCAGCGCATCGCCGCGCGCGCCGATTTCGCCCACGGTCAGGTCGCGCTCCACCGCCGCCAGCGGCGGTCCGGGGCGCACCCGCCCAAGTGCATTGGGGGGCTGCGGCGCATTGTTTACGGGACGATTCAAACGCTTCATGCCTCGTTCAGCTAGGTTTTGCTTTATTCGCGTCCAACAACGGCGATGAGTTTACGGGCGCAGTGCCCGCGCCGCACTGGAAAGATGGAGATAGTTATGCGGGGTCAAGCTCTTCTCGCTGCGGGCGCACTGGCGCTGACGGCTTTTACGGCTGTCCCGGCGACGTCGTTCGCCCAATCTTATCAAGCCCCTTACGCGGCCAATCAGGGCGCGGCCAATCAGGGCTACGACCCTAATTGTGGCCAGCGCAAAACCAAGAACGCGATCCTTGGCGGCCTGCTGGGCGCCACGATCGGCGCTGTTGTCGGCAGTCAGATGGGCTCAGCCGGCCACCGCGGCGATGTCGGCCTGGTCGGCGGCGCGGTTGGCGCAGCTGCGGGCGCAGGCATCGGCGCCAGCGGCACTAACTGCGCTGCCGCCGCGCGCTATCCGGCGCCCCCTCCGGTCGCCACCGGCCCGGGACCCGCGCCCTACGCCAACAACGCGCCGCCGCCCCAGCCCTACGGTTATGGCCGCGACGATGAGGACGATCTGCTGGGCGGGCCCGACAGCCGCCAGCCGGTCTACCGCGACAATGACCGTTACAGCGATAATCGCGATAATCGCGATTACCGTGACGACCGCTATCGTGGAGACCGCCGCTATGCGGACAACCGCTACCGCGAGTGCCGTTGGGGCGAGGAAATCGTCCGCGACCGTTACGGCAGTCACCGCGAGCCGGTACAGACCTGCCGCGATCCCCGCAGCGGCCAATGGGTGGTCGTACGCTAAACGCCGCGATGCGCGTGAAACAGGAATTCACGCGCACCGGCCCCGCCGAGAAGCGGGCTCTCTGCGAAGTCTTCTGCCCGAAAGCCGCATAGGCCGTTCAAGCGGCCCGCCGTCTCCTCCGCGAGGCGGCGGGCTTCTTCTTGTGTAAGCAACGCCTTACCGCGAGGGCCGGATTCGAATTGCGGCTTGATCAGCACGATCAGATCGGCGGACGGCGCCGCCAATTCGAGCGGCCGGGCCAGGACTTTCTCAGCGCCTATGAAGCTGGCGTCGCACACCACGATCTGCGGCGGCGTCGAAATCTGCGCGCCGGTCAAAGTCCGAGCGTCCTGACCTTCGAGCACGACGACGCGCGGATCGCGCGCCAGCGCTGCATCGAACTGGCCGCGCCCCACATCGACGGCGAACACGCGCGCGGCGCCGCGTGTGAGCAGCACTTCGGTAAACCCGCCCGCCGCCGCACCCACGTCAAGCGCGACCTTGCCGGACACTTCCACTGCAAAAACATCCAGCGCCGCCGCCAGCTTCACGCCGCCGCGTGACACCCAAGGATGAGCCGGCGCAAACGCGATCGGCGCATCTTCGTCCAGAAGGTCGGCGGGTTTTGTGACCGCGCGCCCGGCGGCGATGACGCCGCCCGCCTCGATCGCCGCCTGCGCCTGCGCGCGCGAGCGCGCCAGCCCGCGCGCCACGAGCAGCAGATCAGCCCTTATTCTGACCATGGCCCGCGCCATCGGCCCAGGCGGCGTGCGCGCGATCCCACGAAGCGCGCCATACATCGCGCATGATCCGCGCATCCACGCCCGCGCGGTGATGGGCGCCGGCGCGCCGGCGCGCCTCGGCAAGTAATTGCTTGCGCTCGTCCTGGCTCTGACCGGACGGGAGCACGCTCTCCCAATCTTTCACAACAAACGGCATAGGCCTTCCGGCCGCCGCGCTAATCCGCCGCAACCAGTGATTTTCAAACTCCGGCGCGTCGGACACCACCACGGCATTGCCCAGTTCAGCCAGCCGGTCGATCGCCACCGCCGGCTCGACGCCGAACTCATCCAGATCGGCGAGCGAAATGCCGTGTATTGTCGCGGAGTTGCGGTCCCAATGCTCCATCGACCAATCGCTGTGGCGCGACAGGTAGAACGCGTCCTCCAGCCCGCACGCGCCGGCATAGCCGACCTCGACCGGCCAGGATTCGTCGCCAAGACTCGATGCCTCGAAATCGAGAAATACAATGGAAGCCGTCACGCGCGCTCTCTTGCGGGGCAAATCGCAAACGCGCAAGGTTGGCGCACGAAAAAAGGACGCGCTGGAGCGTCCTGGGGAGGGGCTGGACTGCAACGCACGCGGCGCGTTTAGTGCGTCGTTCTTGATGGGGAAGGCGGCGCGGTATGGCGTAGGGGCTGCGTCGGCCCGCTGCAAGGCGGTCCGTCCGTTCCGTCTTCTCCTTCAAGATCGATGTACGCGCGCTCTGTGACAGCCAGCTTCTCTGACCGAAAGTTTTTTCTCTGCCCCCGCGCAGGCGGGGGGCCATAAGCGCCGCCGGCGCAGAATAATCTCCAACGCTAGCGTTTATGGACCCCGGTCTTCGCTGCGCGAAACCGGGGCCGAGCCCGATCTCTTGACCTTCATCATCACGGGCTGGTGATCGGAAAACTGAAAGCCCAGATCGCGCGTTTCGACGCTTTCGATCTCCACGCCCGGCGAAACAATGAAGCCATCGATCACGGCCGTGTAGTTTTCACCTGCCTTATACGGGCGCTCATTCGTGCGCACGCTCGCCACGCGTGGATCAGCGCCGATGCGCCAGCCCGCAGGCAGCGCCTCTGCCGGAAAGTCATGCACCCAGGAACGGTGTTCTGGTTCGGTGGTCGCGCTGAAACTGGTTTGCGCCAGTACGAGATTGAAGTCCCCGCCGATGATCACGGGACTGCCCTCAGCGTGCAGCGCTTGCGCCAATTCCACCACGCGCGCCAGCTGCGCTTTGCGCGTCTCGGCGTTCTTGTCGAACGCCGCCAGGTGGACGCCGATAATCACCCAGTCTTTCTGTCCTTCCACCGGCAGGCGCACGATGCGCGCCGCATATTCGCGCTGAATCAGTCCGCCGAGCTTGTCTTTTTCCAGCGGCAGCTTTTCGATGTTCACCGCGCCGATTTGCTTGCGCGAAAATATCGCCAGGCCATGCTCGAACCGGATCGGCCACGGCCAAAACCGCGTGAGCACTTCGGCGCTGAACACCCGCTCCGTATCTGGCAAAGCGCGCGTCACCGCGCCGAGCAGGTCATGCCAGTAATTCGCCGGGCTGCGCTTGGCGATTTCCGGCAGGATATAAACGTCGGCGTCAGTCGCCTTAAGCGTGTCTACTATGCCTGCGACATTCTTCGTTACCGTTTTCGACGATGGCGGCAGATAGCTTTTGCCGCCATCGGCGCTGAAATCCGATTCAGCGCCAAGCCCGCCATAGCCCAAATTCCACGCCACGACCGTTAGCGCATCGCCGGCCAGTGGCGCGGGCGCGGCGGCGCGGGTAATGGAAAGCGGGCTGGCCGACGCCATAACGATTAGTGCAATTCCGATAAGCCCACCCGCGATCAGCCATAGGCGCTGCTTCATCGCGGCGCCACAAGTTTGCTTTGGCGCGTTTCGCGCCATTCCTTGTACGGCGTGATCTCGATGCGCTTGCTGGCCTCATCGCGATCGGCCAGCCGGTCTAGCGCGAATTGAACGCCGAACACGAACGTGGCGATGCCGCTGCCTTCGCCGCCGATCGCTTTAAGGAAGCCAAACAGATTTTTCCGCTCGTTCAGCGCCACGAACACTTCGTTGTAGCGCTGCGTCATGCTCCATTCGCCGAGCACCGTCGCAGGGCCGAGAAGGCGCATCTTCTCAATCGCCGCCTCCAGCAGATCGGCGTAGGAATAGAAGTAGACGTAGAGACCGAAGATCACGCAGAGTCCGATCGCGGCGCCTGTGGAAACCATCGTCATGTTGCGCGCGCCATCGAGAAACGCATTCTTAGCCGGCGTGAAACGGATCAGGATGTTCACCGCGAACACCGCCGTGGCGAAAATGAAAACCGGATTCATCTGGTCCTGCAGCAGGTTGGTCGCCAGCGTGATCTGCCCGAACGCCGTTTCGATTGTGGCCAGCGCCTGGCCATATTCGAACACCGCCAGGGCGCGGTCGGTCGAAGCGTCACGCAGGTGTAGCTTGTGCAGGCCCTCTGCGTCGGTCAGCACATCCATGACATGCGCCGCGGCCACGTTGAACGTCTGCTGATCGAAACCGAATTGCCGCGCCAGCATCACGAGCACGATCGAGCCGCCGCAGAACAGAATGATCGAATAGGGCGCGTAAGCGGTGTAGGCCCGCGCGAGCCGGCGCAAATCGACCGGCTTTTCCGCAGGGTCGCGGCGCGCGCCCAGCACCGTCTGGATCGAATAGGCGGTTACAACCGCGATCACGAACACGATCAAGCCCACCGTCATGAACGGATAGCTGCTCACGGTCTCAAGCAGGCTGACCTGGCTGATCGCCAGGTCGACCACCAGCACCAGAATCGCGCAGGCGGTGAAGATCAGCATTTCCGGATAGAATCCCGATACAAGCCGCCTCTTCTTGCCGGCGCGCCAGACAAGGCCGTGCCGGCGCACCCAGGTTCTGCCGCCACCGCGATAGCCCAGATGCAAAGACAGCAAGCCCAGCAGATACGCGATCAGCACCAGCCCGGCATCGTACAGTTTTGGTGTATTGAGGCCGAAGCGCCCATATTGCGCCGCGATCGGATCGACACCGGCCGCCAGAAAGAAAAGGTCCATGTGATCCCCCGGCCCATCATCACCCATTCCATCATGGCGTTGGGCGCGCCATGACGGAAGAGGTGCGCAGCGCCGAAGCTGAGCCCGAGGCTATCGGCGAGCGCGTCGACGCATGGGCGGTGCGGGTTTGGCCGGATTTGTCGCGCTCGCGCATTCAGGGTCTGATTGGCGCGGCCAAGCTGACGCTGGACGGCGCGCCGGTGAAGGCCGCTTCGGAGAAGGTGCGCGCGGGAATCTATGCGCTAACCCTGCCGCCGCCAGAGCGCGCCAGGCCAATGCCCGAAGCGATTCCGCTCACCGTCGCGTTCGAGGACGAGCACCTGGTCGTCATCGACAAGGCCGCCGGCATGGCGATGCACCCGGCCCCGGGCGCGATGCGCAGCACGCTGGTCCACGCGCTGCTGGCCCATTGCGGCGCCAGCCTTTCGGGCATTGGCGGCGTGGCGCGCCCCGGCATTGTCCACCGCATCGACAAGGACACGACTGGGCTTGTCGTGGTCGCCAAGTCAGACGCGGCGCATGCGGGGCTGGCCAAGCAGTTCGCCGCGCATACGATCGAACGGGTTTATTTCGCCGTCACGCGCGGCGCCCCTAGCCCGCGCAGCGGCGTGATCGAGACACGCCTCGCGCGCTCGCCTGATGATCGCCGCAAGCAATCGGTGGTGCGCAATCCCGAAAGCGAAGCGGGCAAGCACGCTGTCACGCATTACTGGACGATCGAAAGCTATGGCCAGATCGAAGGCCAGTCGGCGGGCCGCGCCGCCGCCGCCTTGGTGGAGTGCCGCCTTGAAACCGGCCGCACGCATCAGATCCGCGCGCATCTGGGCCATATCGGCGCGCCGCTGATCGGCGATCCGCTTTACGGCAAGATGCGCGGCTTGAAACTCGCGGGGATCAGCGCCGCCAACGACGCAGCCTCACAAGCCGCGCATGATTTTCCACGTCAGGCGCTGCACGCAGGCGTGCTCGGTTTCGAGCACCCGATCACTGGCGCGATCATGCGCTTTGAAGCATCGCTGCCGGAGGATATGAAAGCCCTGCTCGCATTAATGCGAGCGATCTGAGACGAGGTCAGCAGGCGGTAACGTCGAGCTTGCCGAACCGCTCCCACGCGGCCTGGCGTGAACAGCCCATCGCCTTGCCGATCTTTTCCCAGCTCACGTCGCGCGCGCGCAGCGTCATTACCGTTGTTTGCAGACGGTCGCGCACGTCGCGCAGCGTGGCGTCCTGGCCGCCGAGCAGGCTGAGCAGCGTATCGGTGGAGCAGTCGGAATGGCCGCAATCGATCCGCGCAGCCGCCCCCCCGCCGAGGCGGGGCGTGCACTGGCTGAGCGCCCGTGCACACAGAATGATGCAGCCCTCGCAGATCAGCACGCCAGCCCCTTCGATCATGCGCACGCCGGACGTATCCGGCTTGCGGCAGAACGAGCAATACAGAACGTGGCCCATGCGATTATCGCCTAAAGCGCCCCTGGAAGCAGCCAAAACCAGCTTCTCACATGGCCGTCAAGATTTCCTTGACAAGATCGCCCGTCAAGGCTATCTTGACGCTCGTTGCTGACGCCATGGTTTGGCCAAGGCAGTCAGCGCTACATTTGATCCGGAACCTTAGGGCTGGCGTAACGCTCTATTTAGGTACCCGCTGGAGGGGTTTCCATGGCGTCCACCGCACTCACACTAGCGCTTTCCCCGGAAGCGGGCCTCAGCCGCTACCTGCAGGAAATCCGCAAGTTCCCGATGCTGGAGAAGGAGCATGAACTTCGCCTCGCGACGCAATGGCGCGAAAAGGGCGATGTCGAGGCTGCGCACACGATGGTCACGTCCCACCTGCGGCTGGTGGCCAAGATAGCCATGGGCTATCGCGGTTATGGCCTGCCGATCGGGGAAGTGATTTCCGAGGGCAATGTCGGCCTGATGCAGGCGGTGAAGAAATTCGAGCCGGAGCGCGGGTTTCGCCTTGCAACGTACGCCATGTGGTGGATCCGCGCCGCGATCCAGGAATACATCCTGCGCTCGTGGAGCCTCGTAAAAATGGGCACCACCGCCGCGCAGAAAAAGCTGTTCTTCAACCTGCGTCGCATCAAGGGCGAAATCTCCGCACTGGAGGAAGGCGATCTCACGCGAGAGCACGTCAAAACCATCGCACACAAACTCGCGGTGACGGACGAGGAAGTCATCTCCATGAACCGCCGCCTCAGCGGCGGCGACGCGAGCCTCAACGCGCCGATCGCCGGTGACGGCGAAAGCCAGTGGCAAGATTGGCTCGCCGACGATAATGGCGTCAGCCAGGAAACCGAACTCGCCGAGAACGAAGAGTTTGGCGAGCGGATGGTTTTGCTGAACGCCGCGATGGAAGGGCTTTCCGAGCGCGAGCGCCATATAATCATGGAGCGGCGGTTGAAAGACGATCCAGCGACGCTGGAGGATCTATCCAAGGAATACGGCGTCTCGCGCGAGCGCGTGCGCCAGATCGAGGTGCGCGCTTTCGAAAAGCTGCAGAAGGCAATGAAGGCGCAGGCGCTTGAAAAAGGCCTGGTTGAAGCCGCGTAATTCCCGATAGTAAACTTTAAGCCCCGGCCCGCAAGGCGCCGGGGCTTTCTTGTTCCGGGGAGGCCGCACGCGCTGGCGGTTAGATCGTAAGCCCCGCCGTGATCGCCGCGAAGATGATGAACACTACGATCGCAACGCCGACGACGACGGATTCATACCCTGTCACCTTGTCGGCCGGCGCCTTCATCAGGATCGAAAGTCCGCGATAGAGGATGAACACCGCGTAGAGAGAGAACACGAAGAAAAAATTGAATGCAGGCGCAAGGAATATGATGCCCGCAATCCAGATCGGCGTCGATGAATAGACCGCCGTCTTCATCGCCTTCATCTTGTCCTGGCGGCCGCTGAAATTATCAGCCATCTGGTAGATCACGTGGCCGATCGCGTAGACGCCCAGGAGGCTGAACGCGTAGGCCAGCACCGAGCCGGTGAGCGCCGCGAAGGGCTCGTGCCGTCCGCTCACCAGCATGCCGAGAAAATTGGCGATCGCCGGGAGCGCCGCCAGCGGCGCTAGGAAATCGCGAAACAGCGATTGCAGCGTCGCCTTTTCGTTTTCGATGATTTCCCATTCACGGCTGGGCTTCAGCAAAATGCCTTTTATCCGCGCGATGAGCTTATCGAGCGGCTTTTCCGTCGCTGGCGCGGGCTCTGATTCAGGAGCTGTCATCCAGCGAATCTACGATGCGCGCCTGACTCGCGCCAGTCACGGGCCGCCGGTTACGCCTGGAACGGATCACGCACCAGGATGGTGTCGTCGCGCTCCGGGGAGGTGGAGAGCATCGAAACCGGGCAGCCGATCAATTCCTCGATCGCACGGACGTATTTCACGGCTTCGCCGGGCAAATCCTTCCACGAGCGCGCGCCGCGCGTGGAGCCTTCCCAGCCGGGGAAGGATTCGTACACGGGAACCACGCCGGCCTGATCTGCGGCGCCGGCCGGGAAATAGTCGAACTTCTTTCCGTTCAGCATGTAGCCAACGCAGATTTTCAGTTCCGGAAAGCCGTCGAACACATCCATTTTCGTCAGCGCGATTCCGTCTATGCCGGAAATCGCTGCGTTCTGCTTTACCAGCACCGCATCGAACCAGCCGCAGCGGCGCGCGCGGCCTGTATTGGTGCCAAATTCGTTGCCGGTCTCTCCAATGCGCTGACCGACTTCATCGTGCAGTTCGGTCGGGAACGGGCCCTCACCCACGCGCGTCGTGTACGCCTTCACCAGACCCAGCACAAAGCCGATCGCGCGCGGCCCCATGCCGGAGCCAGCCGACGCCTGCCCCGCGACCGTGTTCGACGATGTGACATACGGATAGGTGCCGTGATCCACATCGAGCAGCGCGCCCTGCGCGCCTTCGAACAGGATTTTCTGATTGTCGCGCCGCGCCTGATCGAGCACGCGCCACGCTGGCTGCGCATACGATAAAATCTGCGGCGCGATGCGCTGCAACTCGGCTTTCAGTGCAGCTTTGTCGACCTCCGGCAGACCGAGCCCGGCGCGCAACGGCGCATGGTGGGCAAGCAGGCGATCGATTTTCCAATCGATGGCGGCAGCATCCGCGAGGTCCACGACGCGCAGGGCGCGGCGGCCGACTTTATCTTCGTAAGCTGGACCGATGCCGCGGCCGGTCGTGCCAATTTTTGCCCGTCCGCTTGCCGCCGCTTCGCGCCCGAGATCGAGATCGCGGTGCATCGGCAGGATCAGGCACGCGTTATCCGCGAGGATCAGCCGTTCCGGCGATATTGAAACGCCCATCGCGGCGACGCGCGCGATTTCATCCAGCAACGCCCACGGATCGACGACGACGCCATTGCCAATGACGGAGGTTTTGCCCTGCACCAGGCCCGAAGGCAGCAGCGCCAGCTTGTAGGTTTTATTGCCGACGACGAGCGTGTGGCCGGCATTGTGCCCACCCTGAAACCGCACCACTACGTCAGCGCGGTGGCTCAGCCAGTCAACGATCTTACCCTTGCCTTCGTCACCCCACTGGGCGCCGACAACAACTACCGAGTTTGCCATGGATACGGCTGCTCCGCCTGCCCAGAGACATTCGCGGCCCTTCGACAGGCGCTCGGCGCACGAACTTCAGCCAGATTGTAGAGGCGCGGTCGCGCCGTCAGAATTTGTATATCAATCGCACGCCGGCATTGTCGAGGCCCTGGTTGCGGCCGTCGCCGATGATGTAGCCGTGGCTCAGATGTTCGAAGCTGATTTCGGCCTCGACGTTCGGCGCAATCTCGCGGCTTACCGCCAGGGCGAGGCGAAAAAGATCCTCCGAGCCGAGGAGCAGATGCTCGTCGAGATAAGCCTGATAGCGCGGATCGGACTTCGGATAGGGCTCGTTCGTGTCGCCGGTGTGGATTACGTAGCCGACTGCAGGATTGAAATGCCATTTGTCGAGAAAGCCGAAATCCCATTGAAAGCCGAAGCCGGCATAGGACGTATCGCCGTTGGTGTTGAGCGTGGCGATCAGATAGGGCTCGGGCGAGAGCGCATATTTGAAGAAGTCAGGCGGCGTGAAATTCACCTGCACCTGCACGTCAAGCCCGGATTCCTTGTCGGAATTCTTGATGTCCGAAGCGGGGACGGAATGGATCAGCAAGCCGGCGGTGACGGATTCCACTTTCGCCTGCGCGGCGCCGCTGGCGGCCCAGCACGCCAAGCCCGCGGCCAAGGCCGCCCTATGCAGTTTCATGCCATCCCCCTGGCTTTTGCGAGGCACCCTAGCCGCCGCCCTCGCCAAAGGCGAGAGTGGCGGGGCGCAACATTTTCTAGAAATGCAGCGCTTTGGCGTACTTCACCTGCGGCGCGGCGCGGACTTTGGCCAGGATCGTCTCCGGCACAGCCTGGTCCACGCCGACGATGGCGATCGCGTCCTCACCGGCCGCCACGCGGCCGAGGTGGAAATCGGCGATGTTGATCTGCGCATCGCCAAGCGCGGCGCCGAGCAGACCAATAAACCCAGGCTTGTCATTATTGTTGACGAACAGCATCACCGGCGAGAACGGCGCCTCAAGCGCGATGCCTTTCACTTCCACGATCTTCGGCTGCCCAGCCACGATAGCGCCGGCAAGCGTGCGCCACCTGCCGCCCGTCTGCACCTTGATCCTGATCACGCTGCCATAGGTCGGTGAGGTTTCGCGCTTGCTCTCCGTCAGCGGCACGCCCTTTTCCTTCAGCACCGCCGGCGCCGAAACCATGTTTACTTCCGGGAGCAATGGACGGATCAGGCCCGCCAGCGCCGCCGCCGTCATCGGCTTGGTGTTGAGCTTGGCGACTTCGCCTTCATATTCGATCTCGACCGCTTCAAGCCCGTCATCGGCGATCTGCCCGGCGAACACGCCGAGTTTTTCAGCCAGCGCCGCGAACGGCTTCAGGCGCGGCGCTTCTTCGGCGGAAATCGAGGGCATGTTGAGCGCGTTCGTAACCGCGCCGGTGAGTAGGTAATCGGCCATCTGCTCGGCCACCTGCAGCGCGACGTTTTCCTGCGCTTCGTTGGTGGCGGCGCCGAGGTGCGGCGTGGCGACGAAATTCGGCGCGCCGAACAGCACGTTTTCCTTCGCCGGCTCTGCCGCGAACACGTCGAAGCCGGCGGCGGCGACATGGCCGCTGTCCAGCGCTTCACGCAGCGCCGCCTCATCCACCAGACCGCCGCGCGCGGCATTGACGACGATGACGCCCTTCTTGGTCTTCGCGAGATTTTCCCGGGAGAGGATGTTCTTGGTCTTCTCCGTCAGCGGCACGTGGAACGTGATCACGTCGGCGCGCCTCAGCAATTCGTCGAGTTCAACTTTCTCCACCCCGATTTCCACCGCGCGCTCTGGCGACAGGAACGGATCGTAGGCAATCACTTTCATCTTGAGGCCGAGCCCGCGCTCAGCAACGAGAGAGCCGATATTGCCGCAGCCGATCACGCCGAGAGTCTTGGCGTAAAGCTCCAGCCCCATGAAACGGTTCTTTTCCCACTTGCCAGCCTGCGTGCTCGCGTCGGCCGCGCCGATCTGGCGGGCGGCGGCGAACATCAGCGCGATGGCGTGTTCGGCGGTGGTGATCGAATTGCCGAACGGCGTGTTCATCACAACGATGCCCTTGGCCGTGGCGGCGGGAATATCGACGTTATCCACGCCAATGCCCGCCCGGCCGATCACCTTCAGATTCTTCGCTGCCGCGATGATGTCGGCTTTCACTTTCGTGGCCGAGCGAATGGCGAGACCATCGTAATTGCCAATGATCTCTTTCAGCTTCGCGGCGTCAGGCCCGAGCTGAGGCTGGAAATCCACCTCCAGCCCGCGGTTCTTGAAAATCTCCACAGCGGCGGGAGAGAGTTCGTCGCTGATCAGAACTTTAGGCATTATCATTGTCCTCCGCGCCATTTGCGGCGCTCAAGCCGATACACATAACAATCGCTTTCGCCGAAGAAGCGGCGCTCAACGAACTCAAATCCAAGCCGCTCGTAGAAGCGGTGCGCGTCCGTATTGCTGGCCAGCGGATCGATGATGATCGCGGTAACTTCCGGCGCCGCGAAGCATTGCCCGATCGCCAGCCGCATCATCTCCGTGCCGAACCCGCGATCGCGGTCTTCCGGCGCACCTATCCAGATATCGATTGCGCGAAGATTTTTCGCGCAATCGCCCCAGTAATGCGTCGGCTCTTCATGCGGATCGATGATCTGCATGGCGCCGATCGGACGGCCGTCTATCTCAGCGATGAGATGGAAAGACACGTCCGAACACGCAGCGATTTCCGTTGGCCAGTCGATATCGTCGAAAGCGGAATCAGCTTCGGGATTATCGGTGGAGCAGGAAATCACATCGGGATCCGTATCCCAACGCTGTAGCGTCGGGACATCGGCCAGCGTTGCGGGGCGAAGGCGCATCGGTGCGCCTACGCCGCCTTCGCCAGCCCCGCCACGCAACTTTCGAAAGCCCACTCGATCCAGGGAATGAGCGCTTCCACGTCCGCCTTCTCGACCGTGGCGCCGCACCAGATGCGCAGGCCCGGAGGGGCTGAGCGATAAGACGCCGCGTCCAGCGCCACGCCTTCTTTTTCAAGCAGCGACGCAAGGTTTTTCGCGAACGCGGCCTGATCATCGTCGGACAGGCTCGATACGCGTGGATCGACGATTTTCAGACACACGCCGGTGTTGGTGCGGGTTTCCGGGATGGGCGCCAGGAAATCAGCCCACGGCGTTTTTGCCACCCAATCGGCCAGCACCTTCGAATTGGCGTCCGCGCGCGCGATCAGCGCCGGCAGACCGCCAATGCTTTGCCCCCAGTTCAGCGTGTCGAGATAATCTTCCGTCGCCAGCATCGAAGGGGTGTTGATTGTCGCGCCTTCGAACAATTCGGCGTCGAGCTTGCCCTTCTTGGTCATGCGGAAGATTTTCGGCAGCGGCCGGTCCGGAATGTAGCTTTCCAGACGCGCCACAGCGCGCGGCGAAAGCACGATCATGCCGTGCGCGGCCTCGCCGCCCATCACCTTCTGCCAGGAGAAGGTTGTGACGTCGCATTTGCTCCAGTCGATATGCTGGGCGAAGGCGGCGCTGGTGGCGTCGTTGATCGTGATCCCTTCGCGATCAGCGGCGATCCAGTCGAAATTCGGAATCTTCGCGCCGGACGTGGTGCCGTTCTGCGTGAAGATGATGTCGGCTTCCTTGCGCGCCTTCGACAGATCGGGCAGCACGCCATAGGGCTTGCCGATGTGAATGGCGCAGTCAGCCAGCTTCAGCTGCTTGACCGCATCCGTGACCCATTCCTCGCCGAAGCTCTCCCAGGCAAACACGTCCACCGGGCGGCAGCCGAGCATCGACCACATCGCCATTTCCACGGCGCCGGTATCCGAAGCCGGAACGATGGCGACCTTGAAATCAGCCGGCACGCCGAGGATGGCGCGCGTCTTGTCGATGGCTTCCTTGAGTTTGCCCTTGCCGAGCTTGGAGCGGTGCGAACGGCCAAGCGCTGCGCCCTCCAGACCTTGGAGGCTCCAGCCGGGGCGTTTTTTGGTGGGGCCCGAAGAGAAACGGGCGTCTGCCGGCTTAATCGCCGGTTTGGTCGGTATGCTCACGATATACTCCCATCCTTACAGATGAGTCGCCCGCCGTTGGGAGCGGGTGGCCCGCGCCGGACATGGGCCAGTTTGAGCCGGAGCGCAAGGGGCAAGCACTGCCGGGCGCTACCGCGCCAGCACGAAATTCAGGCTGCTGATACTAGGGAGTTCGGATACTTTTATGATCTCGGCAGCGCCCTCACGTGTTGGCGCGTCGAGTTCGAACACCAGGATTTCCTCGTCCGGCTCGGGCTGCTCATCCACCAGGCGCACGAGCAGGTCGTCGTCCTGTTCCGGCTGCAGCACGCGCGGCGGAGCGCCCGTTACGGCGGGATCGAACTCGCCGCGCAGATAGACGCTCGTGGACGCCGTGAGGCGCACGCTGGACAAGGTCTGGCGCGCCTTTACATGACCGCCGCGCTTGGATGCCTGAAAACCGGAAACTTCCTGCACGCCTAGCCGGTCGCACCAATACGGAACCAGGTCTGCAAACGAAGACCCCGTTACCGGATCTTCGTTCATCCCCACGCCCGGCGCGAAGAAGCGACAGACGAAATCGTACGGTTTGTCATCGTCAGCGCGCGCCGTCACCGCCAGGCACCCCGCGCGCGGTCCGCGCACGAGCCGTGCTATAGCGTCAAAATCGGGCTTCAGATTGCGCACGGCATCTTCGGACGGCAGCACCACATTGGCGTATTCGCCGACGAAGGCATCGACGAAGTTCACGCCGCCGAGCGCGTGCGCCAGTTGCTCCGGTGCGTCCCACAATTGCCGCGGCCGCTTCGGCAGATCGAGTGTGAAGCCGCCGATCGCCTTGCGCACCACGAGCGGACCGGCTGCGGTGTCGAACACCGCCATGTCCAGCGCCGGCTCCACCTCGGTCAGCAGCACCGCGCCCGCAGCCAGCGTCGCATGGCCAGGCAACGGCACTTCGGCCTGAGGCGTGAACCAGCGTAGTTCGTAATTGCCCTTGAGGCCGGTCGGCCGGAAGAACGCGGTCTCAGCGCAGTTATTTTCCGCCGCGATGGCCTGCATCAGCTCATCGCTCAGCCAATCGTCCACCGGCACGACGCCGGCGGTATTGCCGGCGAAGACCTGTTCGGCGAACGCATCGACAAGCCAAAGACGCATGAAAAGCCGCTCCGTAGGCCAATTAACCGGCAAGGCGCGGGCCGCGCCAGCCTCTATTCCCGTTGGGGGAGTTTGTTGCGCGTTGTGCTTACCTGATGGTCCAGCCATGGTTGAGCGGCCCGTGTCCAGCGCCGAACCCTTTGGCGGTCATGATCGCGCCGCGCAGATAGGCGCGCGCGCCCGTTACAGCCTCGCGCAAGCCGAGCCCGCGCGCGAGACCCGCGGCGATGGCGGACGCCAAAGTACAGCCGGTGCCGTGCGTTGCATTGGTGTTGATCCGCTCGCTGGAAAAAACTTCCACGCCGGCGGCGCTGGCCAGCACGTCATGCAGGGTTGCGCCCCAGATGTGCCCGCCCTTCACCAACGCCGCATCCGCGCCCATTTTTATCAGCGCCAGCGCCGCGGCCTTCTGCTCCTCCACGTTAGTTACGCGCAATCCCGTCAGCCGTTCGGCCTCCGGCGCGTTCGGCGTCACCACCAGTGCGCGGGGAATAAGCCGGGCCTTCAGCGCCTCGACCGCATCGTCTTCCAATAGCGCGGCGCCGCCCTTGGCGATCATCACCGGGTCCAGCACCAGTGGCGCGGCGTGATGCGCGATCGCCAGCGCCACCACATCCACGGTTTGCGCATCGCCCAACATGCCGATCTTGATCGCGTCCGCGCCCAGATCGCTCAGCACATGCTCGATCTGACCGCGCACGATTTCCGGGGGCGCGGCGTGGATGCCGAAGACGCCCAGCGTGTTCTGCACCGTGATCGCGGTGATCGCGGTCATCGCATAGCCGCCCAGCGCGGTGATGGTTTTGATGTCCGCCTGAATACCGGCGCCGCCGCTGGAATCCGAACCGGCGATCGCCAGCACGCGGCCGCGTTTTGCTTCAGCCATTGGCTATTTCACTGGTCAGCATTGCCCGCGTTTAACGGACTTGGCCGCCGCCGTCACGGCGTTACGGAGTGGTGGAGGGCCTTTCGGGCGTCTTTGGTGCGGTCTCCCGCGTCGCGGCTAGCTCTCCCGTCGCTGGGGGACTTTTCTCAGGCGGCGGCTCGGGCGCGTTTTGCGCAGTCCAATCGGCGATCCTGCGGGCGGCGGCGCGCGCAGCGGTTTCCAGTGCGACGGCCGCCACACGGGCCGAGCGATCGGACAGCGGCGCGGTCTCGTCGAACTCCATCGTGGTGATCAATTGGCGCGTGCGCGCGTCGAACAGTTTAACAACGGTGCGAAATACGGCCTGCAGACCATGATCTTCGTCCACCTCGAACGCCGCAACATCCCAGCGCAATTCGACGTTAGCTGAACCATCGCCTGAGCGGATCGCGCCCCGCACCCCGCCGTGGCGGTCGATCGTATCAATGAGCAGGGTCTGCAGCAGATCAGTGTTGCGCGCTTCCCAGTTTGCCCCCTCGACATAAGCCAGCGCCCCGTCCTTGCGCCACGAGATATCGCGGCCGGTCAGCGCGCGCGTGGCGGATGGCTCTGCGACGGCGACAACGATGTTTTTGGGGGCCATCAGTGCGGCCGCCATGGCGCCCCGGGGCGCCGCTTCCAGCGAATAGACGATCGGCGCTGGCGCCGGTTTGGGCAGGAGGCCAACGCTACAGCCCGATGCGATCAGAAGCGCCGGTGCGAGAAGGGAAAAGCGCAGCTGCATCACGGGTTCACCTTTATCGTCGGACGGGCGGGATTGCCGCCAATAAGGCTGGTCTGTCCGCTCTCGACGCCATTGGCCAGTTCCTCTAGCGAAATCGCGACGCGGCGCAGATCGCGCGCGGCGGTGGAGATATCCGGCAGCGTCTGGTTCGCTGCGACGTCTGCAGCGAGCGTTGCCGACGCTGTGAACGTGCGCGCGTTTTCAGCAGCATCAGCCACGGCGGTGGCGGCTCTATTGGCTTCGCTTAGCGTGCTGGAGAGCTTGCTGTTGGTTTCGTCGGAAAGTTTGCGCACAGACTCCGCGGCGTCGCGCAAGGCGGCGGCAGCTTCGGCCGAACGCTTCAGCGCCCCGTCATTGGCCGCCAGCGCGGCGCTCGCTGTTTCGAGGTTTTTGATCGTGCGGGTGACACTGGCGATGTTGTCCGGCGTCAACACCAGCTGAATCGAGGCCAATGCCTCGTTGGCCTGCTGGGCGATGTCCGTGCCCGCGGCAACGAGATCGTCGAGCGCACCCTTCTTGGCTTCGATGGTTGGCACGCGCTGGCCCGGCTTGCGGGTGAGGCGCGGATCGTCGGCATTGCCGGCGGTGAGCTGGATCAGGTTGACGCCGGTAAGCCCCAACGCCTCAAGCCGCGCTTCGGTGGAAATTTTCACCGGCGTCACGGCGTCAACGCGAATGCGCGCGACGACCTTGCTGGTGTCGGCCGTATCCAGCGCCAGATCAGTGATCTCGCCGACCTTGATACCGTTGAAGCGCACTTCGCCGCCTTGCTGCAGCCCGCGCACCGGGCCTTCGAAGACGATGTCGTAGGTGGCGTATTCGCGGTTGAACTGCGCCCGCGCCAGCCATAGCGAAAACACCATCGCCAGCGCGAAGAAGCCGAGTGTTATGGCTCCGACCAATACGTAATGCGCGCGCGTTTCCATGACCGTTACGCCCCTGCTCGCTGTGCCTTGGCGCCGGAATGACCCGCCTGCGCCGCCCGGCCGCGTGGGCCGGAAAAATATTCTTGCACCCAGCCGCGCGCCCTGGAGCGCACTTCGGCGATCGGCGCCAGCGCCTCGACCTTGCCCTCGTACAGCACCATCACCCGGTCGGTGATCGCTTCGAGTGTATCGAGATCGTGCGTTACCAGAAACACGGTCAGGCCCAGCGCGTCGCGCAGCTGGCGGATGAGGTCGTCAAAATGCGAGGCCGACACCGGGTCGAGGCCGGCGGTCGGTTCGTCGAGAAACAGAAGTTCGGGATCAAGCGATATGGCGCGCGCCAGCGCGGCGCGTTTGCGCATGCCGCCTGAAATCTGGTCTGGCTTCTTGTTGAACGAGTTCGGCTCAAGCCCCACCAGCATCAGTTTCAGATTGGCCAGATCGTCGATCAACTCACGCGAAAGATCGGTGTGCTCGCGCATCGGCACGGCGACGTTTTCCTGCAGCGTCAGCGTGGAGAATAGCGCGCCTTCCTGGAACATGACGCCCCAGCGGCGTTCGTACGCGTTGCGCTCATCATCCGTCATCGCAAGCAGGTTTTCGCCGAAGACGTGGATTGCGCCCTCGACCGGCGTTTCGAGGCCGATGATCTCGCGCAGCAGTACGGATTTGCCCGTGCCCGAAGGCCCGACGACGCCGACAATCTCGCCGCGGCGGATATCGAAATCGAGCCCGTCATGTACGGTCTGGCTGCCAAAACGGGTGACGACGCCGCGCGCCGAGATGATCGTATTGGCGTCGGCGGAAAGCGCTTGGCTCACAAGTCCATCTCCATGAACCAGAGGGCGAAAATCGCATCGACGACAATGATCAAGAAGATCGCCTGCACAACGGAAGCTGTCGTTTCCTTACCAAGCGAGGCGACATCACCGCCGACATTGAGGCCGTGACGGCAGGCCACAACCGCTAGAATCACGGCGAACACCGGCGCCTTGATCATGCCGACCAGGAAATGCGTCCACGGCACGTTTTCCTGAATGCGCGTGAAGAACAGCGCAGGGCTGATGTTGAGCGAAAGCTGGCACACCAGCATGCCGCCAATTATGCCCGCGATCACGGCGACGAAGGTCAGCACCGGCGTCATGATCAGCATGGCCAGCACGCGCGGCGCCACCAGCGCTTCCATCGGCTCCACGCCAAGCACGCGCAGCGCATCAATTTCCTGGCGCATCTTCATGGCGCCAAGTTCGGCGGTGAAAGCGCTATTGGTGCGGCCCGCCAGCAACACGGCGGTGATCACCACGGCGAACTCGCGCAGCACCGAGAACGCGACCAATTCAACGGTAAAGATAGTGGCGCCGAAATCCAGCAAGACGCGGGCGCCGAGATAGGCCACCACGACGCCTATGAAGAACGAGAGCAGCGCGATAATCCCCACGGCGTTGAGGCCGGCGGTTTCCATCACATGAAACATCGCCGCCCACCGCATCCGGCGCGGGTTCAAGACCAGCTTGCCGATTGTCACCAGCGTCGCGCCAAAAAAGGAAAGGTTGGCCAACGCCTCTCGGGCGGCGTCCTCCATCGCGTGGCCGACGCGCTCCAGCATCGCCACAAAGCCGTGCGGGCGCCTCTCGGGCGTGGGGCATGCTTGCAGCGCGGCGCGTTCCGTCTCGAGCAGGCGGCGCAGTTGCTGGTTTTCACCCACGAGTTCGAGCGGCGTTTCGGTGTTCTCGAATGAAGCGCCGCGAATGGTGCGGTCGATCAGGAACGCGCCAGCAACGTCAACCTTGCCGACCTCGGCGATGTCGATCGTAACGCCGGGGCCAAGGCGATCGCTGAGCGCGCGAAGGTCGGCGTCAACCGCGCCCACAGTCCAAACAGTCCAGTCCCCGCGCAATTTAAGCACGCGGTCTGCAAGATCGAAGGCGGCGCTTCTCGCCGTCATCGGTGATATCCCCAAAGGCCTTTTCTTCGGCCGCTCAAGCAAGGCCTAGCAGAAAACTGCTAACGGAGAACACCGTTCCCCCGGCGGGCAAAGAGAATAAGGTAAATCGCGCCTTAAGCAGCCCCCTTGTCATCACTTTGACTGGCGCAAGTCCTAGAAACTGCCATTAATCGGGGAATATTCACCCGGAGCGCGCGCCATCGCGATTGCGGCCGCCAAGCCCGCAGCGCCCAGAATGGCCATTGCCGCATAGCCGCCGGCGCCCACCGCATCGAACAGCACGCCGGACAGGATGGTTGCAAGGCCCATCGGCGTACCGGCGGCCAAAGCCGCGTAGAGAGTCATGCCCAGGCCCGAAATCTCCGGCGGCGTCTCACGCTCGACTATGCGCAGCGCCCCGACATGCGTCGCTGCGAACGTTGCGGCATGCAGCAGCTGGATGGGCCACAGGAGCCAGAGCGGTGGTGAGAACGCCATCGCGCTCCAGCGAAGCACCGCCGAAGCCGCGCCGATAAGCACAAGCGCTTCGGGCCCGAACCGTCGTTCGCTATGGCGCAGGGTAAAAAGGAACAGGACTTCGGCGCTAACGCTTACTGCCCAGAGTGCGCCAATAGTTACTGCGTCGAAACCCTGCGCCGTCCAGGCCAGTGCCGAAAAGCCATAAAAGAACGCATGCGACGCTTGGGTGAGTCCGGTGGCGATCAGGGCAAGCGCAAAGCGCCTATTGCGAAGTAGAGGACCAGCTTGCCGCAACCGTGCGCGAAAACCGCTGCGCGAGGCCGGGGCGGGATCTGGACGCAAGACAAATAGCGCGGCCGCCCCACCGCCAGCAATTGAAGCGAGAATCCAGCCCAGCGCCGCGGCGAGCCCGAACCACGCCACCAGCACACCGCCGGCCACATTGCCGATGATGAACGCCAGCGAGCCCATCGCCCGCGACGCGCCGAACGCCAGACCGCCGCTGCGTGCTGCGCGAAGAGCCGCCGCTTCGATCAGCGGCGTCGCGGCTGCGCTGAGGCCAAGCGCACAAAACCCCGTGAGCAAAAGCGCTGCAAAGTCGCGGCTCAGGAAAAAACCTGTATAAGAAATCAGCGCGCCCAACATCAGCAGGCGGATCGGGCTTCGCCGGTCGGCAAATCCGTCTGCCCATGTTGCGATCAGCGGACCGATACCGATGCGCGCCAATTGCGCCGCGCTCAATACGGCGCCGATCTGTACGCCAATAAGCCCGCATTCCTGCGCCAGCCATTGCGGCAGGAATGGCATTGCCACGCCATTCGCACCGAACATGCATGACATGATCAGTGTAATGCTCAGACCATGCGATCGCACCCGCCACGCTCTCCGAAAGCCGCTTGCCGCCTTTGAACGAGAGGTTCACAAAGCTCAACCTTTTATTGAATTATTTCATTCCGTCGGCCTTGGCGGGAACCCACCAATCATCCTAAGCTCTATCATAGGGAGTGGCAGATGGCGTTGAGAGTTCTGATCGCTGATGATCACGAGCTTTTCCGCGACGGGCTACGCAGCCTTGTTGAGGACGCGCTCGGCGCTGAAGAGGTGCGCCAAGCCGGCTCGCTCGACGAAGCGCTCGATGTAATGAACGAGTCTTCGCCGCCCGACCTTTTGATACTCGACCTGCGAATGCCGGGCGTTTCCGGCGCCGAGGCGTTCGCCGCCTTGCGCGATGCGCTGCCGGGCACCAAGGTGGTGGTCATGTCCGCATCCGAGGATCGCGAGGACATCATCGCCGCGCTCGCCGGCGGTGTGCATGGCTATATTCCCAAATCGCTGTCCGCCTCGCAGATCGAGGCCGCTCTACATGATGTTCTTGGCGGACGGATCTACGCCCCGGTGGCGCTCGGCCAGCGCGCCACCGCGCCGGCGCCGGAGCCCCGTCAGATCGCCACCTCGGTAGAAGGGCTTACGCTGCGTCAACGCGACGTGCTCGGCCAATTGATGAAAGGCCAGTCAAGCAAGGAAATCGCGCGCGTGCTTTCGATTGCAGAAGGCACGGTGAAAATCCATCTGGCGGCAATCTATCGCGCCGTCGGCGTCCGCACGCGCGCGGAAGCCATCGCGAAACTGAGCGCGCGGGGCAATTAACGCGGCGGGCGGGCGGCGCGGGCCGCCTTCTCAAGCAATTGGTGCTCCGCGATCGGTTTAACCAGCCAGGCCGCTCCGCTTTCCTTGAGCCGCGCCAGCGTTTTTGCGTCGGTCGATCCGGTCACGATGATTTCCGGCGGGCCCTCGGCGTTGTTGAGTCCCGCCAGCGCCTGACGGCGCAGCAACGGATCAACGATCAGCAGATCGAATTTTTCGCCGGCGCTCACCGCTTCGATGTATCGATCGGCGTAGCCGTATCCCTTCGCGGCGCCGCCGGCGTCTTCCAGCACGCGCACCATCGCAGCCAGCGAGTCCGGCTCATCGTCTAGGACGGCAATCCGTAACCCTGATAGGTCTTCGCCTGTTGGCATAGCCGCGCCCTTGGCCGCGGCGGCGGAATTGGCCATCGGCGCACTGATCCAGAACACGGTGCCTTTGCCCACGCGCGACGCCACGCTGAGATCCACACCCAGCAATTGCGCCAGCCGCGAGGCGATCGAAAGTCCGAGGCCCAATCCTTCCTTGGCCGCCGTCTTCTCCCGCTCCAGCCGGACGAATTCGCCGAACATCATCTCCAGCTTTTCTTCGGGGACGCCCGGCCCTTCGTCATGCACCTCTATGCGCACGCTATCGCCGCGGCGGCGGCAGCCGAGCAGCACGCGGCCACCCGGCGCGTATTTCACGGCGTTGGTGAGCAGGTTGCGCAGAATGGAAAGCATCAATTCCTGATCGGTCAGCAAGGAAAGGCTCGTGGGTGCGATAATCAGTTCAACACGCTCGCGCTCGCAATCGTTGCGCAACTCGCGCTCCAGCACGTCAAACAAATCTGTTACGGCCACTGCCTTCAAGGTGGGCGTGAGAACGCCCGCTTCGATGCGCGCCAGATCGAGCAGGCCTGAGAACATGCGCGTAAGCGATTCCGCAGCCTTCTCCATGTTGACGACAATGTCTCTGGCCTGCGAACCGTCCACGCGGCGCTTCAGGGAAGAAAGGTAGAGCGTCAGTGCGTGCAGGGGCTGGCGCATATCGTGACTGGCCATAGCCAGAAAGCGGGTCTTCGCCGCGTCAGCTTCCTCGGCGCGCTTCTGGGCGCTGAGCGCCTCGGCGTTGGCGTGCAGCAATTCGAGACCAACGTCATGAAGCAGTTTGGATTCGCGCTGGATCAAAACGCCGCCCAGCACAGCGGATACGACGATGGCGCCGACCAGCGCCAAAATCAGGTTGTCGATCTGAACACGCCCGTTAGAGATTTCATTCTCGATGCCGTCCCGGCGCTGCATCGCCTTTTCGCGCAACGCGCTGATCGCGGCGCGGTGTGCATCGGCGCTGGATTTTCCCGCTTCGTCATAGGCGCGAGCCGCAACGCGAGATTTCCGGACGCGCTCCAGATTGCCTGCAATAGAGTCGAGCGACTGGGTCTTGGCCGCCAGTGCGCGCGCGATCTCCGGCGCCAGATCAGGCTCGCTTTCGGCAAGCGAACGCAGTTCCGCCGAGGCGCCAGCAGCGGCGGCAACCCCCTGGTTGAAGAGCTGAAGATCGGCTTCCCGGCGCGTGAGCGCGAAGCCGCGCTCCCCGGTTTCAGCATCAATGACAGCGCGTTCCAGGCGATCGGCCGTAGCAACGACGAGGCCTAGCGCCGTGTTGCGATCATAAGCGTGTTTGGCCGCGCTCCGGGTGCTGACGATCAGCGAAAGCAGCACGACGATGGTCAACGCCGCGCACAGGAAGATCGCCGCCTGCGCGACCCTTCTATTTTTATTCGCCGAGATTATGCGCTCTGGCATCGCGCGCAGTGTAGCCTCTGCGCTGCTGTTCTCAACCAGCGCGCGAGGCCAACCAGTTCTCGATATCCACAGGCCGCACAGGCTTACTGAGAAAATGAAAGCCTGCCGCGCGCGCCGCTGCTCCGGCTGTTCCCTGCAGCGAACCGCTGATAACCAATACTGGCGCCGTCAGACCGGCGCTGCGCAGCGCCATGACTTCATCCACGCCGTTGACGCCCGCGCCAAGGTCATAATCGGTAATGATCGCGGTGACGCCAAAAGGTTGGCCAATGATCGCCAGCGCCTCAGCGGCCCGCGCCCCGGCAGCGGGCGTAAACGCAAGATCCTCCAGCAGCAGGCATAGAGCGCCCCGCACGCCAGGGTCGTCCTCCAGGACTACGACGAGATTTTCCTTTACGTTCATTGCTCTGAATGATGAACCGGCCAGCTTTTGGGTGCGATATGCCGATTGACCTATTCTAAAAGCCATAGCGGGCCATGCCGTTTAGCCTCTATCGTCAACGCTGCCTTGTGGGCGATTCCCCTTTGCAACTGAAGAGCGCATCCTTCCGGTCATGTCACCGGAAACGCGGCACATCCTAATTGTCGATGACCACGCGGCCAACCGCAAGTTGCTGAGCGTGATCGTTGAGGAAATGGGCTGGTCGTTCCGCGCCGTGGGCAATGGCGCCGCTGCGGTGCAGGCGTGCGCCGACGAAGGTCCGTTCGATCTTATCCTTATGGACTACCGCATGCCCGGCATGGACGGCGCCGACGCGACGGCCGCTATTCGGGCGGAGTGCGGTTGGGCGGCGCAAATTCCAGTGATCGGGATCACCGCGGACGATAGCCAGACCGCGCGGGCCCGATGCATCGCCGCAGGCATGCTCACCTGCCTGAGCAAGCCGATCCAGCCGCTGGCCGTCGCCGCGTTGATGCGGCGGGCGCTGAATCCAGCGCTGACGCAGCTTGAACTTCGCCGGCTAGCCGCCGGCTAACGCAACAATTTTTCTGCCGTCGCCTTGGGATTGCGCTTAGGCGCATTCGCAGCCGGGAGGGTGGCGGGCGCAATGGAGGGCCTGGCGAAAGCCGGGCCCTCTTTGTATTCAACCGCAATTGGCGGGGCGCTGCCCGTCAGCCTCGCAGAAATCGCCGCGCAGACGCCGCGCGCCCTGCTCCACGCCCTTGAGACCGCTGACATAGGCGCGGCCAAAGCCTTCCTTCACCATCGTCACATCTTGGCCGCCGACGCCGCCGGTAATCACGAATAATAGAGCGATGACGCCAACGCCGAACACTGCCGCGAAGTACAGCGCCATTCGCAAGACGAACTCAAAGATAGACATCGGGAAAATCCCACGGACGCATTTTGCATCCATGTTGCAGTGTCACGCACACAGGCTGAGTGGGGTATGAACGCCCGTATTGGCTGGACTAGACGCTCAGGCTGACTTCCGCGCGAGGAATACGCCGGCCAGCATGAACGCAATGCCCAGCGCACGCTGCAACGTGATCGGCGCGCGCGCCGCGCCCAAGAGCGCGAAATGATCGATCGCCGAAGCGGTTACGATCTGACCTAGCAGAACATAGAAAACCGCATTGCCAAGGCCAATACGCGGCGCGGCCCAGGTGATGCCAAGGATGTAGAAGGAAACAAGAAGCCCGCCGGCGTACAAGTGCAGCGGTGCGCTGAATGGCGCCTTGGGCAGACCGTTGACAAACAACACGGCGCCCGTCGCCAGCGCGCCGACGGTGAACAGGACGAACGCCGCCGCCCACGGACTGCCGATGCGAATCCCCAGCTGCGAATTAAGCGCGGCCATGATCGGGATCGCGATCCCGCCGGCGAACATCAGCAGGGCAAATCCGGCATAGGTGGTTGGGTTCGGCATCGCGCAATCCTTTGCTTCGCGGGCCCCAAACGCGCTTTTCGTCCGCCCGCTTTGTCCCTATAGCCAGAGATAGAGGCAGCGGCGACGGGGGACCGCCATCACCGGGATTGTATCCGATCGCGCGCAGACGCGGCGCGTGCTTACCGCCAGCCTGGTGGGCACCGCGGTGGAGTTTTACGACTTCTACATCTACGCCACCGCCGCGGCGCTGGTCTTCGGCCCGCAATTCTTCCCCGCAAGTTCGCCTTCGGCCCAGCTGATGGCCAGCTACGCCACGTTCTCGCTGGCGTTTATCGCCCGGCCGGTCGGCGCCGTGTTCTTCGGCCATTTCGGCGACCGCGTTGGGCGCAAGTCAACGCTCGTGGCGTCACTGCTGCTAATGGGCGGCTCAACGCTGGCGATCGCCTTCCTGCCGACCTACGCGCAGGCCGGCTGGATCGCGCCGCTTCTGCTGTGCATCCTGCGGTTCGGGCAGGGCTTCGGCCTTGGCGGCGAATGGGGCGGCGCGGCGCTGCTGGCCGTCGAAAACGCCCCGCCCGGCTGGCGCGCGCGGTTTGGCAGTTTCCCGCAGATGGGCGCGCCGGTCGGCTTCATCGCCGCGAACGGTTTCTTTCTGGTGCTCGGCCTGTTGCTCACGCCAGAGCAGTTTCAGAGCTGGGGCTGGCGTGTGCCGTTCCTGTTCAGCGCGGTCCTCGTCGGCATCGGCCTGTGGGTGCGGCTGCAACTGACCGAAACGCCGGCGTTTCGGGAGGCGATGGCGAAGGCGCCGCCCGCCTCGGTTCCGCTCGGCGAATTGTTGTCGAAGCATTGGCGGGCCGTCCTGGGCGGCACGCTGGGCGTGATCGCCTGCTTCGCGACGTATTACATCGCGACCGCGTTCGCGCTCGGCTACGGCGTCGGCACACTGAAGATTTCGCGCGATGCCTTTCTGGCCACGCAGCTGATCGCCATCCTGTTCATGGCCGGCGGCATTGTCTGGGCAGGCTATTGGTCCGACGCGAGCACGCCGCGCAACGTGTTGATGTGGGGCTGCACGCTCGTCGCCGGCGCGGGCTTTCTGCTCGCGCCGCTGATGGGCAGCGGCTCGCTGCTGCAGATCGGCGTGTTCCTAAGTCTAGCGCTGCTGCTGATGGGGTTTGTTTACGGGCCCGTGGGCGCGTGGCTGCCCAGCCTGTTTCCGGCGCGCGTACGATACACCGGCGCCAGCGTGGCGTTTAATGTCGGCGGCGTTCTGGGCGGTGGGCTCACGCCGCTGATCGCCGAGCAATTGGTCGCGCGCGGAGGCCTGCCGCTCGTTGGCTATTATCTCAGCATCGCCGCCGTCCTCAGCCTGATTGGCCTGTGGGCGTTACGCCGCACTCATGACAATTGATCGCCGGCTTGGCCTGGTAGCTTAGGTAGCCGCGCTCAACCATACGCCGCAGAGCTTCATAAGCCTCGATCAGCTCCTCAAAAGCGTGGCGCAAGGTGGCAAGCCGCGCAGCCTGCTCATCGCTGAGCGGGCCAGTGTTGGCGGTCATGCCGATTGCTTCCTTGACCCATTGGCCGCGGGCGCGCGCGGCAGCGATCGCCAGGCGCTCGAACGAGTCGAGGCTGGCCGTGCCCATGGCGTCGGCGAGAACTTTCCGGTTGGCCGCAAAGGCCGCGTAATCGATTTGCTCGAGGTGCGCGCGCAGCTTGCGTTGCTCGTGCGGATCGAGTGCGGCTTCCGGCTCGAAATGGTCGATGCGCCGGCCCGTTCTGTTTGTCACCGTGGCGGACATGACTTCGCTCCCTGCCCGCACGCTAGCGCACGACGCCTAAGAGCGATTTAAGAAGCGGCGCGCTTTAACCGGCTGGAAACCATCACACGGCCGCAGCGAGCGCCTGTTCAATGTCGCCTATTATGTCGTCGGCATATTCGAGGCCGATGGACAGGCGCACGTAGCCTTCAGACACGCCGGTGAGTTGCTGTTCTTCGGTGGTCAATTGCGAATGCGTGGTGCTGGCAGGATGGATGGCGAGGCTGCGCGCGTCGCCAATATTCGCGACATGATAAAGCAGCTTCAGCGCGTCGATAAAGCGTTTGCCAGCCTCGCGCCCGCCTTGCAGCTCAAAGCCGACAAGCCCGCCGAACCCGCCCTTCAGGTATTTTTCGGCGCGCGCCATATCCTGGCCGGTCTGCGTCGAGGGATGGATCACCTTGATGACCTTGGGATGCTTGGTCAGATAGGCGACGACGCGGTCTGCATTGTCGCAATGGCGCGCCATGCGCAGCGGCAACGTCTCCACGCCCTGGAGAAACTGGAACGCGTTGAAAGGGCTCATCGCGGCGCCCAGATCGCGCAGCAGAACCACGCGCGCGCGAATGATGTAAGCGATCGGGCCAAGCGGCCTGGTGGCTTCGGTCCAAACCGCGCCGTGATAGGATTTGTCCGGCGTGTTCAGCGCAGGCTGACGCTCCTTGAATTTATCCCATTCAAAATTTCCGCCATCGACGATCAGGCCGCCAATCGATGTGCCGTGTCCGCCGAGATATTTGGTCGCCGAGTAAACGACGATCGCTGCGCCATGCTCGAACGGCCGGCACAGCATCGGCGCAGCGGTGTTGTCCATGATCAGCGGAATGCCGAGCTTTCGGCCGATGCTGGCTACTTCCGCGATCGGGAACACGATCAGCTTGGGATTGGGCAGCGTTTCGGCGTAATAGGCGCGGGTGCGCGCGTCAGTGGCCCTGGCGAAGTTTTGCGGATCGGATGGATCGACGAAGCGCACCTCGATCCCCTGCTCGCGCAGCGTGTTGGCGAACAGGTTCCACGTGCCGCCATAGAGGTCGGTGGAGCTGACGACATTGTCGCCAGCGCTGGCCAGATTTTGCAGCGAATATGCGGAAGCGGCCTGCCCAGAAGCCAGCCCCAGCGCCGCGACGCCGCCCTCAAGTGCGGCGATGCGCTTTTCAAGCACGTCAGTCGTCGGATTCATGATCCGTGTGTAGATGTTTCCGAATTCCTGCAGCGCGAACAAGGCGGCCGCGTGGTCGGTGCTGTTAAACTGGTAGGATGTCGTTTGGTAGATCGGCACCGCCACCGCATTGGTCGCCGGATCGCCGCGCCAGCCGCCGTGCAGGGCAATGGTTTCAGGATGCAGTTTGCGTTCGCTCATGACGCGTCCTCCGATAGACAGGCGTGTAAAAGTAGCTCGCCGAGACGCCAAGCGCGACGCCCAGAAACCCCGTAGCCCAGCGCGGCCAGCCCGTCCGCCTGGACCACGCTTTGTTCCCCCCGCTTGTTTGCCCGCTGTATCCATCATCGGGCGCAAAGACACAAATCACGCGCCGCGTGTGCGCCGACAAATCGACAAATCCGGCCCCAGGCCGCTAAATTTGCGGATGAACGCCCCTTCCCCGCTCGTCGCTGGACGCAACTGCACAGACTGCACGCTGTGCTGCACGGTTCTGGCCATCGCGGCGCTCAGCAAGCCGCGCAACACGGATTGTGTGCACGCCATCGCCGGCAAGGGCTGCCAGATTTACGGCGAACGTCCTGCGGTATGCGCGGCTTTCCATTGCGATTTTCTCGTCGATCCCAAGCTGCCGGCGCATTGGCGCCCGAAACGCGCGCGCATGGTGCTGTATTACGACGACGACGCGAACCGCCTGGGCGTGCATGTCGATCCGGCAAAGCCCGATTCCTGGCGCCAGGCGCCCTATTACAGCGACCTCAAGATTTGGGCGCGCGCCGCGGCGCCGACGCGCGGCCAGGTGATCGTATTTCTGCCCGACGACCGGATCGCGATCCTTCCCGATCGCGACAAACGCCTTGGGCCGACAAACCCCGATCAAGTGCTCGTCGGCATGGAGTACGAAACGCCGACTGGCGTGATCTACGACGTGATAGCAATGGACCGGAATGATCCGAGACTGCCGCAGGAGCCGCAAAGCAACACCTAAAAACGCAAACGGCCCCGCTGTTTGAAGCCGGGCCGTGCTTGACCTGAGATTTGGGGGCGGCAGTAGGATTTGAACCTAGAGCCGGAAGCTCCTTGATCGAATTTCCGCAAGCACACGTTCAACTTTCTGGTCCGCCCAGGTGATCGGATTGTCGAAGCAAGGCCGGTTGCAAAGTTCTGGCCAAAGTCGCGCTGCTTCTGAATTTGGCGGGGGTGGTGACGGCATAAATGTCATTTGCGCTCTCCTTAGATCGCCATGCTGAGGCGAGACGCTAAACCTAAAAATAATTTTTACCGGGACCGCAACGAACAGTCGTAAGTGCTTGCATCCCCCCAGTAATATCCGCGTTTAAAGTGCGTACCCAGCAAACAGGACCGCTAAACGCAAACGGCCCCGCTGTTTCCAGCGGGGCCGTGCTTGATCTGAGATTTGGGTGCGGGAGTAGGATTTGAACCTACGACCTTCAGGTTATGAGCCTGACGAGCTACCGGGCTGCTCCATCCCGCGTCATCGGCCGCGTGCGCGAGCCGCGTTAGCTCAGATCAAATCCTATATCTGTCGAAGACAGGGTTTATCGTGATGAGGGTCCGGTGGATCTAGTTCATTCATTGCGCGTCGCGCAGACCCGGCAGCGTTCTACTCTCCCACGCCTTAAGACGTAGTACCATCGACCCTGGGGGGCTTAACGGCCGAGTTCGAGATGGGATCGGGTGGGGACCCCCCGGCAAAGCCACCGGGTCGGCGCGGCGCGCATGAATGAGGCTCGCGCTTTCGCGCAAGTAAGACATTGTCTAGCAAACGTCCGTGTACGGACTCTTTCGTTTGCAACTTTCGTTTTCACGAAAATCGCGGGGACGAAATCTCCGCCACGCATGGCCACCATAGAAGATTATCAAGCCAATCGAGCGATTAGTACCAGTTAGCTTCACCCCTCGCGGGGCTTCCACACCTGGCCTATCAACGTCCTGGTCTAGGACGACTCTCAAGGGAAACCTGGTTTTGAGGAGGGTTTCACGCTTAGATGCTTTCAGCGTTTATCCCGTCCGCACATAGCTACCCAGCTGCGCGCCTGGCGGCACGACTGGTGCACCAGAGGTGCGTCCATCCCGGTCCTCTCGTACTAGGGATAGCGCCTCTCAAGTTTCCAACACCCACGGTAGATAGGGACCAAACTGTCTCACGACGTTCTGAACCCAGCTCACGTACCTCTTTAAATGGCGAACAGCCATACCCTTGGGACCTGCTCCAGCCCCAGGATGAGATGAGCCGACATCGAGGTGCCAAACCGCTCCGTCGCTATGGACGCTTGGGAGCGATCAGCCTGTTATCCCCGGAGTACCTTTTATCCGTTGAGCGATGACCCTCCACATATGGGATCACCGGATCACTATGACCGACTTTCGTCTCTGCTCGACTTGTCAGTCTCGCAGTCAGGCAGGCTTATGCCATTGCACTCAACATCCGATTTCCGACCGGACTGAGCCTACCATCGCGCGCCTCCGTTACTCTTTGGGAGGCGACCGCCCCAGTCAAACTGCCCGCCATGCTGGGTCCCTGACCCAGATAAGGGGTCGAGGTTAGACGTCACCGAAAATTAGGGTGGTATTTCACTGGTGGCTCCCCTCGAGCTGGCGCCCAAGGTTCAAAGCCTCCCACCTATGCTACACAAACCGTCGATAACGCCACAGCAAAGCTGCAGTAAAGGTTCACAGGGTCTTTCCGTCTAGCCGCGGGAACCCCGCATCTTCACGGGGAATTCAATTTCACTGAGTCTGCTGTCGAGACAGTAGGGAAGTCGTTACTCCATTCGTGCAGGTCGGAACTTACCCGACAAGGAATTTCGCTACCTTAGGACCGTTATAGTTACGGCCGCCGTTCACCGGGGCTTCGATTCAAAGCTTGCACCTCTCCTCTTAACCTTCCGGCACTGGGCAGGAGTCAGACCCTATACGTCGCCTTGCGGCTTCGCAGAGCCCTGTGTTTTTGATAAACAGTCGCCACCCTCTGGTTTGTGTCCCTGACGCCCGCTTACGCGGAATCAGGCCCTCTTATCCCGAAGTTACGAGGGTAATTTGCCGAGTTCCTTAACAGCAGTTCTCTCAAGCGCCTTGGTATGCTCTACCTGACCACCTGTGTCGGTTTCGGGTACGGACTATGCTGGGGCTATTTCCTGGAACATGCAGGCGGCCTTCGGAATCCAATAACCTCCGACCACTTTCCACATTCGTCACTTCCCAGCTGGCGCACGAATATTAACGTGCTTCCCATCGACTACGCCTTTCGGCCTCGCCTTAGGGGCCGGCTAACCCTGCCCTGATTAGCATTGGACAGGAACCCTTGGTCTTTCGGCGAGAGTGTCTCTCACACTCTTTATCGTTACTCATGTCAGCATTCTCACTTCCGATACCTCCAGCCAACCTCACGGTTGACCTTCGCAGGCTTACGGAACGCTCCGCTACCGCGTGTATTGCTACACACCCAAAGCTTCGGCGAATGGCTTAATCCCCGTTACATTATCGGCGCAGGTACGCTTGACCAGTGAGTGTTACGCTTTCTTTAAAAGATGGCTGCTTCTAAGCCAACTTCCTGGTTGTCTATGCATACCCACATCCTTTCAAACTTAGCCATTACTTGGGGGCCTTAGCTGTTGGTTAGGGTTGTTTCCCTTTTGACGACGGACGTTAGCACCCGCCGTCTGTCTGCCAGACTGAACTTCCAGGTATTCGGAGTTTGGTTGGGTTTGGTAATCCGGTGAGGACCCCTAGCCCATCCAGTGCTCTACCCCCTGGAGTAATGATCTGACGCACTACCTAAATAGTTTTCGCGGAGAACCAGCTATCACGTGGTTTGATTGGCCTTTCACCCCTACCCACAAGTCATCCCAAACTTTTTCAACAGTTAAGGGTTCGAGCCTCCAGTGCATGTTACTGCACCTTCACTCTGCTCATAGGTAGATCACCACGTTTCGGGTCTCATACGACGAACTCGACGCCCTGTTCAGACTCGCTTTCGCTGCGCCTACGCCTAACGGCTTAAGCTTGCTCGTCACATGAAGTCGCTGACCCATTATACAAAAGGTACGCCGTCACCCTCCGAAGAAGGCTCCGACTGCTTGTAAGCATTCGATTTCAGGATCTATTTCACTCCCCTCGTCGGGGTGCTTTTCACCTTTCCCTCACGGTACTTGTTCACTATCGGTCAGTAAGGAGTACTTAGGCTTGGAGGATGGTCCCCCCATGTTCAGACAGGATTGCACGTGTCCCGCCCTACTCGAGTCCTGATCTAATTTTACCGCTACGGGGCTGTCACCCGCTCTGGCCAGACTTTCCAATCTGTTCGCGTTGATTTCGATCAGGCACTGGCCTGGTCCCGGTTCGCTCGCCACTACTACGGGAGTCTCGGTTGATGTCCTTTCCTCCGGGTACTGAGATGTTTCACTTCCCCGGGTTTGCTTCTGCAGCCTATGTATTCAGCTGAAGATACCGTCGAAACGGTGGGTTTCCCCATTCGGAAATCCGCGGGTCAAAGGGTGCTCGCCCCTCACCACGGCTTATCGCAGCGTGCCACGTCCTTCATCGCCTCTTACTGCCAAGGCATTCCTCGAATGCTCTTCAAAACGCTTGATGTCTTCTAAATGTCCATGCGCGGTGGGGATTGCGCCCCGATCGAGAACCCATTCACCTCAAAGAATTGGGGCAAACGAACTCACGACCTACACCCGACACGGACGTCGGCTAGACAATGTCTAGATCCGTCCTGGAACTGCGTGTTGGCGCAGCGGACGAACCCTCTTTCACGATGTCAAATGCTTGGAGCCTCCCGTGCAGGGAGGAAACGCCGGCGAATAACGCACGGCGAATTCTGATACCGATATCTTCAATGACGCGAAGGCTGGTGGAGCCGGACGGGATCGAACCGACGACCTGAAGCTTGCAAAGCTACCGCTCTCCCAACTGAGCTACGGCCCCGTAACAGGTGCGATCTCATGACCCAAAACGATGTCGAAGCCCCAACCCTGTCGAAGCAAAGACAGCGCGGAGCGCTGGTAGGCCCGGGCAGACTCGAACTGCCGACCTTACGCTTATCAGGCGTACGCTCTAACCACCTGAGCTACGGGCCTATGAGGCCCACAGCCCGAAGCGCCAAACTTTTCAGCCGGCGCCGCGGATTGGGCTCGCGTCATCATCCGCACACAGAGCAATGCTCGCGGCGGACGAAGATATCGGAGAAGAGAAACGAGGACGGCGGACGACCGTGTTTTTTGTTTCTCACCCTTTTCCCGTGAGGAATCCGGATGGAAACGATGTTCTAAAAGATCGCGAAACTGTCACTGCCCGAAAGCAGATTGGTTGATCGCGCTCTTCCTTAGAAAGGAGGTGATCCAGCCGCAGGTTCCCCTACGGCTACCTTGTTACGACTTCACCCCAGTCGCTGACCTTACCGTGGCCGGCTGCCTCCTTGCGGTTAGCGCACCGTCTTAAGGTAAAACCAACTCCCATGGTG
>JANNOO010000012.1:0-15854 GCA_031399165.1 Alphaproteobacteria bacterium | reverse complement strand
GTTGGTGGATGGGGGGGGGGGGCCGTCCCATTGTTCCCCCTCCGGCTTTTCGCTGCGCGAAAAGGCCACCTCCCCCGTAAACGGGGGAGGATAGAGCGTCGCCGTTATGCGCGCGGCTGCGGTACGATGCGCAGGTAGGGCTTGGGCGCCGTCCAGCCATCGGGATAGATTTTCTTGGCCTCTTCATCGTTGACCGAGCCGGCGATAATCACGTCCTCGCCTTGCTTCCAGTCTGCCGGCGTCGCCACGCGGTGCTTGGCGGTGAGCTGGAGCGAATCCAGCACGCGCAGGATTTCATCGAAATTTCTTCCGGTGGTCATAGGATAGACGAGTATCAGTTTGATCGTCTTGTCCGGACCGACGATGAACACATTGCGTACGGTCTGATTATTCGCCGCCGTGCGGCCTTGCGAACCGCCGGCCGTGTCAGCCGGCAACATGCCCCACGCCTTGGCGATCTTGAGTTCGGGATCGCCGATCATCGGGAAGTTCGGCGCCGTGCCTTGCGTTTCCTTGATGTCGGCCGCCCAGCGCGCGTGATCATCGACCGGATCGACGGATATGCCGATCACCTTCGTGTTGCGCCTGTCGAATTCGGGCTTGAGACGCGCCACGGCGCCGAGTTCGGTGGTGCAGACCGGCGTGAAATCCTTCGGGTGCGAAAACAGAATTCCCCAGGAATCGCCGAGCCATTCGTGGAAGCGGATTTTGCCTTCTGTGGTGTCGGCCTCAAAATCGGGGGCAGGGCTGCCGATGGATAGAGTCATGGGGATGTACCTCGCTCGTGCGCACGCAAGCGAGAGGGAGATAGGCCCGGCCCTGCGCTCAGGCAAGGCGCGTGCGGAACCGCGAGGGCCGTTGCTGGTTCAGGCCCCAGAAGGAGTTCCCATGTCCAAGGACCGCGAAATCGCTGACAAGCTCTGGAAGTCAATCAAGTCAGACCGCACCGTTATGTTAGGCTTGGCGGATGTAGAGGAGGGCGGCGCCCAGCCGATGACCGCCATTCTCGAGGCCGACGAGGAAGGGCCGGTATGGTTCTTTTCTTCTAAGGATGTCGATCTCGTCCGCGCGTTGGGATCGGGAAATGAAGCGTACTTTCACTTTCCGTCCAAAGGGCATGACGTTTTTGCGGCGGTGCACGGCATGCTGCAACCAGTCGAGGATCGCGCGGTGGTGGAGCGGCTTTGGAATCCCTTCATCGCCGCCTGGTACGAGGGCAAGGACGATCCAACACTTCAGCTGCTTCGCATGGACATGAACCACGCGCACATCTGGCTTAACGAGAATAACCTTGTCGCTGGCGTCAAGATGATGCTCGGCAGCGATCCGAAGAAAGACTACAAAGACAAGGTCGCCGACGTGCGGATGTAGTTTAAGCGGTTTTGCTGACCGCGACGGCTGCGCCGCTAGACGTTGACGCGGCGGCGTAGCCGCCCGTGGCGCCATATGTTCGCGGGCCGGCGCGGACTTTGGCGATTTCTTCGGCTATGGCTTTGACGAGGCCTTCGCTGACTTCTTTTACGCCCACGAGCGCCCGTTCGTGCGCTTTTAGCGCAATGCGGAAGCGTGCGGTTTCCGTGCGCAGGCGATCGATAAGGCGCGCGGGGGCGGCGCGGATCAACTCGCGATCTTCGGCGATGCGTGTGAGTTCCTGGCGATAGAGATTGGCGAGCCGCGCTTTTTCGTCGCCTTCGGCGCCGGAAAGCGGCGGCTGGCGTGCTTCGATTAGGCGCGTTTCGGCTTCAAGCAATGTCGTGAGCCGCGCGGTGAGCGCGAGCATCTGCTCGGCGCGGTCAGCGGCATGATCAGCCAGCAGCGCCATTGGCGGCCTCCTGTGCGGTCGAACCCATTTGCATGCGCATCATCTCGCGCGCGATCGAATCGCTGATGCCGATCCCGCCAGCCTTTCCGATCCCTTGCGCGTATTGCTCAATCAGCATCGGGCGGAACATCGCTTCGCCGGCGCCGCCGCCGAACATGCCGTCGGTTTGCAGCGCTTCGAACATCGGCTGCAGCATCTGGCCGATCAGCATCGATTCGAAGTCCTTCGCGGCCTTTTTCATTTCTGCACTGGGCTGCGGCTGCGCCACTGGCGCCGCAAGCGTGGAGCTAGAGAGGGGCGAGGCGGCGCTCATCACATCACCTCGATTTCAGCTTCGATCGCGCCGGCTTTCTTCAGCGATTGCAGGATCGAGATCATGTCGCGCGGGCCAACGCCCAGCGCGTTGAGGCCATCGACCAATTGGCGCAGCGGCACGCCGCCCCTGACCAGGGCGAGGCTGCCTTTGCCTTCCTCCACTTTAACTTGGCTTTGCGGCACGATGGCAGTCTGGCCCTCACGAGAGAACGGCGCGGGCTGGCTGACGGCCGGTTGTTCGGAAACCGAAATCGTCAGCGCGCCCTGCGCGATGGCGACGGTGGCGACCTTCACGTTTTCGCCCATGACGATGATGCCGGAGGTTTCGTCGATGACGATCCGCGCCGGTTGATCGGGCTCGACTTCAAGACGCTCGACGGCGGTGAGCAGGGCGATCATGTCGCCGCGGAAATTGGCTGGGCGGGTCACGACGATTGTGCCGGGGTTGGTGGCGCGCGCAGAGCCGGCGCCGATCGCGTTGTTGATCACGCCGGCGGTGCGTTCGGCGGTGGTGAAATCCGGATTGCGCAGCGCGAGGCGAACTTCCGCCTGGCCAGCGAGGTCGTAGTGAATTTCGCGCTCGATCAGCGCGCCGGAGGCGATGCGTCCCGCGGTCGGCACGCCCTTGGTTACGGACGATCCCGAAGCGCCGCCGGCTGAAAAGCCGCCGATCGAGATCGGCCCTTGCGCGACGGCGTAGGTCTGGCCGTCGGCGCCGAGCAGGGAGGTGGCGAACAGCGTGCCGCCCTGGAGGCTTTTGCCATCGCACAGAGCGGAGACCGAAACGTCGATGCGGGCGCCCTGCGTGCCAAAGGCGGGCAAATTGGCTGTGACCATGACGCCGGCGACGTTCTTGGTGTTGAGATTGCCGTCGCGGGTGTTGGTGCCAAGCCGTTCGAGCATGGCGGCGAGCGCCTGCTTCGTGCTGGGGCAATTGCGCAGGCTGTCGCCTGTGCCTTGCAGGCCCATGACCAAGCCGTAGCCGACCAATTGGTTGTCCCGCACGCCTTCAAAATCGGCGATGTCCTTGATGCGCGACGCTCCAGCGGCCGGCGACGCGGCGGCGCAAACCGCGAACGCGGCCGCCAGCCCGATTCCCAAAGTCTTTTTCACGTCCACCGCGCTGCGTGCGTTAACCATACCTGCGCGCATGCGAAAATCGGGCCGCTCCAAAGCCCTTGTGCGCCATGGATGTCAGAGGGGAGAACCGCTCCCACCCGGCAAATTTAGCCGGGTGGCGGCGGCCGATGCGGAACTTATTGCTTTGGGACAGCGCCTTCGTTTTCGGCCTTTTGCGTCGCGACGCCGACGCCCGCGCCCACTGCGGCGCCGATTGGACCGCCGACCACGAGCCCCGTGGCGGCGCCGGTAGCGGCCTTCTGCTCAACACCGTGGCCGCACGCGGACAAGCCAGCCGCCAGACCAAGCACCGCCGCCGCCTTGAAAATCGCCCTCATGAAACGCTCCTATGTTGCCTAGCAAAGAACGGGGGCGGGGTTCGTAGGTTCCGGCGGCCTGGCGCCGTTCCGTTAATCATCAAGCAAGCGCTTCGGCGCACGCTGGCGCCATGAAGATCGAAGGGCCCCGTTCCGTTGGCGGCTCCACTGGCGCGCGCAAGGCCGGGGGCAGCGCTGGCGCGGGGTTCAGCCTGCCGGCCGAAAGCGCAACCGCATCGACGCCCAGCGCCGGGGTGCGCGCCGCTGCGCCGCTCGACACAATCCTTGCGCTACAGGGGCAGGGATTTGATCCCCAAAGACGCGGGCGCCAGGCGCGGCGGGGCGGTAAAACTCTCGATGCGCTAGAGGCGCTCGCCCGCGCCCATCTCGACGGCGCGGCGCCCCATGCGGCGCGGCTGACGCTGGCGGCTTTACAGAAAGATGTGGAGCGAACCGGCGATCCCGGCCTCGATTCCGTCCTCGACGAGATCGACGTTCGCGCCGCTGTCGAGCTTGCGAAGCTGGAAATGGCCGATCGAAACCGTTTCCGGTCCTGAGCGCCCCCGGCCGGGTGCACTATCACGGTATAGGCGCTCTGGCCTGTGGTTTGCTTCATTGCCGCCCCAATGGCCGGGCGTTATAAGCCGCGCCAGATTGATCCAGGCGGATGCGGGAAAGTCTCATGGGCTCGACAGCGTCAGATACGTATCGTCCTTCCGAAAAAGAACCGTTCATGAATGAGCGGCAGCGGGACTATTTCCGGCGCAAGCTGATCGCCTGGAAGCAAGAGATTCTAGAAGAATCGCGCGCCACGATCGCAAATTTACAGAACGAGACGATTTCCGAACCCGATCTTGCCGATCGCGCAACCAGCGAGACGGACCGTTCACTCGAACTGCGCACGCGCGATCGTCAGCGCAAGCTGATCGCCAAGATCGACGAAGCCATCCGCCGGATCGACGACGGCTCCTACGGCTATTGCGAAGAGACAGGCGAGCCGATCAGCCTCGCGCGGCTGGAAGCGCGCCCGACCGCGACGCTTTCGCTCGAAGCCCAGGAGCGCCACGAGCGGCGCGAGCGCGTCCATCGCGAGGACTAGGCCGGCGCTGTTCGCGCGGGGCGTTTTCGGGTAAAGCGGCGCCATGATCGCTGACGCCATACTCTCCACGGCGCATTTTGCTGCGGTGTTTTTGCTTATCGGAGCGCTCGGCGCTGAATTCGCCGCCCTGCGCGCGCCGCTGACGGCCGAAGGCATAAAGCGCCTCGGCATGATCGACCGTTTTTACGGGATTGCGGCGATCCTGGTGATCGTAGCGGGCGTGGCCCGGATTTTTTGGGGCCTGAAAGGCGAAGGCTATTATTGGGGCCTGCACACGTTCTGGACCAAGATTGGCTTGTTCGTTCTGGTGGGGATCATATCGGCCTGGCCGACCATGCGGTTCATCGCGTGGTCACGCGCGGCAAAAGCCAGCGAGAGCTTTCGGCCGCCGCCCGAAGAGGTGAAGGGCGTGCGCCGGCTATTGATGATCCAGGGCGTTTTGATCCTCGCGATCGTGGTCAATGCCGCGCTGATGACGCGCGGGATTGGCTGAGCTTTTACCCTCTCCCCTTGTGGGAGAGGGTGGCGCGAAGCGCCGGGTGAGGGGTGTTGGCGCTAACTTTCAAAGTCGTCGCTAACACCCCTCATCCGTCTCGCGCTGACGCGCGATCCACCTTCTCCCACAAGGGGAGAAGGGAGGATCAATTCAGGGGGCAGTTTCGCGACTTGTTCGTCGAGCCTGATGGTGCTGCTTACGCGTCTCGGCTGTGAAGTCGATATTGTCGTCAAGCCGAACAAAAAGCGCGCCTTCGCGGCAATCCATCTCGACGCGGCTTGAGCGGCAGGATCGATTCATGAGCCGCTCCTGGCGAAAAACTCATCTGTAAGCAAATGTGGGAAGTATTGTGGGTCGCCGCGTTTGCCCATAGCAGGCCCTAAACGATTATTGATGCCGCTATTCCTTAGCGTTGCAAGCCACGGAAGCGTCTTGTCGATCGTTCTTGTGACATTCTCTTGCACAAGCTGAACCGAACATCGCTGAAGCGAGACGTCTGATCCAAATTGCGCTGGCAAATTCAGTGGATCGACCAACTCGACGGAGGTCGGATCGTTCGTGTCACGAAAACGGACGAGCGTAGGGTAGTCGTCGCGGACTAGGTCCACTTCATCATTTACGGCGGACACCCGTCGCAGAATATCTGGTACTTTTTCGAGATCACGTTCCGCAGCCAGCCACGTGCCAGGCCAACGCTCACTCAGCGTTTTCACCAGCATTCTTCCAGGATAACGACGATCTTGCCCGATCTCATCCGGGTTACTGCCGTAGAAGAGCTTTGTCAGCAAACCAAAAAGAAGGCCGCGATTCCCAATACTGACGAACGGCGCTTCGCCAACGGTGGTGACGGAAAAACTAAGTCCTGACGAAGCACTGGCGATCGAGTTCCGCTGATCGTTCCAAGTGGTCCGAATTACGCTTGAACCTTCATGCAGCTTGTCGTTTTCCCGCACGACCAACTTGAATCGGAAATTGAACGATTGACTTCCGGGGCCTGCGCATCCCGTCGAGAACATTGCTGCCGTCGCGGCTATGAAATCTCGCCGAAGCATAAATTCCGCCTTATCAGAACGGGCTGATCGCGTCGCTGATGCGCTGGCCCCAGGCGGGCTTTTGCACGGTTGAGATGACGCCGCGCCCGCCATAGGAGATGCGGGCTTCGGCGATCTGGCTGTTGCGGATCGTGTTGTCGGACGCGATGTCCTCCGGGCGGATGATCCCGGCCACTGTCAATTCGCGCAATTCGTTGTTCACGCGCACTTCCTGGCGTCCGGCGATCGCCAGATTGCCGTTCGGCAGCACCTGCGTGACCATCGCGGCCATCGTCAGCTCAATTCTTTCCTGACGGTTCACCGCGCCGGCGCCGGCCATGCTGGTGTCGCCTTCGCCATTGATCAGATTGGCCGTATCGACCGCGCCGCCGGGAAGGGCGCGCGAGATCGTGCCTTCAAGGCCGAGGAAATTCGTCACGCCGGACGACGTTGACGATGTGCGCGAGCGGTCAGTCGAATTGCTGACCTGCGCGCTGTCGTCGATCTGGATTTTCACGGTCAACAGATCGCCCGCGCGCGCGGCGCGCTGATCGTTGAAAAACGTGCGCGCGCCGGCGCGCCAGAGCGAGTTGGCGGCGTAGCGTTGCTCCTGCACTGGCGGCATCGGCAGTCCGGTTGGCGCCGGCGTGGTCAGCGGCGGCCCCATCCCCACGGGAGACAATTGCGGCGTCACGCGTAGCGAATCTTTGACGCTCGCGCAGCCGCCGAGCGCTGCAAGCGCGAGCAAGGGAGCTGCGTAACGATGGGCCATTAATGTCTGTCCACTTGTCAGATTGTCTTCTATCAGAAGGTTTGGGCGGCCTTGATCGCCGCAGCGCCAGGGCCGGTCACGACCGCATCGACGACCTTGTTTGATTGCAGATTGGTCAGCCGCACCGTGTCGCCCACGCCGCCATCGTTCATCGCCTTGGCGCGCGTGGTGAGTTGCAGGCCGGGCGCAACGTAAACCATCGTGACCGTGTCGCCGCGCCTGACGGCGGGCGTTGCGCCCGCGAAGGACGCTTGTTGCGTGCGCGCCGCGCCGGCGCCGAACACGGTGATCTTTTCCATCCCGGCAGGCGGCGCCCATTCGAGACCGGCGGCCGCCGCTGCGGCTGCGAGGAACCGCGCCGAAAACGTTGTTCGCGTGCCGGCCGCGGGGGCGGGCGCAACGGCCCGGCCGCTCATCTCTCCGGCGTTGACGAACACGTCGCCGAGCGTGACGGCGGGGCCGGCGCAGTGGATCTGGCTTTTCAGCTCTACCGGGCGCGCCCATGCGGCGCCAGCCAGCGCGATCGTCATGATCGAAGCGGCGAGGCAAGCCTTTATCAATCGTGCGGCCATGATCTTCTCCCTCTAGCCTAGCGTACTTGCGACGCTGCCTGCAGCATCTCGTCCGAGGCGGTGATTACCTTGGCGTTCATTTCGTAGGCGCGCTGCGCCACGATCAGCGCGGAAATTTCCTCGACCGCGTTGACATTCGACGTTTCAAGAAAACCCTGCATCAGTGTGCCGAGTCCATCTGTACCCGGAGTCGCGCTGGTGGGCGCGCCTGACGCGGCGGTTTCTTTGAACATGTTGTCGCCAAGCGCTTCGAGGCCGGCCGGATTAACGAAGCCCGCCAGCTCGATCTGGCCGATTGTGGTCGGCGTCGTCGAGCCCGAGACCGTCGCCGAGACGACGCCATCGCGCGAGATCGTCACGGCGGTCGCGCCGGCCGGGATCGTGACGGCCGGGTCGACGGTGTAGCCTTCGGACGTCACCAGCGTGCCTTCGGCGCTGACGCCGAGATTACCCGCGCGCGTATACGCCGTCTCGCCGGAGGGCAGCAGAACCTGCAGATAGCCGCTGCCGGAAATGGCCATGTCGTACTGGTTGCCGCTCTCCACGAGATTGCCTTGCTCGGTGATGCGTCCCACCGAACCGGGCTTCACGCCGACGCCGACCTGAATACCCATCGGCGCCACATTGCCATTGGCCGACGTTGTGGCGCCCGGCTTCTGCGTGCTCTGGTACAGCAGATCTTCGAACTGGGCGCGCTGACGCTTGAACCCCGTCGTGTTCATGTTCGCGATATTGTTCGAAATGACTTCGACGTTGAGCTGCTGGGCCATCATGCCCGTGGCGGCGATCGACAGGGAGCGCATTACGAGTTTTCCTCAGGCAAGAACGGAAGGGGGATGGCGGGCTTCATGCGCGGCCCAGTTTTTCGATCGCGGATTTGCGAAGTTCGTCTTCGCCGCTGACCATGCGCGAAGCCGATTCGTAGGCTCGTGAGATTTCGATCAGGCGGGTCAGTTCGACGACGGCTTTGACGTTCGACCCTTCGAGCGCGCCCTGGATAACGCGCGATTCGGCCGAAGCAATTGCGGCCTGATCGCCCGGCGCATAGGCATTGTAACCGACTTTTTCGAGCCCCTCGGGCGCTTCGAACTCGAATACGCCGAGTTTGCCGGCTTCGACGCCGGCGATGCTGATCGAGCCGGTTTTGTCGATCACGGGCTGCTCGCCGCGCAGATCGAACACCAGCGGCGCGCCGGATTCGCCGAGCACGGCGTGCCCGGATTGCGTCATCAGGCGCCCGTCGGCGCCGAGCACGAAGCTGCCGTCGCGGGTATATTGTGTGGCGCCGTCATCGCCCTGGATGGCGAAGAAGCCGTCGCCGTCGATGGCGACGTCAAACGGATTGCCGGTGTTGGCGATAGGGCCGGAGGCCATGTCGCGCACTAGGCCCGCTTCGCGGACGAACCGGATGTCTTTGACCTCGCCCGAATCTGACGCGGCTTCCGATGCATCCATTTCAAACGTGAACGTGTCGGCCTTGAAGCCGGACGTGGCGACGTTGGCGATATTATTGGCCACCGCTTCCATGCGGCGACGCAAGACCATCTGGGTCTGCATGCCGATCATGAGGGCGTTGTCCATAAGCGCTCCGCGTTAAGGTTAAGCGCACGCGTGCAAGTCTTCTGCCAGCCAACACATCAAGGCGCGCAAGCGATTAACGTTTCGTTTATGGTAAACGCCCGGTAGGAAATCCCCGTTCGCCCGGCAAAAACTGCCGCGTGGCTACTGATCCTTAACCATAATCGGCGCAGGTCATGAGCAGTCGCGCGGGGGAATCGCGCGCGAAGGAATTTGAACGCGCCGATGTCGAAGAAGGAAAAGCCGCCGAAGCCGCCGAAAAAGGACAAGAAGGGCAAGGACGCGCCTGAGGCCATCGCGGCTGACGCTGAAGAGGCGGGCATCGCCAAGCCGGGCGAAGAGGGCGCGGAAGGCGAAGTGCCCGCGAAAAAGAAGCTCGCCGGCAAAACCCTTGTTCTGTTTATCGTTCTGCCGGCGTTGCTGCTGCTCGGCGGCGGCGGGGCCGCGGGCTATTTCCTGTTCATGGCCAAGCCTGAAGCGCACGCCGAAGGCGGCGCTGAAGCCGGGCATGAGAAGCCAAAAAAGAAAAAGGAAGCCAAAGGCGGTCACGGCAAGGACGGCGCCGAAAGCGCCGCGATCACCGAGGGCGAGGGCGTCTATTATTACGCCATGCCGGAGATGCTGGTTAACATCACCTCCGGCGATGGGCGGCCGGTCTATCTGAAGCTGAAGCTGACCCTGGAAGCGCCGGACGAGGACGTCGCCTATTCGATCGAACCAGAATTGCCGCGCGTGACGGACCAGTTCCAGGCGTTTCTGCGTGAATTGCGCGTGGACGATCTCGCGGGCTCCGCGGGCGCTTATCGCTTGCGGATGGAATTGCTGCGGCGTGTGAATTTGGCGCTGGCGCCGGCGCAAATCAACGCCGTGCTGATCGAAGAAATGCTGGTGCAATAGTGACCGACCAGACTGAAGCCGCGCAGGACAATTGGGAGCCCGGCGCAGCCGCGCCGGCTGAGGGCGCCCTGGCGCCAGCGGGTGAAGACGCCGCCTGGGGCATGGAAGGCATGCCGCCGGGCGCGCTGGGCGCCGAGCGTGTGCTCAACCAGGACGAAATCGACAGCCTGCTCGGCTTCGCCAATGGCGATGACGCCAGCGGCGAGCGAACGGGCGTGCGCGCGCTGATCAATTCGGCGCTGGTTTCGTACGAACGCCTGCCGATGCTGGAAGTCGTGTTCGACCGCCTGGTGCGGTTGATGACGACCAGCCTGCGCAATTTCACTTCGGATAACGTCGAGGTCAGCCTCGATAATATCTCCTCGATCCGGTTCGGCGATTATCTCAACTCGATCCCGCTGCCGGCGATCATCGCCGTGTTTCGCGCCGAGGAGCTGGACAATTTCGGCCTCGTTACGATCGATTCCAACCTGATCTATTCGATCGTGGATGTGCTGCTGGGCGGGCGGCGCGGCACGGTGGCGATGCGCGTGGAGGGCAGGCCTTACACGACCATTGAGCGCATGCTGGTTACGCGCATGATCGAGGTGGTGCTGGAAGACACCAAGGCCGCGTTCGCGCCGCTGACCGATGTGCAATTCACGCTCGACCGGATCGAGACTAACCCGCGCTTCGCCGCCATCGCGCGGCCCGCCAACGCCGCGATTCTGGTGAAGCTGCGCATTGAGATGGATGATCGCGGCGGGCGGCTGGAATTGCTGCTGCCTTACGCGACGCTCGAGCCGATCCGCAAAATGCTGCTGCAGCAATTCATGGGCGAGAAGTTCGGCCGCGATAACATCTGGGAAGGCCATTTGGCCACTGAATTGTGGCACACGGATATGGAAATCCGCGCGGTGCTTGATGAACAAAGCGCACCGTTAAAAAAGGTGCTCGATCTGAAAGTTGGCGACACGCTGATGCTTGGCGCCGCGCCGGATGATCTTGTTGAACTGAAGTGCGGCGCAATTTCACTGACGCGCGGGCGTATCGGCCGCATTGGGCACAAGATTGCGATCAGGGTTGAAGCGCCGCTGTCTCTCGGCGCGGCGATTCCGGGAAAGGCAGGATAGAGCATCATGCAGGATAGTATCGTCAGTCTGGTGCTTAACTTCGCGCTGATTGGGCTGCTCTGCGCGGTGCTGTTTTTCTGCTGGCGCCTTGAGCGCAAGCTGGCGGCGTTGCGCTCGGGCCAGGATGGCGTGCGCGCCGCGGCCATCGAACTGAAGCAGGCGGCGGCCCATGCCGAGGCCGCTGTGCGCGGCCTGCGCGCAACGGCAAACGACGCCGGCCGCGATTTGCAGGCGCGGATCGATGACGCGCGCGCCACGGCTGACCGCCTTGGGCTGGGCTCGGGGCGGATACGCACGGCTTCGGACGCCCAACGCGCGGGGAGAGCGTGGTGAAACTTCCCGCTTTCAAAGCGCCGGCCAACGTCCGCCTGCTGCCGGCGATGATGGTGACGGCCAGCGTCGTGCTCGGGCTCAAGGCCGTTTCCATGGCCGAGGCTGCGAACGATCCGGAAGCCAAGCCCGCACCGGCTGCCGCTGCTGCGGCTTCGGCGCCGCCCGCTGCTGCATCCGCCGCCCCGGCGGCGCAATCTTGCCCCGCGCCGAGCTTTGCCGAGCAGGCGGGGCTGTCGGCGACGGAAGTGGAGGTGCTGCAATCGCTTGGCGCGCGGCGCACGGCGCTCGATCAGCGCGCAGCTGAAATGTCCACGGACGGCGAATTGCTGGCGGCGGCTGAAAAGCGGGTGACTGAGCGCCTAGCGGAGCTGCAGCGCGTGCAGGGCGTCGTCGAGGGGCTGCTCGGCAAGCTGAACGAGGAGCAGGACGCGCGCGTGAACGGCATGGTCACGGTCTATTCCAAGATGAAGCCGAAGGACGCAGCACGCATCTTCGAAGGACTGGACGAAGCCGTGCTGCTGGAAGTGGCTGGCCGTATGAAGCAGACCAATCTGTCGGAAATCATGGGCATGATGACCGCCGAGAGCGCGCGCCGGCTAACCAAGGGTCTGCTGGAAAGCAAGAAAATTCCGGATGACGCCGTCACCAAGGCGGCGGGAGCGGCGCCGGCGTCCGCCAAGGCGGGCTAGGCGCTTGTGATGGCGCCCTTTCCTAACCCGGGATTAACGCGGCGCTTTGCACAATAAGGCCGATGTCGCGGGCAAATTTCCATGGCTGGACCCAAGGTTGGGCATTGGGGGCGATCGCGGTGGCGTTCGCGCCGCCGGCGTTTGCCGCGCCGCTGGTCATTTCCGCGGCCGACGAGGCTTCGGGCGGGGCGCGGCTTTCGGCGCGCTACGCCGACGGCCGCACACTTGCGCCGCCCGCGACCGCACGGCTGGAAGCGGGCGTGCTGGTCGTCACGTTCGAGGAGCCGTTCGAAGCTGACGTTTCCGGCCTCGCGGCCGCCGCGCCAAAGACAATCGCTTTCGCGCGCCGTGACGCTGATGGAAAATCGCTGCGCATTTCCCTGCGCCGCACGCTCTCGCCGCAAGTGGCCGCCGCTGGCGCCGCGCGCATCATCGCGCTGGCGGCGCCACCAAAGCCTGTTGCGCCGCCGGCGCCAAAAGCGACCGACGCCGCGGGCGCGCCGGTGGATGTGGGCGTTGTGTCGGGTCCGGATGCCAATCCGATCACAGCCAACGATGTTCTGCTCAATGTCGGCCAGCGTCCGGAGTTCACGCGGCTCTCGTTTCTGTTTCCGCGCGGCGCGACGGTGACGCCGCTGCTGAGCGGCGATCAATTACAGCTGAAGTTCTCGCGTCCCGGCGAAGTCGATATTTCCGATCTGCGCATCCTGCCGCCGAAATTCCTCAAGGACGTGCGCAAGGTTTCCAAGCCTGGCCAGCCGCTGGTGCTGAATCTGACGCTGGAAGCGGGCGTACGCCAACGCCATTTCGTCGATGGTTCGCGCGTAATCGTAGATCTTCTGCCGCCGGATCAGAAGAAACCGGCGCTCACAGCCGCGCCAGCAACGGCGCAAGCCGCGCGGGCGCCTGTAAAGGCCACGCCTGATATTGATCCGGCGCCGAAAGGCGGCGTTGTGCGGGTAGCGCAAGAAGAAGGCTCTAGCGCGACGACCTTTACAACGCGCTGGGCCAGTGCGGCGCGCGCGGCCGCGTTCCGGCGCGGCGAAGCGATCTGGATATTGTTCGACACCAATGCGCGGCTGGACATCAAAGGCATCCCGCTCGTCGGCAAGCGTCATACCAATTTGCAAGTGGTGCAGGGCGATAACGTCACGGGTCTGCGCATCGCGGCGCCGCCGGAAGTGCTGGTGACGGCAAAGGCCGATGGCGCCGCATGGACATTCATTCTTTCCGAGCGCGCCGGGGCGCTCGAATCGTCAGCGCCGGTATCGCGCCAGGCCGCGGGTGCGGGCGGCGGATCGAAGCTCGTCGCTGATTTTGGCCGCGATGGCCGGGTGCGTTGGGTTGAAGACCCGGAGATCGGCGACCGTTTCGCCGCTGCATTGGTGGCCGGGCCGGTGAAAGCCGTGGATTCGCGCCGCGCGACGATGGAAGCGGCGCTGCTGCCCGCCGCGCAAGGCGCCGCCGTTGAGCCGCGCGCCGATGGCGTTGGCGCCGTGTTTGAAAATGGCCAATTGATCGTCAGCCGTGGCGAAGGTTTGCTTTCGTCGAATGTTGGCGGGCCGGCGCTGCCTGGCGAAGAGCCTGAGGCCGCGGCGCCATCGGGGCCCGTGCTGATGGACCTCAGCCAGTTCGGCGGCCAGCCGAAAGAAAAGGCGCGCGAGCTGCTGGCGCGGCTGCATCGCACTGCCGCCGCCGAAGGGTTTGATTTAGGCGCGAAAGCGGATGCGCGCATGGCGCTGGCGCGGTTTCTGTTGGCGCAGGAATTATCGGCCGAAGCGCTTGGCGCACTGCGCGTTGCGGCGATCAACCAGCCGGAATTGCAGGAGACCGGCGAATTCAAGCTGATGCGCGCGGCCGCGAATTTGATGATGGGCCGCGTCAAGGACGCAACGCCAGACCTTGCGTCCGGCAAGCTCGTCGATGATCCGAGCGCGGCGCTCTGGCGTGGCTATGCCGCTTCGTTGCAGGAAAACTGGCCCGTCGCGCGGCGCGCATTGGAACAAGGCCGCGGCGCGCTGATGACGCAGCCGCAGACTTGGCGGGTGCGGTTCAATATCGCGTTGGCGGAAGCTGCGCTGGAACTGAACGATTTCGCCGCTGCTGAACAGGCGGCGGCCGCCGCCTTGGGCGAAGCCGCGACAGAAGATCAGCGCGCCGAAGCACAATTGCTGCAAGGACGCCTGGCGTTCGCGCGCAACGATACGAAAGCCGCGCAAGGCATTTTCGACAAGCTCTCCATGGGCCGCGACGAGGGCGCGGCGGTGCGCGCGACGTTGGAGAACGTAAAGCTCAAACGTGAGACCGGCGAGATGCCGCTGGTGCAGGCGGCTGAAATGCTTGAGGCGCTGCGCTATCGCTGGCGCGGCGATGGCGTCGAAATGGAAATCATCCAGGCGCTGGGCCACGTCTATGGCGACATGGGCCGTTGGCGCGAGGCGCTTTCGGTGATGCACGCTGCTTCGGCGCGGTTCCCGGATTTGCAGGCCTCGCGCCGTTTGCGGATCGACATGGGAGCAATGTTCGAGCGTCTGTTCCTCGATGGCGAGGCCGACAAGATGCAAGCGATCCAGGCGCTGGGCCTGTTCTACGAATTCAAGGACCTGACGCCCGTTGGCGCCAGCGGCGACCGCATTATCCGCCTCTTGAGCGCGCGGCTTGTCAGCGTCGATCTGCTCGATAAGGCTGCGGAGCTGCTACAATATCAGGTTGACAACCGCCTTGATGGCGTCGGTCAGGCGCAGGTGGCTGCGGACCTTGCCTCGATCTATCTGGCGAACCGGCAGCCCGATAAAGCGCTGATGGCGATCGATTCCACGCGCCAGCCGGGCGTGCCGACGGCGATCACCGCCGAGCGCCGCATTATCGAAGCCAAGGCGCTGATCGATCTAGCCAAATACGATCACGTGCTCGATCTGCTCGAAAAAGACACCAGCGTCGAAGCCGCAAACATTCGCGCCGAAGTGGCGTGGCGGCAAAAGAACTGGGTGAGCGCGGCCAATGCGCTGCTGATCGTGTTGCAACGCCGGCCGGATGAAGCGGCCGATTTGAGTGAAGCCGATCGCGTCAATGTGCTACGCGCCGCGATCGCCGCCGTGCTTGGCGAAAACAAGCCCGCGATTGAAAAGATCAGGAAGGCGTACGCCGCGCGCATGGCCAAGAGTCCGGACGCGGCTTCCTTTGAACTGGTCACGGCCAGTCCCGACCCCAGCGATTATCGCCTGCGCGATCTGGCGCGGCGGCTCGCGCGCAGCGACCTCGTCGCCAAGGTGCTGCAGGATTTGAAAGCAAAGCTGGCCAAGGACGCGCCGCTGAAGGCTTAAGCGGTAGCGCTTTTGGCGTTGGGTGACGATCCCACAATCTCCGCTTTACTCTGCGCGATAAAATCTATCCGTCTCACTCCCCCTTGGGGGGAGGGTTGGGGTGGGGGGAACGACCGATCGACTGGGCGAAACGGAATAAACGCGCGCTTGAACGATCCGTGGTTCCCCCCGCCCATAACCCCTCCCCCGGAGGGGGAGGGGAATCGCGTGGGCGCATAGCTTTCTTTAGGGGTCGTGCGGGGCGTAGCGCGCTCCCCCGCCGCCGGCGAGGCGGTCAAGTTCCACCGGCTCCTGGACCAAGGTTCGCGCGCCCTATGCCGGGATCATCACGGCCCGCTTTGCCGATCCCGGCGCGCTGATCCAGGTTGCCACGGCATCG
>JANNOO010000041.1:0-67487 GCA_031399165.1 Alphaproteobacteria bacterium | reverse complement strand
TCTGGCGCCACGCGAACGGCTTCGTTTCGATCTGGCAAATGAACGGCGATCAGATCGCCTCCAATCTCGCGATCGGCCAAGTCTCGAACGACTACCAACTCGACGTCTACCGCACGCCGGCGATTGATATCGTGTGAGCGTGAGTCAGGCGCTGCGGGTGCGGCATGCTGCGGCGGACTTACAGGCCAATCACCGTACCGCTTCCACGCCAGCCGCCCGGCCTGTAAGCATCCCCCATGCAGCTTCGCGACGGGTACATCACAGGCACGGGCGCATTTCTCCCCGGTCCGCCGATCACGAATGATCGGATGGAGGATCGTCTTGGCCGCATCGGCGGGCGGGACTCCTTGTTCGGGCGCAGGGCGCTGAAATGGAATGGGGTTGAGAGTCGTCATTATGCGATGAATCCGGATGGGGGCGTGCTGCACACCAATGCGGACATGTGCGCGCGCGCCGTTACGGCGGCGCTGGAGGCGGCGCGGCTGCCGCGCAGCGCGCTTTCCCTGCTGGCGGCGGCGACGACGCAGGGCGATTATCTTGTGCCGGGGCATGCGGCGGCCGTGCATGCCGAGCTTGGGCCGGGCGCGCTTGAGATTGCGAGTTTTCAGAGCGTGTGCGGCTCGTCGCTGATGGCGGCGAAGGCGGCGTGGCTTTCGGTGCGCGCGGGCGAGCATGATGTGGCGGCGGCGTGCGCGGGGGAGTTTTCGTCGCGCTGGTTTCGGCCGGGCTTTTACGAAGGCACGGTGCTGGTCGATGCGAAGGGGCGTTTGCGCGCGGAGGCGGATTTTCTGCGCTTCACGCTGTCGGACGGGGCGGGCGCGATCGTGATCGAGCCGCAGGCGCGTCCCGGTGCGCTGCGGATCGAGTTCATCGACATCATCTCGCTCGCGGACCGTTTTGATCCGTGCATGTGGGCGGGCGCGCCGGTGGAGACGCGGGCGGACATGACAACGGCCTGGGCGCATAAGGGGCCGCGCGCCGCGCATGCGGACGGCGCGATCGCGCTGTTGCAGGATTTCGAATTGCTGAAGCGGGTGATCCGCGGCTGGATCGGCGAATATCTGCGCAAGGTCGATAGCGGGCGGATCAAACCGGCCGAGGTCGATCATTGCCTGGTGCATTATTCGGCGAAATCATTGCGCGCGGAAATCGTGGCGCTGCTGGAAGATACCGCCGGCATGATCCCGGAAGAGAAATGGTTCTCGGTGCTGCGCGAGCGCGGCAATGTGGGATCGGCGTCGATCTGGCTGATGCTTGACGCGCTGGTGAAGGACGGGCGGGTGAAAAGCGGCGAGAAGATCTTGTGCGTTGTGCCCGAAAGCGGGCGGGCGCTGGTAGGGTTCATGATGCTGGAGGCGGTGTGATGAACGATGCCGTCGCCGATGTGTTGCGCAAGCTGACGATCGTGTTCACCGCCTTCGAGGGCAGGCTGGAGCAGACGCCGCTGATCCGCAAGCTCACGCGTGGGCGGTTCGAGCTGGCCGATTACCATGTGTTTCTGGTGCAATTGCGCCAGCAGGTGAAGGACGGCGCGCTCTGGATGTCGCGCGCGGCGTCTCATATCGACGAGGCGCATCTGGAGCTGCGCTCGGCGCTGATGCGCCACGCGGTGACGGAGCATCGCGACTTTCGTTTGCTGGAAGCCGATTACGTCGCCAGCGGCGGCGCGCTCGAGGTTATCCGCGCGGCGGAAAAGAATATCGGCTCGGAGGCGTTGTCGGCGTGGATGTTTCACGAGGCGGGCAAGCCGAACCCGTTCGGATTGCTCGGCGCGATGTGGATCATCGAGGGGCTGGGCTCGATCAAGGCGCGGGAATGGGGGCTGCGCGTGCAACAGAGCCTGTCGCTGCCGGATGAGGCTGTGCGGTTTCTGCTTTATCATGGCGAAAACGATTCCAGCCATATCGAGGAGTTCAAATCCATGCTCGCCATGGTGCTGCCTGATGCTGCGGTGGCGGCGCGGATCGTGAAGAGTGCGGAAGTAACGGCGCGGCTCTATGCGCTGCAGATCGAGGAGATGATGGCGTGACGCTCGCCAGGCTCAACGAGACGAAATACGATCCGAAGGATCCCGATCCGTGGCTGGCGCTGGCGCTGGATCAGAGCCTGCCGATTGATCCTGATGCGAAGGCGGCGCTGCTGCGCGGGTCTGCGTCATGGTCGCGGCGGTGGATGTTCAACATCGTGCGCCCGTTCGTGTTTGTGTTCTTCCTGCTGGTGAAGATTCTGCGGGGCGTGTCTCCGCATGTTCCGAACCTGAACGGCTTTCTGCACAAATCCATCCGCTGGGGTCTGACCATTTTTGGCTCGCGGGAGGCCAATTTCCTGATCCTGCGGCACTTCCATGTCGGCACCGAACTGCTCGCCTTCATCAAGGCCAATGCCGGGGCGGTTAGCGTCGAGACCGTGCCGCTGCGGCCGCGGACGCTGAAGGATCTCGAAGACAATATGTTCACGCAGCACGATCTCAACGTGTTCAACTTCATCATCCAGCTCAACATGAGCCTGCGGGCGCAGAACCGCGATCTGGCGCCGGTGGCGCAGCCTGATTTCTCGATGATCACCGACGGGCCGTTTGATATTGCGCCGCAGAAGGGCGGCTGGCTCAATTTTATCGACCTGCAATCGGCCGTGGAAATCTACACGCCGCTCTATGCGCTGATGTTGCCGCGCGCCGATTTTATCCGCGCCTCCAATTCGCTGCAGCTGGATGAGCCGGTGGCGATCTATATCGGCAAGATATTGGGGACGGATTATCATCTGTCGTTCGTCAAGAACGGCCATCCGATGGTGCAGCTATCCACGCTTCAATCAGGCTTCCGGCTGATGATGCACGGCCTTGACTGCGAGGCGCTGCATGGCTGGCTGCGGGCGCTGAAGCGGCGCCAGGCGCAGGGCTTGGCGCTCGATCCGCGCGCGGCTGGCCGGTAAACGCGGCAATCGGCGCTTTTCGGCGTTAACCGAAGCGGGTAATTGATACGAGGAGGAGAAACCATGCGCCTGCCCGTGATCGCCCTTGCTCTGGCTGCATCAGCCTGCGCCAATACATCCAAGCCGCTGGAGCCCGTGCTCTGGAACGCTTCGCTTCCCTATCCGGCGTTCGGGACGTTGCAGGCCTGGACCCTTGTGGGGGATGGCTCGCTTGCGCTGCAGGCGCAGGACAAAACCTGGCATCGGGCCACGTTCACGGCGCCGTGCGCGGGGCTGAAGGTCGCGCCGCCCGTGCTGGCGATCAAGGTGAGCCGGTTTGGCGAGACGGACCGCGTTTCGGGCGTGACGATCGGGGCGGAAACCTGCTATTTCAAAACGCTGGAGACCGTCGACGATCCCAAATCGTTGGCGATCGCCGCGCCGTCCGCGCCCGTTGAGGGAAGGCCCTTGCCGGCCCCTTCCCGGTAGGCGCTGCTGGCCGATTCCTTGAAAGCGTTGCGCTTCGGGCGCCAAATTGGCTCAACTCGTCCGCAAAGCTAATAATAGCGACCTCTGGAGGGGGGCCGGCCATGAAATGGCTGCTGGGATTGTTGGTGACGGCCGGTTTGGCCTTGGGGGCGTTTTACGGCGCCGGGTATTTTGTCATGCCCGCTTCGCTAACTGTTTCCCGCTCGATCGATATCGAGCGGCCGACTTCAATCATATATCCGCTGATCGCCAATCTTCGCGCGTTCAATGAATTCTCGCCCTGGTTCGACGACGATCCGAAGGCCGATTACCGCTTTGGCGGCCCGCGCGAAGGGCAAGGGCAGGAAGCCGAATGGGTGTCTTCCGTGCAGAGCGTCGGCGCGGGGCGGCAGAAGGTTTTGCTGGCGCAGGAAAACCAGCGCGTAGAGATCGACCATTACGTCGCCGGGCGTAACGCCCACGCTGCGTGGACGTTCGGGCCCGGCAAACTGGGCGCGACCAAAGTAACCTGGGCGATGCGCCACGATTGCGGGCCGTCGATCCTGGCCGTGCCATGCCGCTATCTCAATTTCATAGAACGGGATGCGAAGGCCAAACAATATGAGGCCGGGCTGGCGAAGCTGAAAGCCATCGCCGAGAAACTGCCGGCGCTGGAGATCGCGTCGCTCAAGCCGCAATTCGTGACCGTGAAGGCGCAGGATTTCGCTTATGTCGATGCCGACACCACGGATGATGACGCCTCGATCGCCAAGGCGGTGGTAGAGGCGCAGGGGGTGGTGCGGGCGTTCCTGACAAGGAACGCGCTGACTTCGGCCGGGCCGCTGTTTGCGATCATACAGAAGCAGGAGGCGAACCGAATCTCGCTGCGTGTCGGCATTCCGTTTACCGGCCCCGCGCCGACGACGCAGATTGAAGCCAAGACCGGCAAGACGCCTGAAGGCGCGGCGCTGAAAGTGACGAATGTCGGCCAGCGGGACGTGATGCGGCCGATCTATGCGCGGATCGACGCGTATGTGGCTGCGCACCGGCTAGAACGCTCCGGCGGATCGTGGGAGGTCTATCTCGATGATCCCGCAACGACGCCGCCCGACCAGATGCGGACGGCGATCTATTATCCGCTGAAGCCTTTTGACGACGAGCAAAAGGCAGAATAGCGACTTGCGGTTCAAGGCTTCGCGAGCGCGGCTTTGATCGCGCTGACGAGCGCCTCGGTGCGCAGCGGTTTGCGCAATAGCGTGAAACCGCTGCCGGCGAGATGTTCCGGCGGGTGGCCTGTCGTGATCAGGATTTTCATTGTGGGATAAAGTTGGCGCACGCGCGCGGCGAGATCTGCGCCGTCTATTCCGCCCGGCATGGTCAGATCGGTCAGCAGCAGGTGGAAGGGGCCGTGCGCGGCGAGCGCCTGCAGCGCGCCCATACCATCCTCAGAGGTCACTACATCGAATCCGAAATCCGAGAGCGTAAGCGAGAGCGCGTGGCGGACGAGTTCATCATCCTCCACCAGCAGAACTCTTGCGCCCGATCCGCTGTTCAGCGCCGCTGGCGTAATCGGGGCGGTGCTGGCGGCAAGCTGATCGTGCGCCAGCGGCAGTAGCAATCTGAACGCGGCGCCGCGTCCCGGCGCGCTGCGCAATTCGACCGAACCGCCTGACTGCGTAACAAATCCATAGACCATGGACAGACCAAGGCCAGTGCCCTTGCCGGCGGGCTTGGTGGTGTAAAAGGGTTCAAAAACCTTGCCCTGCTGGTCGAACGGAATGCCCATGCCGTTATCGGCCACTTCCAACAGGATACACTCGCTGCCGGGCAGGATCTGCGTGAAGAAGGTGAGCACGCCGCCGTCCGGCATCGCGTCGCGCGCGTTTACGGCCAGATTCAGCAAGGCCGTCGAAAGCTGCGGCGCATCAATAAGGGCGGGCGGCAAATCTTTGGCAAGTTGCGCTTTCACCTCGATCGTTTTGCCCAGCGCCGGCCCCAGCAGGCCAACGAGTTCCTCGATCAGCGCGTTGACGTTCGTCGCTGCGGGCTTGAGCGGCTGCTTGCGTGCGAAGGCGAGGAGATGGCGCACGAGGTCAGCGCCGCGTCCCGCTGCGATGTCGATCCGCCGGGCAAGATCGGCGCTCTGCGATTGCGCCGGCAATTCTCGCTGCAGCGTCTCGGCAAGGCTGGTGATCGCAGCCAGGATATTGTTGAAATCGTGCGCCACGCCGCCGGTCAGCTGGCCGATCGCGTCCATGCGCTGGGCGTGCGCCAGTTCCTGCTCGGTGCGGCGCAGGGCGGTGACGTCGCGGCTGATCAGCACCGCGCCCTCGATCTCTCCGTTTTCGTCATAGACCGGAATGCCGCTGGCCAGCAGCATGATCGGGCGCGTCGGATCTCTCGGCGTCAGCACGGACGCTTCCATCCGGTCCACCAACTCGCCCTTAAGCGCCCGCGAGAGCGGCCATTGCTCAATCGGCAGCCGGTGGGCGCCGTCTGCGGAATGCAGCACGAAGCTGCTGTCCCAATCGGCAAAATCGCGCGGTGGCGGGTTGGGCAGCGTGGCCACGGAGGCCTGGTTTTGGAACAGGGTTTCGCCGCGCCTCCCGATGATGGTTACGGGATCGGGCATGCTTTCCAGTAACGCGCTGAACAGGCGCTGATAATCCGGCGGGCTGGCCATGGCCCTCTATCTTTGCCGTGATCCAAGGATAGCGTGCAAGCGAACGCGCCCCCGCGCTTGAGGGGAAGTTGGCGGCGTGCCCGTGATGGCCATGACCGATAGCCAAAACGTCGCGGTGAACCGGGTGACACGCACGCGCCTCGCCCTTATGTTCCGCCGCCTTTCACTTCGGGGAATCACGCATGCCGTCCGTCGCGCCGATCAGCCAGGCCATGAAGCGCATCAAGCCGTCGCCGACGATCGCGATGACCGATCTGGCGCGGACGCTGAAGGCGCAAGGGCGGGACATCATCTCGCTTTCCGTGGGCGAACCCGATTTCGATACGCCGGAAAACATCAAGGAAGCCGCGATCGCCGCCATCCGCCGCGGCGAAACGAAATACACCGCCGTCGACGGCATCGCCGAGCTGAAGGCGGCGATCAGCGCCAAGTTCAAGCGCGAGAATGGGCTCGACTACAAGCCGAGCCAGATCAGCGTCGGCGCCGGCGGCAAGCAGGTGCTGTTCAACGCGCTGCTGGCGACGGTTAACCCTGGCGATGAAGTGATCGTCGGCGCGCCCTATTGGGTAAGCTATCCGGATATCGTGCAGTTCTGCGACGGCGTGCCGGTGTTCGTGGAGATGAAGGTTGAGCACGGTTACAAGATGCAGCCGGAAGATCTCGAACGCGCGATCACACCGAAGACGAAATGGGTGATCCTGAATTCGCCGTCGAATCCGACAGGCGCGGCCTATACCGCGGCGGACATCAGGAAGTTGACGGACGTGCTGGTGCGTCACCCGCATGTATGGGTGCTGACGGACGATATGTACGAGCATCTCGTCTATGATGATTTCAAATTCGCGACGCCGGTGCAGGTTGAGCCATCGCTGTACGATCGCACGCTGACGCTGAATGGCGTGTCCAAAACGTATTGCATGACCGGCTGGCGGATCGGCTACGCCGCCGGGCCCGAAGCGCTGATCAAGGCGATGGGTTCGCTGCAGAGCCAGTCGACCACCAACCCGAGCGCGATTTCGCAATGGGCGGCGGTCGAAGCGCTGAACGGGCCGCAGGATTTCATCGCGCGCAACAACAAGGTGTTCAAGGAACGCCGCGATCTGGTCGTGTCGATGCTGAACCAGGCGCAGGGCCTGAAATGCCCGACGCCGGAAGGCGCGTTCTACGTCTATCCTTCGTGCGCAGGCGCGATCGGCAAGACCGCGCCGAGCGGCGTGAAGATCGAGACCGATAGTGAGTTTGCGAAAGAGCTGCTTAACGCCGAGGGCGTGGCGCTGGTCAATGGCGGCGCGTTCGGCTCCTCGCCGGCGTTCCGCGTTTCCTACGCGACGGCGAACAAAGTGCTGGAAGACGCCTGCACGCGGATTCAGCGCTTCTGCGGCAGCCTTAAATAACGGAGCAGGGAACTTTTCCGCACGAGGGTGCTATTTTACAGTCTTTCTAAATTAGCCAGGAGCGTTCCATGGAGCCCGATATCGGTCTTGAGAAGAAGGCGCGCGCCGATGTGGCCGACGCGCTGGCGCAGGTGCTGGCTGACAATTACGCGCTCTATCAGAAAACCCATTCCTACCATTGGAACGTCACGGGCCCGCGCTTTCGCGACCTGCATCTGATGTTCGAGGAGCAATACAACGCGCTGTGGACCGCGACCGATGAACTCGCCGAGCGCATCCGGGCGCTGGGCGCGCTCGCGCCGGGGCTGGCGAGCATGAGCAAGAAAGCCGCGATCGTGGCTGACAATGGCGATGCTTCGGACAAGCAGATGGTGCTTAACCTGCTGAAGGGCCACGAAGCGCTGGCGAAATCCTGCCACACCGCCCGTGAGAAGGCTGATGAGGCCGACGATCAGGTTACGGTGGACCTTATGAATGCGCGTGCGGCCTATTCGGAGAAGACCGCCTGGATGCTGCGCGCGACGGCTGAGGACTAGCGCCCAAAAGAAAGCCGCGCTGCCTTACGGCGCGCGGCTTAAAAGTTGCCTCAAGGGGGGAGAAGCGGCCAGGATAACTGGACGCCGGCGACAGAGGCCCGTCGCACATTTACCAAGATAGTATGCGAGCAGCTCGCAACAAAGCCTTGTGACGCTTGGTTGCGCCGATTTAATTTCACCTATGACGCGAGTTCGCGCGCGGCGCGCTTGCGCAGGTTCGGATCGAGGTGGCGTTTGCGCACGCGGATCGATTTCGGCGTGATCTCGACCAGCTCGTCGTCCTGAATCCAGGCGATCGCCTGTTCCAGCGTCAGCTTGCGTGGCGGCGTCAGGCGCACGGCTTCGTCCTTGCCGGAGGCGCGGACGTTGGTGAGCTTCTTGCCCTTCATAGGATTGACTTCGAGATCATCGCTGCGGGAATTTTCACCGATGATCATGCCCTCATACACCTGCTCGCCCGGATCGATGAACATCACGCCGCGTTCTTCAAGATTCCACAGCGCGTAGGCGGCCGCTTCGCCGCCATCGTTGGAGATCAGCGCGCCGCTGCGCCGGCCGGGCACGTCGCCGCGATAGGGCGCCCATTCGTGAAACACGCGGTTCATCACGCCCGAGCCGCGCGTGTCGGTGAGAAACTCGCCGTGATAGCCGACCAGGCCGCGCGCAGGCGCATAGAACACGATGCGCGTCTTGCCGCCGCCGGATGGTTTCATTTCCTGCATCTCGCCTTTGCGCAGCGAGACCTTTTCGATCACCACGCCGGCGAATTCGTCATCGACATCAATGGTGACTTCTTCGATCGGTTCAAGTTTTTCGCCGGTTTCCGGATCAATCTGTTGCAGCGCCTGCGGACGGGACACGGAAACTTCAAAGCCTTCGCGCCGCATCGTTTCCAGCAGCACGCCCAATTGCAACTCGCCGCGCCCGGCGACTTCGAAAGCGTCTCTGTCTTCTGTTTCGCGCACGCGGATGGCGACGTCCTTCTCGGCTTGCGAAAGCAGACGGTCGCGAATAACGCGCGATTGCACTTTGTCGCCATCGCGCCCCGCTAGCGGAGAATCGTTGATCGAAACGGTGATCGCCAGCGTCGGCGGATCGATCGGCGTCGAATGAATTGGCTCAGTCACTTCGATCGCGGCGATGGTGTCGGCCACAGTGGCTTCGCCGAAACCGGCGAGTGCGATGATGTCGCCGGCCTGCGCGCTATCGACGGGCGTGCGTTTCAAGCCGCGGAACGCGAGCACTTTAGAAAGCCGCGCGCGTTCCATTTCACCGCCTGCGCGCGAGAGCGCCTTGACGGTGTCGCCCGCCGCGACCTTTCCGGTTTCGACGCGGCCGACAAGAATGCGTCCCAGAAAGGGATCGTGATCAAGCAGCGTCACGACCATCGTGAACGGCTCATCGACGTGCTTGGATGCTTTCGGCGGCCGGACATGTGTGAGGATCGTTTCAAATAGCGGCGCGAGCGTTTCGCGCGGATCGTCAAGATCGCGCACCGCCCAGCCTTGCTTGCCGGATGCGTAGAGCGCGGGGAAATCCAATTGGTCCGGCGTGGCGCCAAGTTTGTCGAACAGGTCGAACACTTCATCGAGCGCCTTGTCAGGCTCAGCGTTCGGGCGATCGGCCTTGTTTAGCACTACGATTGGTTTGAGGCCCTGGCGCAAGGCCTTGCCGAGGACGAATTTCGTCTGCGGCATCGGACCTTCTTCCGCGTCCACCAGCAGCACGCAGCCATCGACCATCGAAAGAATGCGTTCCACTTCACCGCCGAAATCGGCATGGCCGGGCGTATCAACGACATTGACCCGCGTCGTGCCCCACGTGACCGAGGTGCATTTGGCCAAGATCGTGATGCCGCGCTCGCGCTCCTGCGGATTTGAATCCATGGCGCGTTCGGCCCGCGCCTCGTTTTCACGATAGGCGCCGCCTTGAGCGAGCATCTGGTCAACGAGGGTGGTTTTGCCATGGTCGACGTGCGCGATGATGGCGATGTTGCGAAGCGGCATGGGTTTCCAGCGGGAGAGAGGAGGGCGGCTTGTACCGAAGCAGCCGTTGATCCGCTACCTGCCAATAAGAACGGTTTTGCCGTCACAATGGGCTTTCGCGCCCACACGCGGGCTAATGCTTTGTATAACTTAAGATATCTTTTGCCCAAGTCGCGATCATGTTGCGGTGCAGCAATGCAGATACCGCACTCATGTGTGCATTGCAAAATGACAGGGCTGTAACTAAGTGTTTGTAGTTTAATAATAAAAGGCGGTTTTGGAAAAGATGCCGCAGGAGTCAGTGGTTTTTTTGAGGTTGCGTATTTCGCAGTGCAGCGTACATTAATCCTCGTTACGTCGTCTCCTGATGACGTCGCCCTTCTCGGGCGTTTCCTCCCTATCACCTCGCCGCGCCCTTCGGGGCGCGGCTTTTTTGTTTCGGTCTAGGCGAGGCTGCGGTTCAGCTCCGCGGCCGCCAGCACCTCAGCCAGACGTCCCATGTCGGCCCGGACGCGGGCAAAGCCCGGTCCACGCTCCAGCGTCCGTTCATCCAAGTAAAGGCCGCGATTCAGCTCGATTTGCAACGCATGAACGTGGGCGGCCGGCCGCCCGTATGTTTGCGTGACGTGGCCGCCGGCGAACGGGGCGTTCCGCGCGACCTGATAGCCCATCTTCCGCAGGGTGGCCTCCGCGAGCGCGATGACCGATGCATGGCACGATGCGCCAAAGCGGTCGCCCAGAACGATGTCGGGCGCATGCGGGCCGCGCGCGCAAGAAGGCATGGAATGGCAGTCGATCAACACGGCGCAGCCGAACGCGGTGCGCGTTTCCCCGATCAGCGCCGTTAAGATTTCGTGGTAAGGAAGGTAAACGTCGCGGATTCGCCGCTCGGCTTCATCCAGCGTGAGCTTGCGGCGGTAGATCGCGCGCCCATCGCCGGCGATTTTTGCAATCGCCCCAAGGCCCGCCTGGACGCGCGACGATTCAGTAACGGCATGGGCGGGCAGCGCGCCCTCGAACATGTCCGGGTCGAGTTCGTAAGGATCGCGGTTAAGATCTATGAACGAGCGCGCGACCGCGGCGGCCAGAACCAGCGCCCCATGCTTGGCCGCCGGCGCGAACAATTCATCGACAAACGCATCTTCGCCGCGGCGAAGAGAGTCCAAACTTACCTGCGCGGCGCTCAGCATCTCGGCGGGATAGCGCCGGCCACTGTGGGGAGATGCGAAAATCAGCGGCGCGGCGCGGCGCAGTGGCTCGATCAGGACAAAAGGCGCGTCGGCCGGTGCATCGGCAAATACATCGCCTTGGGCGGGGCCGATCTGTTTCGCGCCCGCCAGGAAATTCGCCTTGCGCATGGCCTATGTTCCCGGGCCGGCGGCGCTGCGTCAATATCGCGCCGCTTTCAAAACAGTTTGTGGCAAAAGCAGTCTGGCGAGAAAGGCGGCCTTTACCTTCCTTGATGCAGGATGCAGGTTGGGGTTTGGGCGGGAGAGCCAGGTTTATGGCGCGTATCTTGTTGGCGGAGGACGATGACTCGCTCCGCGTGTTCCTGAAGGCCAGTCTTGGGCGCGCAGGGCACGAGGTGGAGGCGTGTCCGGACGGCGATTCCGCCTGGGAAGCGATCGAGCGCGGCTCCTACGATCTGCTGCTGACTGACATCGTCATGCCCGGCCTTGACGGGATCGAGCTGGCGCGGCGCGCCGCCGAAGTCGATCCGGCGATGAAGATCGTCTTTATTACTGGGTTTGCCGCCGTGGCCCTGGCCGCTTCAACCCCGGCGCCGCGGGAAGCCAAGGTGCTGTCAAAGCCTTTCCACCTTAAGGACCTCGTTGCCGAGGTGGAGCGCGTCATAGCGGCCTGAGACGGCCCGGGCGCAGGACGCCAGCGGCCATTGTAAACGGCATGGGAATTGCGAGCCCGGTTCGCCAAAGGCGAGAACAATGCACCTTGAACTGGGCGCCCCCTTTGCGGGCCAATCCGTGTTGGTTACCGGGCATACCGGATTCAAAGGCTCGTGGCTGTCGCTTTGGCTGGCCAGTCTTGGCGCAAAAGTGCATGGGTTCGCGCTGGCGCCCGATCCAGGGGCGCTGTTTTCGGAAGCCGAAATTGAAGGCGTGCTCGCGTCGCATGTCGAAGCCGACGTGCGCGACGAAGATGCCTTGATCGCGGCGGTAAAGGCTGCAGCGCCGACCGTTGTGTTTCACCTCGCCGCCCAACCCTTGGTGCGCCATTCCTACCGCCAGCCCACTGAAACCTGGGCCACCAATGTCATGGGGGTGGTGCATCTACTGGAAGCTGTGCGTGCATGTCCCTCAGTCAAGGCGGTCGTCGTCGTTACAACTGACAAATGCTACGAAAACCGCGAGTGGCTTTGGGGATATCGGGAAACTGACCCGCTGGGCGGGTTTGACCCTTATTCCGCGTCCAAGGCCGGCGCCGAACTGGTCGTGCAGAGTTACCGGCGGAGTTTTTTCGGCGCGGGCGTCCTTCTGGCCTCTGCGCGCGCCGGAAACGTGATCGGCGGGGGCGACTGGAGCGCCGACAGGCTTATTCCAGATGCGGCGCGATCAGTGAAAGACGGGACGGCGCTGCAGGTGCGCGCGCCAGCGTCCACCCGGCCGTGGCAGCACGTGCTGGAATCGTTGCACGGATATTTGTTGCTTGCCGAACGTCTATTGGCTGGCGACCGGCGCCTTGCCGACGCATTTAATTTCGGCCCGGACGCCAGCGACAATCGCACCGTAGCCGAGGTGCTCAACGGCCTTCAAAAATCCTGGCCCGAACTGAAGTGGGACGTCACGCCTGCAACGGATGCGCCGCACGAGGCGGGCTTTCTTTACCTGGATTCCAGCAAGGCACAGCGCTTGCTTGGCTGGAAGCCGCGGTGGGCGCTTCCAAGAGCGCTCGCCGAGACGGCGCACTGGTATAGCGAGGCGCAGGTCGATGGCCGCCGCGCGCGAGATCTGTGCGAACACCAAATTCGATTGTTCACTACGGGTCAATGATATGAAAGCGGTGATCTTCGCCGGCGGTTTCGGCACGCGTCTGTCTGAGGAAACCGCAATCCGTCCGAAGCCGATGGTGGAAGTCGGCCAGCGGCCGATCCTGTGGCACATCATGAAAATCTGCGCCGCGCACGGGATCAACGAATTCGTTGTGCTCGGCGGCTACAAGGTCGAGTTCATCAAGAACTGGGTGCTGAATTATCGCGACACGCTGTGCGATTTCACCGTCGACCTGCGTTCCGGCGACGTCACGTTCCTGACGAACGGCGTTGAGCCGTGGAAGATCACGGTGCTCGACACCGGGCTTGAGACGATGACCGGCGGCCGCTTGAAGCGCGGCCAGGCGGCGATCGGCAATGAACCGTTCCTGCTGACGTACGGCGACGGCGTCAGCGACGTGAATCTGACCGATCTGATCGCTTTCCATAAGGCGGGCGGCAAGATGGCGACGGTCACGGCGGTCGAGCCGCCGGGCCGCTTCGGCATCCTTGGCCTGGACGAAGCGGGCGTTGTGAAAACGTTCCGCGAAAAGGACAAGCGCGACACCGGCCTGATCAATGCCGGCTTCTTTATTTGCGAGCCCGGTGTGTTCGACTTGGTCGACGGGGATGCTACGGTTTGGGAAGCCGAGCCGATGGATCGCCTGGTGCAGATGCGCGAGCTTGCCGCCTATCGTCACGATGGTTTTTGGGCGGCGATGGACAACGTCCATGACCGCACTGTGCTCGAAAGGATGTGGGCGGCGGGCACAGCGCCCTGGAAAGTATGGCGCGGCTGATGCTTGGTGTAGCGGGTGGGCGGGGACTGACGATGCCCATGACCGCGCCCTTGTGGGCGCTAGCATGTGCATGTGTTTTGCTCAGCGCGTGCAGCTATGACAGTCCGGCGCCTGAGGTGCTGACCGAAGGCGTGCTGTCGGTTGGCGCTCCCAAATTGAACCGCGCAGGTTTGAAGCAAACCTTCGCAGACGAATTCGAGGCGTTTTCCTGGGACGAAAAATTTTACAACGCCGGTCCCAATAGCGGGACGTGGCGGACGTCCTACATGAACGATTCCGATCCGTACGACCTGCATAACCGGACCTTGCCGGGCAACAAGGAAATGCAAATCTATCTCGACCGCACTTTTCCTGGCGACGGAAAGCCGTTCGGCTTGCATCCCTTTGAAATTTTGGACGGCGGTGTGCTGCGCATATCGGCCAATCCGGCGTCCCGCGCGGTTCGCTCGCGCTCGTTCGGGCGGCGCTACACGTCGGGCATGATTACCACCTGGGGTTCGTTTGCGCAGCGCTACGGCGTGTTCGAAATCCGCGCCCGCGCGCCGGCCGGCAAAGGCTTGTGGCCGGCGTTCTGGATGCTCAACCAGGAGGGCGGCTGGCCGCCGGAAATCGACATTTTCGAGATTATCGGGCAGGAGCCCAAAATCGTCTTCACGGCGGTTCATACGGCGGTGACTGGCAAAAATCTGGGCGAGGGCAAGTCTACGACGGTGCCTGATACGAGCGCATTCCACACTTATTCCGTCGATTGGGGGCCGAAGGAGGTGGTGTTCTATTTCGACAATGCCGAGATATGGCGTCATCCGACGCCGGCTGATCTGGACAAGCCAATGTTCTTAATCGTGAATCTCGCGGTCGGAGGGAAGTGGCCAGGCGCGCCAGACGCGAAAACCGTTTTCCCGGCTCACCTGGAAGTTGATTGGGTGCGCGCTTGGCAACGGGAAGAGTATCTTGACTAGATCACTTGAGATGCCAAGCCGGCGTTTTCCGCGCAACTATTGGGGGCATGCGGCATGAGTTTGCACGACGACCTCCGCGTTGAAGAGCTGGTGGGCGACGCTGAGCGCGAGGACTTTATCCGTAACGGCTTCTTTACTCGGAAGTGCATCGCATCGCCGGAAGAGGTTGCCCTGATCCGGTCTGAATTGCTTGGATTGCTAAGCCGGAAGGCCGGCTTCAAGCAAGGCGCGCTGACAGACCTTGTCGCGCCCGGCGGGGAGCCGTCGGTATCCCCCCAGATGTTGAACCCTTCCAATTTCTCGGCCGCGTTGCGCCGCACCGAGCACCGTGCGAACTGCTTTGCGATCGCCCGGGCGATCCTCGGGCCGGACGCCCGGCTGGCGTTCGAGCATATGATATACAAGCCGCCGGGCATCGGCGCCGGCACGCATTGGCACCAGGACGACGCGTTTACCGCCGACGCAGACGCCGAATGCGCGCAGATCAGCATCTGGATGCCGCTGCACGATGTGGATGAGAGCAATTCCTGCATGCGCTACATTGCGCGGTCGCATCTTGGGCCGCTATTGCCTCATCACTCTCCCAATAACGACGTAACCGTCTCTGGGCTCGAGTTGGATATGCCGGAAGACGCGCCGGCGCCGACTTATGTCCCGCTATCGGCCGGAGATTGTGTGGTGCATCATTCCCGCACGATGCACGGCGCCGGGCCAAACCATTCCAGCAAAGAGCGCCTGGCCTATGTGCTCGCGTTCGACGGCCCGCCGCGCCGCCGCGAGGGGCCGGTGACGTTTCCGTGGCTTAGCGTCAAGCAAATGCCACGCATCGCCAGGCATAAGCATTGGCTCCTTAAGGGCGGCCTGCTGTTTGAAGCCTGGCGCAAGATCCGCGATGGCCGTTTCAACGATCCCCGCCGCGTAAGCTACAAAGCGGGCAAAGTCTGGCGCAGGATGAAAGCGTCGCTGGCGCGCCGTTTTGGCGGCCCGATTTCATGATTTTGCTTTTGACTTCTCCTTGTCGGGGCAGTCATTGCTTTACCTCGTTAACGTAAGCATGGCGCGGCGCTTGCGGGGCGCAACCGGCCCATAATGGTCCGGATAAGAGGTCGCCATTTTGGCGTCAATCTTGTTTCCATGGGAAATGGTGTCAGCGCTATGGGCGTCAGCTCGGAGCAAGAGTTGAAGGCCGAAGAGGCCGCCGCGCCCGCCCACTCCGCTGGATCAGCCGTGCGTCCGAGCCGGCGCGGCGACATGGCCGTGGGCATGCTCGGCATGTTCATGCAAATGGGCACCGGCCTGATCATGCTGCCGGCGACGGCGGTGCTCCTGACGCCTTCGGAGCTGACCTTTTGGTCCGTGTTTCTGACGATCCAAGCGCTGAATGCGATGCTCGAGTTCGGCTTTTCGCCGGCGTTTTCCCGCAACTTCACTTACGTTTTCTCGGGCGCGCGCACGCTGAGCCGTGAAGGCGTACCGGAAAAACCGGGCGGAGGCTGCGACCTGCAGGTGCTGCGCAATCTGCTGCATGCGTCGCGGCGGTTCTACGCGCTTCTGGGCGCAGCGTCCTTCATCCTGCTTTCGACGGTGGCGTCGTTCTACATTTATCACCTGAGCAATCACTTTCCGGACGTGCAGGACGTGTGGGCGTCCTGGGCGATCCTGGTCGTAGCGCACGCGGCCAGCACTTATTTCAACTGGCAGACGGCGCTCCTGTTCGGCGCCGACCGCATGCGCCTTTTTTATTTCGTGATCATCGCGAGCCGGCTGGCGCAGGTGGTCGTGTCGGTCGCCGGCCTTGTGATGACGGGCAGCCTTGTCGTTCTCGCCCTGGGCTACGCCGTGTCGATCGTGGTGTTCCGGGGGCTGACTCAGTATTTCGTCCGCGACATCACGCGGTCGGTCTCAACGTTTTCGCCGCAGGAGGAGGAAGCGAAGAAGATGACGGGCGTCGTCGCCCACAACGCCATGAAGGTCGGCTGGGTGACGCTCGGCGGGTTTCTCGCGAGCCGGTTCAACATTCTGTCGTTATCCATGTTCCTGGCCGCGAAGCCGGCGGCCGAATACGCGATTTCGCAGCAGGCGCTGAACGCCCTGGCGTCGGTATCGCTTGTGGGGTCGAGTTTGCTCACGCCGATGCTGGCCAATGCGCACGTAAACCGTGATAAGGCGACGCTGCGGGAGATTTTGAGCTTCATCAATCTGTCGGCTAGCCTGATCTTCGTCGTCGGCGTGATCGGTCTGCTTTTGCTGGGCAATCCGCTGCTCGGGCTGATTAACAGCAAGACGATGCTGCCGGCCGCGCCGCTGCTGTTAATGATCTGCGCGATCTATTGGCTGGACGCGCAAATTACGATCGCGACCCAGTTCATTCAGACCAGCAATCGCGTGCCTTACCTGAAAGCCATGGTCACGACCGGCGTTGCTGTGGCGCTGGGCGTGCTGGCTGCGGGTTTTCTGGGCGGCGATCTAATGACGTTCCTGCTGATCCAGGCGGGAATACTTCTTGCATATAATGCTTGGAAGTGGCCCTCGGCGGCATGCGCGGAAGTGGGACTTTCGGTCTCCAACTTCGTTCCAAGCGCCCTGGCGGGCGCGAGGCGTGTTCTTCAAGGGCGCGCGGGCGCGCAGCCCTAGCGGCTCGGTGTCATGACGAGCGGCCAAGAATGGGGTGGCTGTAGTGGAACAATTGTTGCTGACCAAGAATTTTCCAGGATTGATTGGCGCTAGAGGCGACATGTCCCGACCGAAGTGTATTATCGCAGCCGCCAGCCATCCTGCATGCCGCCCGCGGGAGTAGGGTCGATGCACGCGCAAACTTCGACAGATACGGCGCCAGCGCCGCTGCCAGATACGGCGCCAGCGCCACTGCCAGATACGGCGCCAGCGCCACTGGCAAACAATGCGTCAGCGCCGCGGAAGCTGCCGCTGACGCTGTGGCAGAAGCTCGACTATCTCGTGGTTGAGCGCTTGAAGGTCGAGATAAAGCGGATCATTCATGCCCCGGAGCTGAAGCCGGTCACAGTTCGCAAGGCCGCCTTGAACAAGGCGCGTTTCGTCTTGATCACCACGCTGCGGAACGAGGCGTTCCGGCTGCCGTACTTCCTGCAATACTACCGCGATCTGGGTGTCCAGCATTTCATCATCGTCGATAATGAATCCGACGACGACGTGCACGATCTGGTGCGCGAGATGGACGACGTGTCGATCTGGATCGCCAGGGGCAGTTACAAAAAATCGCGCTACGGCGTCGTGTGGATGAACCATTTGCTCTCCAAGCATTGCGCGGGCAAGTGGATCGTCAACGCCGACCCCGACGAGTTTCTGGTGTATCGCGATCAGGATGAGACCGGCTTGCCTGGCCTCGCCCGACGCCTCGAGAGCCAGGGCGTTCGGGGGTTGGCGACGATGACCGTCGACATGTACTCAGATCGGCCGATCGAGGAGAACACCTACCGCCCCGGGCAAGACCCGCTCGAGGTATGTCCCTATTTCGACGCCTACGGATACCAGGAGGCTATCGAGTCACCCTTGAGCGTCAAGCACGTGCGCGGCGGACCGCGAGCACGCATGTATTTCAGCCGCTCCGAGGCGGGCATGATGCTGCAGAAGACGGTTTTCGTTAACTGGCAGCGGCACTACGCGTTCACGCGTGGCTCGGCATGCGAGGTTTGGCCGCCTAATCTTGCCGACCCATCATATGCCAAGCAGCGCGGCATGCCAGGCGCGCTGCTGCATTTCAAATTTGTCGCCCAGTTCGTCGAGAAAGTTATCGAGGAGCAGCAGCGCCAGCAACACACCGCCGATTACAATAGGTACAAAACCGGCCTCGAAGCCCGCCAGACATGCACGTTCATGTTCGAGGGCACCCGGCGCTTCGAGGGCTGGAAGTCGCTCGCCGAGGCAGGAATTCTGACCGGAATCGCCGAGGTGGGCATTCTGACGTTGCCGATCCTCCGGAACGGAGCGGGAATGATATGAACAGCACCAGTGGCGTATCGTCATTTGCGGATGCAAAGGTGTCGATCGTCATTTCGAACTACAATTATGCGGACTTTGTTTCGGCGACGATCGAGAGCGCGCTCGCGGTTGACTGGCCAAACAAAGAGGTGGTCGTTGTCGACAACGGCTCCACGGATCAGTCGCGCCGCGTCATCGAAGCCTTCGGGGACCGCATCATAGCGCACTTCAAGGAGCATGACGCACAATACACCGGATGCAACGCCGGTTTCGCCCGGTCGACCGGAGACGTAATTATCTTTCTCGACTCCGACGACATTCTGGCGCCGTCCATCCTTCGCGACGTTGTCGAGCATTGGACGCCTGCGACGACGAAGGCGCAGGTTTTGATGCAGACGATTGATGCGGAAGGTAAGCCGTTCGGTTCGATATTTCCTCAGCTGAGCGCCGCTCCGAGTCCGGACGATATCCGCAAATGGCAGCGCACGACCGGCTATTATCCGACGCCGCCGGCATCGGGGAACATCTATTCCCGCCAAATGCTCGAGCATATTTTTCCCCTGAAGGAAGAAGGCACTCCTTTCAGCGATTCCTATTGCATAGCCGCCGCGCCGCTGTTCGGCGACGTCATAACGATTACGCGGCCGCTGTGCTTCTACCGCGTGCACGGCCGCAACGAAGGAGCCATGTCCGGCATCAGCGCCGATCGCATCCGGCGCGATCTGGAGCGCGCGCTTGGGATGTTCGACTACACGCAGCGCCTGGCCGCGCGGCGCGGCGTCGCCATGTCTTCCTCCGCGCCGTTCAATAGTCTGTGGTTGCTGCCGTACCGCGTTGCGTCCTGGAAGCTCGATCCGGCTGCGCATCCCGTCGCCAGCGACGGCATGCTTCGGATATTCGCCGATACCATCAAAGCCTGCCTCACGCCGCAGGGTCACAGGCGCACGCGCCTGACACTCGCTATCTGGACCGCGGCCGTGGCAGTGCTGCCGAGAAGCATCAGCCGCCACGTCATGCTTTGGCGCTTTGCGCCCCAAACCCGCCCACGCCTCTTGCGGGAAATGATGCAGCGCCTGGGTGTCTTGCAACGCGAGAAACCCTGTACTTTGCGTAACTCGGCCGCCGTGCGCGGGCCGGCCGGCAGGATCCAGGGCGCTACGAGCCCGCTAGATCGCTGAACAATCAGATTCCCGCGCGGCATTATAGGTTTTGAGTGCAGGATAAGGCGGCGTCCCGGCGGGCGCCGCTTTTTTGTTGGGGCGGGTGACGGGTTTTGGCCGCGGCAGGCGCGCGCAAAAAGGCAGCGCCTAATGGCGCCGCCTTTTTATCGCGTTGGAGCGCTCAGGCGCGCTTGGCTTGTTTAGCGGCGCCGATCGAATCCATCAGCGCATCGACGACGTACGCCGCGTCGGCGTCGGTGGTCTGTGCGCTTGAGGGCAGGTTGATGCCGTAAGTCGAGACGTCCGCCGCCACGACATTGGCGTCGGCGAAGCGCTGGGCTGCTTCCAGGCCGGCGAAAGCCGGCATGGTCGAAAGCGGTGTGAACACCGGGCGCGTATCGACGCCGCGCTGGTCCATCGCTTCCATAAGATCGGTCTTGGTCATGCCGAACGATTTGTCGAGGATGACGGTCGGCATCCAGAACATGTTGAACACGTTCGCCGGCTCGATGTTGATCGTTATCCCCGGCTTGCCGGCAAGGCGCTTTTCATAATACCCGAAGATGTCGCGCTTCTTCTGAATCAGTTCGTCGATGCGCAGCATCTGCGAATAGCCCAGCGCCGCTTGAATCGAGCTCATCTTGTATTTGAACGCGATCTCGCTGTTGAAGAACACCTGGTAGCGGCCGGCGACCGACGTGCGGCCGTGGTCGCGCAGAAAGAGGGCGCGCTGGAACAGTTTGGTGTCATTGGTGAGGAACATGCCGCCTTCGCCGCAGGTGACGGTCTTGGAGCCGTGGAAGCTCAGGATCGCCATGTCGCCCAGCGAACCGGCGGGCTTGCCGTCGTATTTGGAGCCAAGGCTCTCGGCGCAGTCCTCGATCAGGGTCAGGCCATGCTTGTCGGCGATCGCGCGCAGGGCGTTCCAGTCGCACATCGAACCGTAGAGATCGACGCCGAGGATGGCTTTCGTCTTGGGCGTGATCGCGCGCTCGACGGCCGCCGGATCAATGCACCATGTATCCCGCGTGATATCGACCAAAACGGCTTCCGCACCCGTTTGGTAAATGGGGGCCACGGAGGCGATCCAGGTCACGTCCGGTACGATCACCTCGTCGCCCGCTTTCAGGCCGGCGGCGGCGAACGCCAAGTGCAGCGCCGAGGTGGCGTGCGGCACCGCAATGGCGTGCTTAACGCCGCAATAGGCCGCGACCGAATTCTCGAACTTGGAGATGTACTCGTTCCAGTTCTCATACCAATTGGTGCGCGCCGCGTCGGCGACCATGGCGATGTCGGCTTCGGTGATGCCCGGACCGGCGACAGGAATGCGGCGTGTCGGCTTCATCAGCGTAGTTTCCTTGACGTTTTGGCCTGCTGTCCGGCCCAGGGCCTGCAAATCGCGCGCCAATTGCGGCGACTAGCAGGGGCGGCGCAGCGAGCGTTATAGTGTTTTCGCGTCTAGGCGAAAGGCCGGCGCCGCAAAGGCGCAAGCGTCTGCCGCGCACGATTTATGCACTGTAGCGACAGGGACATATTAGAGCCTGATCTTTGTCCGGCTTTGGGGCGGGTCAGGGCGGAGGCCCGAAGGCCATGTTGCTTGAACAAATTCTGGTGAACATCCAGGACGCCCTTCATCTGGGCTCGCTGTTCCCCGCCCGGCATCTGGCTGCCGCTTTTGGCGCGCGGCACTACCATGCGAAGGTGCGCGGCGCCATCGACGTAAAAATCCGCACCCGCAACAGCGACGCTAAAGTCGTACGCCAGGTGTTCGTCGCGAAAGATTACGACCTGCATCGCTACGCGCAGTTCGATGCGATCCAGAAGGCTTACCGGTCGATTATCGATTCGGGCAAAACGCCCCTGATCATCGACGCCGGCGCGAATATCGGCGCCTCGACCGTCTGGTTCGCGCGCCAGTATCCGAAAGCCCAGGTCATCGCGATTGAGCCCGAGCCGGCAAACGCCGCCTTGTGCCGCGAGAACATCAGTCATTGTCCCAACGCACGTCTGGTTCAGGCCGCGGTCGGCGGCGAGCCTGGGCGCGTTGCGTTGTCCGGCTCTTGTGATGCGTGGGCGTTTCAAACCAAGCGACAGGAAGCGGGCACGGTTGATCTGGTGACGATCTGCGACCTGATCGCAAGCGTGCCGGATGCGCAGGCCTTCATCGTCAAGATCGATATCGAAGGGTTCGAAGCGGATCTGTTCTCAGCCAATCTCGACTGGCTTGATACGGTCGACGTCGTAATCATCGAGCCGCATGACTGGATGCTGCCGGGCCAGGGCTCAAGCCGCACCATGCAAGTCGCGATGGCGGCGCGCCCGTTTGAAGTCCTGCTTTCCGGCGAGAACCTGATCTACGTCCGCATCCCGGCCTGAGGGCCGGCGGGCGCGCGCCGGGGGCCAGGCGCTGGCGCCCAGCTCTGCGGCTGTGACGAATTTGCCGCCCGAAGGACGACGAAGCCGCCGAGCAGCAGCGACATAAACGCCTGCTGCGGCACCGCGAACCCGCCATCCAGCACGAAGAAGTGGAACGAGAACGCAACCGCCAGCCAATGCGAACGCAGCGTCTCCTTCATGCAGGTATAGAAAAACGCCAGGAAGGTCGCGAAGCCAATCAGGCCATAGTCAAGGATGAGCTTGATCCACGTCGAGGCGAAAGATTCGCCGGCCGTTTTGACGCCTGCAAGATAGCCATCGGTTGCGCCCGGTCCCGCGCCGAACAGCAAGGTAACGAAGTCCGACTCGCTGAACATCTTGAACATCATCTGGCTGGTGACGAAGCGCGCGTAACCGCTCGACCGGGGGTTGGTGAATTCTCCCAGGCGATCAATAAACAGGCTTAGATTGAGCTGGTCCCACAGCAGCAGAACAACCAGCGGCGCAAGCAGGAGGCCGACCGGCGCGAACATCTTGAGCTTGCTGTTGCGCATCATCACGATCAGCAGCGGCAGGGCGCCAAAGATCAGGAACAACACAATGCCGGTGCCTGAATAAGCGGTGACAAGGCCGAGGCCGAGCGCCGGCAGGTAGCGGAAATCCCTCAGGATGAAGATCGAAATCAGCAGCGCCCGCGCCGCCATTTGCGACTGATAGGACGCCTCCATGAGAAAAAAGCCGTTGGCCTTGTAGATCGTATTTGGCCATTGGATCATGTTCAGCGTATTGAACTCGATCAGGATTTGCGGCGGCACGACCTGGCGCCAGCTGAAAAGCCAATTGGGCGACCAGACATACTGAATGGCGTATTGTAGCGAGCCCAGCACGCAGATGATCGTCGCGGTGTTGGCGAGCAGCCGGAAAAAGCGCTTGTAGCCTGGCTCATCGAGCGCGACCGGAAACACAAACATCGCGTAGATGCCAGCGACCAGGAACAACGAGAATATCGAGCCGCCGTCGGCGGCGATCGTGCTGATCGTGATCGCGACGATAAAACCCAGGTAAAGCGTAAGGCGATTGCGCGCGATCGTCCCGGCGCCCGTAAACAGGTTCCAAAAAACCACGAGCGGGGTGAGGAACATGGTGACCGGAAGCGGGAAGCTCTGTCCGCCGATTGCGGCGTTCAGACCGATGCGCTGCAGGAACACCGCGCCAAGGATCTGCAGTTTGAAGCGCGCGAAAACGCCCGCATCGCGCGCCACGGACTTTTGTGGCGGCGCGTCCTGGTAAGGGGGGGCGGCGGCTGTTTGCATTAACCGTTCGTTGCCTTTTGCGCGCTCGGTTCTACGAGAGCCTCGTCTAGACTACACGCTTAGCCTTGCATCTCGCTTAAGAAGCGCCCTGTCTATGGCGCTCGCCAGCGCTTGGGCCTGGACCTTCCAGTTCAGCGTGGCGGCGATTTCGTTCTTGAATGCGCCAAGCTCGGCCCGCGCTTCCGCGCCCGGCCGGCTGATCATCTGATCCATGACCGGGCCGATCTCCGCCACGTCCTGGATCTCGAATATCCAGCGCTTGGCGTGCGGGAAACCTGCGAAGTCATCGCTGACCCGGGCGAACGAGATCACCGCGCAATTGTTCATCAGGTAGGCGGCAGTCTTCAACTTGTGGCCGGCGGTGAAACGATCTGTTATCATGCCGAAGCGGATCGCGGCGGCGTAGTCCAGCGATTGTTCGCCGCCGCCGCCGAGTTTGGCGCGCAATTCTTCCGGAACGCCTGCGCCTAAATACAGATTCGTGTCTGGCGCCGGCGCGGCCGCGTATTCTTCGACAAAGCGGCGGATGTCGCGGGCCTTGGGGAACCAATCATAGGTTCCAGACACAACAAGCTCGCGGCGCAGCGCCGCATCTGGCGCCAGCGGCGGCGCAGGCGGCGCGCCGGGCATAACAAGCGCAACGTCGTTCCGTCCTGACAGCGCGGTAAGCAGTTTCAGATCACGCGCCGAGATTGCGGTGACAGCCTGATAGAGCGGGCCGCGCAGCGCCGCGCGCTCCTGCATATTGGCCATCGTGCGGTACAGGCTAGCCAGCACGGCGTTCGCGCTGAGCACGGAAGCCATCAAATCGCTCGTTACGTTATGGCGCAACGTGATAAACGGGATCGTGCTGTGCGGTCGCATGACGCCGGCAAAGCGGTCGAGATGCTCGTGTGAGAAGATCGCGACGTCATGCGCCGGCAACTGGGCGCGAACGCGGCCTTCATCGTCCGGCGTTCCCGAGCCGAATTGTTCTGGCAGACTGAGCGACAATCCGGCATGCGCCAACTGGCGCATGCGCCTATTGCGCGTCAGCGTAAGATTGGTGATCGCAAAGCGATCGGCCAGCGCGCGCTGGAGCTTGTCGTCGTAGATGCTGTCGCCAGCATCCGCGCTAGAGGCGCCGCGCCTGATCCATAAAACTCGCATTAAGCACCAACAACAAAGCGCGCGCTCAACGCGCCGGCGCTTTGCCTTGTGTTCACGCTTCGATCAAGCGGCGTTGCGCCTGACTTGCCGATCGATCCATTCGTAGGTTGGCTCAAGGCCGGCCTTCAGGCTTTGGCTCGGCGCCCATTGCAGCAATTCCCGGATCAGGCGGTTATCCGAGTTGCGGCCGCGCACGCCGGTCGGGCCCGGAATGTGGTTGAGCTCGATCGTCTTGCCCGCGATGTCTGCAACGATGGCGGCGAGCTGGTTGATCGTGACCATCTCTTCGGAGCCGATGTTGACCGGCACTTTCACGTCCGAACGCAGCAGGCGCGTGGTGCCTTCAACGCATTCATCGACATACAGGAACGAGCGCGTCTGCTTGCCGTCGCCCCAGATCTCGATTGATCCGTCATTGGCGGCGCGGGCGATCTTGCGGCACATGGCGGCCGGGGCTTTTTCCTTGCCGCCATCCCACGTGCCTTCGGGGCCGAAAATGTTGTGGTAGCGCGCGACGCGCGTATCCATGCCGTAATTGCGGCCGTAGGTCAGGTAGAGGCGCTCGGAGAACAATTTCTCCCAGCCATATTCGCTATCGGGCGCGGCCGGGTAGGCGCTGCCCTCGGCGCAATTGGGATTGTCCGGATCTTCCTGATTGTACGCCGGGTACATGCATGCCGACGAAGAATAGAAGATGCGCTTGATGTTGCGCTTATGCGCCGCGTCGAGGACGTTCAAATTGATCGTCGCCGAATTGTGCATGATCTGGGCGTCGTTATCGCCGGTGAAGATATAGCCGGCGCCGCCCATATCAGCGGCGAGCTGGTAGACTTCGTCGAAACGGCGATCGATCACGTTGCGCACCAGGTATTGGTCGCGCAAATCACCGACCAGGAAATCGTCTGCCTCTGTCTCGGAATATTCATGGTGCTTGAGGTCAACGCCCCGCACCCAAAAGCCTTCCCGCTTCAGGCGCTTTACCAGATGGCCGCCAATGAAACCGCCAGCCCCACACACCAACGCCGTGCGCATTACATTCTCCTAGTGAACCAAATCGGGTTAAAGCCGCGCCTACGGCCCTAAATTGCAGGTTTTGCGCCAGAGAGGATAGTCTTGGCGAAGATTGCTTCCATGCGGTCTGTAACACGCGATATGTCAAAATTCTCTTCAGCGTAAGCGCGCGCGGCGGCGGCCATGGTTTCGCGCCGTTCACCATCAGCGATCAAATCCGCGGCGGCGACGAAGCCGGCTTGATCGGACGGATCCACGACGGCGCCTGCATTGATCTGCAGCATAATCTTGGCCGCGAGGTTTTCCGCCGGCGCCGCAAGCAGGATGGGCCGCGCTGCGCACAGATAGGAAAGCATTTTGGACGGCACGGAGAACGCGCCCGCATCATGCTCAATCACGGCCGTCAGCACGTCGCCGGTCGCCAATACTTCAGCGAAGCGGTCAAACGGCTGCAGGCCCAGGAGCAATAGGTTATCGAGCTTCAGCTCCTGCTTGCGCGTTTCCAGGTGTTTGTGCGCTACGCCGCCGGCGGTCACCACCACCCGCACCTTGGGATTGGCCCTGTATTTCTCAGCCAGCGCCACAAGCAGTTCCGGATTGTGCTTGAAGCCGATCGTTCCTGAATAAAGAAAAACCATCTTATCAGCGAGATCGTGTTCCCGGGCCCAAGCGTTGTCCTTGCTCAGGACGGGTATGCTGTCGATCGGGCCCCAGTTCGGGACAACGTGCAGCCGCTCGGCCGCTATGCCCCAGGAGCGGGCGAGTGGGGCAAAATCGCTGGTGATTAGAATGATGGCTTCGGACGCGCGCATCTGGCGCCGTTCCAGAGCCGTGTAATAGCTGCCGATCGCCGAGCCGAGCAGGCCGAGCTTTTTGGTCAGCAGCTTTGAAACCGCGACCGAGTAATAGTCCTGGCACCAGAAGATGAATTTGGCGCCGATGCGCTGGCAGGCGCGCACAATCGCTTCCTGCGCTTCGGTCGGCGTGTTGCCGCTGAACACAATATCAGGCTTTTGGCGCTCGATTTCGGCCGCAGCGGCCTTTCCGTAGCGCAAATCAAGGAAGCGCCGGCGGATGAAATTGGTCTTCGTATAGGGCACGTTAATATCGATCGGCGCAAAGCTCAGCGTTGCGGAATCGGCTGGCTTGCGCTGCAGATCGCCCTTAGGGCCAGGATCGCCGGCGAAGAAGGCGTGCGTGACGGCATGGCCGCGCGCGGCCAGCGCCCGCGACAGCCCGGCCTGGAAGGGATGGCCGGCGTAATCGTGCAGGAAGATTTTCAGCGGCTGCATCCGCTCAGGTGTGTCAAATGGCATGCAACTTCCCATGCAAGACTGATGCTGCGCTTCTGCCGCCGTTTGTTAATGCCCGCTTACGATTTAATTTTCGAGCCTGGCCTGCACGGAAAAATGGCCCGACCTGGTGCAAGCGCAGCGCTTCAAATCCGTGACGCCCTGGCTCACGCCTCGGCGCCTACCAAAACTGGCCGCCTTGCGCGCTGCGCGCGCGGAAGCTGATACGCGCCCGGCCGTCATTGTCGCCGGGCCGTCCGGCTTCGCCCACCATCGGGTTATCGCAGTTATCGAGCACAAGCGGCGCGCCCAGTGTGCTGTCTCCCGGCGGCGGCGTGATGCAGAGATTGGCGCCAATGGCGCGGATCAATTGGCGCTTCGGCAGAAATTCCCAGACGGCGCGCGCCGGGCTTTTGTCCGTGATAGGTGCGACGAGAAGGGGGCGGCCCTCGGTAAGGACGTCTTCTCCAGCCGGCGTGTGGCTGCGCAGGATGGCGTTGGCCGGATCATACAGATTGGCTTCAACGCCAGTTGCGTGCGCCGTGCCGGTGCAAGTGGAAAAGCGATAGAAGCGGACCTGTGAGCGCAGCGTGCGCTCGTGACAGCCCGTCCAGTCCGGCTTGATGTCAGGCACGACCTGCGCCGTCTTGTCGTAGCCGGCGTAAAGAACGCCGTTTTCGAGCAGGAACGATTGCGCTGAGGTGCCGTTGCAGCCCCAAACTTTGAGGCGCCGGCCATCTTCTTGGGCTTCGGGCAAGCCGCCATCGGTGTCGTAGCAGCCGTCTTCGCCGACGCGGAGGGTCATCATGGCCCGCCACGACGCTTGCGCTTCTTCACCGACGACAACCAGTTCCTGCTCGGACGCGCCGCCCTGGCCGGCTTGCGCCGCTGCGGTGGCGGGGGCGATGACGATGGATAGGGCTGCGATCACTGCGAGCGGAGCGCGCATGCTAATCTCCAGTAAATAGGATCAACGCGTGCAAGTCGCGCGCCAGGTTCCCGCGCTGGGCGATAGGTAAATGGCAAAAACAAAACGCCGGCCCCAGGGCCGGCGTTTGTCTAAGATCTGGCGGATTCGCTTATCGCGCGCCTTCTGACTTCAAGACCGCCGGAATGGTCTTCAGGATGATCTGGACATCCTTGGCCAGCGTCCAGCCCGTCGCGTATTCACGGTCAAGCGCGACGCGGCGCTGATATGTGGTGTTGGAGCGGCCGCTGACCTGCCACAGGCCGGTGATCCCAGGGCGGACCAGCAGATAATAGCGGCGATCTTTGCCATAGCGCTCGTTCAGCTCAGCGCGCGGTACCGGGCGGGGGCCGACAATGCTCATCTCGCCGAGCAGCACGTTGAACAATTGTGGCAGCTCGTCGATGCTTGTAGCGCGCAGGAACCAGCCAATCCGGGTGACGCGAGGATCGTCCCGCAGCTTTTGCGTTGCCCGCCACTCAACCAGCGCTTCGGGATATTCCTTGAAATGGCGGCGCAAGATTTCGTCGGCGTTAACCGCCATCGAGCGGAACTTCCAGCATTGGAACTGACGGCCGTGACGGCCGGCGCGGCGGTGGCCAAAGAACACCGGGCCGCCATCGTTCAGCTTCACCAGCAGGGCGGCTGTGAGTAATATAGGAGAAAGGAAGATTAACGCCAGAACGGCGATCACCAGGTCCATAGCCCGCTTTGGCAGCGCATTGGCGCGCTTGGCGCTGATTACAACCTGTGGGTCAGTAACGGCATGAGCGCGCGCAAGCCGGCGATCCACCGAAATCGTGGCCGCTGCGCCGCTTCCAGCGCCGATTGCGTACTCGCGATCGGCGATGGCCGTTTGGGTTACCATAGGGAAGAGTCTCCAAGCGCGTTAAGCAATGATTTACTACTGCGCTGAAAATCTATGCAAGCGGCGGGCCACGCCATTTCAGCTTGATTTGAAAAGATTTTAGCGTCTTCGCGCTGGGCGGCCTTGGCTAAGTGTCAACAGATAAACAGAACTCGCCCACCTGGCGAATTTCAATCCAACAGCGCGATAGGTCAGCACGGATTACAGCGCTCTTTTTGAGGCGCCCGCGCCTGCCTTCAAGCGCCTTTGTTAGCAGGCTCATTGAGCCCTTAGATCGAGGCGGGCGCGGTTCTTGCTATGTGCGCAGTGTATCTAAAAAAGAACCGTGAGGGGCGCCTTGTCCGTTATCACCGCCGGCACGCTTTCAGTTAATCGCACCACCCCCTCGCAGCACAAGACGCTTCCCGAGCCGGCCAACGATCCACGACAAGCGAAAGCGCCATTTTGGCCGCTGCGGCGACGGCCAAAGTGCGCGCCGGCAGGACAGCGCATTTACGCTATCGGCGACATTCATGGCCGGGCCGATCTGTTGGCCGAGTTGCTCAAACAGATCGAGGAGGAGGAGCGCCACCGCCCCGGTCGTCCGACAGTTTTATTTTTGGGCGATTATGTCGATCGCGGCGTTCATTCGCGTCAGGTCATTGACCTAATCTTGTCGTTATCGCCGGCCCGGTTCGGCCTGCGCTTTCTGCGCGGCAATCACGAGGCCGCGATGCTCAGCTTCCTGACCAGCCCAGAGACAGGCGCCCGGTGGCTGGGGCTGGGCGGGACCGAGACCCTTTATTCCTACGGCGTCAGCGGCGTCCCCCGTTCGCCCAGTCCGGAGGACTTGGTCCGCTTGTCCAGGGCGCTTGCAACGGCCCTGCCTCCGGCCCACCTTCGCTTCCTCGAAGATCTGGAAGCCTTTGTTAGACTTGGCGATTATCTGTTTGTCCATGCCGGGTTACGGCCCGGCCGGCCACTCGCGCGACAAACCGAAGAAGATATGCTGGAGATCCGCGAGCCGTTTTTGCGCAGCCGCGGACGCTGGCCCTATGTCGTTGTCCACGGCCATTCTCCCGTGCCGGTCGCCGTCAAACAGGGCGGGCGAATTGCGCTTGATACCGGCGCTTACGCCACTGGCCGACTCTCGGCGGTGATCCTTGAAGCGGAGTCGGTTCGCTTTCTGGCGACGGGCGGGACCGGGGAGGCCGCCAAAACGAGGGCGTTACGGCGCGCATAGGCACGCGCCTGTTGGCGTCTGCATGGTGGTGGGAAGGTGTTCGTGGTTAAGTGTTCTGCAAGTAACACGCGGCATTAAGGGCGCTGGCGCCATTATCGCTAGCTAGCCGATGATGAACGCTTCGAGGTTGCGAACAGTGCTGTTTGGGGACGCCGGGCCGTCGTTTTGGCCCGGTACAACGGGAAAGCTGGGATACCATATGAGAGTCATTCTACTGGCCGCCACGGCCTTCGTTTCGGTCGCGCAGGCCGCCAACGCGCAAGCGCCGATCAATCGCGGTAAGAATGAATCAGTAACCGAGCGCCCGCGCCCGGAATATGATCCGCTTGGCATCCGCCTTGGCTCATTCGAGCTTTTGCCGACGCTGACGCTCGGCGCCGAAACCAACGACAACGTCTTTGCAACCCAAACGGCCGCCCAGGAAGATATAATCTTCACCGTGTCGCCGGCGGTTTCCCTCGCATCGGATTGGTCGCGCCACGCGCTCCGGCTTCACGCCGATTCCACGAGCGGACTTTATCAGGATTTCGAGAACGAAGATTACACAAATTTGAACGCGAGCGGCGATTTCCGGCTGGATGTCGGGCGCGACGCAAACCTCGGCGCTGGCGGTTCTTACTTCCAGGGCTTTGAGCCGCGCACCAGCCCGGATCAGCCCGGCGCAGCAACCAAGCCGGTCGAGTTCGACATGCAAAACGTGTACGGCTACGGCCTCTACACGTTCAATCGCCTCCGCGTTTCGGGACGCGCCGAAATCACTGACTACGATTACGATAACGTTTTCAACGCCGCGGGCGCTATCATCTCGCAGCAATACCGCGATCACTCCGAAGCGCTTCAGACGGTGCGGCTGGAATACGCCCTCACCCCGTCAGCGGCGCTCGTGCTCCAAGGCCAGACCAGCCAGAACGAATACGATCTGCCGCCGCCCGGTTCTCTGGTCGATCGCGATTCCACCGGATACTCGATTCAGGCCGGCGCCAACGCCGATCTGACCAACCTGATACGCGGCGAACTGATCGTCGGTTATCTGAGCGAAGAATGGGATAACACCAATCTTTCGGTCGATGGTTTGGCGGTGAACGGCAACCTCGAATATTTCATCACGCGCCTCACCACGATCAAGCTGTCCGCCAGGCGCGCGGTCGAGGAAACCGGCCTCGATTTCGTGGCTGCGGCCGGCAAGATCGCGACGCGCGCTGAAGCGCGTGTTGATCACGAATTGTTGCGCAACGTTCTGCTAACCGCTGGTGTTGGCGGGGGGAGCGACGAGTACGAAGGCATCGATCGGTCGGACGATGTGTTTCAAGGAGATCTGGGCGCGCGCTATCTGCTTAACCGTTACGCCACGCTCGGCGCTCACTATTACTACACGGACTTTAAGTCAGAAGGTCTGCAGCGCGACCGTGACTACAATATCAATAGGTTCCTGATATCGCTAACTCTTAAGCTGTAAAACAGCTTAAGTTCAGGACCGAGACCGGAGCAAAATGCTCCGAGGAGACAGGGAAATGGGTGACACAGGCACTCGGCAGTTCGATATTTTTTCTGCTGCCGTAAAGGAAAGCACGCCGGGCGAAAGCGAAATGACCCGGATGGTGGACATGTTCCGCCGCCGTCTGTGGGTTGTGATGCTGACCGCCGCTTTAGTGTTCCTGGCTGTCGCGTTCATCACGGCGTCGGCAACGAAGATGTACACGGCCACGGCCGACGTGCAGCTCGATCTGCAGCGCCAGAACATGCTCGGCAGTATCGAGACGGCAGTGACCGGCGCGGCGCCCGATGCGGGCGCTGTCGATACCGAAACGCAGATATTGTCGTCGCGCACGCTCATCGCCCGCGTTGTCGATAATCTCAACCTGATCGATGATCCCGAATTCAATCCGCCCGCCAACGCCGGCATTTTCGGCCGCATCTCTGATATGCTGAGACTGTCGCCCGCGCCGTCGGCGCTGGAAAAAGCCCGCAATCGAAGCGCCGCGCGCGAGCAGGTGATCAACAGGCTCATGAAGCGCCGCGACGTAAGGCGCGTGGGGCTGACTTACATTCTGCAAATATCGGTCACGTCGGAATCGCCGGCCAAGGCCGCGCAGATCGCCAATTCGTTCGCCGAACTTTACCTGACGAGCCAATTGGAAAACAAATACGACACGATCGCCCGCGCCAACGAATGGCTGGCGAACCGGCTCGACGTATTGCGCCAGGAAGTGCAGGCCAAGGAACGCCAGGTCGAAGTTTACCGCGCCCAGAACGGGCTGTTGAGCGCTTCCGGCTCCACGCTGACCGAGCAGGCGATCTCGAACCTCAACCTGCAAATGGTGGGCGCGAGAGCCGATCTGGCTGAGCGTGAAGCGCGGCTGCGCTCCGTCGAATCGGCGCTTGCCCGCGGCGACAACGCAGATACGGCTGCCGAAGCCCTCGGCTCGGTGGTCATCGCCAACCTGCGCGAGAAGCAAGCCGATATCGCCCGCCGCAGAGCGGAGATCACGGCAAAGTATGGCCCGCGGCACCCTGAAATGCGGCGCGTCGCCGAAGAAGAAGCCGACAACGCCAAGCGCATTGATCAGGAAGTATCGCGGATCGTCGCCTCGCTGCGCAACGAAGTCGAAATCGCACGCAATCGAGTCGGCTCGATCTCGGGCAGCCTTGGCCTGCAACAGACCGATCTGGCGGCCAACAATGTCGGCGCGGTGAAGCTGCGCGAACTCGAACGCGACGCCGAAGCCAGCAAGACGCTCTATGAAGGCTTCCTCAGCCGATCCAAGCAGATCGCCGAACAGGGCGGGGCCGAGCAGCCGGATGCGCGCATCGTTTCGCGCGCTTCGCAACCGACGGAGCCGTCTTCGCCGCAAACGCAATTGAATCTGGCGATCGGTCTGGTTCTTGGCCTGGCGCTCGGCGCGTTGCTGGCCTTGCTGCTTGAGTTTTTCGAGCAAAGCCTGCGCAGCGCGCAGGATGTGCAAGATCGCCTGCGCCTCACCTGCCTTGGCGCTCTGCCTTATCTCGATAAGCGCACGCGCATGGTCGATATGGAAATGGTGCCGCCGGAAAGCTACGTGCTGCGCCGTCCGCTCTCGGCCTTTGGCGAAGCGCTGCGCGGCGTGCGCGCCAGCCTGTTCTTCTCCAGCCCCGATCGCCCCGTGCGCGTTCTGGCCGTCACCTCGGCGCTGCCAGATGAAGGCAAGACCACGACGGCGCTCGCGCTGGCGCGGATATCCGCGCTCGCCGGCTCCAAGACGATCGTGGTCGATTGCGACCTTCGCCGCCGCAGCGCCACGCACGCGCTGGGCCTCGATGTCGAACATGGCCTGACCGAACTGCTGTTCGGCACCGCGCGCCTGGAAGACGTAATCCAGAAGGATGTGGGTTCGGGCGCTGATATTCTGCCACTGGCGCAGGCTGAGTTCACGCCGCGCGATTTGTTCAACTCGACTGCTATGCGCGAACTGATCGAGGAATTGCGCAACCGTTACGAGGTCGTGATCCTTGATACCGCGCCGGTTCTGCCTCTGGCTGATACCCGCATGCTGAGCCCGCTGGCGGATTCGGTGCTGTTGGTGGTGCGCTGGGCGCGCACGCGGCATTCGGCTGTCCGCAGCGCGGTCGAGCAATTGCGCGCACATGGCGCCGATATTGGCGGCGTGGTGCTCGCGGGCGTCAATTCCAGCCTGATGGCCCGTCTGATCGACGACCGTCCGGACAATTACAGCGAGCTCTACCAAACCTATTATGTCCGTTAGCGCGCTCTGGCGCGCCGGCCTTTCACTGGCGCTGCTCGCTTTTGCGATAGCCATCCTCGTGGCTAAGGGCGGCGCATTGCTGGGCGGCTACGAAGCGGTCTACGCCGACAACGCCTTGCGCGTGGCGACGCAGGCTGAGGCGGGTGCGGCGCGCGATAAAGCGCTCGTCGAGGCGCTCGACTATGTCGATGCAGGCCTGGGATTTACGCCGAACGATCCGCGCCTATGGAGCGCGCGCGCCGAGGCGCTGTTGCGCCAGGCGCTCAGCGCCTCCGAGGCGGCGCGGTCAAAACTATTGAACGCGTCGGTTGAGGCCTCCACGCAGGCCGCCGCCTTCGCGCCGAACGATGGAAGCGTCCAGGCGCGGCTTGCGCTGGTTCTGGCCTTGGCTGGCGAGCGCAAGCCCGCCGCGGGGGCGCTGGCGCGGTCTTACGATCTTGACGCCGCCTCGGACATATTCGGCCATCGCCGCCTTGAGGCCGCTGGCCGCGCATGGATGGAACTCGATGCGGCCACCCAACGCCGCGTCGCTGGCGAAGCCTGCGTTCTTGCTGGCCGCGGCGCCGCCGACCGGGCCCGCATGCAGCGCTTGCGCTTCGGGGCAGCAGATGCTGGCCTCGCCCTGGCGCTGGACCAGGTCCTGGCCGATGGCGCTTGCCGCGGGGCTCAAGGCTAAATCGCGCGAACGATGCGGGCGCTTTTCCCGGTCACGCGCCGCCGCTATGGTCCCTCCGGCAAAGGTAAGCTTATGACAGCGCCGCGTTTGAACAGGGAAGGGACGCCGAGGCGCGCTGAGCGCAGACGGCGTACGCGATCGCGCCTGTATGCCCTGGAATTCGCAATCCTTGCGGTCGTCGTGGCGCCTGTCGTCATTGGCGCGGTCTTTTTCTGGCCAGATCAACGCATCTGGGCGTTCGCGGCGCTTGGTTTGCTTCTGGCCTATTGCGTCGCGCGCCTCAGTGTCAGCATGCGCGCCAAGATACGCTCGCCTGAAGACATACATCGCCGCATCGGCGCGCACAGCATCGCCACCATCGAAAATCTCGGGCGGTCCGATTTTCGGCTTCTGCCGCCGGACCGGCGGAGCGTGTTCGGCTACATCCTCGAAAAGCCGTCTTCGCGCGTCGCCGAGTCTTTCCGCAAGATTCATCACGTAGCGGGCCGTTCACATCGCGGCGCTGGGAAGGTGCTCGCCGTCGCTTCGGCGGCGCCGAAAGAAGGCGCCACCACTGTGGCGCTGGGGCTTGCGCGCACGATGTCCGCACATGGCGAACGCATCGTGGTTGTCGATTGCGATCTGCGTCAGCGCACGCTGACGAATAGTTTGGGCCTGACGCCGGAATTGGGCGTATGGGAGGCGGTGTCCGGCAAGGCCACGCTGGAGGCCGCGCTTCACATTGATGACGAACACGACACCGCGGTGCTGCCGGCGACGCGCGGCCACTTGTTCCGCGAATTGTTCGCCGGCCGGCAATTTTTTGATCTGATCGAAAAACTCAAGCGCGACTATGATTGCGTCATCCTCGATTGCCCCCCCGTGCTTAGCTCGGTTGACACGCGCATGATCGCGCGCGCGGCGGATGGCGTTCTGCTCGTGGTGTATTGGGGGCGCACGTCCGCAGGCGCCGTGGAAAGCGCTGGCGCCATAATCGGCAAACTTGGCCTGCCGCTGCCAACGGGCATCATCCTCAATCGTGTGCCGCGTCCCGCGCGAGAGCGCATGAGCATCACAAGGCAGTCTTCGGGGCGTGCGCACTATGCCTGAGGCGCTGCCTTCTCTCGCGGGTGTTTTGGCTGAACACGGCTGGAGTTTGGCCGACGGCGCGCTCGCGCGCGGGTGGCGCGAAACCGCCGTGCTGGAGCAGGGTCTGCGCGCGCTCAGCCGCACGAAAGCTATTCGCGCCAATGCCGGCGCCGCCGAAAAACTAGAAGCGCTGCTCGATCAATGCTCGCTCGTCGGTCAATCATTGACGCTGGCGGGGGACCAGCGCGGTTTGAAGTTGCAAGGCGCGATCGGCGATGAAACCAAATATGACGCACACCATCATGCAGCAATTAGCGTGGAGCCGCCGCGCGGCGCGCCGGTAAGGATCGTGGCGCCTGGCGTGATCGCCCAACATGGCGGCGCGGTTATTGTGAAAGCCGATGTCGCGCTCAAGCGCGGTGCGGCGAAGCCCGGCAAAGCGCCTGCGCGCCGGAAGCGGGGGAAGGACGCTTAATGCCAAACGCGGCCGGCCTCACGATCTGCATCGACTTCGGCACAGCCTGGTCCAAGGCCGTAGCGTTGGCGCAAAACGAGGACGGCTACGCCGATGCGGCGCACATCCGGCCGCTGCTTCTGTCCGCCGGCGATCGGGTCAGCCCGCTGATCCTGCGCTCGGTTCTCTTTGTCGATGAGCAGCGGGTGTTTTTTGGCGACGAAGCGTGGCGCCGCGCGCTGGCGATTGATCCTTCAAAAGACCGTCAGGCGTTTTCCTCGTTCAAAACATTGCTGGCCGCGCGTGATTTGGGGCGCGCGCTTGAAGCGCGGGCGCCCAGACGCATCGATCCGCAGCGGCGCTTCACGCTGCGCGATCTGCTGGTGTTGTATTTCGCGTTTCTGTTGTTGCGCATCGAGCGCGGCCATCGCGCCGATCCGGCGATCTCGGGCATTGCCCATGCGCGGCTGCGTTACACGCATCCGGCCTGGGGCGGGGCCGAGGATGAGGAGCGCCATCGCTATATTCCGCGGCTCATGGATGAGGCTGGCTATGTCTGCCAGGCCATCGGGCCGCATATTGAAGATGAAGCAGGCCTCAGCGTCGACCTCGCGCTTGAAACGCTGATGCGCGCGCAAACCGCGCAATTGCAGAGCCGGGTGGATGGCGTGGTGTTCGAGGCGGCTGCGGTGGCGGCCTGCCGGTTGGCCGACCGCGCCCCTTCCGCGCGGCATATGCTGGTGATCGATATCGGCGCCGGCACAACGGATATGGGCGGCTATCGCCTGCGCACAGAGGAATTGATCGAGGAAATCGTGCCCGCGCGGCGCACCGTCGATGTCGCCGGCGACGTAATTGACCGCGTGCTGATGAACGCGATGCTGTCGCGCGCGCGGCACGTGCGGGGCGATAGCGCGCAGCTGGCGCTATGGCGAACGCTGTCGCCGCAGGTGCGCGAGCTGAAGGAAGCGTTGTTCAAATCCGGTAAGTGCGCGGTGCGTTATGATCGCAAGATCATCTCGCTCAACGTCAAGGACGTGATGAAGCAGGACGATTTCAAGCTCGCCATCGCGCAGGTGCGCGACGCCTACGCCATCACGCTCAGCAATGTCGCGCGGATCAGCGCCCATCACAACATGCGCGATATAGACGTGGTGTTCGCCGGCGGCGGCGCCAGCCTGCCGTTCCTGCACGCCATGGCGCGCGATACGAAGCCCGCTGGAAAACTCAATCCGCATGTTCACATCGCGCCGCTGGCGCCGAAATGGGCGCATGCCGATCATTTCGGCGGCCAGCTCGTGCCGGTGTTCCCGCAGATCAGCATCGCCGCGGGCGGCGTGCTGGCGCCGGAATCGCTGATTTCGCGGCCGCGCCAGCGCGCTCTGGCGAGCTAGGCACCCTTTGCCATGGCCGCGCACGGTTTGCTTGGAAGCATCTGGAGCGTTCGTCCGTCCGCAAATTTCAACACGGATGCAAAGCCCCCGTTTTTGCCGTTGCGCATGGGGTTGAACCAAACCGTCACCTTGTCGCCGGGTTTGATCCAGGATTTTTGGAAGCCGACCATGCGGTTTAGGTCGCCGGGCGCGCCTCCCTCGAAACCCCAAACGGAAACGCCGCCCTTTGCCTTCTTGTCGTCCGCGTTAATCCACAACCAGCTGTGCGGATAGGTCCATTCGAACATCCGTACCACGCCGCTGATCTGGCGGCACTGCTTGCCGTCGAACATGGAGAAGGAGTGGTGCGCCATGGCTGGCGTTGCCGCGAACAGCATCGCCGTTAACGCCGCCGCTGGTGTCAAGAAAGCGCGCGCGCGCATTGTGCGCCTCCTTAAGGTCTTAGATCAGGCGGGGTAAGGTCGATTTCGGTTTCGGTGTCGCGATTGTTGGCCAAGCATCCGGCGTCGGTCATGGTAATACTGTTCGGCTTGTAGACGCTGGAATAGCTGTACGGCGTGGTGAAGATTTCCGGATCGGTGATTGTCGTATCGATGCGGAATGTATCGGCGTTCTCGCGCCACATGCGTTCAACGATATGCGTATTGCGGGTAACGCGAAGCGTGCCGTGATTGAATAATTCAGCCTTCGGGATCATGCCGATTGTATCGACCACCAGAACCTTGCCTTCCCAATGCCCGACGGAATGGCCGGTCCAGTTGACATAAAGTTCGTCGGCCGGCGGATGTCCGCGGCCGTCAGTATAGATACGGCGCACCTCGCCATCTTCGAGCAGCACGGTGACGCGGCCAGGGGAATACAGAAACTCGAACATGACGCCATGGCGCATGATTCCCGGCATGCCGCTGGGCAGGCACGTCGCCATGTTATTGCCGACAGGCGTGCCATTATCGTCAAATGTTTGTTTGGCGCGGAGCGCTTTGTAATGCGCTGTCAGCGGGACCCCTGCGTCGGCGCCCGAAGATGCCAGCATGGCGGGAAAAATGGTCTTCTGGCCATCGGCTCCCCATGTCCCGGTCCAATCGGGCAGGGCGTCCAGCGGCGCGTAACGCGCGGGTGTTGCGATCGCGGTTGAAACGGTAGTTTCTGCCGACGGGCGTGAGCATCCGCCGAGAAACAATCCGATGACAAGCAGCCATCCAAGCGCGCGATTGCGGAACTCGCCACGTTCAGCGGCGGGGCAAATCCGATCCCATCTAGCTGCCGGATTCGCCATAACACGTTTCCCCCAGCACCAACCTCGCGGTATTTAGCGCGGCGGAACACATCTGTAAACTGCTAGGCATCTCCCTGAATCAGGTAGTCAAAGTATGGGGCCAGTGATCAGAATTTGCACAGGTTGTGCAGCTTAAGGTGGTTATTACTTTTCCTACAAGCGGGACGCGAGCAATGGGTGCACATTGCGGTTCTAATGCGCGAACGATCTAGCGTTTCGCGAGCAGCTTCTTCGCGGCCGGCGCAAATGGCCGCGCGCCGTCATCGCAATCGTTCCACGTCTTGGTCTTTGCGGAACAGCGCGGGCGCTGTGGCGATCGTGTATTCCATCGGGTGGAGAGCTACCGCTAGGCGGCCTTTGCAAACCGCTTAACTTTGATGCTTTTTTCATGCGCGCGCGCTTGGGCGAGGTCGTAGGCGGCCTGCATGCGCATGAGAGTGTCTGCTTTCGTGCCGAATGCCTTCTCGAACCTGATCGCCATGTCGGCAGAAAGGCTTGCGTTGCCATTGAGCAAAGCGCTGAGGGCCTGACGCGACACGCCGAAATGCTCAGCAAGGTCGGTGACGCTCACGCCGACGGGCTCGACGATTTCCGTCTTCAGCCATTCACCGACGTGGACGGCCAACGAGTAATGCATCTTGAGCGCCATGATAGTCCTCTAAATCCATATCGATGAGAGCGTCGTTCTCATCAAGGCGGAAGGTGAGCCGCCAATTCCTAGTAACCGTCATCGACCAGACGCCTCTGCGATTTCCGGTCAGCTCGTGCAGCGCGAAATTGGGCGGGGTCGCCAATTCCTCCAAAGTCTCCGCGGCGTCGATAAAGGCGAGCATCCTGCGCAGACGCCGTACATCGCCGACGAGGGCTTTTGAGCTGCCGGTTTCAAAGAAGCGGCGCAGACCCTTGTGGCTAATGCTTTCGATCTTCATCGTTCAAGCAAAAGCTATGAGAGTTTATGCAAAATGTCAAGTGTCGCTTGACGGTTGTCGAGTCGGAAATGCCTAGCGCTTGCCGCGCAGCTTCTTCGCGGCCGGCGCGAACGGGCGCGCGCCGTCATCGTAATCGCTCCACGGCTTGGTCTTGCGGAAGAGCGCGGGCGCGGCGGCGATGGTGTATTTCATAGGGTCGAGGCCGGTTTTCACCTGGCTCCAGTTCAGCGGCATGGAAACGGGCGCGCCGGGACGCGCGCGCGCTGAAAGCGGCGCGACAGCCGTCGAAGTGCGATCGTTGCGCAAATAATCCAGAAAGATGCGGCCGACGCGGTCCTTCTTGGCCATCGTCACCAGGAATTTGTCCGGCGCATCGGCCGCCATCTGGCGGCACACTTCCAGCGCAAAGGCTTTCGCCTCCGGCCATTCCAGCTTGGCGCGCGATTTCGCGAATGGCGTCACCACATGCAGGCCCTTGCCGCCGGTAGTCTTGCAAAAACTTTCCAGCCCCAGCGCTGTCAGCCGGTCGCGCATTTCTTTCGCCGCTTCGATTACACGTGTGAACGGCAGGTCCGGCGCGGGATCGAGGTCGAACACCAGCCGCCCTGGCGTTTCGGGCGCGCCGGGCTGGCAATTCCACGGGTGAATTTCAATCGCGGCGATCTGCGCGGCGGCGATCAGCGCTTCGGGGGTGTCGAATTGAACGTAAGGCTGTTTGTCGCCGCCAACCTGCGTCAGCGTGATGTGCGGCGAGGAGCCTTTCATCGCGTGACGCTGGAAGAACAATTCCTTGTCGATCCCGTCCGGCGCGCGAATGATCGAAGCCGGGCGGCCCTTGATATGCGGCAACATCCATTCGGCGACGCTGTCGATATATTCCGCCAGCGCGATCTTGGGATAGGCAGGCGTTTCGTCCGTTTCCGGCCACAGCGTCTTCGCCGGATTTGAAATGGCGATGCCGCGGATCGTTTCGGGCTTGTTGGATTTTACCGTTGTCGCGCGTGCGGCGGCGATCGGGCGTTCGGCGACGACATCTTTTGCCGGTTTATCCGCGCGCAAGCCCTTGAACGCGGCGTGGCGAAATGCGCCGTCGGCGGTGATATCGCCGAACTCGATCTCTGCGACCAGCTCGGGCTTGGCCCAATGCACGCCGCGCGCCTTGGGCGGCGCGTTCACGGCAAACGGAGACACAGCCGCTTCAACTTTGTTCAGCGCCGCCGAAAGCATGCGCGCGGTATCGCCGTTGAAGCCGGTGCCCACACGCCCGGCATAACGCAGCGCGCCGTTTTCCTGCACGCCGACCAGCAGCGAGCGGAAGCGTCCGTGCTCCTCGCTCCAGCCGCCGATCACCACTTCCTGGCCGTTGCGGCATTTGGCTTTCGTCCACGTCTCGCGCCGTCCGCTGCGATAGGGCGCGTCGAGCTTTTTCGACACGATGCCCTCCACGCCCATCTGGCAGGCCGCCTCGAACACGGCGGGACCGGCTGAAGTGAGGTGGCTGACATAGCGGATCGTTTTCGGCGCGCGCTTTACGAGCGCCACGAGCCGCGCCTTGCGTTCCGAGAGCGGGAGAGTGCGTAGATCTTCATTGCCCGCGCAGAGCAGGTCGAACACGAAGAAGACGAGGCCGCTGGTTTTGCCATCGGAGATCGCCGCCTGCAGCAGCGAGAAATTGGTGTGGCCTTTATCATCGAGCGCGCATAGTTCGCCGTCGATGATGCAATCGCCGAGTTTGGCGGCGGCAGCGGAGACGGCGATGAATTTCTCGGTCCAGTCCAGCCCCGTGCGCGTGAACAGGCGCGCCTTGCCGTCCTCCACGCGCAATTGCATGCGATAGCCGTCGAGCTTGATCTCGTGGCCCCAGCCAGCGCCGCTCGGCGGCTTATCGACGGTGCGGCATAATTCAAACGGAATGAAGCCCGGCAGCGCCTTCAGCGCTTTGCCCTTCGACGCCTCGACCAATGTCTGTTCGCTCGGCGTCTTGTTGGAATGCCAGACCGCATCGGCTTTCGTCTGGCGCTTCAGCATGAACGGCGTTGGTTTTTTACCTTTGCCTTCCGCGATTTCTTTCATCGTACGGCCGGAAGCGACGGATTTATCGTTCTCCAGCACGCCCTCGCCATCGGCGGCGTATTGGTCGCGGTGTTTGATCAGCAGCCAATTGTCGTGCTTTTCGTGATCGCGCCGTTTCATGCGCACGAGCACGAAGCCGCCTTTGATCTTCTCGCCGTGGACGACGAATTTCAGCTCGCCTTTCTTTATTGATTTCTCCGGTTCGAAGCCCGGCTCTGGCGCCCAATGCCCGCGATCCCACAGCATGACTGTTCCGCCGCCATACTGCCCCTTGGGGATGGTGCCTTCGAAATCGCCGTAATCGAGCGGGTGCGCTTCGGTCTCGACTGCGAGGCGTTTCTCATGAGGATCGAGCGACGGGCCGCGCGTCACCGCCCATGACCAGAAAACATCCCCGATCTCGAGCCGGAAATCGTAGTGCAGGCGCGTAGCCGCATGTTTCTGGATTACGAAGCGCAGAATCTTTGACGGCGCTACTTTGTGTGCGCCGCTTGGTTCAGCGGTTTTTTTGAAGTCGCGCATCGAGCGGTAAGTTTTTAGCTGACCGCTCGGCATGGCGTTTTAGGACGTTTTCTTGGCCCGCTTGCCGCCGGTTGTGCGGTGCGCCGCGGCGGCGCGCTTGGTGGTGGCTTTCGGCTGGGCAGTGCGCCGCCGTTCGCCGCCGCCTTTGAGGCTCGCCTTCAACGCGTCCATCAGATCGATGACGTTCGTATCCTTGGGCGCTTCGGGGCGGACGATCTTCTTGCCCTTTTGCTTCTGAGCGATGAGTTCGCGCAGCGCTTCCTCATAGTGGTCCTCAAAGCGGCTGGGATCGAATTCCTCGGCCTTCTGGGCGATGATCTTTTCGGCGATCGCGATCATATCGCGGTCCGGCTTCACATTCGGAATGTCGCCGAAGAAATCCTTCATCGCGCGCACTTCTTCATGGCTGCGCAACGTGGTGGCGACGATGCCGCCATCGCGCGGCTCCAACGCGACGAGGCGCTCGCGCTGGCTCATCACCAGCCGGCCGAGCGCCACCTTGCCCGAATGCTCCATCGCCGCGCGGATCACCGCAAACGGCTCGGCGGCCATCTTGCCATCCGGCACGAGGTAATACGGATTTTCCCAATAGAGGCGGTCGATGTCCTCGGCCGGGACGAAACTGTCGATGTCGATCGTCTTCGTGCTCTCCAGCCGCACGGAATCGATCTCTTCCTGGGTTACGGTGATGTATTCGCCCTTGGAGACCTCATAGCCCTTGACCAGGCTCTTGCGCTCCACGGGCTCTTCGGTGCCGGAATCCACGGTCAGCATCCGGATGCGGTTGCCGGTGTCCGGATTGATTAGATTGAACCGCACTTCGCCCTTGGGGGAGATCGCGTTGAACATCGCAACCGGGCAGGTGACGAGCGAGAGCTTCAGATGCCCTTGCCATGAGGGACGCGCGGCCATTGGTACTTCCTTGGTAACCACACCATAAAGGACGGCGTCTGTCGCGCCGCCTCATCTGCCTAACGTATAGCGCGAAACTTCGTTTCGCTCACGCTGGATTCATTTCAGGCGAGTGCGCGATGCAGAAATCTTGCACGCGCCATGGTGAACGGCGTGATCGAAACGGGAACGAAGTCAGCTTTGTGGCGGCGGACCCATTTCCGCGATCTGGATCATGTCGGATTCACCGTCGCCGGCGATCGCCAGGAACTTCTTCGAGAGTTCCAGCAGGTGCTCTTTTGATCGCGCGTTAAGGATGGCGTAGCCGCTGGCGCCGGTAAGCTGCGTGCGCTTGCCTTCGACGAACTCAATTTTGCCGTTCGTCTGGGTGGCCTTGAAGCCGCCGGTCTCGGCGTGGGCGAGCGGGCCGGTCTCGATCAGCGTGCCGTCCTTCATCATCTCCTCGATCAATTTGCCCATCGCCGCCATGTGCTCGGCGCTGGGCGGGCCGCTCATTTGCTTGGCGGTGTATAAAGATAGAAATCGCATCAAGCCCTCCCTGTCATGATCCGAGGACGGTCCGGATCAACCTATCCATCGCCAGCGCTGCCTCCACGCCGCGCACCTTCGAAGCGGCGACGGCGCGGTTGAGCGTCACCACCGCAGAGGGCTGTTCTTCTTGCAATGCGCCATAGAGCGCATCTATGCCGGCCCAGTCCGTATCCTCCGCCCGCGCCGCGCGCGCGTGCAGCGCCGCGATCGCCGCCTGAATCTGATACGGCCCGCGCCGGCGATGCCGGATCGCCTTGTCTATCAGCGCCAACGCTTCGTTGATCATCTTGCCGCGCCAGCGGCTGCGGTTCTGGTTTTCCAGCAGCACCAATTCGCCGTCCTGGTCGAACCGCGCCTCGGCGCGCGAGTGTTGCAGCAGCAGCAGCGCGGTGAGGCCCATGATCTCCGGTTCGGCCGGAAACAGCCGCAGCAGCAGGCGCGCCAGGCGGATCGCTTCGTCGCAGAGCTGCTCGCGCTCCGGATCGCGCCCGGCCGAATAGCCTTCGTTGAACACGAGGTAGATCATCGCCGCCACCGCCGCGAGCCGCTCGGTCCGTTCGATGGCGGTGGGCGTTTCAAACGGCGTTCCGGCTTGCGCCACGCGCGCCTTGGCGCGGGTTATGCGCTGTTCCATCGCCGCCTCGCTGACCAGAAAGGCGCGCGCGATCTGCTTTACGGACAGGCCGGAGACGATCCGCAGGGCCAAAGCGATCTGCTGCGTCGCCGGCAGGTCCGGGTGGCAGCAGATGAACAACAGGCGCAGAACGTCATCGCGGTAATCGGCGGTGTCCAGCCGCTCGGCCATGCCGGCTTCGGCGTCATCCAGATCGGAGAGGACGTTATCGTCCGGCAGCGCCGTCAGCTTCGCTGTCTTGCGCACCGCATCGACGCCGCTATTGCGGCCGACCAGAATAAGCCATGCCGTTGGATCGCGCGGCGGCCCATTCTGCGGCCAGTTTTTCAGCGCGCGCAGGCAGGCTTCCTGAAACGCTTCCTCCGCGGCGTCGAGGTCGCGGAAATAGCGCAGCAGCGCGCTCACGGCTTGCGGCCGCGCGGCGGTCAGCACCGCGTCGATAGCGCCTAGATCAGGCACGTTCGAGCGTGCGTTCTTCCAGCGGCGCGCCGGGAATATAGAGCATGATCGGCCGCAATTCGTACGCGCCGCCGGGATTAGCGCCGGTCAATTCACGGGCGAAGGAAAGCCCTTCCTCCAGATCGTCCACGTCGATGATGTAGAAACCAAGCAATTGCTCTTTAGTCTCGGCATAGGGGCCGTCGAGCACGGCGCCGTCCGCCTTGCGCAGGGTGGTGGCGGCGGTGGTCGGCAGCAGGCGCAGGGATGGCTTCAGCTTGCCCGTCGCCTGCCATTTCTGATGCACGACGTTAAGCCGGGCCATAACCGCGTCATCCTCTTCCTTGGACCAGGCGAAGACGGCGTCTTCGGAATTGTAGCAGAGCACGGCGTACAACATGGACTCTCCTTTGGCCCAAGGACGGCCGATCATGGCCGCTCCCGACAGCGGGGAAAGATTTAGCCGAAAAGGCTGAGCGGAAGCACCGTGATCCGGCAGGCGAGGTCGGCTTCGCCGGAGGCGAGGATGAAGCTATCCTCATGCGCGGCGATCCCGGTCGTGAACACCACGTCCGTCAGGTACATGAGATCGGCTAGGGGGGCTGTCAGCGCCGGATTGGCCTCCAGGATCGCCTCGTCGTCGTGCAGCGCCAGCACGTGCGCTGGATCGTCCGCATCCAGCAGCGCCCAAAATGTGCGGTAGATCCCGACGACGCCCTGCACCTCGACACCGTGGTAGAAGATCAGCCAGCCCTTTTCGGTGCGGATTGGCGGCGTTCCGCCGCCGATGCGCATGGTCGTGGCGGTGCCTTTGCGCGGCCTTATCCCCGGCGCGTCCAGCGGCTTCCAGTGCAGAGCGTCCGGCGACTGGGCGAACTGGATTGCGGGGCCGGGTAGGAATGCGCTGTCGGGCGGGTAGGCGAAATAAAGGTCGCCTAGCGGACGCGTCAGCGCCATGAACTTGCCGCCGACCATGCCCTCGAACAGCACCATGTCCTTGTTCTGATGGTCGAGGACGATGCCTTGCAGCCGCCAGTCCAGCCCGTTCTGGGAGATATAGAGGGTGGTCGAATGCCGCTCCGGGCTGACCGAGCACGTGGTCATGTAGTAGAGGCCGCCGATGCGGCTGATGCGGGCGTCTTCGACGCCGTACATCTGATAAGACGCCTGGGGGGCGATCGCCTTGTCGTAATGCATGGCCACGATGGCCTCTCCGTCTGGGGAAAGCTCGACCGGCAGAAGCCAGGACAGCGAGGTCAGACCCATCACTTTTGAATAATGCGGCGTGACCATAAACTTGCGCGGATCCTTGGTGTTCACGCCTTCCAGCGGATAGGCGTCAAGCACATAGCCGGCCGGCGTCCAGCGGATGGCGTGAATCCAATCGCCGGTGATCGGCTCACGGAGCGCTTCGGCCACCCGCACCATCATCAGCAGATTGCTATTGGCCAGCCTGGTGAGGCCAGGGTTGAATGCCCCCAGAACATAGGTAGGTGCTGTCAGGCTCGGCCGCAGCGGCGACCGCGTCAGGTCCACATCCCGCGGAGATAATATCAACCTGTCAGCGGGGTGCATGGGAGCCATCACGCACCGTAACGCTTCCTAAGCATGACGGTTTCGCGTTATTGCTGACTAGCATGACCAATAAGACCCTGCGGCTAGATGACTTCCTGCCCTATCAGCTGAATGTAACGGCTCAGATCGTCAGTTCGCTGATCGCGGAGACATACGAGAGCATGTTTGGCTTGCGTATTCCCGAATGGCGGTTGATCGCCATTCTGGCAGAGACGCCAAAAGTGTCGCAGCAGGCCATCGTCGAACGGAGCGCGATGGACAAAATGACCGTCAGCCGCGCCGCTAGCGCGCTGGTCAGTCGAAAACTTGCCGCGCGCGTTCCAAACGGCGTCGATAAGCGCTCGCATCTGTTGGCCCTTACGGCGGCGGGGGAGCGGCTTTACGCCCAAGTGGCGCCGGCTGCGCTCAGGATCGAAAGCGAGTTGCTCCGTGGCCTTACCCCAGCCGATGTCAATGCATTCAAACGCATTCTAGGCAAACTTCGTGACGCTGCCGCCAACCACAAAAGCGGCACGCGCTAGCGCCAAAGGGGCAGCGCGATCATCGTGCGATCACTCAATCCAACACGGCGAGGGAAAGACACAAGAACCGCCGGCCGGCGCTGCGTGGTATTTGCCGCGATCGGCATGGCTATTGCGCTTCTGCCTTCGGTCGCACGCGCGGCGCCGCCGCAGCGTATCGTTTCGCTAAATCTGTGTACGGACGAGCTGCTGCTGCTGCTGGCGCCGCGCGAGCGCATCGCCTCGATCAGCTATCTTTCGCAGCGGCCTGAAGGCGCGCCGCCGGGGATGGAAAAGCTGGCGATGTCGTTTCCGATCAATTATGGCCTGGCCGAGCAAGTGCTGCTGCACCAGCCCGATCTCGTGGTCGCCGGCGCTTATGCGGCCCGGCCCGCTGTCGCCCTGTTGCGCAAGCTCCGTTATCGCGTCGTCGATTTCGCTCCAGAACAAAATTTCGATGACATGCGGCGTAACATCCGTCAGATGGGCGCGCTGGTGGGCGATCCGGCGCGCGCCGAAACGGTGATCGCTGCGTTTGAACAGCGTCTGGCGGAAATTCAGAAAAACATTGGCCCCGCGCGGCCGGTCTACGCCAATATCGGCGTCAATAATTTTATGCCAGGCAAGAACACACTACCGGCTGCAGTAACCAACGCCGCGGGCTATCGCACGCTTGGCGAAGCAATCGGGTTTGAGGGCTATCGCAATCTGCCGATGGAACGGCTTCTGCTCGCCAAGCCCGATCTGATGACGAGACTGACACCCTTCACCAATCCGCCATCCATGGCCACGCAGGATTTGAATCATCCCGCTTTGCGCAAGCTCGCGGCGCGTACCGAGCAGGTCGCCATTCCAGAGCGCTTCTGGGTATGCGCCGCGCCTTCATCGCTGAAAGCGGTGCAGATGCTGGCGGAAAAGCGCGCCGCGGACGCAAAGTGAAGGCGCCTTTGCCTTATCCGGTGCTTGCGGGCGCCTTGTTCGCGCTGACGCTGCTGCTGGTGGCCGCCTCGATGCTGATCGGGCCCGCCGGCCTCGGCTTGCCGGCCTTGATGCAACTTATGGCTTCGGGGCAGGCCGATACGGTCTGGACGATAGTGCGCGAGGTCCGGCTGCCGCGCACCATTCTGGCCGTGGCTGTCGGCTTCACGCTCGGGCTGGCCGGCGCCATGCTACAGGGCTTCCTGCGCAATCCGCTGGCTGACGCTGGCGTTATCGGCATTTCGGCGATGTCCGCGCTGGGCGCGGTGCTGGCGCTCTATTCCGGGCTCGCGCTTGTGTTTCCGTTCAGCCTGCCGCTGATGGCGATCGCGGGCGGTCTTGCGGGTGCGATCGTGCTGCAGGGTCTGGCCGGGCGGAGCGGGATGCTGTCGCTGATCCTGGCGGGCGCGGCGATCACCAGCCTTGCCTTTGCGCTAATCCAGGTCCAGCTCAACCTGTCTCCCAACCCGTATGCCGCGCTTGAGATCGTATTCTGGATTCAGGGTTCGGTGACTGACCGCAGCACGGATCACGTCCTGCTTGCCGTGCCGTTCATGGTTCTCGGCTGGATCGTGCTGGCCGCTTCGGCGCCTGCGCTGGACGCGCTCAGCCTCGGCGAGGAAGCAGCCGCCAGCCTTGGCGTAGACATTAAGCGCACGCGCATGATGGTGATTGCCGGCGTGGCGTTGAGCGTTGGCGCCGCGACGGCCGTGTCGGGCGTAATCGGCTTTGTCGGCCTGGTCGTGCCGCACATTCTGCGCCCGTTCGTGGGCCACAAACCAAGCCGGCTTCTGCTTGTCAGCGGCCTCGGCGGCGCCGTGCTGCTCACCGCTTCGGATATCGGCGTGCGGCTGCTGACCACTGATACCGAGCTGCATCTGGGCGTAGTGACGGCGCTGATCGGCGCGCCGTTCTTCCTGTCGATGATCCTGCGCGTGCGCGGGGCCTATCAGCGATGAAGCTCGAAGCGCGCGGCATCACGGTAGAAGGCGGCGGCTGCCATATCGTCAGCAACGCATCGCTCGAAATTTCGGCGGGTGAGCTTGTCGGGCTGATCGGTCCCAACGGCGCCGGCAAATCGACGCTGCTGCGCGCGCTCCTCGGTCTGCAGCCGCGCGTTGGCGGAACGGTGCTTCTCGATGGCGCGCCGTTCGAGAGTTTTGCGCCACTCGAACGGGCCAGGCGCGTCGCGTTTCTGCCGCAGGACCGCGCTGTCGAATGGCGATTAAGCGTGCGCGATGTGATCATGCTGGGCCGCTTTCCGCACCGCAACGGGTTTGCCGCGCCAGGAGCGGCGTGTGAGGCGGCGGTCGACCGGGCGCTTGCGCTGGTGGACTGCCAAACCATTGCCGATCGCGACGTCACCGTGTTGTCTGGCGGCGAACGCACGCGTGTTCTGCTAGCGCGCGCGCTGGCGGTAGAGGCGCCGCTGCTGCTGGTGGATGAGCCGATCACGGCGCTTGATCCTTATCACCAGATGCATGTGATGGAGATTCTGGCCGGCCTCGCGCGCAGCGGATTTGGCGTGCTGGCCGTGATCCACGATCTGGCGCTGGCCGCGCGGTTCATGGACCGGATCGTACTGATGAGCCGTGGCGGCGTCGTGGCAAGCGGTCCGCCGGCCGCGGTTCTGGACGATGCGGCGCTCGATAGCGTCTATCATATAGCAGCGATGCGCGGAGAGAAGGACGGCCGGCCATGGATGCTGCCTTGGCGCCGCACCGGGCAGGCGGAGACGGAATGAAGATGATGCAGTTCAATTGGGACGATCCGTTCAGGCTGGAGCATCAATTGTCGGAAGAAGAGCGGATGATCCGCGATTCCGCGCGCAGCTACGCACAAGACAAACTCGCCCCGCGCATCATCGAGGCGTTCAATCGCGAGATTACCGATCTTGCGATCTTTCAAGAAATGGGCGCGCTGGGACTGCTCGGCCTGACGCTGCCGGAAGCGTTCGGCGGCGCGGGTGCGTCCTACGTTTCCTATGGCCTTGTGGCGCGCGAGATTGAGCGCGTGGATTCCGGCTACCGCTCGATGATGAGCGTGCAATCGAGCCTCGTGATCTATCCGATCCTTGCCTACGGGTCTGACGATCAGAAGCGCAAATATCTGCCAAAACTCGCGAGTGGTGAATGGATCGGCTGCTTCGGGCTCACCGAGCCTGACGCCGGCTCCGATCCGGGCGCCATGCGCACACGCGCGGTGAAAACCGCTGACGGCTACAAGCTGTCTGGCTCAAAAACATGGATCAGCAACGCGCCGTTCGCCGATGTGTTCGTGATCTGGGCAAAGAGCGACGCGCACGACGGCGCCATACGCGGCTTCATTCTGGAAAAAGGCGCGCGCGGGCTTTCGGCGCCGAAGATCGAAGGCAAACTGTCCCTGCGCGCCTCGACGACCGGCATGGTGATGATGGACGACGTTGTCGTAAGCGAAGACGGGCTGCTGCCTAATGTTCAAGGATTGAAGGGGCCATTCGGCTGCCTCAACCGCGCGCGCTACGGCATAAGCTGGGGCGCGATGGGGGCGGCGGAATTCTGCTTCGCCGCTGCGCGAAATTACGGGCTCGACCGCAAGCAATTCGGCAAGCCGCTCGCCGCCAATCAGCTCTTCCAGAAAAAACTCGCCGACATGGAAACCGAAATCGCGCTCGGCCTGCAGGCCAGTCTGCGCGTCGGGCGGCTATTGGATGAAGGCCGCGCTGCGCCGGAAATGATTAGCCTGATCAAGCGCAACAACGCCGGCAAAGCGCTGGAGATCGCCCGCGCCGCCCGCGATATGCACGGCGCCAACGGCGTCTCCGGCGAGTATCACGTCATGCGCCACGCGATAAACCTAGAGACGGTGAACACGTATGAGGGCGCGCACGATGTGCATGCGCTGATCCTGGGGCGAGCAATTACGGGGATCAGTGCGTTCTAAGGCGGGCGAAGCGCGCGAGCGTCTTTCGTCCGCCAGGCTAGCCTGACCTGAAGCCCACCTGCGCATGCGTGCCGTCGCAGAAGGGTTTGGTGCTGGAATGCCCGCAGCGGCAGAGTTTTGCCGCCTGTTGACGCGCAACGACGCGGCCGGTGCCGGAGATGATCTCCAGATTGCCACGCACCATCAGCGGGCCGTCGAGTTGCGGCGACACTTCAACCGGCCCATCGCGGATGGCGAGCATATCGGTGTTGCCGCCCGTCGGCGGTTCGCCGCTGGCGCTGAAATGTACGTCGTGATGTGAGCCATCGCAGAACGGCTTGTTCTTCGACGCGCCGCAGCGGCACAACGTGGCGCGATAGCCAAACGGCTTGCCGTCGATGCTCAGATCGCCGCGAAATCCATAGGGCCCAGCTTCACGCACGGAGATCAGGTTCACCGGCGGTGCGTGCTCCTCCGGTCCGCCATCCCTGCGGCGATACTGGATCGCGCCAGAAGGGCATTCGCGGGACACAGCCATAAGCTCTTGCGCATCCATGTCATCGGGATGAATCCACGGGCCTTGCACATTGGCGAGAAACACCTTCGGCGCGCCAGTCACGCAGAAGCGCGAATGGATGCAGAGTTTGGCGTTGAAAGTAATCTGCACCGTCTCGCCTTCGACCACCTCGGCGCCATCAACCAATACTGTCGGCGGCGCGGGCCTGGCGACAGGCGAGGGCGCGAGGCCGCTTGCAACCGGCGCCGCCGCCGTCATCGTATTAAATCGCTGCGCCCGCGCGGCCAGCGCCTTGATCAAACCGGACGCGCGCGCCACGCGTGCATCGCTTTGATCCAGGCGTTCGGCGTATTTTGCGAGCTCGCTCATGCGCTCGGTAAAGAACCGATGCGCGCTGGCGCCTTGCGGGAACGGCGCTGAATCCCGCAGCGCCGTGAACGACACGCCCGCGTTGCAGTTTGGATAGGACGGACCGGCCGGCCGGCGTGCGGCGCTCTCTGCGAGAGGCGTTATCGCCTTCATAAGATCGACGCCAAGATCGACAGCGAGACTTTTCTCTGCGCTTGGCCCGTACACGGAATAGGAATACGCAATCAAACGCAGCATGGTTTGATATGCCGCGTTGGCGACATCGACGATTTCAGCGGCCGCATCATCCTCCAGCCAAACCCGGTCTCCGGCAATCGGCGGGCGCCGCAGCACGGGATTGGTCGCGGCTGGATGGGCGGGCGCGAAATTCGGGTTGGTCTTGAGAAGCGCCTGATATTCGTCGCGGATCGTCCGGAAGCGGCAATAGTGGGAATTTGGGCTCTCTTCGCTCGCGCCTTCGCCTTCGGAGATGATGGCCGCGCACGCCGCGACCGCGGTCTTCAGGCACAGCACGGGCTTGGCGCCCTTGAGATCGATCTCCGCGGGCGAAAGCTGCAGACCGGGATCACCGCAGAACAAATTCTTTTCGCCGAGTTTCTCGGCCATATGGTTCAACGCAAATTCCATCGTGTGATAAAATTGGCCGACCGTCTCGTAGTCGATGGCCATCGGCGTCAGCCGCGGCTTCGGCGCGCCGCGCTTGAACGAATAGTGCTGGAAGCCGCGGCCATCAGGTTCGTCCGAGCCCGAAGGCCGTTCGAGGTGGATGAAGTGCTGCAGCACATCCATGTTAAACGGCGCGAGCTTCACGACGACGCCGCCCGGCAGGCCGCCCGGATCGAGCGGAAAATTATCACGGCCAAACGCTGGGCTTCCACCAAGTGCGGCGGTGATATTCCACACCGCCGTCAGATGGCTCATCTCATCGATGGCAACATCAAGGATCGTGCGCCGCCAGCGCTTCACCGCTTCGGCCTCACCGGCGCTCAGGCCTTCACCCTCGCCGTCCTTCAGGCTGAACGCGGCGTAGAGGTAGGTGCACATCAAATTGTGCTCGAGCTCGGCGGCCTCATAGAGCGCGTGGATCAATTGCTCGCGCGTTGCCGTAAGGACGGGTTCGGCTGCCATGATCTGATCTCCTCGCGCTGATCGCCAGCGTGACAAGTTACGTGGCACACTGGTTCGCCGGGTAACACTGTTAGTCGCGGTCGTGGCGTTTGGCGCTGGCGCGGCGCTCGCCCACCTGGGCCGCTGGTGCGCGCGACAGGGATCGAACCTGTGACCCCTACCATGTCAAGGTAGTGCTCTCCCGCTGAGCTACGCGCGCGGGAAGGGCGGTCATAGAGCACTGGCCGCCCCTGGCGCAAGCGCCTAGAACGCGGGCTTAGTGGTTTCTTGGCAGGTCAGGCGGCTTTCTTCCCGTTGATCGTAACGGCGACCTCGTGGCCCGCCGCGCCGAGCATGTTCACCAGCATATCAAGGCTGAATAGATCGATTTTTCCACGCATCAGATCGGAGATTCTCGGCTGCGTGACGCCCAGCAACTCGGCAGCGGCGCTTTGGCTGAGCTTGGCGCGCTCGATGTGATCACGAAGCGCGATCATCAACCGCGCGCGCAGCTTCATGTTTGCGGCCTCTCCCGGCACGATCTCGATCGCGTCCCAAACGGATGCAAAGCGGTTTGCTCGGGTCGTCATCGTCCTTGCTCCTTTCGTTCTTTCACCAGCGCGCGATAGCGGGCCTTTGCCGTTGCAATGTCTGCGCTGCTGGTGCGTTGCGTTTTCTTCTGAAAGCAATGCAGCACGAAAATCGCTTCCCCAAACTTGGTGACATAGACGACGCGGAATGCGCCAGCCTGGTCGCGAATCCGGATTTCCTGAACGCCCGCGCCAATCGTCGGCATAGATTTCCAGTCGTCCGGCTCGCGGCCACGCTGCACCAGGTCGAGCTGAAATCCAGTTTCCCGGCGGGCGGCTTCTGGAAACGCGCGCAGATCACCTAGAGCGCTTGCCCGAAACTCGACCGGCTTCAGAGGCGTTCTGGCCATCGACCCGCATTATACAAATTTTTGTATAATGCGCAAGCCGCGTTTCGTTAATCCCGGCGGAGCGCTTCGATCGGATCGAGCTGGGCGGCCTGGTAGGCGGGGTAGGCGCCGAAGCCGATACCGATCACCGCCGAGAAGCCAACGGCCACTGGCGGCGCCCACGCGGCGACCGACATTGGCCAGCCGCCGACCAGCGACAGCACATAGGCGATCAACACCCCGATCAGCAGTCCAACAAGGCCGCCGGCCATGGCCAGCGCCGTGGATTCGATGGCGAACTGGCGCAGGATATCCTTGCGCCGCGCGCCCAGCGCCATGCGCAATCCAATCTCGCGCGTACGCTCGGTCACGGCTACGAGCATGATGTTCATGATGCCGACGCCGCCGACCAGCAGCGAAACCGCCGCCACGCCGCCAAGCAGCAGCGTAAAGGTCTGCGTGGTCGATTGACCGGCCTCAAGCAGCGAAGCGCTGTTGAGGATGCGGAAATCGTCCTGACTTGGATCGGTGATCTTATGCCGCTCGCGCAGGAGCTGCGTCGCGCTGTTTTGCAGCGCGGTGAGCTGTTCCGACGAGGAGCCTTTGACATAGATCGTGTCCACGGCGCCGACGACCGCGTTGCGGCCTTTCATGCGCGAACGAACCACATCGATCGGTGCAAGCACCACATCGTCCATGTCCTGCATGCCGGTCTGGCCCTTTGACGCCAGAACGCCGACAATTTCTAGCGGCGTGTTGCCTGCGCGTATGCGCTGGCCAATCGGATCGGCGCCGCCGAACAATTCCCGCACAACCGTGGTGCCCACGACGGCGACCTTCGCGCCGGTGCGGATTTCGCGATCGTCAAAGAACCTGCCCGAGCTCATCTTCCAATCGCGTGTTTCAAGAAAATCGACCGAACCAGTGCCTTGAATTTGGCTGTTGTAGTTATTGCCTTCCCAGATCAATTGCTGACGCGAGTTGGCGGAGGTTGATACCGAAAGCGCGTCCGGCAGGCCGTCCTTCAGCGCGGCTGCATCCCGGTCGGTAAGCGAGACACGCGTGCCCGCGCCCATGTTGACACCACCCTGGCGGAAGGCGTTGGGCATGACCATCAACAGGTTGGAGCCCAGATTGCTGATCGCCGATTCAACCTGCTTCTGCGCGCCCAGGCCAATGGACGTCATCGCGACCACGGAAGCCACGCCGATCACCACGCCGAGCGCGGTGAGCGAGGAGCGCATCGGGTGCGCCTTGATGGCGCCGATCGCGGTGCCGAGCAGATCGCCCCATTGCATGACGCCGAGGCCTTGCTCCTCACGCGTTGGCGATTTTTTTGCGGCCGGGGCGGGCGCAAGCGGGCGGTCAAGCAGGTCTTCGGCGTGGCTCATGTCGGTGCTCCGTCGCGCGTGATTTTACCGTCTCGCATTTCGATGACGCGTTGGGCGCGCTCAGCCACGCCGTGATCGTGCGTGACGACAACGAGCGTCACGCCACTGCGGTTCAGTTCGTCGAACATCTCCAGCACTTCCGCGCCGGTTTTCGAATCCAGCGCCCCCGTGGGCTCATCGGCGAGCAGAAGACTGGGTTGGCTCGCCAGCGCGCGGGCAACGGCTACACGCTGTTGCTGGCCGCCGGAAAGCTGCGTCGGCCGGTGATCACCGCGCGTGGCCAGGCCGACACGCTCAAGCATCGCGTCCGCGCGCGCCATGCGCTCGGCGCGCGGAATGCCAGCGTAGATCATCGGCAGTTCCACATTGTGACGCGCATCGAGGCGCGGCAGCAGTTGGAACGACTGGAAGATGAAGCCGATCTTGCGGTTGCGGAACGAGGCCAGATCATCGTCGTCCATTTCCGCGACTTCTTCGCCTTCGAACACGTAGGAGCCATGATCGGGACGATCGAGTCCGCCGAGTATGTTCATCAGCGTGGATTTGCCAGAACCTGAAGGGCCGATCACCGCAACATATTCGCCGGGATGAACAGTGAAGCTGACGCCGTCCAGCGCGCGCACTTCATTGTCGCCCATCTTGTAGATCTTCTTCAGGTCGCGCGCCGTGATCATCGGCCGGGCGCGGACGATGTCGAGACGCGGCGCGGAGGCGGGCGGCGTCATCCGCGTCCGCCGCCAAAGCCACCGCCAGGCGGTCCGCCGCCTGGTCCGCCGAAGCCGCCGCCCGGTCCGCCGAAGCCGCCTCCTGGTCCGCCGAAGCCGCCGCCCGGCAAGCCTTGACGCTGGCCAGCCGGCGCCGCCGCCTGACCCTTCGGCAGCGGGCCGCCGCCGGTGATCACGAGATCGCCCTGCTTCACCTCGCCGCCGACAATCTCGGCCCATGACCCATCATCCGCCGCAGTGCGCGTGACCAGCGGGACAGGCTTCTTGTCTTTCAGCACATAGACCATGCGGGGCGGGCCGCCATTGCGGCCGCCGCGCGCCGCCATCATCTCGCGTAAGGCGGCGAGTTTTGGCTGTTGTTCCTTGGTGAGGATTTTGCCGAGTTCATCGAACATCTTGTCGTTCGACGCGCGCATCGCTACGGCGCGCGCCTGATCGTCGCCCGCGGTCTGGAAGGCAGCGCGGCGATCGGCGTTGGCCTGTTCGGAAATAGCCTGGAACTGGGTCTTCTGCTTGTCGGTGAGGGAAAGCTGCGTCGCAATAAGTTCGGCGGGGAGGCCGCCCATGCCGCCCATGCCGCCTTGACGTTGGCCGCCACCCATGCCGCCTGGACCCATGCCGCCTGGCCGTTGGCCGCCGCCGCCGGCAAAACCGCCGGGAGGGGGGCCTGCACCGGCAAACCCGCCGCCCGGACCACCGCCTTGACGTTGCCCGCCCTGACCCGGCGGGAGCGCCGGGGCGTCCGCCGGACGCCAGCGTAAGGCCGTCATTGGCAAGGCGAGCACGTCTTTATGCTGCTCGGTGACGATATCGACGTTCGCCGTCATGCCGGGGAGCAGACGGTTGCCTGGATTGTTGGCCAGCGCCATCACTTCATAAGTGACGACATTGGCGCTGGTGACAGGCTGCTTGCGCACCTGGGAGATCGCGCCGTCGAACGCTTCGTCGGGGAAGGCGTCGACGCTGAACTTCACCGCCTGGCCTTCGCGCACGACGCCGATATCGGCCTCATCGACCAGGATACGAATTTCAAGTTTCGATAGATCATTCGCCACGACGAAGAGGTTGGGCGCCGCGAAGCTGGCCGCCACAGTGTTGCCAGGATCGACGGTGCGATTGATCACGATGCCGTCAATCGGCGAACGAATTTCCGCATAGCTGAGATTTGAGCGGTCGCTTTGCAGCGCGGCGCTGGCCTGTTGCACGGCCGCGATCGCCTTGGCGCGCGCAGCGTCGGCGTCCTGCGCGTCTTTGTCCGCCACGAGATCGGCCGCTGCGAGGCGTTTCTGGCGCTGGAAATCGGCTTCCGCCTGTTTCAGCGTCGCCTGGGCGGACGCCAGCGAAGCCTCGCTCTGGCGCACGCGGCTGACCAATTGCGCGGTGTCGATCACGGCCAGCAACTGGCCCTTCTTCACCTGCGAGTTGAAATCGACGTAGACCTCCCTCACCTCGCCGGAGACCTGCGAACCGATCTGCACGCTTTCGACCGCCTGCAGCGTGCCGGATGCGGAAATCGATTTGGTCAAGTCCATGCGCCTGACCGCTTCGGTGCGGTATTCCGGCGCCTTTTCGGGTTGGAAGAACGCAATCCCCAGCAGCGCGGCCACAACTACGACCCCGCCAAACAGAACAGGGCGGCGGCGCTTTGGCGCGAGCCACCATTTGGGGGAAAGCGCCGATTTCCAGCCGGCCCCGGTGGTTCCTTCGTTCTCAGCCATGCTCAACCTTCGTTATCTCCGCCGCGTTGTCAGGCAACGCGCAACGGCGCGTGAACCTTGTTGCTCACGTACAACTTTAAAGCAGCGCGATTTCGCCATTATGTCGGGGATTGGCGCTCGCGTTGCGTCTTGTATCAAACGGCGGGCAGCGCGCATTCCGTCGCCAGATTAATCTCTTGTTAGACTAGGCTGGCAGAACGAGCCTTGCGGTCAGCCCGCCGCCTGAACGCGGGGAGAGCGTAACGTCGCCGCCATGGGCCCGGGCGATCGTGCGCGCGATCGAAAGGCCCAGACCGGCGCCGCCAGTAGCCCGGCTGCGGGAGGGCTCCAGTCTCCTGAACGGCTGAAACATCTCTTCCAGGCGGTCCGCCGGGATGCCAGGCCCGCGATCGGCCACCTCAACCACCGCCGCACCGGCCTCCCGGCCCACGCGCACTTCCGCGCCGCCGGCATATTTCATCGCGTTGTAGACCAGATTGCTCAGCGCGCGTTTCAGGCGAACGGGATCACCCTGTACGACCACGCGCTCGGTCTCCGCGCATTGAGCGCTGCCGCCCGCGTCAGCTGCTTCGTCGCACACGCTGGAAACCAGCGCGCCGAGATCGAGAGTCTCGCGCGCGGCTGGCGCGGCTTCGTCGGACGCGAAAGTGAGGGTTGAGCCGATCATCGCCTCCATCTCTTCTATGTCGGCCAGCATCGCGGTGCGTGATGCGTCGTCCAGCGAGTCGATCCGGAAGCGGAGGCGCTGCAGCGGCGTGCGCAGATCGTGCGATATCGCGGCGAGCATCAACGTGCGGCCCTCGACGAATTTGTGCAGCCGCTTTTGCATGGTGTTGAACGCCCGCACAGCGGCGCGCAATTCACGCGGCCCTTTTTCTTCCATCAGCGCAGCGTGTGGGTTGCGCCCCAATTGTTCGGCGGCGACTGCGAATTCACCGATGGGTGAGGCAAGCCGCCGCGCGAACAGCAGACCGAGCGGTGTCAGCAGCAGCGTGGCGCCGATGAACGCGAGAAATATGGTGCGCAACCAGACGTCCTGCTCCGGCTGACGCCCCATGCGCGCCGTCGCCCAATCGCCGTTGGTGAGTTGGATCGCGATCTGCGTTGGCCCCACAAATCCAAGCGAATCTATCACCTCGTCGCTAACGCCCGTATCCTTGATCAATTCCTGGATAAGCGTGTTACGGCTGAGCATGTTGGCCCGAATTGCTTCGCGCGGAAGGCTCAACAGGTGCGCGGCGCGCTTCTCCATGAGGTCGGAAAGCGCATCGCCGCCGCGCGGTGGCAGCTCCTGCGTCAGAGTAAACTGCAGCGAACGGTCGCTGATCCGTTCCAGCACCGCGCGCCGGCCGGCGCCCTGCTCGAGTTGCGGCATCGCCGTTTTGATACGCGAGATAACCTGCCGGAAATCGGAAATTTGACGCTGCGGCGGCGGCTGGGCGACGAGAATGGCGATGTTTACAACATTGGCGATGATCAGCGCGGCGATGATCAGCAGCATCACCTGCTGGGCGATGGGTTGGCCCGAGACGGCGCCTAGGCGCTTCAGCGGATTCATCACGCGCATCATAGCCGGCGCACCGGCGCCGCAAACACATAGCCCTCGTTGCGCACAGTCTTGATCAGTTCGCCCCCGCTCGAGGCCGCCTCCAGCTTGCGCCGCAGACGCGACACTTGTACGTCGATCGCGCGGTCATAGGCGAAGGCGTCCCGCCCGCGCGCGTAGTCGAGCAATTGATCGCGAGTCAGCACGCGCTGGGGATGTTCCAGAAAAGCGCGCAGCAGCGCGAACTCTCCGCTCGACAGATTTACCAGAACGCCGTCGGGAGAGCGCAGCTCGCGCCGCATCATGTCCAGGCGCCAGCCGGCGAATTCGTAATTGTCGCGCTCGCCGGAAGCCTCCGGAGCCTCCACGCGGTCAGCGGCGCGGCGCAAAACGGCGCGAATGCGCGCCAGCAATTCGCGCGGGCTGCAAGGCTTGCGCACGTAATCGTCCGCGCCAACTTCAAGGCCGACGATACGATCAGTTTCCTCGCTGGCGGCGCTCAGCATCACCACCGGAATTTTGCGCGTGGCGGCCAGACGCCGGCACACTGAAAGACCGTCTTCGCCGGGCATCATGAGGTCGAGCACGATCAGATCGATGCGCTGGCGCTCCAGAATGACATCCATCTCCTTAGCGTCCGGCGCCAGGGATACGTCAAAGCCGTGCTTGCCGAGAAACTCGCCAATCAGGCGACGCAACTCGGGGTCGTCATCGACTATTAATATATTCTGATGCGTAACGGTTGCCGCCATGGAGTCGATCATCTTACCAAAATTACACGAAATAATTACCCCGCGACGTCAGCCTTGAAACACGCTGCAACATGGCGACGCGTCATCGTCATAGCCAGGTAACGGGCAGCAGGTTTAACGAGGAACGTGATCTCCCGTCGCGCGCAAGCACTTGGCCGGGTGGCCGCCCGTGATCCAGGGCAGGGTGCAAGCGCCACCCACCTTACGGAAAGGCCGCAGTCTTGAGTTTTCGCAGAGTCCTTCTTCTCAGCGCCTTCTTAGCCTCCCCCGCAACAGGAGCACTGGGAGAAACCCTGGACGACGCGATCGGCCGGGCGCTCGCTAGCGATCCTTCGCTGGCGGGCGCCCGCACTGACCTGGACGCCGCGCGCGCCAACCTGAACAGCGCCCGCGCCAACCTGCTGCCCAACACTTCTGCCTCGGTGAACTTCAGCCGGTCCTGGCGCGAGGGCGGGTCCGGCGCCATTGTTGATGAAAATGGCAATATCATCAGCGGCGGCGCTGGCAGTGGAATCATCGCCACGGATTCAGGATCGGGCAGTCTCAGCGCTTCGGCCACGGTGTTTGATGCGCGGCTCTATGCGTCCGTAAGCCAGGCCCGCGCCAATTATGAACGCACGGAAGCCACCGTGCGCGGCCAGGAAGATACGCTCGTCCAGCAGGTCGTCACAGCCTATACCGGCGTAATCTACACCGAGGAAACGCTGCGCATCCGCCGTGAATCGGTGGAGCGCCTGCAGCGTCAGGTCGATGCCGCGCAAACGCGATTTGAAGTCGGCGCCGCCACCCGAACCGACGTGTATCAGGCCCAGGCGCAACTCGCGCAGGCGCGCGCCGATCTGGCCAGTGCGCAATCCGATCTTGCCGCCCAACGCGCGACCTATCTGCGCCGCGTCGGCGAAATGCCCGGTTCGCTTGAACCCGTAGCGCTGCCGGCGCTGCCGGCAAACCTGGAGGAGGCGCTCAGGATTGGCCGGAACAATTCAACGTCGATCCAGGCCGCGGCCGCCAGCGTTAAGGGGGCCAAAGCGCAAGTCAGATCGGCTTACGCGAGCTATCTGCCGACGCTGACGCTGTCGGCCGGCGCCAACCGGCGCGGCGATGACGGCTTCAACAATTTCGACAACGACGATTCCAGTGTCTCGGCGCGGCTTTCCATCCCGCTGTTCAGCTTCGGGCGTAATGAATTTGCCGTTGGCGCCGCCAAGGCGAACGAGCGCGGCGCGCGCTACGATCTGGACGATGCTGGCCGCGCGCTGGACGAGGCGACCACCCAGGCGTGGGCGCGGCTCGAAGCCTCGCGCCTGCGCGTGGAAGCCACGCGCGCCCAGCTCGACGCGGCCAATTTCGCCGCCAATGGCGCGGAGGTCGAGCGGCGGGAAGGGCTGCGCACTGAATTGGACGTGCTTACCCAGATCGAGAACCAGCGCAACGCCGCTTTGGCCTTGCAACAGGCCGTTCGTGACGAAGTGACGAACGCTTATCTGCTGCTGCAAACCATTGGCCGCCAGGTGCGCCCTGCGACGCCTGCGCCCACACCTTGAACTATTGCGCCGCAGCGCTGGGCATTTCCGGGGCCCTGCGTCTATAGAGCCCTTGCGGGCGCTAGTCTAAAGCCGCGCCACAAGGGGCATTCATGGTCAGACGCGTGCGCAAGGCGGTGTTGCCGGTTGCTGGGTTCGGAACCCGGGTGCTGCCGGCGACAAAGGCGATTCCCAAGGAGATGCTGCCGGTATTCGACCGGCCGGCGCTGCAATACGTCGTCGATGAAGCCTTTTCCGCCGGGATCGAGCACATCGTTTTCGTGACCGGGCGCAACAAGGGCGCGATCGAGGATTATTTCGACGTGGCCTACGAGCTTGAGGACTCGCTGCGCCGGAAAAACAAGGCCGCGCTGCTGGCGGAACTGGCGTCGGTGCAGCCCAAAGCCGGTACGATGAGCTTCGTGCGTCAGCAGGCGCCGCTGGGTCTCGGCCACGCGATCTGGTGCGCGCGCGACGTGGTTGGGTCCGAGCCATTCGCCGTTATGCTGCCGGACATGTTGATGCAAGCCGAGCCCTCGTGCTTGCGCCAGATGATGACCGCCTATGAGCGCGTCGGCGGCAACATCATAGCGGTCGAAGAAACCGAAACCCCCGAACTCTACGGCGTGATCGATCCGGAAGAGGGCGGCCGCGACGGCAAGCTGATCAAAATGCGCGGCATGGTCGAAAAGCCCCGCCGCGAGATTGCGCCGTCCAACCTGTTCATCGCCGGGCGCTATATTCTGCAGCCGGAAGTGTTCGATCTGCTTGAAGCGCAGGATCCCGGCGCCGGCGGCGAAATCCAGCTTACTGATTCCATGGCCAAGCTAATGGATACGCAGGATTTCCACGCCCTGGCCTATAGCGGGCGCTCCTATGATTGCGGCGACAAGGTCGGCTATCTACGCGCGGTGGCGGCTTATGCGCTGTCGAATGCGGCGCTCGGCGCCGAAGCGCGCCTCGCCTTGCTGGAGGCGCTGGATCGCGCCAGCGCCGCGCCGGCAGCGCGATAAGTTACTGGCTCTTCAGTACTTGGCTGGCCGCGAAGTTTTCAGGCTTTTTCTGCAAGGCGTTCATGCCAGCGCTGACGCCGACAATCGCGATCGTCCAGGCCATGGCGCAATACATCGTTACGCCAATCACCACGTAGCGCAGCGGTATTTTGCGGGAAGATGCGCGGATTGGCTTCGGAGACCAGGCTGGCGCGGCATGCGCGCGCGCAGAAGCGCGACGGCGTACGGCCGGCTGCCTTCTCTCCGCGGGTTGAACCTTTGGCTGTTCCAAGCGCCTTTACCCCGGTCGTTTACGCCTTATTGGCGACGGAGCCTCCCATTCACCTAGCCTATAAGGCGAAGTCAAAATGGCAAGTCCCGTAAGCGAGTGTCTGTTGCAACCCGTGAATAAAGTATTGCCGGGCCCAAAATCAGGCGGCTTTAGGGTCAAGTCTTGGCGTCGGCGGATCAGGGTCCTGGGCGGGATTTAGGCCTGTCTTTGCAGGTGCGAGATAAGACCCGCCGGGTTGTTCTGTTTTTGCTGAATTCTAGGCGCGGCCTAGGCCGTATGGAGGGCCGTGCTGGGCTCATCCACCGTAGCGGGCGCCTCTTGGGTCGCGCCGGCTGGCCGCGCGGCTTGTTCGTGGCTTTTCCGTAACCTGTCAGCGTAGGTTGAGGCCAGGCCAATGACGATCGCCAGGGTTGCGAACAGCCCTGGCGAGGCTGCGCCGGCGCCCGTGAACACTACGGTGACGACGCCGCCAAGCGCCAGCGCCAGTCCGCGGCTCGGGCGCTTGCGGCGGTCGGCGTTGAAGGCCAAGCGCGCGATCAACATGGCGCTCGCAAGCGCAAGCGCTGAGGCGCCGATCACGCCGGCTTCGACCAGCCAGATCAAGGCCGGGCCGCCTTCGGCGCCGCTGCCAAGGCCGAATGCGTTTTTAAGCCCGGTCGCCAGAGAATCCTCGAAATCAGCGATGCCGAAAGCGTCGCCTTCCTTTCCAGACAAGGCGAAAATCGTGATCGCCAGCCCGATCGCCACGGCGCCGAAACCGGCGTTGACGAACGTTAGCTGCCGCGGCCATTCGCGCAGCGCGAGCGCTAGGGCGCAAGCGCCCAGGCCGGCCAGCATCGCGGCCAGCGCCAGCGGCTGATTACACAATACAACGCCCAGCAGCGAAGCGCCCAGCGCCGCGCCTGGCAACATCAGACGCATGCTGACGCGCCGGTCGGCGCGGTCGTGGCTGGGAGAGCGCACCGCGTCATACGCGGCAAACGCGGCGAAGACGACGAAGAGGGCGTAGAGCGACGCCGTCTGCGCGCTAACGCCGAGAAGCGTCTGCTCAGGGCCAGCTTGCAGCTTGCGCCCAATATCAAGCGCAGCAAAGCCGAGGCCGGCGGCCAGGGTCGCCTCGAACAGCGGCCGGCGGGAGAACGCCACCGCCGCCGCGGCGGGCGCCGCGATTGCGAAAACCAGCGCGGCAAGGCTCCAGACTTCGATCTGCGCGGCGAACGGATTAAGCGCGACGCCTGGCGCACCCAGGAGGCCGGCGTGCCAGGCTGTGATCGCCAATACCGCCCAAAACGCCAGCGCGGCCGGCCAGTAATGGCCCAGCAAAGCGATTAAGGCGCGGCGGGTTGGCCCATAGGCCAAGGCGGCGGCGCCGAGACCCGCCTGCGCCAGTGCGAACACGCTCTGGCCGACAATCGGGTCGGCGCCGGCGATGGCCAGGGCCATAAGGTGAAGGCCGGCAAGGGTGACGGCGAAAATCATCTGGTTCTTTTCGGGAAAGGGAAAAGCCTCGTTTTCGTCGACAAGCAAGGTCGAGACCGCCGCGAAGCAAGGGTTGTAGGGGGCTTTTGTTAATGTTTGCCCGCTTTTGGGCGAGGGCGCGGCGATGACGCTGTTGCGGCGGACGCCGGGCTCTGCCTAAAACGACGCGCATGTTTGGAGGCACGAATGGCTGAATCGGCTCACGCCAGCGCGGCGCGCGGTGGGATGGATATCCAGGAACAGAAATCCACCTTTCAGCAATTCTTGGCGCTCTGCCTTTGGGGCACGCTTTACGTCATAATGGTTGTTGCCCTGCTCACGGTCGCTTTAGCCATGGGGCTTGGCTGGTTTTCAGGCTTGGCCGCCTTCGCGGCGATCGGCGCCGGCGCCGGCCTGATGCTGAAGATGAGCGGCTCGTGGTGGGTTTCCGTTATTGGCGCCACCGTCGTTCTGGGCCTGGGCGGGCTCGTCTCCCTGTTCTTCGGCTGATCGGTGAAAATCGCCGTTCTCAAAGAGCGCGCCGCGGGGGAGGCCCGCGTCGCCGCGACCCCGGATACGGTGAAGAAACTGATCGCCCTCGGTCATGAGGTGGCGATCGAGAGCGGGGCAGGCGTCGGCGCCAGCGTCGCCGATCAGGCCTATACGGACGCCGGCGCCCACGTCAGCGCTGCCGCGGAAGCGCTTTCAGGCGCTGCGCTGATCCTAAAGGTGCGCGGGCCGGAGGCGTCGGAGTTGGCGGCGTTTGCGCGCGGGCAAGGCGTGGCCGCGCTGATCGATCCGTACACGAACAAGGCCGCCGTCGATGCGCTCGCCGCGGCGGGCGTGACGGCGCTGGCGATGGAACTCATCCCGCGCATCACGCGTGCGCAAAGCATGGACGTGCTGTCTTCGCAGTCGAACCTCGCCGGTTATCGCGCGGTGATCGAGGCGGCCACGCTCTACGGCCGGGCATTTCCGATGATGATGACCGCCGCCGGCACGATCGCCGCGGCGCGCGTCTTCATCATGGGGGCTGGCGTCGCCGGCCTGCAGGCCATCGCTACGGCGCGCCGGCTCGGCGCCGTCGTCAGCGCCACGGACGTGCGTCCGGCCGCGAAAGAGCAGGTAGCCTCGCTCGGCGGCAAGTTTGTCGCTGTCGAGGATGAGGAATTCAAACAGGCCGAGACCACCGCTGGCTACGCCAAACCAATGAGCGCCGAATACCAAGCCAAGCAGGCCGCGCTGGTGGCCGAACATATCGCCAAGCAGGATGTGGTGATAACCACCGCGCTGATCCCTGGCCGCAAGCCGCCGGTTCTCGTCACAGAGGCGATGGTGCGTTCCATGCGCCCGGGTTCCGTGATCGTTGATCTGGCGGCGGCGCAGGGCGGCAATTGCCCTCTCACTAACGGCGATGAAATTGTCGAGGTGAGCGGCGTCCGCATCGCGGGCTTCACCAACCTGCCGGCGCGGCTCGCGGCGGATTCTTCAGCGCTCTACGCCAAGAACCTGCTCGCCCTGATCCCGCTGCTGACCGACAAGGACAGCAAGGCGTTCGCGCCGCATTGGGATGACGAGATCATCAAGGGCGCCGCGCTGACGCGCGACGGGACGCTCATCCACCCGGCCTTCGCCCAGCAGGCCGCATAGCCGCGCCCGCCAGCCGGGCGCGCGCGTCCGGTTGACCCGGCGCTGAATAAATCGCTTAAGTTTCCGGGCGAATGCTGCGAGGAACTCATGGAAGCCGTTGATCCGACTGTCTTTCGTCTGGCGATTTTCGTGCTGGCGATTTTCGTCGGCTATTATGTTGTCTGGTCGGTCACGCCGGCTTTGCACACGCCGCTGATGGCGGTGACGAATGCAATCTCCTCGGTGATCATCGTCGGGGCGCTGATCGCGGCCACCGCTGGCGTGGGTGAAGAAACCCTCGCCACGGGCCGCTGGGTCGCCAAGGGCGGCGGCGCGCTGGCTGCCGGCCTCGCAGCCGTCAACATTTTCGGCGGCTTCCTTGTCACCCAGCGCATGCTGGCGATGTACAAGAAAAGGGAGCGCAAGTGAGCCCTGACCGCTGGCGCCGTCTGCTGAAACCGGCCATGCGCGGGGATATCACGCTCTCGCAGTTTGAGATGCGGTTTATGCGCGTGTGGCGCGAAACGCGTGAGCGCGGCCAGCGCAATCCGAAGGCCATCGAAGATCTGTTCCATTATGTCGAAAACTACATCCCGGACCGCAAGCTGATGAATGGGTCAAAGGATGTCGATGATCAGCAATTGCATGCTGCGCTCCGCCGCGCCGATGCATCGCTCGCCCCTAGAGGAGTGTTCGTTTTCATGAGGACCTGGTTTTCAGCTGTGCCGATTTATATCGCGCTCGCCGGTGTCGCTATGGCGCAGGAAGCCGCGCCGCCCGCGGCGCCCGCGCCCGCCGCCGCGCCCGCGCCGCCGCCCAATCCGATCGCGGTGCTTGAGGAATGCGTGCGCATCCGCTCGCACCAGCTTGAGATTTCAAAAGAGGCCGCCGATCTCGTCGCGGTCGCGGCGATCCAGAAGTGCAATCGCGAGCTTACCGCCGCCACGCCCGCGGGCGGGGTGACGCGCTCGCTCGCTCGCTGAGGGCCGGCAGCAATTGAAGGACGCCATGCGCGAAATCGCGATCACCGAAGTGGTCGATATCCGCACCGCGAGGTACACACCACCGCCACCGCCGCCGCCAAAGGCTGAAGAGGTCAAACCGGCGCCGCCACCGCGCCGCCGTGTCGTGCGCAGGACTGCAACGCCAGCCAAGCCGGCGGTAACGGCGCCGAAGCCGGCGGTATCGGCGCCCAAGCCATGAGCGCCAATCTCGCAGCCGTTTCCTATCTGGTTTCAGGCGTCCTGTTCATACTGGCGCTGCGCGGCCTTTCCAGTCCCGAGACCAGCCGGCAAGGCAACACTTACGGCATGATCGGCATGGCGCTCGCCGTCGCCACCACGCTTCTGGTGGCCAGGCTCGATACCCTGACGCTTTGGCTGATCATCGGCGGCGTTGCGATTGGGGGCGGCGTCGGCGCGATGCTGGCGCGGCGCATCAAGATGACCGCGATGCCGCAACTCGTGGCCGCGTTCCACTCGCTGATCGGGCTTGCCGCTGTGGCGGTGGCCGCTGCCGCGTATTATGCGCCGGACGCGTTCGGCATCGCGATCGAGGGCGGGCCGGGGATCAAGACCGCCTCGCTGATTGAATTGGGTGTTGGCGTCGCCATCGGCGCTGTTACATTCACCGGCTCGGTGATCGCGTTCGCCAAGCTCAACGGCAATATGAGCGGCGCGCCAATCATGTTGCCCGCGCGCCACCTGATCAACATCGCGATCGCCGCGGCGATCGTTGGGCTCGTGATCTTCATGATCGGCGATTCCGGGCAGCAGATCTGGCCGTTCTGGGGCGTCGTTGCGCTGTCGCTGCTGATTGGCGTGCTGCTGATCATCCCGATCGGCGGGGCCGACATGCCTGTCGTCGTGTCGATGCTGAATTCCTATTCCGGATGGGCCGCCGCCGCGCTTGG
>JANNOO010000051.1:0-14032 GCA_031399165.1 Alphaproteobacteria bacterium | reverse complement strand
CCAGCTTGCCTTGCTTGATGAGCAGCCGGAGCGCCGCCAGCCGGCGTGATCCTGCGACCACGGCGTAGCGACCATCCTCCGCGCGCACGACGGAGAGATTTTGCAGGAGGCCATGCGCGGCGATGGAGGCGGCGAGCGCCTGGATATCTGCGCGCTTGTCGGTGCGGCGTACATTGTCTTCGTGCACGACGAGTTTGCTGACCGCGACGAAACAGGCGCGTTGCGTCTCGGTGCTGGTGTCGAGAATTTCGGATGTCATTTCGGTTGTCATGGGATCGCTCCAGAAGGTGAGCGGCGGACGCCTCGGTCCGCCGGGGCCGCGCGTCGCGACCTCTTTCCTCCTGGCCCGCGCTTAAAGCCGGCCGGGTCGAGGGCTTTAGAGCGTCAGCGTCCCTCGACGCGGACGGCTGCGCGGGCGAAATGCGCTGGTCGCGGCGCGAGGCCCCGGCTGATTCGGGTCAGGTCTCAGCAGCGAACGGGTGGCCGGCGAGAAAGACTCAACCGAAAGTGGGCGCTCGTGGGGACGTGAAGATGGCGTATGCGCTGACCGAACGCTTGGGCAGGGTAGAAACGTGACCGGGCGGCGGTCCGTTACGCCGCCGCTGTTCGCCCCGAACGGGGCGCGACTCGACCCTGTCGATCTCGAACTCATCCGCCGTTTGCAAGAAGACGCGCACATTCAGAACCAAGTTTTGGCGCGTGCATTGGGCTTGTCGGCGAGCGGATGCTTGAAGCGCGTGCGCCGCCTTGAAGAGGGCGGCGCGATCAAGGGTTATGTCGCCGTCACGGAAGAGACCATGTTCGCGTCTTGGTCGATGCTCTGGGTCAGCATCAAATTGCGTCGCCGGGCGCACAAACGGCGTGAGGCTTTCGAAGCCGCGTTGCGCGAGACGCCGGAAGTCATCGAGGCGCACAGCGTCGCGGGTCGTTTCGACTATATCCTGAAAATCGCTTTGCCGTCGGTGTCGGCCTGGGATGCTTTACGTGAGCGTCTCGATCCCGAGAACGGGTTCATCAAATCGGTGGATGTGGCGCCCGGCTTGCGCACGGCCAAGGAGAAGAGCCCGCATCCTTTGCTCTCTTTACGCGAACAAAGTTAGGGCGCACGAAAGCCGTGCGCGCTCTTGCATCGCGCGCAAGATCGGCGCGGGTGTTTGTGCAACTCGCCACACGCGCTAATTTCATCGCGCACGCACCGTGCAAACGCCGCTGCGCGGAGACGCCGCAGACGGTGAACCGGGTGCACGCCAAGCATCAAGCGCGTGAATGGATTCCGCACGCGGCGGCCTGATTGTGAATCCGCTGCACCGGTCGTGGTCGATCTGAGTTTTGCCGGCATGCACGCAATGCGCGCATCGGATTCACGGCGCGGCGAAGTCGGCATGACCCTTCATCGACAGGCGCGGGATAGGCCTGCGCGTCGTCGAGGCCATTCGCTCATGCAGCGGGCGGGAATCGCATTGCTGGGTTCGGCGCTGATCGCGCTCACCGGGCTTTGGCTCGCCACCGCCTTCATTGCCGACGTGTTCTCCCACCAGCGTGCGCTCGGCGCGCCGTTTTTGATGCTCGGCGATGAGCCAATCTATGCGCCCTGGGCGATCCTCGCATGGACCAGCACGCATGCGGAGGCGTTTCCGCGGCCGTTCTCTGTGGCGCGCCTCATCGTGTTCGCCGCTTTCGTGCTCGCGCTCCTACCAATCGTCGTGGCCGCGCACGGCAAGCGCAGCGTCAAACCCTTTGGCGCTAAAGCGTGGGGCGGGGCTGACGACGCGAAGGCCGCGGGACTCCTTGCAGATACTGGCACGGTGCTCGGCAAGTTCGGGCGCGACATCCTTTGCTTCGATGGTCCCGAACATCAGCTCCTCATCGGCGCCTCGCGGTCGGGCAAGGGTAGAGGCCAGGTCGTGCCAACGCTTTTGGCCTGGCCGCATTCCGCGCTCGTCCTCGATGTCAAAGGCGAGCTGGCAGACGGTGATGCGCGCCATCATTTCCCGGGCACGGCGGGCTTTCGCGAGAGCCTGGGGCCGGTCTTACGCCTCGCGCCCACACGTCTGGATTCAGCCTCATTCAATCCGCTGCACGAAGTGCGCAAGGGACCCAACGAAGTCCGCGACGTTCAGAACATCGTTGAGATCCTCGTCGATCCGCAAGGCGATGGGCGGCATCAGGATTTCTGGGACCGTTCGGCCAAGACGATCCTCGTCGGCGTCATTCTGCACGTGCTTTATGCCGAGCCGCCGGAACGCAAGACGCTGGCTGTGGTGCGCGAGAAGCTGCGCGATCTCGACGCGACGGCGCAGATCATGAAATCGACGCTGCATCGGCTTGGCCCCGCCACCAACCAGCCGGAAGTGCATCCCGAAGTGTTGCACGCCGCGGAATCTTTTCTCGCTGGCGAGGAGCGTCTGCAAAGCGGGGTTAAGGCGACGGCGGAGAGTTTCTTCGGCCTGTTCGCCGATGAAATTGTCGCACGCAACACAGCGACATCGGACTTCCGCATCGGCGATCTGATGTGTGGGCCGAAACCGGTAACACTCTATCTGCAGCCGCCGCCGTCGGATGCGCTGCGGCTCATGCCTTTCCTGCGTCTTGTCATCAATCAATTCGCCCGCGCGCTGATGGAGCACCAGGAGAGGGACGCGCAGGGGCGGCCGAAGCGCCATCGTCTGATCCTCGTGCTCGACGAATTCCCCATGCTCGGCCGCATGCCCTTCTTCGAGACCATGATGGGTGCGATGGCGGGCTATGGCCTGAAGGCATTCCTGGTCACGCAGAGCCTCAACCATCTGACCAAGGCTTATGGCCGTGAGAACGTCATCCTGGACAACGTCCATGTCGTCACGGCGTTTTCGGCCGCCGACAACGACACCGCCAAGCGCATCGCCGAGATGGCGGGCGAAGTCTGGGAATTGCGCGAGAGCGAGACGCACACGCGTCCGAGATCATTCCTCGGTTGGCGCAAGGGCTCGACCACGATCCGCGAGGAGCGCCGTCCGCTGCTTCTGCCTGCCGATGTCCGCGCTTTGCCGCGCGATGAAGAGCTCATCTTCGTCTCCGGCATCAAACCCATCCGCGCCAAGAAACTCAAATTCGATCAGGAGCCCGTCTTCGTTGAGCGGCTTCGTCCTGCCTCGGAGATCCGTCCAACGCTCACGACGACACATGATTGGGCGCAAGTGCGTCCGCTGGGCGTCATTCCACAGGTGGTGAAGTCACCGAAGGCGAAACCCGCCATGTCTCGCCCGCTTGCCGATCAGCCTGATCTCTTCGCGCAGGCGGCGACGCGGGCCAGCAAAATCTCCGATGCAGCGATGGCGGGCTTTCGCGATGCAGCGGGCGCGGCCTTGCCGCATCCGGCGAGCGTCGCGGCGGCGCCCGCGCCCGCTGCACCTGCAACTGCACCAGTCGAAGCACCGCGGCGCCGGCGTCAGGCCAACGGGATCTGAGCGATGGCCGCGCGCAAGCTCACCGTCTATCTGCCGCCCAATCTCGACGCCAAGGTGCGCAAGGTTGCCCGCGACCAGCACCGCTCGGAATCGAGCATCGTGCTGGAAGCGCTGAAGGCCAGGCTTGAACGCGGCGATGCAACCAATGCTGTCATCGAGGAAAGCGCACGCCGCCAGCTTTCGCGTGTCGATGCGCGGCTTGAGAAGGTGATCGGCGAAGGTCTCATCCTCAAAGAGATCGTACTGCTCTTTGTGCGTGTCTGGTTGGAGCACAATCCGCCGATCGACGAGCACCTTGAAGAGGACGCTGCCGCCAGCGCAGAGGCGCGTTTCGAGCGCTTTCTCGATTTCGTGGCGCAGGCGCTGGCGCCAGGCAAATCCCTGGGTGCGGCGTTCTCGCTGGAGTCCGCGCAAGCGGCCGCCGTCGTAGATCACAAAGAGGAGGCGAGGGCGTGAACACCGGCGCCATTCCGCTCGTGACCGCGCGCCGGCGATCGGCGCTTGCGCGGGCGCTCGGACCCGCGATCGCCGAGGCGCTCGACGCGCCGGACGTGGTGGAAGCGCTGATCAATGCGGATGGACGTCTGTGGCTCGACCGGATCGGCGCTGGTCTCATTGCAACGCCGCACGTGCTTTCGCCGCAAGACCGCGAAGCCGCGATCCGTCTCCTGGCGCATGAGGCGGGCGAGATCGTCGGCGAGGCGCACCCATCCTTGCAGACGATCCTGCCGGACAGCGCCGCGCGCGTGCAGGCATTGCTGCCGCCGCTGGTGGATGCGCCGGTGCTTGCGATCCGCAAGCGTCCGAACGCCGTCTATACGCTCGCCGACTATGTCGAGGGCGGCATCGCGACGCCCGCTCAGGCCGCAATGCTGGCCGCCGCGGTCGCCGCCAAGCGCAACATCGTCGTCGCGGGCGGCACGGGTTCGGGCAAGACAACGCTCTTGAACGCGCTTTTGGCGGAAACGCCGTTTCTGAATTCCCGCGTCGTCATTCTCGAAGACACCGCCGAACTGCAATGCGGCAGCCCCAATGCGGTTCAGTTGCTCACCAAGCGCACCGATCCGCCGATCACCATGCGCGATCTGGTCCAGATGACCTTGCGGCTTCGCCCCGATCGCATCGTCGTCGGCGAAGTGCGTGATGGCGCAGCGCTTGAAGTTCTCAAGGCATGGAACACCGGCCATCCCGGCGGCCTCCTGACATTGCATGCCAATTCCGCGGCAGACGCTTTGATGCGTCTCGAAGACCTTTGCATGGAGGCGCGCGCAACGCCGCCGAAGCGTCTGATCGCCAGCGCCGTCGATATCATCGTCTTCATCGCCCGCCGGGAAGGCGGGCGCGTCATCACCGAAATTCTGGAAACGGACGAGGTCCGGGGAGAGGGAGCATGAAGTCAGAAAGTCTTTTGCGCATCGCTACGATCGCCGTAGCAGCGCTCGCATTGGCCGCACCGGCCTATGCCGCCGGATCGGGCATGCCCTGGGAAGGGCCGCTCGAACAGATCGTCGATTCCATCACCGGCCCCGTCGCGCGCGCCGCCGCTGTCATCGCCATCGTTATCGCCGGCGTCACCATCATCTTCTCTGAAGGTGGAGGCGGGGTGAGGAAACTTGCTTTCGTGGGCCTCGGTATCGCGATCATGTTTGCGGCGGTGTCGTTCTTCCTCGACTTCTTCGGCTTCGCCGGCGGCGCGGTGATCTGAGACATGTCGCTCGCCGCCGATACCGAGCCCGAAGGCTATCGCATCCCGCTCAGGACCTCGCTCACGCGCCCGATCCTGATGGGCGGCGTGCCGCGCAACTTCGCCATCCTCAACGCAACCGTTGGTGCGGCGATCGGCTTCGGCCTGCAACAGCCGTTCATCGCCTTTCCGTTATGGGCTGTGCTGCAAGGCGCCGCTGCGTGGGCCGCTGCGCGCGATCCCTGGTTTCTCGACACTTGGCCGCGCCACATGGCCAAGCCGCATTATTTCGGATCGTGAGGGCGCATCTCGATGATGGATCTGCGCCCTTACAAGAAGTCAGGCACCCAACTTAGCGATTTCCTGCCCTGGGCTGCGCTCATCGCGCCGGGCGTGGTCCTTAACAAGGACGGCGCCTTTCAGCGCACCATGGCGTTTCGCGGTCCCGATCTCGATTCCTCGACGCCGTCCGAATTGATGGGCGCGTCCGCGCGGCTCAACAACGCGTTCCGCCGATTGGGTTCTGGCTGGTGTCTTCATGTGGAAGCGCGCCGCGCGCCCGCGCCGGGCTATCCGGACTCGGTCTGGCCCGACGCCCTGTCGTGGCTCATCGATGAAGAGCGCCGCGCCGTATTCGAGGCCGCCGGCGCGCGTTTCGAGAGCGCCTACTTCTTCACGCTGACTTGGCTGCCTCCGGCTGAGCGTCAAACCAAACTTGAGAGCTTTCTGTTCGAGGGCGCGCAGGATGGCGCGGGCGCGACGGCGTCGTCTGTCGATTATCGCCAGTACCTCGACCGCTTCACCAACGAGACTAGTCAGATCCTGGCGCTGATGGAGACTTTGGCGCCCGAAGCGCGCTGGCTCGCTGACGAGGAGACGCTGACCTATTTGCACGATTGCGTCTCCGATCGTCCCCATCGGGTGGCGAAGCCAGACACGCCTTTTCATCTCGACGCGCTTTTGACCGACGCGCCGCTCGTCGGCGGTCTCGCGCCCCGCCTTGGGCGCTATCATCTGCGCGTCATTTCGGTGCGCAGCTTCGTGACAGAGACGGAGCCTGGTTTTCTCGATGCGCTCAATCGGTTGGCGATCTCCTATCGCTGGGTCAGCCGCTTCATTCCGCTCGACCGGGAAGAGGCGCGCCGCGAACTGGAGAAGACACGCAAGCGCTGGTTCTCGAAACGCAAGGGGCTTCTGACCTTGCTGCGCGAAGCCCTTTTCAGGGAGGAGGCGCTGCTGGTCGATAATGACGCCGCCAACCAGGCCGCCGACGCCGACATCGCGCTGCAAGAGCTTGGCGCCGATGCTGTCAGCGCGGGCTATGCCACGCTGACCATCACCGTCGCCGATGCAAGCGAGGACATGGCCGACGATGCGGTGCGCCAAATCCAACAGATCGCCGATGGCCTGGGCTTCGTCACACAAGTGGAATCCGTAAACGCGGTCGAAGCTTGGCTCGGTTCTTTGCCTGGACAGGCTTACGCCGATGCACGCCGGCCGATCCTCTTGTCGCCCAGCGTTGCGCATTTGCTGCCGCTCAGCGCCGTCTGGGCCGGGCCGCACCGCAATGCTCATCTGAACGGTCCGCCGCTTATGCTCACGGCCACGGATGGCGCAACGCCGTTCCGGCTTGATCTCCATGTCGGCGATGTCGGCCACACCATGATTGTCGGGCCGACGGGCGCCGGCAAATCAGTGCTGCTCTCAACGCTCGCAGCGCAATGGCTGCGCTATACGTCGTGTCATCCTGCGGGTGCGCAGATCTATCTGTTCGACAAGGGCCGCTCGTGCCGCGCCACTATTCTCGGCCTGGGCGGCGACTTCTTCGATCTGGGCGAGGCTGACGCGCTGGGTTTGCAGCCGCTCGAATGCGTAAATGAGCCGGATGAACGCGCCTGGGCGCAAGAGTGGCTCGTCGGCCTCATCGCGTCGGCCAACGTGACCGTGACGCCAGATGTGCGCACCGAAGTGTGGCGCGTTCTGGAATTGCTGGCCGATCGGCCGGTCGAGGACCGGACGCTGACTTTGTTTGCGGCGTTGATGCAGAACCAGGACGTCCGCGCGGCGCTCCATCCCTTCACGCAAGGCGGCGCGCACGGCCGGCTGATCGACCATGATCGATCGACCCTGGGCTATGGGGCCGTGCAGGCCTTCGAGATGGATGATGTGCTGCGCCGTCCCGAAGCGGCGGGCGCTGTGCTCGGCGCGCTTTTTCATGCCTTGGAGAAACGCTTCGACGGGCGCCCAACCATGCTCGTCCTCGACGAGGCCTGGCTCTTCCTCAAGGACGCCTTCTTCGCAGCTCAGATACAGGATTGGCTGAAGACGCTGCGGAAGCGCAACGTCGCCGTCGTGTTCGCAAGCCAGGAACTGGCCGATGTCGAGCACTCGTCCATCGCCTCTACTATCATCGAGGCCTGCCCGACGCGCATTTACTTGCCGAACGATCGCGCACGCGAGCCGCATTCCCGCGCCTTCTACGCGGCCTTAGGTCTGAACGGCCGCCAGATCGATCTCATCGCAAGCGCGACGCCGAAGCGCGATTATTACCTCGTCAGCCGCGACGGCTGCCGGCTGTTCGAATTGGGCCTTGGGCCTGCGTCGCTCGCTTTTGTCGGCGCGTCGCGCCCCGAAGATCACTTGCTGATGGATCGCGTTTTGGCCGAGCACGGCGCAAGCGCCTTTGCCGAAGCGTGGCTCGACCTGCGCGGACAGCGCGAAGCGGCTGACGCGGTGCGGCGCTTCAAGGCGCGCACATCCCCGCGCGTAGCTCATGAACCCAGAGTCCCGATCGCGGCAGAATAGGAGGCGCGTATGAAACGAAGAACAAGAACTGGACTGGCCGCCTTGGCGCTCTGCCTGATGCTTGGCGTCCAGCCGACGCCGCCCGCATCGGCGCAGATCCCGGTCATTGATCCCGCAAATCTTGCACAGTCGATCACGCAGGTGACGCACATGGTGCAGCAATTGCGCAACCAGGTGCAGCAGATTGAGCAAGCGACCGCCATGCTGCGCCAGAATCCGCTGCAACTCTCGCCGGAGCTCTCGCAATCGATCGGAGAGGCGCGAGCGCTGTTCAACAGTGTGCAAGGCGTCGCCTTCGAGGCTCATCAGCTCGGCGAGGATTTGCGCACCCTCTATCCGGAGACCTGGGAGAATTTCGATCTCGAAGCGGTTCTAGGTCAGTCGGACCAGTGGATGGCGGAAAGCCGCCGCAGCCTTGAACGCGCGATGGCGGCCGAAGCGCGCGCCGCGGCTTCGATCGGACGCACGCAAGGCGCCATCGACCGCGCGCTGCAATCTTCCGGTAGCTCGGAAGGTCAGACCGGCGCCATCCAGGCCGGCAATCAGCTCTTAGGCATTCAGGCCTCGCAGCTTGCGGAGATTCACACGCTGCTGATTGCGCAGGGCCGCGCGCTTGAAACCGAACGCCTGGAGCGGATCGCGCGCGAAGAGCGCGCCCGCGAAATTCAGCGGCGCGCGTTCCCGACCGAAACCTCAGGCACGCTGCCACCAGCGCGCACGGCGTTCTGAGCGAGGGCGCCGCGCGATGGATCCGGCATCGGTCAATTCTTTCCTCGATCAGTTTCTGGCTGTCGCCAATTCCGGCTTCGGCCTGATCCAGGGCGATGTGACCTATGTCCTCAATGCGCTGATCGTCATTTCGATCGTGCTGGCGGGCGCACAATGGGCGCTGGCGCAGGAAGCGCCGCTCGCGCCCTTCTTCCGCAAAGTGCTGTTCGTTTCCTTCTTCGCCTTCCTCATCAACAATTGGAATTTCCTCGCCACCGCGATCAATCAATCGGGCGCGATGCTTGGTCTGCGCGCCGGCGGGGGCGGGCTCACCATGGAGGAGCTGCACAATCCCGGCCGCGTCGGGCAGATCGGCGTTGAGCTCTTCGGGCGCACCGCCGCGCTCGCCGAAGGCATGAACATCATCACCGATTTCTTCGCGATGATGACGATCTTCCTCGCGGCGTTCTTCGTCATGCTCGGTTTCTTCGTGTTGGCGCTGCAGCTCTTCGTGGTGCTGATCGCATTCAAGCTCGGAAGTCTTGTCGCGTTCGTCGCGTTGCCCTGGGGCGTGTTCAACGGCACCGCCTGGGTTGCGGAGCGGCCGCTCGGTTGGGTGGTCGGCTCCGCCATGCGGCTCTTCGTGCTGGCCTTCGTCGCCTCCGTCGCCATCACTTTTGTGAATACGCTGCCCGCGACCTTCACCCTTGACGCCGGGGGCGTGCTCAACGTGCTCCTGTTCGGCGCCACCATTTTGGCGCTTGCGTGGTTCGCGCCCATTCTCGCAAGCGAGGTCGTCCAGGGACAGCCGCATCTGGCGGGACCGGCTGTCGCCGGCGCCGCCGCAGTCACCACCGTGCTTGGCGTCGCCGGTACGACAGCCTTCGTTTCCAACGCCACGAAACTCGCTGTCGGCGGCGCAAGACTGATTGGCGGCGCCGCGAAATCAGCGGGCCGCCGCTTCTCAAGCGGCGGCGGGCCTCAAGGCGCTGCACGGCCCGCCATCGACTACGCTGGCATGAAGCCGCCGCCACCGCCGCCGCCTGCAACGCCGCCATCTGGAGGAAGTAGTACATGAGGACGCCGTTCACGGCGCCGGCGCAATCCTATGCTGGCGACGAGCCCGACACACCCTATAAGCGCGCACGCCAAGAATGGGACCGGCGCATGGGCGCGGCCGTCATTTCCGCGCGCGCCTGGCGTCTGATGGCGATGGCGGGACTTCTCCTCTCCGCAGGCCTTGCGCTCGCGCTCACGATCGTCGCGCTGCAGAGCCGCACCTTTGTGCATGTCGTCGAGGTCTCACCCGAAGGCCAGGTCCTCAATGTACGCGCCGCGAGCGGCGAATGGCGCGCGACCGAAGCCCAGACCGCATATCATCTAGGCCGCTTCGTGCGTCTCGTGCGGGCTTTGCCAACCGATGGCGTCGTGCTGCGCGAGAACTGGCTGGAGGCGTACAAATTCCTGACGCCGCCCGCCGCCGCCCAATTGACTGAGATCGCACGCGCGGATGATCCGTTCCTGAGCTTGGGGCGCGTCGGGCGCACCGTGCATATCCGCTCTATCATCCAGCGCTCGGATCGTTCCTGGGAAGTGTCCTGGATCGAACGCGAGACCAATGCGACGGGTTCGCCCGATGGCGATGCCTATAGCGGCGTCTTCACCGTCACGACGCGCCGCCCGCGCACCGCCGATGAGATCGCCAGCAATCCGCTCGGCCTGCTCATTTCCGATTTCAGCTGGAGCCGGGTGCGATGATGCGTTTGATATTCGCGAGTCTGTCGCTGGCGTTGATACTGTCGCCGTCAACGGCCATGGCGCAGGAGGTGAGCGCCGATCAATGTCCCGCCTTGAGCGCCGCCGCGGTCGAGGCGCCGCAATCGCGTCGCGGCCGGCGCGAGCCCACGCCCAGCGAATTGCTCGCCCGCGCCAATGAAGCGGCCCGCCAACGCCCGGAAACGACAAGCTTCACGCAGGCGCGTCAGATCTACACCTATGCGCCGGGCGCCATCTATGAGCTCTACACCAGCCCCAGTTTCATCTCCGCCATCCTGCTCGAACCCGGCGAAACACTGGGCGATGTCGCCGCCGGCGATACGTCGCGCTGGATGGTGCAGGAGACCAACGCTGAGGCGGAGATCGACGGGCGCACCATTGTATTGGTGAAGCCGCAGACGACAGGGCTCCGCACCAATATCGTTCTCGTCACCGACCGGCGCACCTACACGATCGAAGCGATCGCGCAGGCGGGCTCGGCTTATTCCGCGCAGATCGCCTGGTGCTATCCGGCCGAAGAAGAGGCGCGGATGGCGAGCGTCGATCAGCTGCATTTCGGCTATCGCGTCCGCGCCGCGCGCGGCGGCAGACCAAACTGGATGCCGACGCGCGTGTTCGATGACGGCCGGCGCACCTGGATTGAAATGCCGGAAGCGGTCGCATCGAGCGATCTGCCGCCGCTCTTTGTCATCACCGGCGAGGGCGCCGAGCTTGTGAATTATCGCGTGCAGGGCCAGCGCTACATGGTCGATCGCGTCTTCGATGTGGCTGAACTGCGCCTCGGCACGCGCGCGCCCACAATCGTGCGCATCGAACGCGAGGGCGCGCCGACGCAGCGCCGGCCCGCGCGCCTCGGAGGCAGGCCGTGACCGCCGGCTTTGAGACGCCAGCGCCTGAACCGGCGCCCGATCTTTCGATCCGCGCGCGTCCGCCAAGTCCGCGTCGGCTGTCGCGCAAAGTGCTGGTGGCCGGCGCTATTATCGCCGCCTCCGTCGTCACGCTCGCACTCTTCATCGGTCTGAGCGAACGCCCCGAGCGCGAGGTGCGCCAGGCCGACGCGCAGGCGGCGACGGGCGGGCCACCGGAATCGATCCGCAACGCATCCGGTCAATATGCGGCGGGCGATCTGCCGCGCGCCGAGCTTGATGCCCCGCGCGACATGCTCTGGGGCGAGAACGGTCCGCCGCAAGGCGCAACGCTTGAGCCGCCCGCCGATGCGGCGTGGTCAGGTCCGCCCCGCGGCTCCGATGCAAACGCGCGTGCGGCGCCGCCCGATCCGCAAGCTTTGGCGCGCGCTTCGCCGATCATCTTTGGCGGACGAGATCGCAGCGCGGCGTCTGCGGTCGCCGATGCAGGTGAAGCGCGTCTCGATGCTCGGCTCGTGCCGCCGCGCTCGCGTTATGAGCTGATGGCGGGCGCAGTGGTGCCGGCCGCGCTCATCACCGAACTCAATTCCGAACAGCCAGGCCGCGCCATCGCGCAGGTGACGGCGAATGTCTATGACAGTGTCTCCGGCGCGCATCTGCTGATCCCGCAGGGATCGCGTCTTATCGGGACGTATGACGCGGACACATCCTATGGCGAACGCCGGCTCGTCCTCGTCTGGAACCGTCTGATCTTTCCCAATGGCTGGAGCATTTCCCTGCGCGGCATGGAGGGGAGCGATCCGACCGGCGCCGCGGGCTTGCGCGACCGCGTCGACAATCATCTGGGTCGTCTCGCCGGCGCCATCGGGCTTTCTGCCATCATCAGCGTCATCGCCGACAATGCCGAAGACGATGACGAAAACTCCTTCGCGCAAAGCGTCGGCGATGCGGCGGCGTCCGAGGCGGCGCGCACCGGCGGGCGCATTGTCGATCGCGAACTCAGTGTGAGACCCACGTTGCGCGTCCGCGCCGGCGGCTCGGTGCGCTTGCTGGTGACGCGCGACATCGAGCTGCGGCCTTATCGAGATGATCAGAGACGATGAAGGTTCCGCCTGACCTTGTGCCGCAGAAGGTGGTGGCCGACGATCTGTGCGTCAGCCTCTCCACGCTCTGGCGCGCGCGCCGCAGCAACCTTCCGGGTTTTCCCGCGCCCGTCATTGTTCGCAACATGGTATTCTGGCGAAAGGCCGATCTCGGCAAGCTTGAAGATGCGCTCCTGCAATTCGAAGGACGTGGCAAGTTCGAGCAGGAGCGCGTGCGGTCCAAACGCATCGCCGCCATGACGAAGGCGCGCCCGCAGCCCAAACGCATCAAGCGCGCGCGCCGTCCGGACGACCGCCAGCGTGATCTTTTCTGAGCAAAACATGCTCCCATGTTCGACCTCGGCCCGAGCAGGGCGCGAGGTCGAATGAAGAAGGGACGTGGCTCCCACGTCCCGACGAGCTCAGCGCCGCCATCGCGCGCAGCCGGCGTCAAGGGCGTAAGAGCGATAGCGTCCCTTGACGCAGGCGCGCACGATGGCAAGTGGGCCCTGCGCTTTGCCTCTTACTCATAAGCCTGCGGAATCTTGAGCCGGACGCCCGCATCGTCCGCGGCCGTTGGGTCCATGAAGGCATTGGTGCGCGTCAGCGCTTCCTGCGAGAGTTTGAGGCCGGACCAGGGGATGGCGGCGACCCATTTTTGCGCAAAGTCGAGCGTGCGCACGAGCGGGGCGGGATGACGGCTCAGGGAATGGGCCTTCAACGCCTGGAGATAATTGCTGCGGAAGATCGTCGGAATGATGATCCGTTCTTCGCCCGCGGCGACAAGTTCGGCGTTCATCATGATCCGGGCGATGCGTCCATTGCCGTCGGCGAAGGGATGCACTTCGGAAATCAGGAACATCATGTAGATCGCGCGCGCGAGCGGCGTGGTGAGGCTCGGATAGAATTCAAACCCGCGCGCCAGCGTGCCCTCAACCTGGTCGGGCGCCACAAACACGGTTTGGCCTGCGCGGTTGCTGGCTTGCTTGAACGCACCGGGCAGCTTGTCGCGGCGGCTTTCCATGAGGATGGCATGTCGCTTCTTGATCAGATCAAAGAGCGCATCGACGGTTTGCGGCGTGCGGGCCATTTCAACGGGATCGGAAACGATCCGCCATGTGCCCAAAACGTCATGCGCGTCTTCGGGCCGGTCCGCCGGAATGACATTGTTGAAGACGATGTCGGCCGCTTCCGCGACGTCGAACTCCGTGCCTTCGATGAAGTTCGAGAAATAGGCTTCAAAGAACGTGAGCGAGGCGTTGGCTTGCCCCGCGCGCGCCGCAACCGGCCGGCTTGGCAACGCCGTGTTCTGCAGTTCCTGGTGTAAGTGTTCGAAGAGTGTGATCCGGTCGGGATCGAAGGGCGCGCCGGTGCGGCGCGCGCGCGCGCGATCGGAGACGAGGTCATCGTCGCGCGTGCCGAGCAGAGCGCCGACGAGCTTGTCGAACGCTTCGAATTCCTCTTCTCGGCCGATCAGCGGGGCGATGCGGCGGGCCTCGTCGCGCACCCGGTTCAGCGCTTCGACGCCGCGGCGGCGCATGATGTCGTCGAGACGCAGCTCCAGCTCTTCGCGGCTCAAGGTGCGGCTGACGCCGCCGCGTTTGCGCGAAGGCGCCATATTGTCGAGATAGGCGCGGCCCGGCGAAGACAGGCGCAAGCCGCCGA
>JANNOO010000028.1:0-31143 GCA_031399165.1 Alphaproteobacteria bacterium | reverse complement strand
GCAGATCTGGCCGTTCTGGGGCGTCGTTGCGCTGTCGCTGCTGATTGGCGTGCTGCTGATCATCCCGATCGGCGGGGCCGACATGCCTGTCGTCGTGTCGATGCTGAATTCCTATTCCGGATGGGCCGCCGCCGCGCTTGGCTTCACGCTGGAAAACATCGCGCTGATCATCACCGGCGCACTCGTCGGTTCTTCCGGCGCGATCCTGTCATACATCATGTGCAAGGCGATGAACCGCAGCTTCATCTCCGTGATCCTTGGCGGTTTCGGCACGTCCGATAGCGGCCCCGCAACCGGCGTGAAGGAAACGCGCCCGGTAAAGCAGGGCAGCGCCGACGATGCGGCCTTCATCATGAAGAACGCGCAGAAGGTGATCATCGTGCCCGGTTACGGCATGGCCGTGGCGCAGGCGCAGCACGCGCTGAAGGAAATGTGCGACAAGCTGAAGGCCGAAGGCGTGGAAGTGAAATACGCCATTCACCCGGTGGCGGGCCGCATGCCGGGCCACATGAACGTGCTGCTCGCCGAGGCGCAGGTGCCGTACGATGAAGTGTTCGAACTCGAAGACATCAACAACGAATTCGCGCAGGCGGACGTCGCCTACGTGATTGGCGCCAATGACGTAACCAACCCGTCCGCCAAGACCGATCCGAAAAGCCCGATCTACGGCATGCCAATCCTAGACGTGGAAAAAGCCAAGACCGTGCTGTTCATCAAACGCGGCATGGGCAGCGGCTATGCCGGCGTCGAAAACGAACTGTTCTTCCGCGACAACACCATGATGCTGTTCGCCGACGCGAAGAAGATGACGGAAGAGATCGTTAAGAGCTTGTAGGGTTTACCGAATTTTCACCCTTTTCGCCCTTCGCTATCCCATGACCGATGCTGAAATCTGGAAACTAGTGGAGCAACGCGAGAGCGAAAGAATTTCGCTCGGTGGCGAACCTTGGACGGATACAGAGCGCCAAACGGAATTCGACTCGCTCGCCCTGTTTGAACGGACGCCTCGGAGCCAGATCGCTGTGCCTGGCCTCACTCCGCCGCCACGCCCGCAGGCATAAGCTCCCCAGCTTCTTCCATCCGCGTACGGATATTCCAGGGGCTGAGATCGAGTCCGTTAGGCCAGGTCAGTGCGCCCGTTTCCAGAAACACGCGCTCGAACATTGCCTGATCGCGCAGCGGCTCCAGCATCGGCCCGGACAAGTCGAACAGCCATGAAAAATCATGCACGCCGTGCGCACCATCGGCGAACGTGATCGCCAGCCGCTTGCCGCCGGCGGGTTTCACCGCGCGAATCTTGATCAGCTCACTCATCATCGTCTGGTCCTGGGACACGCTCAAAGGGTAGCAGAAATTGCCCGCGCCGCCAATTTTCCAGCAGGGCGTCCCGGCGCTGTTCGATCCAGCCCTGAACCATCCTCAGCCGCCGTCCTCGCAGGCCGCCTGTCATGATATCGCCCGTGAGGATGTTGAAAAGAGCTTCCTCATCCTCGAAAATCGCGTGCAGATGGGGAGGGCCGTGGTCAGCCCAGTACATGTAGATGGTAATTCCAGCAAAGCGGGCGATAGTCGGCATGGCCATGCAGATACACAGCCGGAAATTGAAGGCAAGCCTTGCTGCGCTCGCCGCACTCGCCATCGCGACGCCCGCCTTCGCCGACACGATCACCGGCCTCTGGCGCGGTGAATATACTTGCGGGCAGGGGCTCACGGCGATGACGCTGGCGGTGAACCAGAACCCGCGCGGCGGCGTTCGTGCGGTGATGACATTTTACGAACATCCGAAGAATCCCGGCGTGCCGACTGGCTGCTTCACGATGGCGGGGCGTTACGACGCAAAGTCTGGATCGCTGCTGTTAAAGCAGGGCCGCTGGCTCAAGCAGCCCGATCCGTTCTGGTACATGATCGATTTTTCCGGAACCGTCGCGAAGGACGGCGCACATTACGGCGGCAAGATCGTCGCCAATGATGATGGCCTTTGCACCAGTTTCACGGTGACGCGCGTTTCGCGCGCCGCGCCGCCGCCGGAAATGAAGGATTGCTACGGCGCGGCGCTGGTCTCGTGAGCGCGCCGTGCCGGATTGGCTGATCTGGATTATCGCTAGCGTGGCGGCGCTGATGCTCGCCGTAATCGTTGTCTTCGCATTATTTCAGCGGCGCTTTATCTATTATCCGAACCGCCAAGTCGTGGAGCCGGATTTCGTTGGCGTCAGCGCCGTGCAGCTGACCACGCATGACGGCGAAACGCTGGTAGCGTGGTGGACGCCGCCGCAGCCCGGCAAGCCGGTCATCCTGTTTTTCGACGGCAACGCGCTGCGCCCGCATGCGCTATCGGCGCGCTGGCGGCGCGTGATCGATCACGGCGCCGGCATGCTGGCCGTGTTCTATCGCGGCTTTTCCGGCTCGACCGGGTTTCCCACCGAGCGCGGCCTCAACGCCGATGCCGACGCGGGCTATGACTGGCTGATCGCGCAGGGGTTTTCCGCCAGCGACATCATCATCTACGGCTATTCGCTCGGCACGGGCGTGGCGGTGCGCCTGGCCAGCGTCAAGCCGGCGCGGGCGTTGGTGCTGGAAGCGCCATACACGTCCATCGCCGCCGCCGTGCGCCGCTATGTGCGCTTCATTCCTGATTTCATCGTGCGCGATAAATTCGAGTCCGACGATCTCATTGCCCGCGTGACCATGCCCGTGCTGATCGCGCAGGGCGATCTCGACCGCATCGTGCCGTTCGCGCACGGCCGCGCATTGTTCGAGCGCGCAAACGAGCCCAAGACCTTAGTGCAGATCAAAGGCGCCGGGCATTCCGATCTGGTGCGCAAGGGCCTCTACGATCACATCTGGGAGTTTCTCGAAGCGCCGCGTTAGGCGCGCGCCCTTTGCGCTACCCCCTAACTCCGCCCAGCTTGCACACCACACCCCATTCAGCCTCCGTCACCGGCTGCACGCTCAGGCGCGATAGCTTCACCAGCGCCATCTCTTTCAGCTTCGCGTGCGCCTTCACCGCTTCCAGCGTCACTGCCGTCTCAAGCGGCGTCACCGCTTTCAGGTCCACGCACACCCACGGGCCTTCCGTCGCGGTCGGGTCCGGGTAGGCGGTCTTTACCACTTCGGCGATGCCCACGATCTCCTTGCCGATATTGGAGTGATAATAGAACGCGCGTTCGCCCTGCTTCATCGCCATCAGGTTCAGTTTGGCGGTGTGGTTGCGCACGCCGGTCCATGGTTCGCCCCTGGCGCCGGTCTTGACCAATTGGTCCCAGGAAAACGCGTCGGGTTCGGATTTGACCAGCCAATACGCCATGAAGTCCTCGCTCTGGTTCCGCATAAGCTGCTCCCGTCCTTGACCGCAAGGCCGGGCGCGGGCTTGTTCTGGCGCAATGCGCGAAGCCGCCCTCCTCGTCGATAATGTCTCCAAGCGCTATGGCGTGCGGCCGGCGGTGGAGCGGCTTAGCTTCGCCGCGCCGCCGGGCGCGATTTACGGCGTGCTCGGCCCCAACGGGGCCGGCAAATCCACCACCATGCGGATGATCGTCGGCGTGTTGAAGCCGGATGCGGGCAGCGTGAAGGTGTTCGGTGAGACGCCGCAGATCGGCAAGCTGCCGCGCATCGGCTATCTGCCGGAAGAGCGCGGGCTCTACCGCGCGATGACGCCGCAAGCGCTGATCGCCTATTTCGCGCGGCTGAAGGGCATGCATCACGCTGATGCGCACAAGCGCGCCGCCGCGCTGCTCAGCGAATATGGCCTCGGCGAATGGGCGAACCGTAAAGTCAAGGCGCTCAGCAAGGGCATGGCGCAGAAGGTGCAGATCCTCGCCACCATCGCGCATGAGCCGGACCTTTTGCTGCTCGACGAGCCGTTCTCCGGCCTTGATCCCATCAATCAGATCGCCGTCGAGAAAATGATCCGCGCCGCGGCGGCGGGCGGCAAGACCGTGCTGTTCTCCACGCATGTGATGGAGCATGCCGAGCGTATGTGCGACCGCATCCTGCTGATCGCCCGCGGCAAGGGCGTGTTTGAGGGGCGCGTCAGCGAGGCGCTGGCGCAAACCCCTCGCGTGGCGCTTCTGGAAACCGAAGGCGCCTACGATCTGGCGGCGGCGCTCGCGCCGTCCGGTTTCGTCGCGGCGGCTGATGGCGAGGATCAGGGCCTGCGCCGCTGGCGCGTGGCGCTGGACGCGCCGGATTCATCGCGCCGTTTGCTTGCCGCCTGCGCGGCCGTTGGCGCGCCGCTGGCGCTGTACGAGCCGCAACGCGCAACGTTGCACGATGCGTTCATGCGCATGGTTGGCGCGGAAGCTGACGCGCAAGAGGAAGCGGCGTGAACGATATCCGCTCCGTCCTGCTAATCGCGCGGCGCGAGTTCCTCGCTTATGTCAGCGCGTGGGGCTTCTGGGTGTCGCTGCTCACCACGCCGCTGCTGATCGTGGCGCTGATCTTTGCGCCGCTGCTGCTGCGCAGCGCGGAGCCCGCGCGCCTGATGACCGTGATCGCCGAACGCCCGGTGCAGGCCGATTCCATTCGCGCCGCGTTCGACCGGCCGCAGCGGGAAGAACAGCGCGGCGCGCTTTGGGCGCAGGCTTACGCTTTATCGGCGCAGAAGGCTGAAGCCGCTGTTGCCGCGTTCGATGCGCAGGGCGATCTGCAAGCCGCCATCGCCGCCGGGCGTGCTGCGCTGGGCGCGGATTCCGCGCGCCTGCGCCTGCCGCCGCTGCGCTATCGCTTCGTGGCGCCGCCGGCGGGCGATGCGGCGGGTCTCGCGCCTTACCTTTCCGGCGCGCGCAACGTGAACGGCGAGCCGCTCTTCGCTGCGTTTATCGTCGGCGGCGAGGGCAGGAGCACGAAGGTCGACTACCTCAGCGCCAACCTGACCGATCCCGAGCCAAGCGCGCGGGCGCGCGCCGCGCTTGCGGCGGTGATGCGCGCCGAAGTGTTGGCGGGGCGCGGCCTCGGGGCCGATGAAATTCACGCGATCGATACGCTGTCGCCAGAACTGACGCAGCGCGATCCGCGCGCCCGCACCGGCTCTTCGGTGACGCAGGAAGACCGCGCGCCGTTCCTTGCCGCCGCCTTCCTGTCGCTGCTGCTCTGGGGCGCCGTGGTCGGCGTCGCCAATATGCTGCTCACCGGCGTGATCGAGGAAAAATCGAACAAGATTCTCGATGCGCTGCTCACGTCGGTGACGCCTTTGCAAATCCTGATCGGCAAATTGCTTGGCGTCGCGGCGGTCAGCGCCACGCTGTTCGCGGTATGGGGATTGTTCGGCGGCGTGGGCCTTGGCGCGATGTCCGTCGGCGGCGTATCGGGCATGGCGGCGAGCGCGGCGCTTGCGGCGCTGTCGCCGGAATTATCGCTGACATTCCTGGCCTGCTTCACCGCCGGCTATCTGCTCTACGGCGCACTATATCTTGGTCTCGGCGCGCTCTGCGAAAATCTGCAGGAAGCCCAATCGCTTCTTGGCCCGATGGTTATGGTGTTGACCGCGCCGCTTTTGTTGCTCGGGCCTGCCTTCGCCAATCCCAACGCGCCGATCATTGAGGCGGCTTCTTGGGTGCCGCTGTTCACGCCGTTCGTGCTGATGATGCGTGCGCCAGCAGGGCTAGGTTTCGCGGACGTAATAGGACCGCTCATTATACTGGGGCTGACTTTGGTCGCGACGATGGCGCTGGCCGCGAAACTGTTCCGCGCTGGCCTGAGCCATCAGCTTTCGTTTGCAATGTTGCGCAGCCGCGTGTTCGGCCGCTAAGCCGCCATCACGTCATTATGCTCATCGAGCAGCGCCACGCTGGGTGCGTAATTGCGCGCTTCTTCCGCCGGCATCTGGCAATATGACACGACGATGATCCGGTCGCCCTTCTGCACGAGGCGGGCGGCGGCGCCGTTGACGCCAAAGGTTTTGGAGCCGCGCGGCGCTTCGATCGCATAGGTGGTGAAGCGCGCGCCGTTATTGATGTTGAGCACGTCAACCTGCTCGTTCGGCAGAATACCGACGCGATCCATCAAATCCCGATCGATCGAGATCGAGCCCTCGTAGTTGAGGTCAGACTGCGTGACGACGGCGCGATGGAGTTTCGCCTTCATCATCGTGAGAAACATTCCAAGCTCCTGAACCCGGCGCAAACGCCCGCGCGCAGGGGCTGAGTGCAGATAAGACGCCGCAGCTTATGTTGCAACGCGAACAGTTAATGCTAGGGCGCAAAGCTGACCGTGAGCCGCACGCGTTTGCCGATGATGGAATAGCCTTCGGCATTTGCCGGACTGACCCTGAAAAAGCGCGAAACGCTTCTACCGGCTTCCGCAAATCCGTAATTGCTGGGCGTTGCCGAGATCGGAACGCACGCCAATAAGCCGCCGTCCTGGATCACGCATTCTAGGCTCACGCGGCCTGAGACGCCTGCGTTTGCCGCGCGTGCGGGGTAGGCGCTCGATAATTGCTGCGCGCTGGGCCGCCGGGTCCAAACGGGCGGAACGAAGTCGGAATTGGCATTGGCCGCGGGGGCCGGCGCCGGCGCAGGCGTTGCAGCGGGTTGCGCGGGCGCCGGCGGGGCGCTAGCGGGCGCGGGGGGTTGCGGTTGCACTGGCGCTGGTTGGACCGCGGTGACGGGCGTTGCGCCAGGTTGGGGCGCCGCGGCCGTGCTTTCCGGCGGCCGGAAAGAGATAACGGGTTCCGGCGTGGCCTGGCTGGCTGAAGCCATCGTGCGCGGCGCTGGGGCGGGCGCCGGCGCGGCTTGCCGTGGCGCCGCGTCGACGGCGGGGCCGCCTATGGCCGATAGGCTTGAGCCGCCACCGCTCGGCACGTCGACGTCGCTCGGCGCGCCCAGTTCGTCGAGCGGACCGGCGCGGCTGGCTTCGGTTATGTCCGCGGAAGGCAGACCGCTCTCGGCAGACGGCGATTGTTTCGGCAGCATCTGGAAAAAGCCAAACCCGCCAGCAGCCAGCAACGCCACGATCAGCACTGGCCGCCAAGGCAGGCCGCCGCCTTCGCGCGGTTCGACGCGATGGGCTTCCTGCGCAGGCGCAGGACGGCGCCGCGGGCGATTGGTGGCCGTGCGCTGTGGCGGCGCTATGGGCCCGTGTTCAAATTCGTCTTCGCGTTCTGGGCGCGCCCGCGGGCGCGGCTCGTAACGCTGCTCTGGCCGGGGCTCTGGCCTGGGCTCTGGGCGTGGCTCGTAGCGGGGTTCCGGCGGCTGGGGGCGCGGCTCATAGCGCGGCTCGGGCGCGCGGTAATCGTAACGCGGCTCGGGCGGGCGCGGATCATAACGCGGGTCAGGCGAGCGCTGATCGTAAGGCGGCGCGGTGCGCGGCGGATCGATCGGCGCCGGGGGTTCCATCCGCGCCTGCGCGGCGGCGCGCCGCTCGCGCGTGGCGTCGCTGGCGCGCGGCTTTGCCGTGTGCGGCGATGCATTATGCGGAATGAAGCCCGGCTTGGCGCCCTTCGGCGTCAGCTTATCGAGCTTCAACTGGGCTAATTCGCAGAACATGCCGTGCGGCGAAAACTGCGTGAGATAATCGAGGAAATCCTTCGGATCAGTGCTCTGCTCGATGCGTTTCCATGCGATCGCCTCTTGCGCCAAGTTCGGCGGCAGCGCGGGCTCAGAGCGTATTGGTTGCGCCGATTCCGGCTCTATGCGCGCCGGGCGCGCGCCGCCCGGACCGATCGAAGCGATGGGGCCGGCGCGCAGCGGACGGACCGTGCCGGGATTATGCAGATGGGCGCTTTGCGGATAGATCGGCTGCTGAACCTGCCGCGGCGGCGCATCGCTGCGCGCGTTGATGCGCGCCGAGCAGACCAGCCGGTCGGCGGCGAAAAACAGAGGGTCAAGCACCGGGTCGTCAGGGTCTCCGGTCCACATTGAAAGGTCGTGTGGGGCCGGGCGCGCAAACCCGAGCGGCGCTTCGCAGCCAGCCAGTTTTGCGGTGATGAGCTTGCCTTCGCGCTGCGCGCGGATCGACACGTCGCGCACGATTGCGGAACGCGTGGAATGTGCCGACCACAGCACAAGAATACAGGGCGCTTCCGCGCCCCTATGAGCTGCACCGTCGCCGTAAGCGACGGTAAGTCCTGATCGTTCTAGAGAACCGCCTATGCCTTCGGCGTAAGCGCGGTCTTCCTGAACGTATACCAGGAGAACGTCCGCCATCTCATTCTCCGGCCCCCCACAGCGTCAATACCACTTTGCCCGCAAAATCACAGCAGGATTAACCGTGCTGGGCCTAGCTGCGGCCTGGGCGGGGCGCCAGGGCCGGGACAAACGCGCCGGTTGCAGGATTCAAAAGTTCAAGCGCGCCATCGGCGACCCCGAACACACCCCCTAACAGCGTTAACCTTCCCTCGTGCAAGGCCCGCGCCACGAACGGAAAGGAGCCCAGCCGCTCAAGCGAGAGGCGGACGGATTCCCGCTCCAGCGCGCGTTCTGGCTCTTTGACGCCTTCGGGCAGGCGCGCCTTGGCTTCCTCCAAAAGGTCTATCCAGGCGCCTATGAACGTCCCGGCATGCAGCTCCCGTGGCTCCAGCGCCGCCGCCACGCCGCCGCAGGAGACGTGCCCCAGCACCAGAATGGTCGCCACGCGCAGCTTTTCCACCGCGAACTCGATTGCCGCGCTGGTTCCGTGCAGGCCCTCCTTTTCCTCGTAAGGCGGCACCAGATTGGCGACGTTGCGGACCACGAACAGCTCGCCGGGCAGGGAGTCGAAGATCGTGGTTGGATCCAGCCGGCTGTCGGCGCAGGTGATAACCATGATCTGCGGCTGCTGGCCGTCGGCCAGCTTGCGGTGCAGATCGCGCAGATGTGGCCAGCGCCCCCGGCGGAACCGGCGGTACCCTTCAATCAGTTTTTCCATCAAGCAAACACCCTAGCGGCGCCCGCTCGCGGCGCAAGATGTGTCCAATCGCAAAAGCGTCCGGCCCTGCGCAAGAGAACATTTTCGCCTGTAACGCAATCCGCGCGAAGCCGCGTGACGCGCACGCCACACCTCTTTAGATCGGGGCGATGCCGGCAAAATCTCTGTTCGTTACTAAGCTCTATGAGGCTCGCGCGCCGCGCGCCGCCGCGCTTAACGCCGAACTCGCGCACGCTATGCGTGTAACCGCGAACGACGACAACGCCGGGCGGCGTTGGTGCGCTGAAAAGAAATATCCCGGCTACACATCCTACGCTTCGCTCAACGATCTGCCCTGGCGCGCGCCTGCTTTCGCGTCGCTGCAGGAGATCGCCGGCGAGCATGTCGCCGCCTTCTCGCGCGAGCTGGATTTCGATCTTGGCGGACGGCCGCTCAGCCTGGATTCGCTGTGGATCAACATTGTCGAGCCGGGCGGCCAGCACACCGGCCACATCCACCCGCACAGCGTGATCAGCGGCACGTATTACGTCGAGATGCCCGAGGGCGCGGGCGGGCTGAAGCTGGAAGATCCGCGCCTTGCGATGATGATGGCTGCCCCGCCGCGGAGGGCGCGCGCCGCGCCGGAACAGCGCCCGTTCCATTATGTTCGTCCGCGCGCGGGCGATCTTTTGTTGTGGGAGAGCTGGCTAAGGCACGAAACCGAACGAAATGACTCGAATGCCGATCGCCTCAGCGTAAGCTTCAATTACAAATGGGGATGAGCCCAAAAGGGCGCGCCCGGTATCGAAGGCGGCATGTCGACGGCGATTTTTTCCTCGTTGGGAACGTTTACGCCTCATCGCAGCCATCGTGTTGCCGGCGAGTTAGCCGGGAGGGCCGCCAGGACCGCGCCCATCACGGCCACCGCGCATACCGCGTTCGCCTCTGCCGTCGCGCCCGCCGCGTTGCATCTGCCGTAACGCTTCGAAACTCTTCTGCTGCGTCGGCGTTAGCGCCGCGTAGAGCCGCTTGGTGGCGTCGGTGCGCTTTTTAACGTTCGCCGCCATTTCTGCGGCGCGCGCAGCCTGCTGATCGGCGCGTTGCGGAACGGTGAGCGGGGCGGCGTTGTCGGCGCGCGGTTGCGGCTGAGCGGGCGGCGCCATCGCGTCCGTATACGCCTTCCAGGCATTTTCCTGGTTGGGCGTGATGCCGAGCGCATCGTGCATCAGCTTTTGTCTTTCGCCGCGGCGCTCTTGCATGCGTTCACGCATTTCGGCGCGGCGCGCTTCGCGTTGTTCGGGCGTCAGCATCTGCATCTGGCCGATGCGCATGCCGGGGCCGCGCGGCTCGCCGCCGGGCGGACCGGCCGGCGCCTGCGCAAAGCTGGCGGCCGTCAGACCGCCCGCGAGCGCAAACGCGCCCAGTGAAACGTTGATCGACTTGGCTAAACGCATTGTGTTCGCACTCCTGCGACAAATCCCTTGCCCTCCTTCAACGGGCGGGGCTCTCGTTTCCGTCGCCGCTATTTCAGCGAGAACGTCACCGTCACGTCGATGGCGATGTCGAGCTCGCCCGCCGCTACCGGCGGCGCCCCGCCAGCCATGTTGGAAGCGCGCGCCATCGCCACGGGCATGGGGTAGGGCGCCGCCGCCGCGCCCCCTTCGCTGATCGAAAGGATGCGCTCCACCTTAAGTCCCGCCGCGGCGGCGTAAATCTCGGCGCGGGCGCGGGCTTTTTTCACGGCGTCCATGCGCGCGGAATCCAGCGCCTTGGTGTCGTCGTCGAGGCCGAACGAAATCCCGTTCACCTGGTTCGAGCCGTCAGTCACCACGGCGTCGACCGCCTTGCCGACATTTTTCAGATTGCGCACTTTCACTGTGACGTTGTTGCTCGCCTGGTGGCCGTTCAGTTTCGGCGGCTGGTTTTCGCCGTACTGATATTGCGGGTTCACCGAGAGGTTTGACGTCTGGATGTCGCGATCGGCGATGCCGGAGCGCTTCAGCGCCGCCATCACCTTGTTCATCTGCGCGGTGTTTGCTGAGACGGCGGCTTCAGCTGTCGCGCCCTGTGTGACGACGCCGACATTGATCGTGGCGATGTCTGGCGCGATCTTGGTGCGGCCCTCGGCGACCACGGTCAGCATCGCGCCGTCGAACATGGCTGCCGGGCGTGCGGGCGCCTGCGCACTGGCGGCGGACGCGGTGCTGAGGGCGACGGTGGCGAGCAGAGCGGCGGCGAGCACCGAACGGCGAAGATTGCGCATGTAGTTCTCCACAGCTTATGCCCAATAATTCGCCTGCCATCTCGGCGATTGCGTGGCGACTTCGGATATAGGATTGCCCCTATAACGCTGTCACAACGGCGAGTCCCCCCTCACGGAGCGTCGACGCGTCCTAATGCGGTTTTCGGAATCTTTCCTCCGCGCCCTGAAAGACCGCGCTTCCATAGCCGCCTATGCCGGCAAGCTGGTGGCGTGGGACCGTAAGAAGTCTCTGCCTTCGAAAGGCGATTACTGGGCGCCGTGCCCGTTCCATTCCGAAAAGACCGCCTCGTTTCATGTGCGCGACCAGCAGGGCGCCTACAAATGCTTCGGTTGCGGCGAGTCTGGCGGGGTGCTCGATCTGGCGATGAAGCTGGAGGGGCTGAGCTTTCCCGAAGCCGTAGAGCGGGTCGCGGCGTTTGCCGGCATGCCGCTGCCGGAAGATGACGGGCCGCGCGACGATGCCGAGGAACAGCGCCGCAAGCGCCTGTTCGCGGCGATGGCGCGCGCGCAGGACTTTTTCCGCGAGCATCTCGCCGGCCCCAAAGGGCGCGAGGCGCGCGCCTATCTCGAACGCCGCGCGCTGCCGCCGGACGTGCAGGAACAATTCGGCATCGGCTACGCGCCCGGCGGCTGGACGGACACGCTTGAAGTTTTGAAGAAGGCTGGCTTCACGCCGGAGGAGTTGATCGGCGCCGGTCTCGTCTCTGCCGGCGACGGCGATCGCCGCGCGATCGACGTGTTCCGCGACCGCATCATGTTTCCCATCAACGATGCGCAGGGCCGCATCATTGCGTTTGGCGGCCGCGCGCTCGATCCCAACGCCAAGGCGAAATATCTCAACTCGCCTGATACGCCGCTGTTTCATAAAGGCCGCAATCTTTACCGGCTGAAAGAAGCGCGCGCGCTGCTGGCGAAAAGCAAGCGCGCGGGATTGGTCGTCGGCGAAGGCTATCTCGATGTTGTCGCGTTCGAGCGCGCGGGCATCGCCGCGGTGGCGCCGCTCGGTACGGCGCTGACGGAAGATCAATTGGCGCTGATCTGGCGCGCGGGCGGCGAACCGATCTTCTGTTTCGACGGCGATGGCGCCGGCAGGCGCGCGGCAGACAAAGCGCTCGATCTGGCGCTGCCGCAGATGGGGCCCGGCCGCACGCTCGCCATCGCGCTGATGCCCGAAGGCGAAGACCCGGACGACGTTTATCGCCATTCCGGCGCGCCGGCTTTGCACGCGCTGCTGGCCGCGGCGCTTCCTGCTGCCGAGGCGTTGTTTGAGCGCGAACGCGCCCGCGAGGTGCTGGACAGTCCCGAGCGCAAATCAGGGTTCAAGAAACGTCTGCGGGAGGCCGCGTTCCGCATCGCCGACGAGGAGACCAAAAAGCTCTACCTTTCCGACCTGATGGCGAAGGCCGACGAGGTGTTGCGCCCCGCCCGCAAGGGCCAGCCCGGCGCGGACGAGCAGTTCACCAAGCGTCCGCCGGGCAAGTTCGTGAAGGGCAAATTCGAGCCGGACCCCCGGCCGACCGCCGAATTGAAGGCCCGTCAGGCCGCCGGCCCGCGCTATCTGGCGATGGAGAACTTCCTCCGCGAGGCGGTCGATCGCCCCCAGATCGTGGAGAAATTCAGCGACCTCCTGGCCCGTCTGGCCCTCGATGACCCAGATCTGGCGGCAATCCGCGATGGAATCCTGGATTTGGCCGACCCCGAACACGCGCAAATGGTTGACCGGAAGGCCCTGAGCCTCCATCTCAAAGCGCGAGGCGAAGACCGTGCTGCGGCGCGGGTCTCCGCATGGCCGCCCCACCGGCCCCCAATCGGACCGGAGGCAGGGGGCACGATCGTTCAGGCTGAAGAGGCGGCTGTCGAGGCGGAGTGGATGGCGGCGGTCACGATGGACGTGGTGCTGCCAGCGCTAAGGGAAGAGATGGCCGCTCTGGCCGCCGCCGCCGATCGGGGCGATGAGGCGGCGTTTGAGCGGTTTTTGATGTTGGACAGGGAAGCACGGCGGATCGACGAAGACTTCCGCGTCGTCCGCGGCGGCAAAAGCGGCGAACAGGCGGCGTGAGGCGATAAACGGAGCATGGGAACCAGCGTGAAGACCAAGCCCGCGGCAAAGCAGGACAAGAAGCCTGCCAAATCCGCAAAGCCTGAGCCGAAATCCAAAGCCGTCCCGCCCCAAGCGAAGGCCGCCGCGCCGAAAGCGGCTGCGCCCAAGGTTGCGCCACCCAGGCACGCGGCGCCCAAGGTCGTGGGCAAGACAGCGCCCGCCGCAAAACCGCAACTAGGCAAAGACAAGACAGCGCCGGCCGCCAAGGTCAAGGCTGCACCGCCGCCCAAGCCTGCGCAAAAGCCTGTCGCGCCCGCGCCGAAGGCGCCAGTAAAGCCCGTCGCCGCCGGCGGCGCGAAGAAAGCCGATGCTCACAAGCATGCGGCCGCCAAAACGGCGCCTTCGGGGTCAGTCGGTGTTAAGACCGAATACAAGACGCCGCAGGCCAAAGCAGAGTTGGCCAAACCAGAGCCAGTAAGGGCCGAGCCGCGAAAGGCGAACGGCAATATGCAACCAGGTAAGGCAGACAAGTCGATGGCGCCAGAACCGAAAACAGCCAAGCAGGACGCGCCGGCTGCCGAGGAAAAGGAAAGCGAAAGCGGGCCGCTGCTCGATCTTTCGGATGCTGCGGTCAAAAAGATGATCAAAGCCGCCAAGGCGCGCGGCTTCGTCACGCATGAGGAATTGAACAAGGTTCTGCCGAGCGAGGAATTTTCTTCCGAGCAGATCGAAGACACGATGTCGATGCTGTCCGAAATGGGCATCAACGTCGTCGAGAGCGAAGACGAGGTCGAGGAGGCCGAGCCCACGACGCGCGAAGTCGCCACGCGCGAAGATGGCAAGGTGCCTGTCACCAACGCCCGCGAGGACGGCGACCGCACGGACGATCCGGTGCGGATGTATCTGCGCGAAATGGGCAGCGTCGAATTGCTAAGCCGCGAAGGCGAAATCGCCATCGCCAAGCGCATCGAGGCCGGGCGCGACGCGATGATCCGCGGCCTCTGCGAGAGCCCGCTGACGTTCGAAGCCATCATGGTGTGGCGCGATGAATTGCGCGAGCAGAAGATTCTTCTGCGCGACATCATCGATCTGGAAGCCACGTACGGCGCCGAAATGGGCATCGTGCCGCAAAGCCAGCCGCTGCCCGGCGAAGAACCGCCGCCGGCGCCGGAGCCTGTCGCTAAGGCAAAGTCTGACAGCGAAGACGGCGACGAGGACGAAGTCGCCGCCGCGCGCGCGGCGCAGGCCGATAACGATGACAGCGAGTTCGACGACGAAGCGGCGATCTCCATGTCGGCGATGGAAGCCGAATTGCGCGAAGGCGTGATGGCTACGCTCGACGCCGTCGCCGCCGCGTTCGAGGAATTTCGGGGCTTGCAGGAAAAGCGCATTGATCAGCGCCTAAAAGGCAAATCGCTGGCCGCGCCACAGACGGAGCGGTACGAGCAGACGCAGGTCACGATCATCGAGGAGCTGAAGAAGCTCAAGCTGAACAACGCCCGGATCGAAAGCCTGGTCGAGCAGCTCTATGCGATCAATCGCAAGCTCCTCTCGCTCGAAGGCAAGCTGATGCGCCTGGCCGAGGCCAATGGCGTGTCGCGCATGTCGTTCCTCGAAAGCTATCAGGGCGCCGAGCTTGATCCCAAATGGCTTGAGCGCATCACCGGCAAGACCAAACACTGGACCAACTTCGTCAACGAAGAGCGCGACGCGATCGGCGACATCCGCTCCGAGATCGCGGTGCTGGCGCAGGAAACCGGCGTCCCGATCGACGAATACAAGCGCATCGTCCACGCCGTGCAAAAGGGCGAGCGCGAAGCGCGTCAGGCAAAGAAGGAAATGGTCGAGGCCAATCTGCGCCTGGTGATTTCCATCGCAAAGAAATACACCAATCGCGGCCTGCAATTCCTGGATCTGATTCAGGAAGGCAATATCGGCCTGATGAAAGCGGTCGATAAGTTCGAATACCGCCGCGGCTACAAATTCAGCACCTACGCCACGTGGTGGATTCGTCAGGCGATCACGCGCAGCATTGCCGACCAGGCGCGCACGATCCGCATTCCCGTGCACATGATCGAGACGATCAACAAACTGGTGCGCACCAGCCGCCAGATGCTGCACGAAATCGGCCGCGAACCGACGCCGGAAGAGCTGGCGGAAAAACTCGGCCTGCCGCTGGAGAAGGTCCGCAAGGTGATGAAAATCGCCAAGGAGCCGCTCTCTTTGGAGACGCCGATCGGCGACGAGGAAGATTCACACCTCGGCGATTTCATCGAAGATAAAAGCGCCATCCTGCCAGTCGACGCCGCGATCCAGAGCAATTTGCGCGAAACCACCACCCGCGTGCTGGCGAGCCTCACGCCGCGCGAAGAACGCGTCCTGCGCATGCGCTTCGGGATTGGGATGAATACCGATCATACGCTGGAAGAAGTGGGCCAGCAGTTTTCCGTGACGCGGGAACGGATCAGGCAGATCGAGGCGAAGGCGCTGCGGAAGCTGAAGCATCCGAGCAGAAGCCGGAAGCTGCGGAGCTTCTTGGATAATTGATCGTCGCAGGGGTTGCGTGCTCAAAAATACAAACCAGCTTCGGCAATACATTCAAGAGAACTATCCCGAAGTCTCCGACAGTCGGATCGACGACGGGCAATGGGACCTTTTTTGTCCGCATTGCAAAATTGTTCGGGGCTTTCAGGTAACGACTCGTATCGAACAGGTTCGACGTGTCCGTCATGCCGTTGGGCCGTCTACAACTCAGATCGATACGAATGCGCCGGTCTCTTACTGGTTCGTCTGTCCGGTCTGCAAAGGATTTAAACAGTGGCTCATTTTTGAGTTCACTGCATCGCAACATCAGGAAGAAGGCGCCGCTGAACCGGCAAAGCCGATCAAGAAGTATTATCGCGTAACCTCTCTTCCCGGAGAGGGAATGGAAGATATTTCGGAACTGCCGGAGGAGCCTCCCTCGCTGCGAATCGCATTTAAACAGGCGATACGAGCGAAGGATGCTAACGCGCATTTGGCTGCTGCGAGTATGTTTAGGCGCGCGGTGCAGGTGATAACTAGAGACCTGTTGGGCGTCAAACCGAGCACACTTGCAAACGAACTGAAGCAGTGCATTGGAAAATCATTCAATGGCGCTGTCGTGCAGCAAAATTTTGCTGACGTGGGCTATATTATCAAAGAGGCTGGAAATCAGGGGGCACATCCGGATTCTGATCCCGATTTGCTTGATTTTACTCCGCAGGATGCGGATGACCTGCAAATGATCTTTATGGAATTGGTAAGCGAGTTATTCGTTGTTCCGAGTGCGATGAAGAAAGCCAAGGCCGACTTCATGCAGAGGCGGAAAATCAACTAGGGCGGTATCCGGGGACAGGTATCCGAGGACACCCACCAAATTCCCGCTGACTCCGTCATTCCGGGGCTCGCGAAGCGAGAACCCGGAATCCAGCCGCGGCTGCAAGGCCGCTCCTGCGCTGTCGGAGAAGGAGGCGGCTTCGCCGCCGCCCGGATTCCGGATCGTCGCTTCGCTCCGTCCGGAATGACGCAACTGAAAATGGCTGATACGGTAGTGCCATGGCGCGCTACGACTGCATCGCAGTTTATATCATGGCCGACCGTCAGAACGGCACGCTCTATTGCGGCGTCACCAGCGACTTGCCGACGCGCGTCTGGCTGCATCGCACCGGCGCCGCCGAAGGGTTCACCAAGCGTTACGGGTGCAAGATGCTCGTCTGGTGGGAGCAGCACGCCGATATGCGCAGCGCCATTGCCCGCGAGAAACAGATCAAATCGTGGCGGCGCATCTGGAAACTCGAGCTGATCGAAGCCAAGAACCACCTTTGGCGCGATCTCTATTCCGACCTGATCCCCGGCGCGACTTTGCCTGCCTCCGTCATTCCGGACAGCGCTCAGCGCTGATCCGAAATCCCGGCTGCGCCGAAGGCGCTTTTGTCTCTGTCCGCGTAAGCAAGCTGCCTTGCGGCGGGGGCGGGAGGTGACGGGGCGATTACTTCGCTTTCGTCACGGCCGCCTTTTTCACGATCACCGGAACCTTCGGCAGCTTGCCGGGAAATGGCCCGCCGGCCGGCGCGCGTTCGACGGCGGCGATCTTCTCGACCGTGTCAAAGCCTGCCGTGACATGCCCGAAGACAGCATAGCCGGTGGTGTTGGGCGGCGCGCCTTCGCGCGCGTTCAATCCCGCATTCTCCGCCAGATCGACATAGAAGGTCGACCGTCCGGAATTGGGATTGTCGGCGCGCGCCAAACCCACAGCGTATTTCGCGTGGCTGTTAGTGGCGGTCTCAAGCGGGATCGCAGGAAAAGGCGGCGCACGATATTTGCCGGTTGCGTCCTCATCGCCGAGCTGAATGAGAAAGCCCGGCTCGATCCGGTAGAAGCGCGCATTGTTGTAATGGCCGGCGCGTACCAGTTTCAGAAACTGCGCCGCCGTCTTCGGCGCGCCTTCCATGTCGAGGGTAATGACGAAATCGCCGAGCGTTGTGCTCAGCGTCACCTCCGGCCCGCTCCAGGCGGGCGCCTCTGGCGCGGGCGCCGCCGAGAGTGGGGGTGGGGCGGCGCTCTCCGGCGCCTGGGCGAACGCCGCGCCTGCGAGTGCGACGAAAAAACTTGCGGCAAAAAGGGTTTGGATCAAGAACACGCTCCGTTATTCGTGACCTTATCATTTCCGGCAAGGGCTCCCAAGCCGGGCGCGCATGCTATAAGGCCGCCGAAATAGGGAAGGGACGTCAATGAAGTCGTTTAAATTTCTGCCTGTGATCCTGTTGCTGGGCGCCTGTGCGCCGCAACCCGCGCAACAGGCCTCGGTCGTTCCGGAAGCCAAGGATGGCTGGCGCGAATACCCGCTGGCGGAAGGCGTGGTGAAAATGCAGCCGGCGAAGTACGACACTGAAACGATCGATATCACCGTGCCGGCGGGCGGCGAGCTTGAATACAAGCTGGGCATGAAAAAGGGCGATACGATCGTCTATTCGGTTTCCTATATCGGCCTGGCCAAGCCGGCCGACATGCTGGTCGAGTTTCATGGCCACACGCCGCAGGTCGATGGTGTCGGCGATCTGATGTTTTATTCCAAGACCGAAGGCGTCGCCGAGAACGGCGTTTTTACGGCGCCCTGGGATGGCGATCATGGCTGGTATCTGAAAAACAGCGGCGCCACAGAAGTCATCGCCAAGGTGGAAATCGCCGGCTATTTCGCCATCGTGCAATAAAGGTAATCCGCGGCGGGTTTCCGGCGTTGAAGCTGATATCTGGTGGCGCGCCCGCGAAAAACCCGAGGCGGCGGGCGCTATAGCACGCGCTATCGATAACCTACGCCGCTTTGCGCTTTTTCATTTCGGCGGCGAAGCGCTCGAACAGGTAATGGCTGTCCTGCGGGCCGGGGGATGCTTCCGGATGGTATTGCACCGAGAATACCGGGCGGTCCTTCAACGCGATGCCGCAATTGGAGCCGTCGAACAGCGAGACATGCGTTTCGACCACGTCGTTGGGTAGCGAATCGCGATCGACCGCGAAGCCGTGGTTCATCGACACGATCTCGACCTTGCCAGTCGCCAGATCCTTTACCGGATGGTTCGCGCCATGATGGCCTTGCGGCATCTTGATCGTGCGTCCGCCCAGCGCGAGGCCCATCATCTGATGGCCGAGGCAGATGCCGAAGACTGGCAGGCCGCTATCGACCAGCTTGCGGATTTCCGGCGCGGCGTAAGCCCCCGTGGCGGCAGGATCGCCGGGGCCGTTGGAGAGCAGGATGCCGTCCGGCTTGCGCGCCAGCGCATCTTCCGCGCTGGCGTTCGCCGGCAGAACATGCGCGCGCGCGCCAACCTCGCCGAGGCTGCGCAAGATGTTGCGCTTCACGCCGTAATCGAAAACCACGACATCGAATTTCGGATCGGTGATGTCAGCCACGCCCGCCGGCCAGCGCCAGAGCGTCTCGCTGACCGTGTACGATTGGGCTGTGGTGACGTCCTTGGCCAGATCAAGCCCTTCAAGCCCGGGCCAGCCGGCCGCCATCTTGGTCAGTTTGGCGAGATCGAACGCGCCGTTCGGATCGTGCGCAATAACGCCGTTCGGCATGCCGCGCTCGCGGATGCGCCTGGTCAGTGCGCGCGTATCGATGCCCGAAAGCCCGATCACCCCGCGCCGCGCCATCCATTCATCGAGGCCGATCTCGCTGCGATAGTTCGAAGGCGCAGTCGGCGGCGTGCGGAAGATCGCGCCGCGTGCTGCGGCCGCGCCTGCCGGTGTAGAGGTCTCGACGTCCGCATTGTTCGCGCCGACATTGCCAATATGCGGAAACGTGAAGGCCACGATCTGCGCCGCATAGGACGGATCGGTCAGCACTTCCTGATAGCCGGTCATCGCGGTATTGAAGCACACCTCGCCGATGGCCTCGCCCGCCGCGCCATGACCGCGGCCCAGAAAGGCCGTGCCGTCAGCCAATACGAGAACGCCGGTAGCGGCCATCTGATTCCTTCGCGCAAACGGCCGTCAGATAGGGGGCGTCGGGCCTCCCGTCAAAGGCGTTCCCTTGTTTTCCGCAGCCTGAGGAGCGACTAGGCTGGTTTCCATGCCGAAGCGGCCCTGGGTGGCGTTGGGAATGATGGCGGTGCTGGCCGCCTGCGGCGCGCGCGCGCCAGAAGGGCAGGCCTCGTCGGGGCCTGCTGAAATAGTTCCGCGCGCGGCGCTGTTCGGCATCCCTGAGCGCCAAGACGCCCGCCTGTCGCCCGATGGCAAATGGGTTAGCTATTTGGAGCGGCGCGAGGGGCGCACGATGCTGGTCGCCGCGCTGATCGCCGACCGCGCCGACGCCCGCGTCCTCGCGCAGGACGTGACCGAGTACCTCTGGTCCGCAGATGGCGCGTTTATGCTCTACCGCGCCGCGGCTGACGGCGCCTGGCACGCGGTGGACCTGCTGAAGACCGGGGAAGATCGCATCGTGCTGAAGACGCCGGGCGTGCGCTTCTTCCCGCCTTCAAGCGCGCTGCCGGACAAGATCGCCTTCACACTGGCGCCGGCGGGGGATCTGTTTGAGCTCGATATCCGGACTGGCGCGCGCGAACTCATCTTCCGCAACCGCGAGCGCTACGAAGATTTCCTGCTCGACACGTTCAATAATCCGCGCGCCGCTGCCAAGCGTCTCGTTGGCGGCGATCTCGAAGTGCGCGCGATCGACGGCAAAGCGGCGCGGCTGCTCGTCGTGACCAAGGCTGACGCCCCGAACACGCGCTTCATCGGCATATCGCCCGACGGCGCCAGCCTGTTGCTGATCTCCACCATCGCCCGCCCGCGCGCCGCGCTCATGCGCGTCGATCTCGTGAGCGGCGGGGTCTCTATCGCGGCGCAGGATCCGCATGCCGACATCGCCACGCTTTGGCGCACGCCAAGCACGGGAGAGGTCGAGGCCTATGCCGCCGGCGCGATCGAACCGCGCTGGACGCCGCTCAACCAGGTCGCCGCAGCCGACCTCGCAACGCTGAAAAACAGCCTTGAGGGCGCGTTCGAGATCGTCAGCCGCAGCGCGGACAACACCAGCTGGATCGTGCGCGAGCAGGGGCCGGCCATCGCGCCGCGCGTCTGGCTATACAATCGCGCGGCAAAAAGCGTCGAGCCACTGTTCAGCGAAACGCCGCCACTGGATGGGCGGCCCATGGCCCCCGCGCGCCTTATCGACGTGCCGATGCGCGATGGTGCAAAGCTGCCGGCGCTGCTTTACACGCCGCAAAAGATTCCGGCGGACGCACTTGTAGTCATCTCTCGCGAACCGGGCGCTCTCTCTGCCGGGGCGTTCGATGCCCAAGCGCAGTTCTTCGCAAACCGTGGCTTTGCAACGCTCGTTGTTCCGCGCGGCGGCAGCGGCGGCTTTGGCCGCGCACTCGCTGCGCGGAATGTGGCGACGGACGCCGCTGACGCGGCCGCGTGGGCGGGCAGCCAAAATCTCGCTGGGTCGAGCAAAGTCGTATTGATCGCCGATGCAGCGTCAGCGCAAAGCGCGCCCGTGCCGTGCGTGGTCGCTATTGCCGACGCCGATGATAAGCCTCCGATCGTAGATGCGGGGCGTAGATTGCTGGTGGTTCAGCGCGGCGTGACGAAAGAGAAGGCTGCGCCGGTCACGGCCACGCTTGAAGAAACCAAAGCGCCTGTGGCGCTGGCGCTATTTCCTGACGAAGGCGACACCATAGCGCGCAGCGAGAACCAGATCGCGTTCCATGCGCTCGCCGGCGCGTTTATCGCCGGTTGCGTCGGCGCCAAGCCCGAACCGATCGGCGCCGATCTGGCGGACTCAACGTTGCAACTCCCCGCCGGGCAAAAGCTGATCCCAACGCTGGACGCCGCGATGACGCCGCGGGCTTTCGAAGCCGGCGCGCCGCCCTGAGATCAGATGATAAACACCATCAGTGTGACGAGCAGTCCGAGCGTTACGGCCCCAAGACTCCAGCCAAGCATGGCGCGTAAGCCATCGCCGGTATGGCCGGCTCGAACTCTTTCCTCACCAATTTCAATCATTTAGTGGCCTTCTTTATGCCCCTGCCACTGCACCCTAGTACAAATTGTCGCACCCGTCACGCGCTCTTACCCGCTGGTGGCAGCTAGCGCTTGCGGCGGCGGAACGGGCGCTGCTGCGAGGGCGCGCCGCCGCGGGGCTTACGCCAGCCGGCGGCGGCCTTGATCGGCCGCGACAGCATTTCAAACAACAGCCCGCCGGAAATCGGCGTGGCTTCCTCCAGCCGCACGCTGACTTTCTGCCCGAGTTGGTAGCGCGCGCCTGATTGCACGGAGACGAGCGCATGCTCTTTCTCCTCATGCATGAAGCGCTCGGGCATGCGCGAGATCGGCACAAGACCGTCAGCGTTGGTTTCGGTCAGTTTGATGAACGCGCCAAAGCGCGTGACGCCGGTGATCCGCCCTTCGAATTCGGCGCCAACGCGATCGGCAAGGAAGCCGGCGATGTAGCGCTCCGTCGCCTCGCGCTCCGCCGCCATCGAGCGGCGCTCCGTCTGTGAAATGTGCTCCGAAATTTCTTCCAGCTTGCCCATTTCCGCGTCGGTCAGCCCGTCTTTGCCGAAGCCGAGCGCGCGGATCAGCGCGCGGTGAACGATCAGATCGGCGTAACGGCGGATCGGCGAGGTGAAATGTGCATAGTGCGAGAGGTTGAGGCCGAAATGGCCGATGTTCTCAGGCGAGTAGATCGCCTGCGCCTGCGTGCGCAGCACCACTTCGTTGATCACATCGTGATGCTCGCTGGCTTCACCCAGCGATAGCAGGCGGTTGAACCGCGCCGGCGTGACGCTCTGGCCCTTGCTCCACGACATGCCGATCGTTGGCAGGAAATCGGTCAGCGCGGCGATCTTCGTATCGCTTGGTTTGTCGTGCACGCGATAGACCAGCGGCGTCTTTTTGCCTTCCAGCGTTTCGGCGGCGGCGACGTTCGCCTGGATCATCATTTCTTCGATCAGCTTGTGCGCATCGAAGCGCTCGCGGCGCTTCACGCCCGCCACGCGGCCATCGGGGCCGAACACAATGCGATGTTCCGGCGTGTCCAGATCGAGCGGCGCGCGCGCCTCGCGGCCAATCTTCATCGTTGCGTACGCCGCCCAAAGCGGCTTGAGCACCGGCTCCAGCAGCGGGCCTGTGGCGTCGTCCGGTTTGCCGTCAATCGCCGCCTGCGCCTGGCCGTAGGATAATTTCGCCGCTGACTTCATCAATCCGCGCACGAAGCGATGGCGCAGCTTCTTGCCGCGCGCATCGAAAATCATCTCCACCGCCAGGCACGCGCGGTCTTCCTTCTCGCGCAGAGAGCATAGGTCGGCGGACAAACTCTCCGGCAGCATCGGCGCCACGCGGTCGGGGAAATAGGTGGAGTTGCCGCGCTTCAGCGCGCCCCGATCGAGCGCCGAACCGGGCGTGACGTACGCAGCCACGTCCGCAATCGCCACCCAGACGCGCCAGCCGCCCTTGTTCTTCTCGTTGTCGTCGGCAATTGCATAAACCGCGTCGTCATGATCGCGCGCATCTTCCGGGTCGATCGTCACCAGCGGAATCTTGCGCAGATCCTCGCGGCCTTTGAGCGTCGGCTTTTGCGCGGCGGCGGCTTGTGCTTCTTCCTCGGGCGAAAAGCCCATCGGGATGCCTTGCGTGTGCATCGCGAGGATCGAGGCGGCGCGCGGATCGTCGGCGCGGCCAATCACTTCTTTCACCAGGCCGCGCTTCGGTCCGTGCGGCCGCTGCTGGCCTGCGAGTTCCACCATAACCAGATCGCCGCTCTTGGCGCCGCCGGAATGATGTTTCTCAATTGTGATGTCGTGCCGCGCCTTGCGGTCCGATGGCTCGACGCGTCCGCCATATTGGTTGGCGATATAGACGCCGAGGATGACATGCGCGCTTTGCCCGATCCGCTTGGCGACGCGCGCGACCTGGCCATCGCGATCGCGCTCGATCCTGGAAACGAAGCGATCGCCGATCCCGAGCGCCGGCTCGCCGCGCTTGCCCGAAGCCTCGCCCGGCGCGACGCGTACGGTCGGGCCGAACAAGCCGTCCTTGCTGCGCATCCGCGCGAGCAATTCGCCGTCCGTATCGCGGTCGACCACTTCCATGATGCTGCCGCTGGAAAGGTGTTCGGAAGAAGCAAACGCGCGCTTGCCGACGCGGCCGAGCTTTCCTTCCTCTTCCAGCTCTTTCAGGATGGCGCGAAGCTGCGCGCGCTCATCGCCGCGCACGCCGAGCACGCGCGCCAGATCAGCTTTCGCGCTAGCGCCCTTTTTGATCGCTTCAAGCACAAGCTCGCGCGAGAGCGGCGGGCGGGGGGCGGCAGGGGATTTGTTGCGCGGCATTATCGACAAACGTACAGGCCTGGGCCCGACAGAACTAGCGCCCATCTTTCCGCAACAAGCCAGGTTTCTCGACCCCGGAAAACGCGCAGCGTTTGTCCGGGGTCCATAACCGCTAACGGGGGCTATTATTCCGCATCGTCTGCGATTATGGGCCCCGGCCTTCGCCGGGGCCGAGAAATCACTTTGCCTTCGCCGCGACCTTTTTCGGGGCGGCTTTCTTTGCCGGCGCCTTTTTTGCGGCGGGCTTTTTCGCGGCCTTCGGCTTGGCCTCAGCCTTCGCCTTCGGCGCAGCCTTCTTTTTCTTGCCGCCGCCTTTGCCTTCGCGCGCCATCAACAGGGCGATGGCCTCGTCCATGCTGATGCCTTGCGGATCGGCGCCTTTCGGCAGCGTTGCGTGCGTCGTTCCGTCCGATACGTAGGCGCCATAGCGGCCTTCCAGCACGCGCACGGGCTTTTTGCTGTCGGGATGTTCGCCGAGTTCCTTCAGCGGCGCGCGTTGCTGCTGATTGCGCCGGCCGCCGCCATTCTTCTTTTCCTCGATCAGCGAAACCGCGCGGTTGACGCCTACTTCAAAGGCGTCTTCCACGCTCGGCAAGGTCGCGTAGGTCTTGCCTTTCTGCACGTACGGCCCGTAGCGGCCGAGGCCGGCCAGCATCATTTCTTGATCTTCCGGGTGCGGACCAATTTCACGCGGCAGCGAGAGCAGTTTCACCGCATGATCGAAATCGAGCGTGTCGGCGCTCCAGCCTTTCGGAATGGACGAGCGCTTCGGCTTTTCACCTTCGCCCAATTGCACATATGGGCCAAAGCGTCCGGTGCGCAGCGTGATCGCTTCGCCGGTTTTCGGATCGTCGCCGAGCGTTTTGCCTTCGGCCGGGATTGCGTCCGCCGCCGCGTCACCTTGTGCGAGTTGGCGGGTGTATTTGCATTCCGGATAATTCGAGCAGCCGATGAACGCGCCAAACTTGCCGACCTTGAGCGACAGCGTGCCCGCGCCGCAGGTCTGGCAGCGGCGCGGATCGCCGCCGTCCTCGCGCTCCGGAAAGATGTGCGCGCCCAGCGATTGGTTGAGCGCTTCGAGCACTTCGGAAACGCGCAGATCTCCGATCTCGCCGACGTCGCCGGAAAATTGCGTCCAGAATTCGCGCAAGAAAACCTTCCACTCCAGCGTGCCGGCCGAGATGTCGTCGAGCTTGTCTTCCAACCCGGCGGTGAAATCGTACTGGACGTAGCGGTTGAAGAAGTTTTCCAGGAAGGCGATGACAAGACGGCCTTTATCTTCCGGGAAAAAGCGGTTGCGGTCCATGCGCACGTAATCGCGCTCGCGCAATTTCTCCAGCGTCGCCGCGTAAGTTGAAGGCCGGCCGATACCGAGTTCTTCCAGGCGCTGGACGAGGCTGGCTTCGGAAAAGCGCGGCGGCGGTTCAGTGAAATGCTGATCGGCCTTGGCGTCAGAAACGTTCATTTTTTCGCCGGCGCTCAGCTTCGGAAGGCGGCGCGAATCTTCGTCTTCCGCTTCGTCGTCCTTGCCTTCCTGATAGAGTTTCAGGAAGCCATCGAACAACACGACCTGGCCGGTCGAACGCATTTCGGTTTGCGTTTTGGAATCCTTGAAATCGATCGTGGTGCGTTCAAGCGAGGCCGCTTCCATCTGTGAGGCCATCGCCCGCTTCCAGATCAGTTCATACAGGCGCTTCAAATCGCCTTCGATGCGCAGATCCTCGGGACGGCGGAATGAATCGGTCGGCCGGATCGCTTCGTGCGCTTCCTGCGCGTTCTTGGCTTTCGAAGAATAGCGGCGCGGGTTCTCCGGCACGTATTTGTCGCCGAACTCTTTGCTGATTGTGCGGCGCAGCTGGTGATAGGCTTCTTCGGCCATCTGCACGCCGTCCGTACGCATATAAGTGATCAGGCCGACCGTTTCGCCGCCGATATCGACGCCTTCATAAAGCCGTTGCGCCGCGCCCATCGTGCGCGTGGCAGAAAAGCCGAGCTTGCGCGCGGCCTCTTGCTGCAGCGTGGATGTCGTGAACGGCGGGGGAGGCGCGCGCTTGATCGGCTTTGCGTCAACTTCCGCGACCGAGAATTGTCCAGCCTTCACCGCTTCCAGCGCGCGCGCCGCGGTAGCGCCGTCCAGATCGAGCCGCTTCAGCTTCTTGCCGTCGAAAGAAGAGAGCCGCGCCAGCACCTGATCGCCGCCGGCGTTTTTCAGCACCGCGTCGAGCGTCCAGTATTCTTGCGGCTTGAACGCCTCGATCTCGATCTCACGCTCGGTGATCAGCCGCAGCGCCACCGATTGCACACGGCCCGCCGAGCGTGCGCCCGGCAGCTTGCGCCACAGCACCGGCGATAAGGTGAAGCCGACAAGGTAATCGAGCGCCCGGCGCGCCAGATAGGCGTTCACCAGTTCCATATCGATCTGGCGCGGCGCGGCCATCGCGGCCAGCACGCTATCCTTGGTGATGGCGTTGAATGTGACGCGGCTGACGGCCTTGTCTTTCAGTACTTTCTTTTGCTTCAGCGCTTCCAGCACGTGCCAGGAAATCGCCTCGCCCTCCCGGTCAGGGTCGGTCGCGAGGATCAATGCATCGTCGCCCTTTAGGGCGTCAGCAATATCGCGCAAGTGCTTGGAGCCTTTGACGTCCATTTCCCAATCGAGCGCAAAGTCTTCGTCAGGTCTAACGGAGCCATCTTTTGAGGGTAGGTCGCGGATATGCCCGTAACTGGCCAAGACCGTAAAGTCTTTACCTAGGTACTTATTGATTGTTTTGGCTTTTGCCGGTGATTCTACGACGACGACTGCCATTATACTTGGGGGCTCCGGGACTTCGGCGGCGGCGGGCGAACGTGGGGGCGCGCTCCATGCTTGTCAATTGCGGCTGGTTCGCGTTGAGCGCGAGCATCGGAGGCAATCTACCGCTAGTGGCGGTTAGTACGCCTTTCTATATCACGTTAGATAGAGCGATCCGCCTAGCGCGCCAGTCTCTCTCATCAAACGCCGCGAACAGCTCCACCTTGCATTGCAGGGAGGCGCGCATGCGTCCGGAGCGAATGTCGATCCTTGATCATGTGATAACCGGCTGCCTGAGCGCCGCGTTCATCATCGCCGCCTGCGCGCTGATCCATTACGACGAGGCGATACGCCCGGCGCTGGCGCGGCTGGCTCAGAGCGCCTCGGCGCTCGGAATGGCGCTGACGGCGTATCCGCCGCTAAGCGAAGCAGCGCGCCCATCCAGTTCCAAATCGGTAAGGGCCGCCGCCGCCAGATGGAGCGGCACGCCAAGCTGACGCGCCAGCTCGTTCAGATGAACCGGCGTCGGCGACAGCAGCGCCGCCATACGCGCGCGCGTTGGATCGTCATCGGGAAAATCCGGCGCGCCATCCTCGAACAGGCGCGGCGCCGGCGCCCGGCGCAGGGTGCGCGGCGCGGCCTGCAACGCGGCGAACACGTCGTTCGCGTTCTCGATCAACGCCGCGCCTTGTTTGATCAGGCCGTTGGAGCCTGCCGCGCGCGGATCGAGCGGGCTGCCAGGCGCGGCCATCACTTCGCGGCCCTGTTCTGCCGCCGCGCGCGCCGTGATCAGCGAACCCGAACGCTGCGCCGCTTCGACGACGACGACCGCTTGCGCCAGACCCGAGATCACGTGATTGCGACGCGGAAAATCCTTCGCCCGGGCCACGGCGCCCAGCGGCTGCTCCGAAACCACGCAGCCGCGCCGCACGATCTCTTCGTGCAGCCGCTCGTTCTGCGGCGGGTAGGGCTTGTCGAGCCCGCCGGCGAGCACGGCGATCGTGCCCGTGTCGAGGCTGGCCGCATGCGCCGCCGCATCGATGCCGCGCGCCATGCCGGAGACGATTACAAAGCCTGCCGCGCCTATATCGCGCGCCAGATCGCCCGCCAGTTTGGCGCCGGCGGCAGAGGCCTCGCGTCCGCCGACCAGCGCGATCGCCGGCTGCGCCAGAAGATCAAGATCGCCGCGCGCTGAAATCACCGGCGGCGGCGCGGACAGCTGCGCAAGCGCGGCGGGATATTCGGTTTCGCAACATGCCAGCAGCGTGCCGCCCATCTCCGCCAGCGCGTCGAGTTCAGCTTCGGCGTCTTCCGCCGGGCCGGCCTGTAGCGGCGTGCGCAAGCGCGGCAGCGCTTCCAGCGCTTCGTCCGCCGTGCCGAACCGCGCGATCAGGCGATGAAAGGTGAGCGCGCCGATGCGCGGCGTGCGCGCGAGTCTCAGCCAGGCAATCCGTTCGCCATGGCCGAGCAGCTTGGCCATCAGGCGGCGGATTCTTTCTTGGCGCCGATGCGCGTTTCCTTGCCGGCGACGAGGCGGCCGATATTCTGGTGATGGCGCCAGTAGATGATGATCGCCAGCACGGCGCAAAAACCTACCTCCGCCCAGCTCCGATGCAGCATCAGTGCAAACACCGGCGCTGCTGCTGCGGCGGCCAGCGACGCCAGCGACGAGAAGCGGAACACGAAGGCGGTGATCAGCCACACCAGGCCGGCGCCGATCCCGACGATCGGCAGACCGGCGAACAGCGCGCCGAAGAATGTCGCGACGCCCTTGCCGCCTTTGAATTTCAGCCAGACCGGCCAGCAATGACCGATGAACGCCGCGCCGCCGGCAACCAACCCCGCTTCCACACCGAACAATGCGCGTGCAATCAAGAGCGCCATCGCCGCCTTGCCGCCATCGAGCAGCAGGGTCAGCAGCGCAATATCCTTGCGCCCCGTGCGCAGCACATTCGTCGCGCCGATATTGCCCGAGCCGACATTGCGAATATCGCCCATGCCCACCATGCGCGTCAGCAACAGGCCAAACGGGATCGAGCCAAGCAGATAGCCGCCGATCGCGGCGGCGAAGAATGCGTAGTTTAAGAGCGAGGCCTGCATGCATCGCGTTTAGCACGAGCCCGCCGGGTCAGGCCAGCAGAAGCGCGCTTTGCTGCAATTGGTTTAGACGCTTTACGGCCCTCTTGTCGAAGGAGGCGAACGTCCCGGCGCCGAGCGTTGCACCCTGGAAAGCGATAACGCCATCGGCGAAATCGACGCCGTCATCTAGGGCGGCCAAACCGGCCTCGACCTCTGCACGATTGGATACGACATTCGCGCTGGCCAGCAACTTACGGATGGTTTCTCCAATCTTTGCTGCGCGCGTGTCGTAGCCGCTCGACAGCACCCAAACGAGCTCGCAGAGCGATCCCGTAGTAATGGCAACGAGTTCAGCGCTCGCCAACGTCGTTTGCGCGATGCGTGCTTGTCGCGCATCATCCGCCGTGATCGCCCTTACCAGCACGTTCGTGTCGGCGGTGATTTTCATTTCTTGGGGCGGATTTTGCCCGCCCAACCATCGCGCGTGATCTTATTTATCTGCTCAATGGTGAGTACAGGGCCTTTCGGCTTGTGCAGCATGCCAAAGACCGCTGAGATGTCACCGCTGGGCGCGGCGCGAACGACGATTTGCCCATCAGGGAGTTTATCGACGCTGATCTGATCACCCGGCGCAACGCCGAGGTGCTCAAGCACATCTTTTTTCAGCGTCACTTGGCCCTTTGCGGTAACGGTGAGAGTGCCCATCGCAACAATGTAAGGCGAATAAGCCTTACCGTCAAGGAAACGGATGGTTTAGTCATCGCGCCGCCTACGTTTGTCCAACCGGTACCAGTGCCAACCTAGCGCAGGCACAATCACTAGATTCAGCGCTACAAGTTCGGGGATATCAAGATAAGCGCCTATCAAAACCAGGTCGCACGTAATGGCGAATGCTATACCCAGTCTCGCCCAGCGCGCGGGGTAGGGCGAGGACATAGCTATACCTCAAACACCGTCTCACCCGCCACGATCGTGCGCACCACGCGCCCGCGCATCTGCTTTTCGTCGAACGGGGAGTTGCGCGATTTGGAGTGGAGGTTGGCGGCGCGGAAGTCGTAGGTCGCGTCTAGATCAACGAGGATTACATCGGCCGGCGCGCCTTTCGCCAGACGGCCCTGCGGCAAACCCAAAATCTCCGCTGGCCGCATGGTCAGCGCGCGCAACACGTTCAGCAGCGACGGGCCATGCGTATGATGCAGGCTCAGCGCCGCCGGCAGCAATGTTTCCAGCGCCGCCGCGCCGGGCGCGGCTTCATCGAAGGGCAGGCGCTTGTCCTCCGCCGGGCGCGGATCGTGGCCGGAGACGATGACATCGATCAGCCCGTCGCTCACCGCCTGCGCCAAAGCCGCGCGATCTTCCTCGCGCCGCAGCGGCGGAGAGAGTTTCGCGAACGTGCGGTAATCATCGACCTCGTTTTCGGTAAGCGTCAGATGATGCACGTTGACGCTGGCGAGCGCCTTCACGCCGGCATCCTTAGCGCGCTTCAGCGGCGCGAGGCTCCCCGCTGCTGAAAGCATGTCCAGCATCAGCCGCCCGCCGGTGATTTGCGCCAGGGTCAGATCGCGCTCGACCATGATCGTTTCGGCCGCCGCCGGAATACCCGGCAGGCCAAGCCGCATCGCTAGCGCGCCCTCGTTCATCGCGCCGCCGGCCGCGAGATATTGATCTTCCGGCCGATGCGCAATCAGTGCGCCGAACGCTGTGGCGTACGAAAGCGCGCGTTTCAGCACGCGGGTATCGACAATCGGCCGCGCGCCGTTGCAGAACAGCACCGCGCCCGCATCTTTCATCAGGCCGATCTCGGTCATCTCTTCGCCGCGCAGGCCGCGCGTCAGCGCCGCCGCAGGCAGCACACGCACTTTCGTGTAATGCGGCGCGCGGTTGAGCACGAAATCCACCAGCGAGACATCGTCGATCACAGGATCGGTGTCCGGCATCACCACCATAGTGGTCACGCCGCCCGCCGCCGCGGCGCGGCCGGCGGATTTAAACGTTTCCTTATGCTCCGCGCCCGGCTCGCCGGTGACGACGCGCATGTCGATCAGGCCGGGCATCAGTGCGAGGCCTGTGGCGTCAATGATCTCGGCGCCGGACGCGTCTTTTACGCCCGCGCCAACATCGAGGATTTTGTCGCCTTCGATGAGCAAGCCGCCGATCTCGTCGCGGTTGGACGCGGGATCGATGATGCGTGCGTTTTTTATGAGAATGCGCTTGCTCATCGCGCAGCTGCTGTTTCGAGCTTTGCGTTGTGCGAACCCCTCCCCCTCGTGGGGAGGGGCAGGGGTGGGGGGGCAGGTCG
>JANNOO010000049.1:0-55653 GCA_031399165.1 Alphaproteobacteria bacterium | reverse complement strand
CCGAATTGCTGGCCAAGGCGGTGGAGCGGCGCGGTCTGTTCGTCGAGCATGAGGGCGGCGAGCATATTGGGCGCGACCTGTTGGAGCGGGATGTGCTGGTGCTGGTCTGGTCCGGCGCATTGTCGGACGATCCCCACCGGCTGGTGATGGAGCGCCGCGCGCTCGACGCCTGGGCCGAGGGCCGCCTGATTCTGGTCGTGCTCGATATGCAGCCGCGCCCGATCGGCCTGCGAGACCTGCCGGCGATCGAGGCCGCCAGCGGCAATTGGTCGGTGGTGCAGGAAAAGCTGGTGCAGGCGATCGACGCGGCGCTGAACGCGCCGCCCCCCGCCAAGGAAGCGCCAGCGCCGGCGGCGCGGTACACGCCCTTGCCGGCGCCAGTCGCCGCTAAAGCGAAGAAGAAAGGGGCCAAGGGCAAGCCCGCCAAGGCGGAGGCAAAGCCAGCCACGGCCAAGCGCGGCGGGGGCGGGCTGTTTGTCCTGGTGTTCCTGTTGGCGCTGGTCGCGGGCGGCGTATTTCTGTTCGAGCAATTCCGCTACGCATTGCTGGACCTGCCTGAATTCGGCGAGGACTGGATTGCGCCCGGGGCGGGCGTTCTGGTCAGCCTGTTCCTCCTGGTCTGGCTGTTCCGCAAAGGGTTTGCCAGCGAACCAAAGGCTGAGCGCGCGGCGCGGGAAGCCGTGGAGCCGGAACGGCCGGTCGCGCCGACAGGCGGGCCGATGTTCGTGTCCTATGCCCATGACGACGCGCTGGCCGTCGCGCCGGTGGTGGCCGCAGTGGAGCGCGCTGGCCGGCCGGTCTGGATCGACAAGAGCGACATCAAAAGCGGCGCCAGCTGGGCCGGCGAGATCGTGCGGGCCATTCGCGGCGCCGATGGCGTCATGGTCCTTTGCACGCCGGCGGCGTTCCGCTCCGATCACGTCAAGCGCGAGGTCTACCTGGCGGACCGCTACCAGAAGCCGCTTTTGCCGGTGATGCTCGCACCCGCGGTTTTGCCCGAGGATTTCGAGTATTTCTTCGCTGGGGTCCAATGGCTCGATCTCGTCGGCGTGCCGGATGAGGAACGCCCCGGCGCTATCCGCCAAGCCCTGCATGGGTAAGGCTCTCCGCGGTTAAGGCGCTGGAGCGCGCCGCCGGGAACGGCTACACCCGCGCCCATGACAGCACTCCCCGATTCCGTACTGCTCGATATTTCGCCCGAGGGCGTGGCCGTGCTCTCGCTCAACCGGCCCGGCAAGCGCAACGCTATGGACGAAGTGATGATCGCTGCGCTGGCCGAGGCGCTGGAAACGCTCAAGGGCGCTGATCACGTTCGCATCGTGTTCCTGCGCGGGCAGGGTGCGATGTTTTGCGCTGGCGCCGATATCGAAATGATGAAGCGCCAGGGCGCCCATTCGCTGCACGATAACGAAACCGACGCGCTGGCGTTCGCGCGCGTGCTCAAAGCGCTGCACGACCTGCCGCAATTCACCGTCGCGCTGGTTCACGGCGCGGCGCTCGGCGGCGGCGGCGGGCTGGTGGCGGCGGCCGATTATGCGGTGGCGACGGAAGACGCGCAGTTCCGGTTTACGGAAGTGCGCCTCGGCATCATTCCGTCGGTGATCTCGCCTTATGTGATCGAGGCGGTCGGGCCGCGCACGGCGCGGGCGCTGTTTGCTTCCGCGCTGCCTTTCGATGCAGCGCGCGCCAGGGAAATCGGGCTGGTGCAAGAAGTGGTTGAGGACGAACTGGGTCTTGAATCGAGTCTGAAGAAACTTGCTGGCCTAGCGATGGAAAATGCGCCCGGCGCGGTCGCCAATGCCAAGCAATTGGCGCGCGATTTCGCCGGGCATGCGATCGACGATCGCATCGTCAAGGAAACTGCCAAGCGCATTGCAGCGGAGCGCGCTTCCGAGGAGGGCCGCGAAGGCTCGGCGGCGTTCCTGGAAAAGCGCCGCCCGGCGTGGGACGGCGGCCAGTCGTGATGCAGGCGTGATCAGCTCGCTCCTCGTCGCCAATCGCGGCGAGATCGCGGTGCGGATTTTCCGCACGGCGCGGTCGATGGGCGTCAAATGCATCGCGGTTTATTCTGACGCTGACGCCAAAGCCAAGCACGTGCGCGACGCGGACGTGGCTTTGCGTATCGGGCCACCGCCGGCGAGCGAAAGCTATCTCAACGCCGAAGCGATCCTGCGTGCGGCGAAGGAGAGCCGGGCGGAAGCGATCCATCCGGGATATGGTTTTCTTTCGGAAAATCCGGACTTTGCTGAGGCGGTTATCGCCGCTGGGCTGATCTGGGTGGGACCAACGCCCGCCGCCATCCGCGCGTTGGGGCTGAAGGACGAGGCCAAGCGCATCGCTGAAGAGGCGGGTGTGCCGGTTTTGCCCGGCTATCGCGGCGCCGATCAAAGCGAGAAGGTTCTGCTCAGCGCCGCGAAGGAAATCGGCTTTCCGGTTTTGATCAAGGCGGTCGCCGGTGGCGGCGGGCGCGGGATACGCGAAGTGAACAGCGCCGGGGAATTTTCAATCGCGCTCGCCAGCGCCAAACGCGAAGCCGCCGCCGCGTTCGGCGATGACCGCGTGCTGATCGAAAAATTCATCGCACGCGCGCGGCACATCGAAGTGCAGGTGTTCGGCGATAGCCACGGCAATCTGGTGCATCTGTTCGAGCGCGATTGCTCGCTCCAGCGCCGCCGCCAGAAAGTGATCGAAGAAGCCCCCGCGCCGGGCATGACCGAAGAGGTGCGCGCCGCGATGACCGGCGCGGCGCTGAAACTGGCGCGCGCGGTGAAATACGAGAACGCGGGGACGGTGGAGTTCATCGTCGACGCCACAGGCCCGCTGCGGCCGGACGCCTTCTGGTTCATGGAAATGAACACGCGGCTGCAGGTGGAGCATCCGGTGACGGAGATGATCACAGGGCTTGATCTGGTGGAGTGGCAATTGCGCGTGGCGAGCGGAGAGACGCTGCCGCTGACGCAGGATGAGATAGAATTCGCTGGCCATGCAATTGAAGCACGGATTTGCGCCGAGGATCCGCAAAACGGTTTTCAGCCGAGCATCGGTAAAATTCTGGCGTTCTCATCGTGGCGTGGCGAGGCGCCCTCGGTTCGTGTCGACGCCGGCTATGACGAGCGGGACTCGGTATCGCAATATTATGACAATCTGCTGGCCAAGACGATTTCCATTGCTGAGACCCGGCACGAGACGATTGCAGAACTCGACTACGCGCTGTCGCAGACGGGTATCGCTGGAATCGCTACCAATACGGGATTTCTGGTCAGGTGCTTACGGGGCGAGCGCTTTATCGATGGCGCTGTCGACACGGGCCTGATCGAGGAAAGTGGAGACCGGCTTCTGTCCAACCGAAGCGCGGTGCACGGCGCCGGGCGCGCTTATGCCGGTTCTCTGTTTGAGCAACGCAGCGATTCCGGTTCGCCGTGGGATACGGTCGACGGGTGGCGATTGAACGGGCTGCCCGCGCGGCACATCGCCGTCGAAGTGACGGGCATTGCTCTGACTGTCGATGTCGATGATGGTGCAGACATTGACGCGATGCTTTTCGAACTAGGCCGGCGGACTTTTGTAACCACCGACGGAGAGACGTTTGAAGTCTGGCGCGCCGGCGCCCGGTCAGACGACGCCGCTGCTGAGGGTGGCGACACGATCATCGCCCCGCTCCCCGGTAAAATCGTCGCGCTCAACGTCGCCCCCGGCGCATCCGTAAAGCGCGGCGATCCGCTGGTTGTGGTGGAAGCCATGAAGATGGAGCATGCGCTGAAGGCCCCGCGGGATGGCGTGGTGGCGGAGATCGGCGCGAGCGAGGGCGAACAGGTTAAGCAGGGGCAGATGCTGGTGAAGCTCGAGGAAAAACATTGAGCGTTGTTCACATCGTGAAGCTCTGCGTCGGCGCGGACAGTATCGAAGACCTCGCCGAATGGCAAAAGGGGCAGGTTAAGCGCGCGAAAGCGATGGGTAACAAACCCAAGCCGGTGTGCGGCACGCGCGCCTGGCCGAAGCGGCGCGAGGATGTGCTGGCGGGCGGCTCGCTGTATTGGGTGATCAAGGGCGTGATCCTGGTGCGCCAGAAGATCGTCGCGATCGACGACGTAATCGACAATCACGGCCAGCGCTGCGGGCTTTATCTCGACAAAACGCTGGTGCGCACATCGCCCGCGCCGCGGAGGGCGTTTCAGGGCTGGCGTTATCTTGAGCCGAACGACGCGCCGGCGGATCTGGCGGCGCTGGGCGGGGCGGAGAATTTGCCGGAGGAGCTGCGCCGCCAGCTTGTTGAATTAGGCGCTTGGTAGCACGGCGAAATTATCAATCAGCCGCGTATTGCCCAGAAACGCCGCGACCAGCAGGCGCGCTTCGCGATCGACGCGCTCGTGAGGTAATGCGCTGAGATCGTGCGCGTCGCGCAGGGCGACGTAATCGATCGGGCCGAAGCCGGCGGTAAGCAGCGCGTCGAAGGTCTTGGACTCGGTCTCGAAAATCTTCGCGCCGCTTTCCAGCGCGGCCACGGCTTCGCGCAGGATCAGGTTGAGCTCGCCCGCGAGGGCGCGTTCGGCCGGCGAGAGGTAGGCGTTGCGGGACGACATCGCGAGCCCATCACTTTCGCGCAAAGTGGCGGCGGCCAATATCTCAACCGGAATGTTGAGGTCGTGAACCAGTTTACGGATGACGAGCAATTGCTGGTAATCCTTCTCGCCGAACACCGCGACGTCTGGGCGGACCTGCGCGAACAGCTTGGCGACGATCGTCGCGACGCCCGCGAAATGACCCGGGCGCGCTTCGCCTTCGAGCGGCGCGGTGACGCCTTCGATCACGACCTTCGTGGAAAAGCCCGCCGGATAGATTTCCTCCACGCCGGGCGCGTAGAGCACATCGCATCCCGCGCTTTCGAGTTTGGCTACGTCTCCGCCTTCGTCGCGCGGGTATTTGCCGAAATCTTCGTGAGCGGCGAATTGCGCCGGGTTGACGAAGATCGAGGCGACAACGCGCTCGGTGTGCTCTCCGGCGAGCGCGAGAAGGCTCAAATGGCCTGCATGCAGCGCGCCCATCGTCGGCACGAAGCCGATCGTTCTGTTCTCGTGGCGCCATACCGAAACGCGGCGGCGCAGGTCGTGGACGGTGCGCAGGATTTCCATGAATCGACTCGAACTGCCTTTGCTGCGCGCTAGCGCCTGAGGCTTAAGCAGCCGTTAAGCGAATTCCGCAAGCCTGCCGCCATGAAAGCAGCCCTGCATGTTTCTTTCGCCGCGCTGCTGGCGGTGGGCGGCTGCGCTTCGGCGGGCCGTGCAATTGGCGGGCCGGAGCTGGAAAAGCACGTTCTGGCGCATGCCGGGCCGACCAAGCTGGCCGCCGCTCTGGCGAGCGATCTGATGAACCGCCCGGCGGACGATCCGTTGCGCCTGTCGCCGCAGATGGCGGGACTGCGCGGCTTGCTGGATGCGCCTGCGATGAGCCTTGCCGCTGCGCCGCAAAAGCCGGCCGTGACGGCGCGCTTCACGCCTACGCTGGTAGCGCAGATCAGGCCGCGCGCGATCGAGCCGTTGGCGCGCGTACCACAGAGCCTTGCGCTGGCGATCGCGGAAGCGCCCGTTGCTGCGTCCGCCACGCCGGCGCCGAAGAAGCCCGCGTTCGCCGTCGCGCTCGGACAATTCGACGATGCGGGCATTGCCGCTTCCGTTTGGGCGGAGCTTGCCTCGGCTGATCCGCTGGCGGTGAAGGGACTCATCCCGCGACTTTCGGGCGGCAAGCTGATCGCTGGGCCGATCGAGGACGAAGAGAGCGCCGCCGGCCGCTGTACGGCGTTTGCGGCGCTGGGCGTGGCATGTGCGACCGCGGCGTTCGGCGGCAAGGCGCTGCCCGGGTCAATGCCGGGTTCGGGCGCATGAGCGCTCTGCCGGCGCAAGCGTGGAGCGCTGCAAAGGCGCGCGCGCACGTCATAGTCGTCGGCAACGAAAAAGGCGGCGCGGGCAAAACCACGTTGGCGATGCACTTGGCCGTGGCGCTAATGCACGGCGGCAGTGTTGGCGTTGTCGATCTGGATCTGCGTCAGCGCACGCTGTCGCGCTACATTGAAAACCGCCGCGCCAGCGCGACCGCTCTGCCGATGCCCCGCATGTCTAGCCTTGGCCCACATTCAACGCTGGATGATTTTCACCGGGCCCTGGCTCTTCTGGCGAGCGCCTGCGCCTATGTCGTGATCGACACGCCTGGCGCCGACACGCCGTTCTCTCGTGCCGCGCACGCCAGCGCCGATACGCTGATCACGCCGCTGAATGATAGTTTCGTGGACTTCGACGCGCTTGGCGCCGTGCGGCCGGGCGAGGCGGTGAAGCCGAGCATCTACAGCGAAATGGTCTGGGAAAGCCGCAAGCACAAGCTACAGGCGCGGGGCGGGCCGATCGACTGGATCGTCATGCGCAACAGGCTTTCGACCACCCGCATTGAAGCCCTGAACAAGCAGCGCGTGGGCGAGGCGCTGACGGCGCTCTCTGGGCGGATTGGATTTCGCCTAACCGCCGGGCTCTCAGAGCGCGTCGTGTTACGAGACCTGTTCAGCCAGGGACTAACGCTGCTCGACGTGGTTGGCAAAGGCGAGGCGGGCGCATTGAAAATGGCGCACCTGGCCGCGCGCCAGGAATTGCGTGAATTACTGCGCGCGCTGAAATTACCGGGCGCGCCGGCGGCATCCGCGGACTAGAATAAGTCAGGTTTTAGTAAAGGCCCGACGTATCGATCTCGCCGCCACCGCCACCGGATGAAAGCGGAGCGCCGCTACGTGCTCGGGGCGTAGCCGCCGCTGCTTCAGGCGCGAGCACCGAGGCCGCCGCCGCCGCCGCACCGGCGATCGCCTGGGACAGAGTAGGCACGCTGCTCGTGTATGCGCCCTGATCGGAGCGGGTGAACTCGCTTTTCACGGCGCCGGTGTTGATGTCCACGGCAACGCGGTTGATCGGGGTAGACGTAAGCGTGGCCACATTGCCTGGCGCGCTCGCCATGAGCGTGCCGGAGACGCGCTGATCAAGGCTCGAATACGCATCTTCGATCAATTGCGCGACCTGCGCGTCGCGCGCGGCGGCAGTCGGTCCGCCCATGACGACGGCAACGATGCGCCTGCCGTCGCGCGTGGCCGACGATGCCAGATTATAGCCGGACGCGTTGGTGTATCCGGTCTTGATACCGTCCACGCCCTGGACGCGGCCGATCAGCTTGTTGTGGTTGGCCGCGTAACGCTTGCCCCACTGCATGCCCGGCGTTTGGAAGTAGTGGTAATATTTCTGATGGTTTTGGAACAGGCGCTCGCCCAGGATCGCCATGTCGCGGGCGGTGGTGCGCTGGCGCATGTCCGGCAGGCCGCTGGCGTTGAAGAAGGTCGTGTTGGCCATGCCCAGGTTGCGGGATTTGGTGGTCATCCGCGCGGCGAAATTGGCTTCCGTGCCGCCCAGACGCTCGGCGATTACAACGGCGGCGTCATTGGCAGATTTGGTGACGACGGCGCGGATGGCGTCTTCCACCTTGATGGTCTTGCCCGCGCGCAGGCCCAGCTTGGTCGGCGACTGGATGGCGGCGTGACGGGAAACGACCATGCGGTCGTTCAGGCCGATCTCGCCACGGTCGATGGCGTCGAACAGCATATAAAGCGTCATCATTTTTGTGAGCGACGCGGGATAGCGCAGCTCGTCCGCCGACTCGGCGTGCAGCACCTCGTTGGTCTGCGCGTCGATCACTATGGCCGCGTATTTGTCGGCCCAGGCGGCCGGCGCGGCGCACAACGCAGCCATAGCCGCGCCCGCTTGAAGCGAAAGCCGGAAAGCTCGGGAGTGGTTATTCATCCAATGCTATTCCCCGCGAAACACATTCGTGCTCGCAAATCATGTGCCGAACCCGTTTCCCCTTCCTTAACAAGAGATAACTCACGCTAATTTGGCTGAATAGAGGCTTAACGCAGTAGGGGAGGCCCGGCCAGCACGACCCTATGCGATTCGCCCTAAAGGTGCGTTGCGGCGCACCATTACACATTGACTTCGCATATGCAGCATGTGAAAAAATAGTTAATGGGCAGCGGCCCGCCCCATCATCCGCAGGCGAGCCGATTCTGCAGCTGTTTGACGGAGATTTCCATCATGGCCCGCGTGAAGTCGGCTCAAGCGTCCAAGGCTGCCAAGCAATTTGAGGCCGCCGCAGCGACGTTCGACAAAGTCTCGAACGGCGCCGGCGAGGCCATGAAGGGCAATGTTGAGCGCGCCATGGGCGCGGCTGCGGAGATGTCCTCGTTCGGCAAGGGCAATCTGGAAGCCTGGGCGGCGTCGACAGCCGCAACGCAGAAGGGCATGGAGGCCATCTCCGCCATGGCCATGGCCTATTCAAAACACGCGCTCGAAAATCACGTTGCCGCGACGAAGTCCTTGATGACTGTAAGGACTGTCCAGGAATTGGTCGAGAAGCAGACAGAATACGCCCGTTCGGCGTTCGATGAATACGTCGCCGAAATGAACAAGATGTCTAACCTTATGGCGGCCTACACGCAGGACGCGCTCAAGCCTATCAATGAGCGGGTCTCGGCCATGTCCACGATCATGCAGAAGGGCCGCATGCGCTAAAGTCGGTAATGCATTTCAAGGCCCGGCCGCCGAACGGCGCCGGGCCTTTTTCGTATCGGGGCAGCGTTGGGTGGCGTACCGTCCGGCCTTTACTGGGGCGTTGGGGGCCGAATCCGGCCAATTGAGGGGTCATGGCGGACATCTTCTTCATCTACGACCGGACCGATGAGGCCCGCGCCCGCGCCATCGCGGAGGCGCTCGAGAAGGGCGGCCTTACCGTTCAATGGGACCGCACGCTTTTGCCAGGCGAGCGCTACGACACCGTGATGCCGCGCCGCCTGGGTGAGGCGAAGGCGGCGGTCGTGCTCTGGTCGCGCGCGTCTCTGGCCAGCTCTCTAATCATGGACGAGGCCGCGGCGGCGCGGGACACGGGCAAGCTCGTTCCGGTGCGGATCGAGCCGGTGGACGCGCCGCTTGGCTTCCGCCAGCTGCAAACAGCCGATCTAGCGAACTGGCCGAATGTCGGCGATTCCCTGCGGCTGCTTGGCGAGGCGCTTTCCGGCATGATGACGGGCCCGGCCGCGCGCCCGTTTGTTGGCTCGGCGGTCAAGCTCAAGGCCGATGACGGGGCGATCGACGCGGTCGAGGGGACAAGTTTCCTCAAGAGCAAAGCGTTCTGGGGCTGGACGTTCGCGATCGCCCTGTTTGAGGGGTTGCTCTACTTCGTATCGCCAGCGGGCCAGCGGGAGATGGGCGCCGATACCGCCACGCGTGTTGGCACGCTGATCGGCAACGTGTTGGGGATGTTCCTGATTTTAATGTTCGCCAGGGCGCTCATCTATTGGTCGCGGAACTTTGTCGGCAAACCGACGCGGCGCTATTTCGGCGTTGAAATGATCGTGCTGTGGGGGTTGGCGATTGTGCTGGCTGGCTTCTCCATGACTCAGCCGGAAGTCACGGCCGATGCGGGCACGGGCGTGTTCGGCTTTGCGCACCAGCTGAATTTCATGTCGATCGGCATCATTATGTTCGGCGCGCCCTTGTTTTTTGTCATTCGCGGGCTGCTGCGCCTCGTCCGCGGCAAGCCTCAGCCGGCCTGATTGGCGCCCGCTGCTGAGGCGCCCGCTCGCGTTCTGAGGTCAAGGCCTTCCCTCCGCCCACTTTGCGCTTAGATAATTGGGGTGCGGCGTCGGAACTGGTGCGATTCGTTTCCTGTTCCCCCCGCTGGAGGCGAAAGGCCCCATGAGCGGCGAACGGGATGAAGACCAGGACGGCGAGGAGGGCGAGTCAGGTCTTGCCCTGCGCACCCGCACCCAGACCAAGAAGCCCTCGCTCTACAAGGTTCTGATCCTCAACGACGATTACACGCCGATGGAGTTCGTCGTGTTCGTGATCGAGCGGTTCTTCAACAAGACCCGCGAAGAGGCCACCCGCGTGATGCTGCACGTCCATCAACATGGCGTCGGCCTATGCGGTGTGTTCACATACGAGGTGGCCGAAACCAAGGTTGCCCAGGTTTTGGATATGGCGCGGCGGAATGAACACCCGCTGCAATGCACGATGGAAAAGGAATAGGCTCCCCCATGGCGACCTTCTCCCGCACGCTGGAACAGACATTGCGCCGCGCCCTGGCGCTGGCCAACGATCACCGTCACGAATACGTGACGCTGGAGCATCTTCTGTTGTCGCTGATCGACGACGAAGACGCCGCCGGCGTGATGACCGCGTGCAAGGTCGATCTGGAAAAGCTGCGCGGTTCACTCGAAAGCTATCTGGACGACGAACTCGATAACCTCGTGGTCGATGGCCGCGATGGCGAAGATGCGCGGCCAACGGCTGGCTTCCAGCGGGTGCTTCAGCGCGCGATGCTTCACGTCGATAGCTCCGGCCAACGCGAAGTCACAGGCGCCAATGTTCTCGTCGCACTGTTCTCGGAGCGCGAAAGCCACGCCGCGTATTTCCTGCAAGAGCAGGACATGACCCGCTACGATGCGGTGAATTACATCTCCCACGGTCTGGCGAAGAAGCCAGGCTCCAGCCAGTCGCGCCCGCCGCGCGGCGCGGGCGAGGGTGAGGAAGAGCGGAATGTGAAGCAGGGCAACGAGGCCCTCGCGGCGTATTGCGTGAACCTGAACAAGAAAGCCAAGGACGGCCGCATCGATCCCTTGATCGGGCGCGAAGCCGAAGTGCTGCGCTCGATCCAGATTCTCTGCCGCCGCCAGAAGAACAATCCGCTACTGGTCGGTGATCCGGGCGTGGGCAAGACGGCGATCGCCGAGGGCCTGGCGCGCAAGATCATCGAAAACCAGGTGCCGGAAGTGTTGCAGGACGCGACGATCTTCTCGCTCGATATGGGCGCGCTGCTCGCCGGTACGCGCTATCGCGGCGATTTCGAAGAACGCCTGAAGTCGGTGATGAAGGAGCTGGAAAACCACCCGAAGGCGATCCTGTTCATCGATGAAATCCACACCGTGATCGGCGCTGGCGCGACCAGCGGCGGCGCGATGGATGCGTCCAATCTGCTCAAGCCCGCCTTGCAGAGCGGCAATTTGCGCTGCATGGGCTCGACCACCTACAAGGAATATCGCCAGCACTTCGAAAAGGATCGCGCGCTCGCGCGGCGGTTCCAGAAGATCGATGTGCAAGAGCCATCGATCCCGGACGCGATCAAAATCCTCACCGGCCTCAAGCCGTATTATGAGGAATATCACAAGGTGAAGTTCACCGACGAAGCCATCAAGGCGGCGGTGGAACTCAGCTCGCGCCACATGGGCGACCGCAAGCTGCCGGACAAGGCGATCGACGTGATCGACGAAAGCGGCGCCTCGATGATGTTGCTCGCGCCAGACAAGCGGAAAGAGACGATTGGCGTCGAAGAGGTCGAGGCCGTGGTCGCGCGCATGGCGCGGATACCGTCCAAGGCCGTGTCGAAGGACGACAGCGAAATGCTTCGCAGCCTCGATGCCGATCTCAAGCGCGTCGTGTTCGGTCAGGACAAAGCGATCGACAGCCTCGCCGCCGCCATCAAGATGGCGCGGGCGGGTCTGCGCGAGCCGCAAAAGCCGATCGGCTCGTATCTGTTCGCCGGCCCCACCGGCGTCGGCAAAACCGAAGTCGCGCGCGCGCTCGCGAACATCATGGGTGTGGAGCTGCTGCGGTTCGACATGTCCGAATATATGGAGCGCCACACGGTCTCGCGCCTGATCGGCGCGCCTCCGGGCTATGTCGGCTACGATCAGGGCGGCCTGCTCACCGATGGCGTCGATCAGCATCCCCATTGCGTGCTGCTGCTGGACGAAATCGAAAAGGCCCACCCGGATCTGTTCAACATCCTGCTGCAGGTCATGGACCACGGCACGCTGACGGACGCGAACGGCAAGAAGGCCGATTTCCGCAACGTGATCCTGATCATGACCACCAACGCCGGTGCGGCGGACGCTGCGAAAATGTCGATCGGCTTTGGCCGTGGCAAAAAGGACGAGGAGAACGAAGAGGCGATCAAGCGCCTGTTCACCCCGGAATTCCGCAACCGTCTCGATGCGATCATCGCCTTCGGCGGGCTGGCGCCCGATGTGGTGCGCAACGTAGTGCAGAAATTCGTGCTGCAACTCGAAGCCCAACTCTCCGAGCGCAACGTCACGATCGAACTGACCGACAAGGCGGCCGATTGGCTGGCCAAGCGCGGCTACGACGAAAGCTTCGGCGCCCGCCCGCTCGCGCGCGTGATCCAGGAGCACATCAAGAAGCCAATGGCCGACGAATTGCTGTTCGGCAGCCTGAAGAATGGCGGCATCGTCAAGGTCGATATCGACCCGAAAGATGCGGACAAACTGGCGTTCCAGTATTTCCCGGAACAACCACCCGCCATTCCGCCAGCGAAGAAGGCGGAGACGGCGTAAGTTGAAACGCCCGCTCGAATGAGCGGGCGTTTTGCTTTGCGGAGACGCTGCAGTTGATCGCAAAAGGCGCCGCCTCAGCTACAATTCCGCAATGACGAAGGACGGTCGCCCCTCACGTATTGCGGATATTCGTTACTTCGCCGGCGACGCCCGTTCATATCTGCAGGGGCAGGAGGAAGCTGTCGCTTTCGGGCGACGAATGGCATGGTTCCTAAATGGCGAAGACTTCTGTCTCGGCGCATATCCAGCCCTTTACTTGTACTTCACGCCTTCGCTTTCCGTTGGTGCGGTAGTTGTTACTGCTGAAGGCGGTGAGTGGTGGCAGCGTTACACGCACGTCGGTGTTCCGTCTGAGTTCCCCGATGTGCCCGATGCAACCGAGATCGTTATGAGGGGCACGGTCGATGCGCTCTTAACGATACGGCCGGATCAAACTTCTACAATACGAATGGCCGAGCATCTGGTCAGAACACAGGGTGCAACTTTACGCTTTCTGTTGAAGCAACGTGAAAGCAGGCTGCGAACGGTACAGGTCTCGTTCTCCATAAGCCGCTTTCCGCTTCCGTCACTTCTCCACGTTTCGATATTCGACAGAATAAAGGGGAGCTATCTGGAAGCGCCGGGCATCCCTCTAATGTTCTACCAGGAAGCGTTTGACCTGGCGGGCATCAGGGTTTCAGAGTTGGATCTCGCTACGTTTGTGAATGCGCCAACGCCTGTAATGTCGCGCCTGGTAAAGCGGCAGCGATGACCGATATAATCCCGCCAATGTAGCGGGTGCGCGGCGCCTTTCATTGCGGCGCGTTCGAGGGCGCTTAAAATCATGCACCGCATCTATTCCATCAGCGTCGCCAGCGTGTACCCGCATTACGTCGCGAAAGCGGAGAAGAAGGGGCGCACGAAAGCGGAGGTCGATGAGATCATCCGCTGGCTGACCGGCTACTCGCAGAAAGCGCTCGACGCGCATCTGACCCAAAAAACCAATTTCGAAGACTTCTTCGCCAAGGCGAAACTCAACCCGTCGCGCAGCCTGATCACCGGAACAGTCTGCGGCGTGCGCGTGGAGGAGGTTGAGGAAACGACGATGCGCGAAATCCGCTACCTCGATAAGCTGATCGACGAGCTCGCAAAGGGCAAAGCGATGGAAAAGATTTTGCGGAAACAGGCGCCGCCTGCCGCACGATCAGGACAGTGAAAATGCGTCCCTACAAACCTTACATCCCGCAGAGCGTGGGCGAGATCATCGAGCAACTCGAATGGATGGGCTATCATACGCCGACATTCGAGGATCCGTCATTTGACGAATTGTATCCCGGCCGAGATTTGAAAGTTGTTTTTTACGAGCTGCGCGAAGGTTTGAATGTAAACCGTAAGGCGCTAGGGGAGGGGCGCTACCTCAAAGCAATAGAGGTAACGGATCGCATGCGCGCTTATTTCGAAAGTCATCCCGATGACGGCGTCGGCCAGGCGAGCGAAGGAACGAAGCTTATTGAAGAAATGACAGACCTGTTGAAAGGACGCATGCAAAAGCCTGAGAAAGGTGCTTCGCCATTCATGTCGCCGTAATCGTCGTGTGACCGCGGTCACGGATTTCGCTTTGGTTTTTCCCGCAATCTCCCGATCGATGCGGCAATATCAGGAGCGCAGCGTGAGTGAAAAACCAGCCTCTGGCGAACAACGCGCCCGCGAGTCCTCAGACTCTCCCGTCACCATTCGCCCGGCACGGACATTTTCAAGAAGACGGGCCTGTTGCTGGCTGGCGCAGCCGCGCTCGCGCTGCTGCTGGGCGGCGGGTATTACGCGTGGACCAACAGCGCCCCGAGCCAGGTTGCGTCCAACGACACTTCCGCAGCGCCCGATGTATACGACGAAGTGACTGGACAAGACGCTACGGCGGAGAAGGCGGCGCCTGTCACTGCCGCAACGGCTGAAAGTCCAGCCGCGGCGCAAACCCAGACTGCGCAACCCAGAAAGGCCCGCGTCGCCGCAATTCCCGAAGAAACCATTGGCGTGTCGCGCGAGTCGGCGCGCGCCAACACAACCGACGAACTGGTTATCAACGCTCGCCGGCCCATTTGGCGCTACACGCCGACAGCAGCGCGGCTGTCGGAATATTATCCAGAATTCGCGCAGGAACGCGGGCGCGAAGGCGAAGCGCGGCTGCACTGCATGATCGGCGAGAAGGGCAAGCTGGATTGCGAGCGGGTGTCCGAAACGCCGGCGAAAGCAGGCTTCGGTAACGCCGCCCTTCGCATAGCGCGCACATTGCGCCATGCCGAGCGGCGCGCGGACGGCAAAACCGCCATCGGCACGCCGATAAACCTGCGTGTCGTGTTCCGCATGCCCGAGGGCGAACGCCGCCGCGGCTAGGCGGCGGCTTCGGCATCGTTTGGTCGCGATCGCGCGGGGCTACCTGGCTGACGGGCTATTCGCAGTCCTTTTGAAGGCCGCATGACACCAGAGTGAGGAGATCACGGAAAAGCAAGCTCCATCGTCTCCCCGAAAGGCGTCGCCTTCCATTGGCCCATCAATTTGCGCAGACGCTCGCGGACGGCGATCGCGTAATCGGGAGTCAGCCAGGCGGGCGTGGTCTTGCCGGACTGCGCCAGGTAGGCCGCGAGACTGGCCACGAAGTCCTCCGGGGCCTGCGGCGCTTCTTTCCCCAGTGCGCTCTGAAACGGGCCGACGATTGTTTCGATCATCATGGCTTCGGAGGAGGAAGCAGGCGGGTCGTCCAGACTCGCGCCGCGGGCAAGGCGGCCGTAGAATCCTTCCACAAGACCTGCCTCGCTCTCCACGGCGAAGTGAACGAGGTCATGGGCGAGGAAGGAGCGGGTCTCCAGCGTGCGCGCCTCAACCCGCCCATCCGGCCTCACTATCTCGATCCGATGGCGCTCCTTGCTGAGCCGGACGAGGCGAATACGCAGTTTTGACAGCTTGGGGAGGGTTTCGGCCTGCATTGCGCCATTTTAGCCATAGCTCTAGACCTTTATGTTGCGCAAAGATCGCGGCGGTTCCAAATTCGGGCGGATCATATGGACCTGAGAATGTCAGGGCGTGTTTGGGCGCAAAGCGCCATCAGTTTTGTTGCGGCCGCGGCCGCTTTGGTATGGATCGGTTCTGCCGAGCCTTCTGACGCGCAGCGTCCGCCGCCCGAGGGCTTTGCTGACCTTGCCGAGCGGCTCATGCCCGCCGTGGTCAACATCGCCACCAGCCAGCGCGTGCGCGGCGTCGGCGAACAGCCCAGCTTTCCGCGCGGTTCGCCGCTGGAGAAGTTCAACGATCTGTTCGGAGACGAAGGCGGCGGGGCGGTCAACTCGCTCGGCTCGGGCTTCGTCATCAGCGCCGATGGCGTGGTCGTGACCAATAATCACGTCATTGAGGACGCCGACCAGATCGAAGTCATCCTTCAGGACAACACCCGCATGAAGGCCACGGTCGTCGGCCGTGACACGGCGACTGATCTGGCCGTGCTGCGCGTCAAGCCGCCCAGGGCGCTGGCGTTCGTGAAATGGGGCGATGCGTCAAAGGCCCGTGTCGGCGATTGGGTTGTAGCGATCGGCAACCCGTTCGGCCTCGGCGGCTCGGTGTCTGCCGGCATCATCTCGGCGCGCAATCGCAATATTGCTGCTGGCCGCTATGACGATTTCATCCAGACTGACGCGGCGATCAATCGCGGCAATTCCGGCGGACCGCTGTTCAATGTGAACGGCGAAGTGATCGGTGTGAACACGGCGATCTATTCTCCCGGATCAAGCGGCGGCTCGGTCGGCGTGGGCTTTTCCGTGCCCTCCGACCTGGCGTCGAGCGTGGTGACGCAGATCCTGCAATACGGCGAAACCCATCGCGGCTGGCTGGGCGTGCGCCTCGGCGAAATGACGCAGGAGATCGCCACGCGAAACGGCCTGCCGCGTCCCGCCGGGGCGATGATTACAGGCATTACCGAAGGTGGGCCGGCGGCGCGTGGCGGCCTGCGCCCGGGCGACGTAGTGGTCGGCTATGACGGCCGCACCGTTGCTGAACACCGCTATCTGACGCGCTTTGTCGCCGATACGCCAATCGGCAAGTCGGTGAAGATCGATTTCCTGCGCGACGGCAAGAAGCAGACGATCAATGTTGTCATCGCGCGGCTGGAAGAACATCCGGCGCAGGCGCGCACAAGCGCGACGCCGGAATCCGGCGATGCGCCCCAGCCCGGCTCGCGCAATGTGTCTGGCCGGATCATGGGCATGACGCTGGCAGAGGTGAACGGCGAAATGCGCCGCCGCTTCTCGATCGAAGCGGACGTCAAAGGCCTGGTGGTCACGTCCGTCGATGCCGGCAGCGACGCGTCGGGCAAGGTTCAGCCGGGCGATGTCGTGGTGGAAATGGCGTTCGAGCCGGTGGAGACAATCGGCGAGGCGCAGGCGCTGGCTATGCGGGCTGAGCGGCGCGCTGGCGCGTCGGTTCTACTCTACATTAATCGCGGCGGCGACATGACATTCCGGAGCGTCAAGCCGCGCAAGGGCTAACGCGGCGCAGCCAAAAATAGGCCGGCCGGCAGCGCCGCCACGATCGCGGCGGTCATCAACGTGGCCATGAAGCCGGGAAGGAGCGACTTCCAAGCCAGCGACAGAATCTCCGGGCGCCGGGCCGGCATCAGCACCGTCAGGCCGCCGGTCATGATCCCTACCGAAGCGATATTGGCGAAGCCGCAAATCGCATAGGTCATGATCATGCGCGAGCGCGCACTGATCGCTTCGGCCGGCAGCGCACCGAGATCAATGAAGGCGAGAAATTCGGTGAGAAACAATTTTACGCCAAGCACGCTGCCGGCCGTGTGTGCTTCATGCCAGGGCACGCCGATAAGGTAGGCCACTGGCGCGAAGACAAAGCCGAAAATGCGTTGCAGCGTCAGCGGCGCACCGCCGATCGGCGGAAGCAGCGCCAGCAGATTGTTGCCGATCCAAACCAGCGCGACGAACACGATCAAGAACGCCGCGACATTGGCGACGATCATGATGCCGTCCTGCACGCCGCGGGTGATGGCGTCCATCGTGCTGTCATAACGCAACGCGGCGACAGGATCGGTTTCGGGCGCCAGCACGCCCTTCTGTTCGGGGATCATGATCCGCGCCAGCAGTACGCCGGCCGGCGCCGACATGATTGAGGCGGCCAGGACATGCCCTGCGGCGTTTGGCAGGACCGGCCCCAGGATCACCGCATAAGCGGCCATCGTCGATCCGGCGACCGTGGCCAGACCCACGACCATCATTAAAAACAATTCCGCGCGCGTCAGGCGGTCTAGATAGGCGCGCACGACAATCGGCGCCTCGACCATGCCCATGAACACGTTTGCGGCCACCGCCAGCGCCGAGGGGCCAGAAAGCCCCATCAGCCGCTGGAACACCATGCCGAAAGCATAGGTGATCCAGCGCAGCACACCCCAATGCCACAAGAGCGCCGAGAGCGCCGAGATCACCAGGATAAGGGGTAGAACGCGAAACGCGAAAACGTATGGCGGCGCAGCGCCGGAGGGTTGGGCGGCGTACGGCGAAGCGCCGCCGCTTAGGTAGCCGAACACGAATTGCGCGCCCCGATCAGTCGCCGAGGAAAGCCCATCGACCGCGCTGCTGACCGCCGCCAGCATAATGTGTGAGGCGGGAACGGCGAACAGCAGCAGCACCAATCCGGCCTGCGCCGCCAAGGCGCCAGCCGTCAGCAAAACCGGAAACCGGCGGCGGTCTTCGGAGAATATCCACGCAATCAGAATGATCAGCGCGACGCCGACCAGACTGCGCGCATTGTCAAAACTGTATGACAAGAAAGCCCCCCGCTGCGGCATCGTTGGCGGCTGGCGCGCGGGGATGCAAGAGCGCACGCTGGCGCTGCGCCTCAGCTTGCTGGTTTTGTCCAGAATTCGGCCGCGCGATAGCCTTGGAAGAACAGGGCGGCGCGCAGGTCGGCGTGGCCGATTTTCGCGTCGGCCTCGGCGGCGACGATCGGCTTGGCGCGATAGGCGAGGCCAAGTCCGGCCTCGTTGATCATCGCCAGATCATTGGCGCCGTCGCCGATGGCGAGCGCGCCGGCGGGGGTGAAGCCACCGGCGGCGCATTCTTCGCGGAGCGCTGCGAGTTTGGCTTCGCGCCCGAGTATCGGCTGCACTACCGCGCCGCTAAGCTTTCCGCCCTCCATCACGAAGCTATTGGCGCGGTCGGCGTGGAAGCCGGCCAGCCTGGCGACGCGCGAGGTGAAAAAGTCAAAACCGCCGGAAACCAGCACGCAGCGCGCGCCGTGGCGCGCCATGGTTCGCACCATGATCTCGGCGCCGGGATTGAGCTTCACGCGCTCATCGAAACAGCGCTGCAAGGCGGACTGATCGAGGCCCTTGAGCATGGCCACGCGCTCGGTCAGCGCGGCTTCAAAATTCAGTTCGCCGCGCATCGCCCGTTCGGTGATCGCGGAAATCTCCGCCTTGAGACCAGCGAAATCGGCCAGCTCATCGAGGCATTCGACATTAATTATCGTGGAATCCATGTCGGCGATCAGCAGCTTCTTGCGGCGGCCCTCGACCGGAGTGAGCGCCCAATCCACCGGCGCGCCTTCGACGGCGGCGGCGGCGGCCTCGCGCAATTCATCGTCGATCGTTTCATAAATCCATTCGGCGGATTCCCAGCCGGACAGCACAGCTGGCGGCGGCAGTTTCCGCGACAGCGCCACGCGCCCCAGCATCAGCAGAGCCTCGCGGTACGAGACGTTGTCGGTCGCGACGAAGGTCAGGGCGTGGGCGGTCATGAAGTCTCTGAGCACCCTCCCCCAAGCGGAGAAGGTGGGATGGAGCTAAAGTATAAGAGTGATCGAAGGCAGGCCGGATAACTTTGCCCCTGCCGTTTCTACGCAAGGGCAATGAGTGGGGATATAGGCCGGGTTATCAAACATAACTTCGCTTGGTCATGGGTACTCAACGTTTTCCTTCTCCCACAAGGGGAGCAGGAAGGCGTGCGCAGGATGACCCGCCCTCTCGGTTAAGGTAGAGCCCGCGCATGCGCGCGGTGCTTATCATGGGTCCGACGGCCAGCGGCAAGTCCGCGCTGGCGCTGGCGCTTGCTGAACGGCTCGGCGCGGAGATCGTCAACGCCGATGCGGCCCAGGTGTATCGCGATCTGCGCGTGCTCAGCGCCCGTCCGGGAGCCGAGGAAGAAGCGCGTGCGCCTCACAGGCTTTACGGCCACGTTGACGGCGCGGAGCGCTATTCGGTCGGAAAATGGCTCAGCGCGGCGCAAACGGCCATCGCTGAAATCGGCGCGGCGGGCCGGCTGGCGATCGTGACCGGCGGCACGGGGCTTTACTTCAAGGCGCTGACCGAAGGGCTGGCGAGCGCGCCGCCACCCGACCCGGCGTTGCGCGCCGGCTTGCTGGCGCGGCTGAAAGCGGATGGGCCGCAGAGTCTTTACGCCGAACTCGCCCAGGCCGACCCGGAGATGGCCGCCACGCTGGGACCGCGCGACGGGCCCCGGATTTTGCGGGCGCTGGAGGTTTATCGGGCCACGGGCATTTCCTTGAGGGCGCTGCAGGCGGCGATGGCGCCGGCGATGAGGGCGGAGGACTGGCTGGGCGTGGCGCTGTGGCCGGAGCGGGCGACGCTCTACGCTGCGATCAACCGGCGGTTTGACGGTATGGCCGCGGCCGGGGGGCTGGACGAAGCCCGCGCGCTGATGATTCGCGGCCTCGATACTGACCTGCCGGCGATGAAGGCCATCGGCGCGCCGCCGCTGATGGCTCATCTGCGGGGGGAGATCAGCCTCGATCGCGCCTGCGACAAGGCCAAACAAGACTCGCGCAATTACGCCAAGCGCCAATACACCTGGATCAGGGGCCAGATGAAATCTTGGCGGCGAATCACCGCTGACCGTCTGGAAGACCGGGTCGAGGACGTGCTGGCGGCGATAAGGGGCGTTGACCCAGTCGCGGCGGATCATTAGCTTGGGTTGCTTCGGGGATAGGAAATGCCCATGCGATCCACAGGGATCCTGCTTGTAAGACTTGCGCGCCGGGTTCCCGCCTAGACAGGCGGGAGACCGAGCGCGCGTGTGAAGGGGCCTTCGGGGCCCCTTTTTCTTTTCCAGTGATACGATAGCGGTTGGAGAGAGTGAGATGGACGGAGCGGGTATGAACCAGGATGGAGCCACGATGACCGGCGCCGCAATGGTCGTGCGCGCGCTGCTCGATCAGGGCGTCGATACGATCTTCGGCTATCCTGGCGGCGCGGTTTTGCCGATCTACGACGCGATCTTCGACGCCAACGAATTGCGCCACATTCTGGTGCGCCACGAGCAGGGCGCGGGCCACGCCGCCGAAGGCTATGCGCGCTCCACCGGCAAGCCGGGCGTGGTTCTGGTCACGTCCGGTCCGGGCGCCACCAACGTGGTCACGCCGCTGGCCGATGCGCTCCTCGATTCCATTCCGCTGGTGGTGCTGACCGGGCAGGTCGCAACGCACCTGATCGGCTCCGACGCGTTCCAGGAGTGCGACACGGTCGGCATTACGCGCGCCTGCACCAAACATAATTGGCTGGTCAAGAATATCGACGATCTGGCCGATGTCCTTCACGAGGCGTTCTATGTCGCGACGCACGGCCGGCCGGGTCCGGTGGTGGTCGATATCCCGAAGGACATCCAGTTCGCCAAGGGGCTCTATCGTGGACCCAAGCCGCAACCGTCAATGCATTATCGCCCGAAAACGACGCCTGATTCCGCGCGCATCGCCGAAGCGGTGACGATGATGACGCAGGCCAAACGGCCGATCTTCTACACGGGCGGCGGGATCATCAATGCCGGGCCGAAGGCGTGCGAGGCCTTGCGTGCGCTTGTGACCGAAACAGGGTTTCCCATCACATCCACCCTGCTGGGCCTCGGTGCGTTCCCGGCTGACGATCCGCAATGGCTGAACATGCTGGGCATGCATGGCAGTTACGAAGCCAATAACGCGATGCATGATTGCGATCTTATGATCAATGTCGGTGCGCGCTTCGATGACCGCGTGACCGGCCGTCTTGATGCCTTCAGTCCCGGCTCGAAGAAAATCCACATCGATATCGACGCCAGCTCAATCAACAAGAACGTGCTGGTCGATCTGGGCATCGTCGGCGATGCGGGCGAGGCGCTGGAGGCGCTTCTGGCGGGATGGCGCAAGTCCACGCGCAAGCCAGCGAAAGATTCGCTGAAGCCGTGGTGGGATCAGATCGGCAAATGGCGGGCGAAGAATTCGTTCAGCTACGATGCGGATTCAAAGATCATCAAGCCGCAATATGCAATCGAGCGCCTGTATGAAGCGACGAAAAATCTCGACACCTACATCACAACCGAAGTCGGCCAGCACCAGATGTGGGCGGCGCAGCACTACAAATTCCAGCAGCCCAATCGCTGGATGACATCGGGCGGCCTCGGCACGATGGGCTACGGCCTGCCGGCGGCGGTTGGTGTGCAGGCGGCGCATCCCGACGCGCTGGTGATCGACATTGCCGGTGAAGCCAGCGTGCAGATGACGATGCAGGAAATGAGCACGGCGGTGCAGCACGATCTGCCGATCAAGGTGTTCATCCTGAACAATCAATGGATGGGCATGGTGCGGCAATGGCAGCAATTGCTGCATGGAGAGCGCTATTCGCACTCCTATTCGGAGGCGTTGCCTGATTTCGTCAAGCTGGCCGAAGCGTATGGCGGCGTAGGCCTGCGGGCAGAAAAACCGGGCGATCTCGACGGCGCCATCCAAGAGATGATCAAGGTAAAAAAGCCGGTGATCTTCGATTGCGTGGTGACGAAGGACGAAAACTGCTTCCCGATGATCCCATCAGGCAAGGCGCATAACGAGATGATCCTCGGCGCGATCACGGGCGATGAAGTGGACGACGCCGGCAAGATGCTGGTGTGAGCCAACTCGAACCGCCACCTCGATCTGGCATTGGCGCTTCGGGTAATGCCGCGCAGATGGATTCGCCGTCCTATCGCCTCGCGGCGCTGGACCGGGATTTCATCCTCGGCGATTCCACGCGCGGCGTGCGCTTTCTGCTGGAATACGAAAAGGCCGAACAAGCGCTGCGCGCCTGGGCGGTGAAATCCACGATCGTGGTGTTCGGCAGCGCCCGCAGCGCAGAAAACGGGCCGGGGCGTCACGCCCATTGGTATGCGTCCGCCCGCGCGTTTGGCGCCTTGGCGGCGGCAGAAGGCGGTTCGCTGCGTTCTATCGGCGAGCCAAACGTCCGCGAGAACGTGATCGCTACGGGCGGCGGGCCGGGCATCATGGAGGCGGCCAATCGCGGCGCGCATGATGCCGGCGCGCCTTCGATCGGGTTCAATATCACTTTGCCGCATGAGCAGGAGCCGAACGCCTATTCGACGCCGTCTCTGACGTTTCGCTTCCATTATTTCGCGATGCGCAAGATGCACTTCGCGATGCGCGCCAATGCGCTGGTGATGTTCCCCGGCGGCTTCGGCACGTTGGACGAGGCGTTCGAGATTCTCACATTGCGCCAGACCGGCAAAGCGCCGCCGCTGCCAATCCTGTTTTTCGACGAGGCCTATTGGCGCAGCGTGATCAATTTCCCCGCGATGGTGGAGGCTGGCATGATCGAGCAAGACGACCTTGACCTGTTCCGGTTCGCCGACACCCCGGAGGCGGCCTGGGCCGATTTGGTTGAGCAAGGCGTCGGCGCGGCGCACCCGGCGAACACCCCATCCCGGAAGCCGGAAGGCAAGGTCGATCTCTAGCCGCCTTGCTTCGGCCCGCTTGCTTAGAGTCTTCGGGCTTTCTAACGTGACGCCATGACCGATTTGTCCGCCCTCAGTTTCGAGCAAGCCTTGGCCGAGCTTGAAAAAATCGTCGCGCAGCTTGAGCGCGGCGATGTCGCGCTGGAAGATTCCATCCGCGCCTATGAGCGCGGCGCCGCGTTGAAGGCGCATTGTGAGGCCAAGTTGAAAGACGCCCAGCTTAAGGTCGAACAGATCGTGCTAGGACCGGATGGTCCCAAAGTTGAACCTGCGAAGCTGGAGCGTTGAGATGAGCGACCAGCCGACACCCGCTCAGCCGCCGATCAGCTTCGATGATTTTCTCAAGGTCGATATTCGCCTTGGCACGATCGTGAAGGCGCAATTATTCGAAGAAGCGCGCAAGGCCGCTTACCAGATATGGATCGATTTCGGCGATCCGCTCGGCGTGAAGAAATCCAGCGCCCAGGTGACAGATCACTATGCGCTTGGCGAACTGATCGGCCGGCGGGTGGCGGCGGTGGTGAACTTCCCGCCCAAGCAGATCGGCAAGTTCATGAGCGAGGTGCTTTGCCTCGGCTTTCCGGACCGCAACGGCAAGGTGGTCCTGGTAACCGTGGACAAGGCCGCGCCCGACGGGGGAAAGCTGTTTTGAATTCCCCTCTCCCGCGCAAGCAGGGGAATGGAATTCGGAGAGGGCTTTCGCCGCTTCATGGTCCAAGCTAAGCACGCCCCGATGCAAAATATGGAAGCGCGCCTTCAAGACGCCGTCGACCGCGTAACCGCGGCGCTGGACCAATTACTCCCCAAGCCGCAGGGGCCTGAACAGCAATTAATGGGCGCCATGCGCTATGCCGCCCTTGGCGGCGGCAAGCGCTTGCGCCCATTCTTCACCATCGAAGCAGGGCGGCTTTTCGATGCTGACGAAAACGCGCTGCTGCGCACGGCCTGCGCCATCGAATGCGTTCACACCTATTCGCTTGTACACGACGATCTGCCGTGCATGGACAATGACGACCTGCGCCGCGGCCAGCCTTCTACGCATAAGAAATTCGATGAGGTAACGGCGCTATTGGCGGGGGATGCGCTGCTGACCTTCGCCTTCGAAATTCTTGCCGACCCAGCCACCCACCGCGATCCCCAGATGCGCGGCTTACTGATCGGCGGGCTGGCGAAGGCGGCGGGGCCGTCCGGCATGGTCGCTGGCCAGATGATTGACATGCTGGGCGCCGCCAAGGATCTGACGCTTCCAACCGTGGCGCGGATGAACCGGCTGAAGACTGGGGCGCTGATTTGTTTCGCGGTCGAGTCCGGCGCCCTGATCGGCTGCGCCGACGATGAGGCGCGTCAGGCGCTCTTGCGCTTTGCCAACGATGTCGGTTCAGCGTTCCAGATGGTCGATGACATCATGGATGTCGAAAGCACCAAAGCCGTGGCCGGCAAGAGCGTGAACAAGGATTTCGTCCAAGGAAAAGTCAATTATGTCACGCTTCTAGGGCTGGAGAGCGCCAAGGAGCGGGTGCGCCTCCTGGCGGCGCAGGCCAAGGCCCACCTGGCGATTTTTGGCCCGCGGGCGCAGATTCTCCGCGATACGGTCGATTTTGTGCTCGATCGTCGGTACTAATCAGGGCCGGAAAGCAAGAAAAGAGAATGACGTCAGATCAGCATTTGCTCGACAGTGTAAAGACGCCCGCCGACATGCGCGGCTTCTCCATCGACCAACTAAAGCAGCTGGCCAGTGAAGTCCGCGCTGAGATGATCGACGCGGTTTCTGTCACGGGCGGGCATCTTGGCGCAGGTCTTGGCGTGGTCGAGCTCACGGTGGCGCTGCACCACGTGTTCGAGACGCCGGAAGACGTGCTGATCTGGGATGTCGGCCACCAGGCCTATCCGCACAAGATTCTGACCGGCCGGCGCGACCGTATCCGCACGTTGCGGCAGGGCGGCGGCCTGTCGGGGTTTACGCGCCGCACGGAGAGCCAATACGATCCGTTCGGCGCCGCGCACGCCGCCTCGTCGATTTCGGCGGCGCTGGGCTTTGCCGTCGCGCGGGATCTCGAAAAGCGCGCCAATCACGTTATCGCTGTGATCGGCGACGGCTCTATGAGCGCGGGCATGGCGTATGAGGCGATGAACAACGCCGCCTCCAGCACCCAGCGGCTCATCGTTATTCTCAACGACAATGACATGTCGATCGCCCCGCCAGTCGGCGCGATGAGCAATTATCTCGCGCGGCGCGTTTCGGGGCCGATGTATCGCGGCATCCGCAAGGCCGGCAAAAAGGTCGCTAAGATATTGCCGGGGCGTATGCAGGCCGGCGCGCGCAAGGCCGAGGAATTCATCCGCACTTGGTGGACCGGCGGCACGCTGTTCGAGGAGTTGGGCTTCTATTATGTCGGCCCGATCGACGGGCATAATCTCGATCAGCTGGTGCCGATCCTCAACAACGTCAAGGATATCGATAACCGCCCGGTGCTGATCCATGTCGTGACGCAAAAGGGCAAGGGCTATGCGCCCGCCGAAGCGGCCAATGACAAATATCACGGCGTGTCGAAATTCAATGTCGTCACTGGCGAGCAGGCCAAAGGCAAAGCCGGCCCGCCAAGCTATACGCAAGTGTTCGCCGAGAGCCTGGTGCGTGTGGCCGATGCCGATCCGAAGATCGTGGCCGTCACCGCGGCGATGCCTTCGGGCACCGGGCTGGACGTGTTCGCCAAAAAATTCCCGGACCGCTGCTTCGATGTCGGTATCGCCGAGCAGCACGCCGTGACGTTCGCGGCGGGGCTCGCGGCCGATGGCATGAAGCCGTTCGCGGCGATTTATTCAACCTTCCTGCAGCGCGGCTATGATCAGGTCGTCCATGATGTGGCGATTCAGAAATTGCCCGTGCGCTTCGCGCTCGACCGGGCGGGCCTTGTCGGCGCGGACGGCGCCACGCATGCCGGCTCGTTCGATGTTGGCTATCTCGGCGCGCTGCCAGGCTTTGTGGTGATGGCCGCCGCGGATGAGGCGGAACTGGCGCGCATGGTCGCTACCTGCGCGGCGATCGACGATGCGCCTAGCGCCGTGCGCTATCCGCGCGGCGAAGGCATGGGCGTGGACATACCCGGCGCGCTCTTGCCGCTGGAGATCGGTAAAGGCCGCATCGTGCGCGAGGGCAGCGCGGTGGCGCTGTTATCGTTCGGCGCGCGGCTGGGCGAGAGTCTCAAGGCCGCCGAACGCCTCGGCGCCATGGGTCTGCCGGCGACGGTGGCCGACGCGCGGTTCGCCAAGCCGCTCGATGAAGACCTGATCCGCCGTCTGGCGCGCGAGCACGAAGTGCTGATCACGATCGAAGAAGGCGCGACCGGCGGCTTCGGCGCCTTCGTGCTGCATTATCTCGCGCGTGAAGGCGCGCTCGATCGCGGCCTGAAAATCCGTACGCTGACCCTGCCCGACATCTTCCAGGATCAAGACAAGCCGGAAGCCATGTATGCCGAAGCCGGCCTCGACGCCGACGGCATCATCCGCGCCGCGCTCGCCGCACTGGGGCGCAACGATATCGAAGGCGCGGTTCGGGCTTAGCCTTACTTAATCGGATCGACCGTCCGCAGCGGGAAGCCGTTGAGCAGCATGACGCCGTTCTGGATCACCAAAGTCGGCTTGAACGAAACGCCGAGGGCGGCGTTGGCCTGGGCCATCAGGTTGTAGGTGTTGGCCATGTCCCGTGAAAGCGTCGGCGATTGAGCGAGCGCGGCAAATACGTCGGCGGGCTTTTCGAGCGTGAGGTCGAGCTTGCCTTCTAGGCGGCGCTGTTGATCCAGAACGAAGCGGCCGGTGGATGTGACATTGGCCGGTCCCCAGACGAAGCCGAGCGCTTCGACGCGCGCGGCGCCTTGCGCGTCCTTCCAGGCAGCGACGCGATCATTGCTCGGCGCGATCAGCGTTGCGCCATTTTCCAACACGATCGCCGCGTTCAGCGTCTGCACCGTGCCGCCGAACGCTTCGAGGCCCTTCGGCAGCGCGATGAAATCGAGCGATTTGATCTCCAGAGAAAATTGTCCGTCTCCGGCTGCGCGCGGATCGGGCCGCAGGCCGGCGACGATGCTGCCGATGGTCATATCCGGTGCGTCGTTGCGGGTGACGGCGATGTCTTCGCCATCGAGGATCACGCGGTCAGGCTTGTTGTCTGTCACATGGACGCTGATCGCGCTTTTCTTGGGCGTGAACGTGCGGCGCGCCCCGCGCGTGGTCCACGCCACCGTGTCGCGCGGCTCAATGATGAACAGGTTGAAATTGGCCGGGTTGATATGCAGCGCCACGCGCGGCGTGGAGAGGGTCCAGCCGCCGCCGGGCGCAATGAAGTTGGCGTTTTCGTAGGTGAGCGTCAGGCGGAAAGGAAAACCCGAAGCCGAAACGCCGGAATAGGCCGCTTCAGCGCCATTGGCTTTCTGCGCCGCGACCCACGCCTCGACCCGCTCTACGGCTATGTCGCGCAACACAAACCAATAGCCCGTCCACGCAATCAGCACTGCCGCAAGCAGGCCCCACATCGCATAGACGCCCCAAATGCGTCCATTGGGGCTGGCGCGCCGCGGTTTTCTCATCGCGCTTCCTCCAGGAGGCGGTTCGACGCGCTTTCTATCCGCTTTACAAGCTCGGTCATGAAATCTTCGCGAGAGAGGCCGGCAGGAATGGCGGGCAGAAATTCCACCACCGCAGTTCCTGGCCTGCGCGTAACGCCGTGCGCTGGCCAGAACTTGCCGGTGTTTACGGCGACCGGCGTACACGGCAGGCCAAGATCGCGATAAAGCGCGGCGACGCCCGGCTTGTAATCCGGCGTCACACCCAATTCCTGGCGCGTGCCTTCCGGGAATATAAGAACGGCGCGCCCCTTTGCGGCTTCAACGCGTGCGGCGCGCAGCATGGTGCGCAGCGCGGACGCCTGCGCCGAGCGGTCGATCGGGATCATGCCGGCGCGCTGGGTGAACCAGCCGAATACCGGCAGCGACTGCAATTCCCGTTTCAGTATGATCGCCGGATCGACCAGAATCGCGCAGGGAATGATCGTGTCGAGCATGGATTGATGCTTGGAAGCGACAAGTGCGGCGCCTTTCGGAATATGTTCGCGCCCGCGTACTTCGAGGCGAACGCCGCAAATGACGCGCAGGCCCCAGATCGCAATGCGCGACCAATAATGCGACGCTAGGCTTGCCGCCCGCTCTGAAAACAAGGCGAATGGCGCAAACGAGGCGCCCACGGCCACCATTGAGCCGTACAGCCAGACGACAAAAATCAACGAGCGAATAAAGTTCATGCCGACGCGGGCTGGCTCTTGCGTTCGTCCAGCGCGAGCAGCGCTTCGCGCACGCGGATGAGGAGGTATTTGGTGTACTCACTGGCCAGGCGCGCCGCGGCGCCCACGTCGTTTTGCCATACACGCTCAGCCGCGATGCGTGTCTTGACCGGATAAGCGACCAGTTTCACGCGCGGCATCGCCACGCGCAATTCCGAGAGTGAGCGGGGCATGTGATAATTATCGGTCACGACGATGAGCGTCTCAAATCCATTGCGCTTCGCCCAGGCGGCGGTTTCTGAAGCGTTGCCTAGCGTGTCTTCAGCGCGCCGGCCAAGATCGACGCAGCATTTGAACAATTTATCGCCGCCGTGCAGCAGCGCGGCCATCTCCTTGTCCGTCACTTTCGGATTGACGCCGGAAATAAGCAGACGCCGGCCGTGGCCCGCGGCCAGAAGGTCCATCGCCGTTGTCAGACGGTCGACCGATCCGCCCGTTAGCGCGACGATGGCGTCCGCCTCCGGGAACGGATCGGGGGGCGCGGCCTGTTGCACGGTGCGCGCAAAGCCCCAGAAGCCCAGCGCAAACGCCAGCACCGCCGCCGTAATCAAGGCAAGCATCACGCCGCGCAGCCAACTCATGGCGATCTCGCTGCGTGAGCAAACAAGCGATTAGAAGCGCTACGCGCGCCGGCCGCGGCGAGCAGCGCGGCAATGAGCGGCGAGAGCAGCAGCGGCGCAGAATCGCCAACGCGCACCTGCGACGCCCAAGAGTGGAACGGCGGCAGCGACAACGCCCACGCGGCCAGCAGGCTGGCCGCGATTGCGCCCACCAGCCCGGCGGTGAAGCCCTCGACCGCGGCGCGGCCGGCGAACGCGCGCGATACCTGACCGCGGGTCGCGCCCATATCGGCGAGCGGGCGGATCAGCGCGCGGTCAACCGCCACACGCACGCGCGCTGCAAGTCCTGCCGTCAGCAACGCTGCGCCAAACAGCACGCCGCCGATCGCGATTGTTACGTCGGCAAGGTCTCTGGCTTTGCGCACCGACTCGATCGCCGCCGGGCCGGGGCCGTAAACCTCGGCGGTAAAGCCAGCGCCGCGCATGGTTGTTGTGATCGTGGTGGTCCAGTCGGCGCGCGGAGAGCGGTCAGCGCTGAATGTGATGAGCCGCATCGCCGGCAGGTCCGATGCTTCGAGTTTCGGCCCGCCCCAATTGCGGAGCAAGGCGCTGGCGCGCTCAGAGGTAACGATACGGACCGAGTCCACCCCGTCGATCGCGTTTAACGCTAGGGCGGCGTCGTCCAGCGTGCTGGCGGCATCCGGCTCCAGAATGCGGGCGACGAACTGGCTGCGCAGCACGGCGTCGGCGCTTTGCGCGCTGCGGTTCGCCAACAGGGCCGCAAGCACGGCGACAGCCGCCAGCAGGCAGGCGATGACGACTACCCAGAACAGGGCCGCGCCGCCTGCGCGGGGCGCAATCGGCGTCAAGCGGGCGCGTCCCCGGCGGCTGCGGGCGCGATCCGCCCATCCCGCATGCGCCACAGCGTGGCGCCCAGCGGATGGGCCAGCGCCTCATCCTGGGTGGTGACGATGATCGCTGTGCCGGCGCGGCGCATGGAGGCCAGAAGGCGCAGCATCCGGCCGGCCAGATCGGGCGCAAGACCCGCGGTTGGTTCTTCGGCCAGGATCAGGCGCGGACGCCCGACGACGGCGCGCGCCATCGCGACGCGCCGCCGTTCACTGCCGGTGAGCGCGGCGGCGGCGCGCTCGTCTTGTTCGTTGAGACCTAGAAACCGCATTAGATCCTCCACGTCGGGCGCGTAGGCGTTCGCTTTGGCCCCGGCGAGTCGCAGGGGCAGGCTGACGTTTTCAAACGCATTCATGTGTTCGGCAAGCGCCGGCATTTCAGGCATATAACCGATCCCGCGCTTCAGGCGCGCGCGCGCAGCGCCTTTCAACTTGCTCACATCTGCGCCCAACACCTCTACCGTGCCTGCGCTAGGCTCCAAGTATAACCGTAAAAGGTCTATCATGGCGGTCTTGCCGGCGCCTGGCGGCCCAGAGATCAGCACGATAGCGCCCGGATAAGCCTCAAAATCCGCGCCGCGAAGTACATCCTGGCGCTTGCGATAGCCCGCCCGCACGCCGCGAAGCCGGACGGAAGCAATAGCAGGCGAAATGTCTCGCTCGAGGACCGGCGTCAGGACCGGATCTGCCTCTGTCATGGACTCCCCCAGCGGAATCAGCGCAGGGCTCGCCGATGGGCCGCGGGCTGAAGTTAGCATGATCTTGACCTGTGCGTCATGCGCCACCCGTTACTATGCGGATGAGGCGTCTATTCCCCCCCAGGGGCGTTCCGTCAGGTGCGCCGCCTGTGGAAACACCTGGCGTGTCGAAAAGGAGCTGGTGCTCGACAACGGCACAGCCCAACCCGCGACATTCGTCGATGAGCCGAAGCTGACGCGCGAACAGATTGAGCGCGCGCGCCGCGCGGCTGCCGGGGCCGCCTCGCCCACGGCGCAGGCGCGCGCACGGCAGATACAGCGCCAACGCCTGGAAAAGCTGCGCACGGCCGCCGTGGCGTGGGGCGCGGCGGGCGCGAGCCTGCTGGTGCTGCTGACGGCGGCGGTCGTGTTCCGTCAGGGTATCGCCAAAGCATGGCCCAACACCGCCAGCGCTTACGCGGCCATGGGGCTCAGCGTGAACATTACTGGCCTTGAGTTTTCAGACCTGGCCATTGAACGCAGTGAAGAGGGCGAAACGCACACGCTCACCGTTTCGGGCGCGGTGCGAAACATCGGCGCCGCCGTTAAGGAGCCGCCGGTCTTGCGGTTTGGCCTCCTGGACCGGAACGCTGAGGAGGTCCGCATGTGGCTGGTCAATCTCGGCGGGCCGCCCATCCCGCCGGGCGGCGCGCGGCAGTTTTCCACGGTGTTGAACAGTCCGCCCGTCAGCGCGGTTGATCTGGAGGCCACGTTCGCCACCGCCGCCGAAGCCAAACGGGCGCCGGCGGTAGCGCACGCGGCGGCGGCAAAGCCTGCACACGCGCCCAAGCCGGCTGACAAGGACGCCAAGCCTAAAGCCGGCCATGTCGTGGGCGGCAGCAATCCGGGCGCGCTAACGGTGATCGAGCCCGGTCATGGCGAAACAATACCCCAAATTGCCCCTGCCCGCGGCGAAGAAAGCCATGCACCGGCTCATTGATGAGGCTGCCATCGCCGCGCGCGTCGAAGCGCTTGCGGACGATATTGGCGGCGTCATTACAGACGACTGGACGCTCATAGCGCTGCTGCAGGGCGCTATGCCGTTCTCCGTGGATCTGATGCGCGCATTGGCGCGGCGCGGGATCAATCCGGTGCTGGATTCACTTTGGTTGGAGAGCTACCGCGACGAACGGGAAAGTTCCGGGCGGGTGGTGGTGCGCGCCGATATTTCCCGCAGCGTCGAAGGCAAGCGCGTGCTTATCCTCGACGACGTGTTCGATACCGGGCGCACGATCGCCTTTGCCCGCGCGCACCTAATTGCAAAGGGTGCGATCGAAACACGCGCCGCCGCAGCGGTGCGCAAGCCGAGCGCGTTAGGCATGCCGATCGAGTATGTCGGCTTCGATGCGCCGGAAGTGTTCCTTGTCGGATACGGTATGGACGATGCGGGGCGCTATCGCGGCCTGCCATTCATCGCGCATCTTTAACTGTTTACGCGCATGTGGCGCGCCATGACGCGCTAGGCAAAACCGGCCAACGCCGCCGTTCGCGTGCGCTCGGACCAGTGGCTTTAAGCCAGCCGAATCGCTGAAAGGCGGCGTCCGCTCCAGTCCGGCCGGCCCATGCACAAGCAGCTCATCGCGTTTTTTAGGCAACGGGGTTGCGTCGGGGGGGCAATGCGCAGTTTGCCGTATTCTCTCCCGCCGGTTTACGTCGAACCTGCTCTCGCAAGAATTTGGCGACTTTCAGCCAGCTTCGGAGAGCGAACCTTGGAACAACCAACTTCTTCGCGCCGCCAATTCCTTTCCGCCATTGGTAATCTGACCAGCGCAAGCTGGATCGCAATGAATTGGCCGCAGATCGCTCTGGCCGCCGAGCAGGCGGGCCATGGCGCCCATGACGCCACTGCGCCACCCCGCGTTCTGCGGACATTAAGCGCCGCTGAAGCGGCGGATGTCGATGCGATCGCGAACCAGATCGTGCCCGGCGGCGCCACGCCCGGTGCGCGCGACGCCCACGTCATCTACTTCATCGATAACGCGCTCGGCAGTTTCTTCGCGGCGCAGCTGCCAGCCTTCAGGCAGGGCCTGGTCGAATTTCAGCGTGGCTACGCCGCCCGCAATGGCGTGAGCGAGCCATTTTCTGCTGCGCCCGAGGCGCGCCAGATCGCCTGGCTTCAAGAGGTTGAAAACACTGTTTTTTTCAGTGCGGTGCGTCGGCTTACCGTGCTCGGCCTGATCGCGTTGCCGAAGTATGGCGGCAACCACGACAATTTAGGCTGGAAGCTGATCGGCGTAGAGGAGGCTCAGGTCTTTACGCCGCCTTTCGGCTATTACGACCGCGATTATGCGGGGTTCGAGCCCTATCCCGGCACCAAGCCTTACCCCCTTTGACGGAGCCGGCCTATGGCGAGCAAGACATACAAGACCAGGGAAACGGTAGATTTCATCGTTGTCGGCTCTGGCGCGGCGGGCGGCATTGTGGCGCGGGAGCTGGCCGTGGCCGGCAACAGCGTTGTCATAATGGAGCAGGGCCCGCGCATGGAGCCTTGGGAATTCGAGCATGATGAGCTGAAATATCGCCAGCTCTCAGGCATCACAAATAATCCGGTCACCAATCCGCAGACTTTCCGCCGCGACGCGAGTCAGAAGGCCGAACGTGTGATCGGCAGGAACGCTCTGACCTATGCGCGGGTGGTCGGCGGCAGCAGCACGCACTTCAACTGCAATTTTTGGCGCCTGCACGAAATCGATTTCATCGAGGGCAGCAGGCTTGGACCCATTCCTGGCGCCAGCCTCGTTGATTGGCCCATCACCTATGCCGAACTGGAGCCGTACTACACCAAGGTGGAATGGGAAGTCGGCGTTTCTGGGCTCGCTGGCGCCAGCCCCTTCGATCCGCCGCGCAGCAAGCCCTACCCGATGCCGCCGCTTCCTGTTAAATCGTCCGGCGTGCTGTTCGAACGCGGTGCGCGCAAGCTCGGCCTGCACCCGTTTCCGGCGCCGATGGCGATTAACTCGGTGATCTACAAGGACCGGCCGCCTTGCGTTCAGTGCGGCCTTTGCGGCGGTTTCAGCTGCGAGGTGAAGGCCAAGTCCTCGTCGGTTTGGACCGTGATTCCCGAAGCCGAGGCCACCGGCCGTTGCGAAGTGCGCCCCGAAAGCTACGTGTTCCGGATCGGAATGAATCGCGCCGGCCGCGCCACAGGCGTGCATTACTATGATCGCGATCGAAAAGAGCAATTTCAGAAGGCGCGCGCGGTCGTCGTGTGCGCCAACGGCGCTGAGACCCCCAAACTATTGCTCAACTCGGCCACCAATTCTGCGCCGCAGGGTCTTGCCAATTCCAGTGGAGCGGTGGGCCGCTACCTCATGTTTAACAAGGGCGGCGGCGCGCAGGCCCGGTTCGAACACCCGCTTAACGAATACAAGGGCGCCAACGTCACGCGCATCATGCACGATTTCTACGATTCGGATCCAAAGCGCGGCTTCTATGGCGGCGGCGGTTTCGATGCGCGTTCCGGCGGCCCTCTCACCTGGGGCCAGAACGTGCCCAAGGGGACGCCGGCGTGGGGTCCGAAGTTCAAGGAACATCTTGAATCATACACATATTGGATGAACTGCTCGGGGCATGGCACATCGCTGGCGCAGGAGACCAATCGCGTCGACGTCGATCCGGAGTTGAAGGACGATTGGGGCGTGCCGTCGATCCGGGTTACGTACAAGGATCATCCGGACGATCTGAAACATGCGAAATGGCAGGTTGAACGCGCCGCGGAGATTATGGATGCGGCGGGCGCCAAGCAGATCGTACCGGCCCAGATCGGCGAGGCAGCTGGCGGCGTGCATCTGCTCGGTACGTGCCGTATGGGAAACGATCCGGACAAATCGGTAATCGACAAATACCATCGCACGCACGACGTACGAAACCTATTCCTATGCGACGGTTCGAGCATGGTGACTTCTGGCCGCGGCCAGCCGACGCAGACCATCGAGGCCCTGGCTTTTCGCGCCGGCGAGTACATTGCCAAATTCGCGCGCGCTAACGAAATTTAAGATAAAGGGGCGCGCCCTCATTCGCTGGTGCAACACTGATGGAACATATCGGCCTTGACGCGCCGGAAGGTTTCTTGTCGGCTACGGCATGGACGGCGCTATCGCGGCCTGCCATTCATCGCCTCCTTTAGCCGCTCAGCGGATCTGCACTGCTGGTCTTGCTTTTGTGGCGTGGCGGCGAGGGGGCGGTCTCGTCATCGCCCAGCAAGTGGCATAGCCGTTCCATACGCGTGTTTATCTCGGCCCCGAACAGGAACAGGTAAGCGCTGATAAAAAACCAGAGCATCAGCACGAACACACCGGAAAACACGCCATAGGCGGCGCGAAGGGGCGTGAACAGATCTATGTAGATGGAAAATAACGTCGATACCGCCAGCCAGGATAACGACGCGAACAGCGCGCCCGGCACGATCCATCGCCACGCGGGTGGCTTGCGGTTCGGGCCCCAGCGATAGAGCGCAAGGGCGAAGACCGTCATCAGCACGAACAACACTGGCCAGCGCAGAATTGCCATGGGAAGTTTTGAATCAACACCCAGCGCCGCCAAAATATGAGGCGCCAGCGTGAACAGGAACACCGTCAACCCCGCCATGGTGAGCGCTCCGAGCGTGAAGGCGGCGCCGATCAGGTGGCGTTTCATAAACGAGCGGCGCGTTGCGCGCTCGTTTATGATTGTCAGAGCGTGCAAAAACGATCGCGCGCCCTGCTGCGCGCTCCAGAGCGCGATTACAAAGCTGACAAAGCCATTTAACGCCAGCGCCTCAGCATCGGCGTTGGTCAGCCGCTGCATCTGCTCGCGCACGATGTTCAGCACCGGCTCGGGCGCAATGCCGGACAGTGAGTCGATCTGCGCGCCCACGCCCGCGGGATCGCCGAGTAGGCCGTATATCGCCACCAATGCCGCAAGTGATGGAAACACCGCCATAAGCGCGAAGAAGGCGACGCCAGCCGCGACCAGGCCAAGATTGTCCCGGCCCGCGTCCCGCATCGCGTCGCGGAACAGCGCGCGCCATTGCCGACGCGTGATAGCCAGCAAATAGGCGGGCGGTAGGTCGGGCTGCGCTTCGGCCGTCATCGGTAGAACCTAACACGATAATCTTTATGCGCCTTGCGGGGTTCCCGGTCCGATTGCCTCGCGGGAAAAATGCGGGCATGGGGCGGGCATGGCGTTGAAGCTGATTTTCATGGGCTCGCCCGATTTCGCCGTGCCGGCGCTGGAAGCGTTGCTGGCGGCGGGCCATGAAGTGCTCTGCGTCTACACGCAGCCGCCGCGCCCGGCAGGCCGCGGTCAATCCGAACGAAGAACGCCAGTTCACCAAGTCGCTGAAAGGCAAGCGCTCATCGTGCGCACGCCGCGCGGACTAAAAGACGGCGCGGAGCAGGCCGCATTCGCCGCGCTCGGCGCCGATTTGGCGGTGGTGGTCGCGTATGGGCTAATCCTGCCGAGGCCAATCCTTGATGCGCCGCGGCTCGGGGCGCTCAATCTGCATGGATCGCTGCTGCCGCGCTGGCGCGGCGCGGCGCCAATCCAGCGGGCGCTGATGGCCGGCGATACGCAAACGGGCGTTCAGGCGATGGGGATGGAGGAAGGGCTCGATACCGGGCCGGTGCTGCTCTCCGTAACCGTGCCGATCACTACGGATGATACCGCGTCCTCGCTGCATGACCGGCTGGCAGCGGCAGGCGCGCCGCTGCTGCTGCGCGCGGTGGACTTGCTGGAGCGCGGCGAGGCGGTGTTCACGCCGCAGAGCGCCGATGGCGTGACTTACGCGGAAAAGATCACGCCAGCGGAGGCGCGGATAGATTGGAACGCTTCGGCGCGGGATATCGATCTGAAAATTCGCGGCCTCTCGCCGTTTCCCGGCGCGTGGTTCACGCTGAATGGCGTGCGTGTAAAGGCGCTGATGTCGCGCGTGGAGAAGGGCTTGGGACGGCCGGGCGAAGTGCTGGATGAAAAATTGCTGATTGCTTGCGGTGAGGGCGCTGTGCGTTTGCTTCGCCTTCAGCGTGAAGGCAAAGGCGCGATGGCGGCGCAGGTTTTTCTGCGCGGAACGCCAGTTCCCGCTGGCGCGATGTTGGGCTGATGCGGTTCAAGCTGACAATCGAATATGACGGCGGCCCGTTTGATGGCTGGCAGCGGCAGCAGGAGCGGCCGTCCGTTCAGGGCGCGCTGGAAAAGGCGTTGCTGGCGTTCGCCGGCGAAAATGCCGACGTGGTCGGCGCGGGGCGGACGGATTCCGGAGTGCATGCGATCGGTCAGGTGGCGCATGTCGATATCGCCAAGCTGTTCGCTGCCGGGCGCGTGCGCGATGCGCTGAACGCACATCTGCGGCCGGCGCCGATTTCAGTGCTCCATGTCGAGGAAGCTGCGCCTGAGTTTCACGCGCGGTTCGACGCGGTGCGGCGTGTATATTGGTATCGCATTCTCAATCGCCGCGCGCCGTCTGCGCTGGAGCGTGGTCATGTGTGGCAGGTGGGGCGCGTGTTGGATCGTGAGGCGATGCAAGCTGCCGCCGACATGCTGATCGGTCAGCACGATTTCACGACCTTTCGGGATGCGCAGTGCCAGGCGAAAAGCCCGGTGAAGACGCTCGACAGTCTTGAGGTGACGCGCGCCGGCGAAGAGATTCACGTCTGGGCCAAGGCGCGGTCTTTCCTACACCGGCAGGTGCGCTCGATGGTCGGTACGCTGGTTGAGGTGGGCGTGGGCAAACGCACGCCCGAGGAGGTTGCCGATGCGCTAGCATCGCGCGATCGCGCGCGATGCGGGCAGGTCGCGCCGGCGGACGGGCTGTATCTTGAACGCGTGGATTATCCAAACTTCACGAAATAATCGGCCAGCGTTTTGGCGTAGATGCGCGTCAGCGTGTGAATGTCGTCCACCGGCGCGAATTCATCTACCTTATGGGCAGTTTCGTTGAGCAGGCCGAGTTCGCAGGTCGGGCAGGCTTTATGCATAAAGCGCGCGTCGGATGTGCCGCCCGTAGTCGAAAGAACGGGGCGGCGGCCGGTGACGGCCTCGGCGCAATCCTGCACCAGATCGGTGAACGGGCCAGGATCGCAATAGAACGCTTCGCCGGTTGCGCGGCCGTCCACGGTGAATCGTACGCCGGTGCGTTTTCCGATGGCGGCTGCTGTCTCCTGAACCCAGGCCAGCATGCTGGCGCCGGTGTGATTGTTGTTGAAGCGCACGTTGAGTTTTGCTTTGGCGCGCGCCGGGATCACGTTGTGCGGACCGTCGCCGACATCGATTGAGGTGATCTCCAGGTGCGAGGGATCAAAGCCGGGCGCGCCATTATCGAGTTCGCGGCGGCGCAATTCGTCGAGCAGATCAAGCAGCGGGCCAACCGGATTGAGCGAGCGGTGCGGATAGGCGACGTGCCCCTGCTTGCCCTCGGCGGTGATCACGCAATTGAAGCTGCCGCGCCGGCCGTTCTTGATCATGTCGGCAACGACATCGACGCTGGTGGGCTCGCCGATCAGGCAATGGCTGAACTGCTCGCCTTCCGCCAGCAGCGCATCGAGCACTTTCTTGGTGCCGTCAATCGCCTGCGCTTCTTCGTCGCCGGTAATCAGCAGGCTGATCGCGCCCTTTGGCGGAGTCGGAAGCGACGCGACCGCCGATACGAAACACGCGATGGCGGCTTTCATGTCCACCGCGCCGCGGGCGATCAGTTTGCCGTCGCGAATTTCGGCGGCGAACGGATCAACTGTCCAGGCGGCGGTGTCGCCGGGGGGGACGACGTCCGTGTGGCCGGCGAAACAAAAATGCGGCAGGCCAGTTCCGCGCTTGGCGAACAAATTATCGACTGCGCCGAACTTCATGCGGCGGCAGGTGAAGCCGAGCTTTTCCAACGCGCCCTGCAGCACGTCCAGCGCGCCAAGATCGGCGGGTGTGACGGAAGCGCAGCGCATCAGCGCTTGGGCAAGCGGAAGGGCGTCGTGCGTGGGGAAGGCGGCGCCTAGCATGGCGAAGGCTTACGCGCTCGCGGGCCATTTTCACAAGTCTTCGCCGCGCTATACCGCGCGCGGAGGGCGTTTCATTAGCTGGCAGAGGGCTCTTCGTCTTAACCTACTGCTGAACGGGCCAGCGCAGATTGATGCGGCGGCGTTGGCTGAGCGTCTGCTCAGCGCGCTGCAGCGCGCGCATCGCCACTTCGGCGGCTTGAAGGCTTTCCGTAGCGCGCAGCGCGTCGAGCGATTGCTTCAGCGTCAGCACGGCTTCCTCGAGCTTGCCGCGATCGGCCTGGCGTTCGCCCAGGGCTGCCAGCGCGCGGCCGACTTCCTGTTGCGCCGCCGCGCCCCACGCGCCCGGATCGGACGTACGATCGACCTTGTCGAGGAACATGCGGCGCGCATCAAGCGCCTTTTCCAGCCAGCGCGCTTCGCCGCCGCGCTCGCCGAGGCTGAGCGCGCCGGAGGCGTAGTCGGAAAGGATTTCAAGTTGCGCCGCGTCGCACAGCGTGTCCGGCGGGTCGGTCACCAGCTTGTCGAGCGCGTTGATGATGGGTTGGAGCTTTTCCGGCTTGTAGTCCTGCGGACGGTTCAGCACCGGCCGGGCGCGCCGGGCGGCGGCGTAGGCCACGGCCTGGTCTAGCCCATCGAAGCTCTGACCTGGCCGCCAGCGAAAGTCGATCGCGTGTAGGTCTGGCGTGTGGCCGTAGAGCGGGGCGGCGGTCATGCGGAGGTCGCAGCGGCCGGTCATGCCGTTGCGCGAGCCCCATACGATGACATCGCCAGAGGCTTTCTCCAGCGCTTCCAACGCCGCTACCGCGAGGCGGCGGCGCTTTTCCAGATTGGCTTTGGCTGGCAGCATCGGCAGGCGCAGCGGGAACAGCTCTACCTGCACCGGGGCCTGGAAGGCAAAATCGCCGAAATATCCGGCCACCGCCGCACGCACCTGTTCGCGCAGCTTATGCCCGCCAATCCCGTCGAAATAGGCGACGAGGATCATCGCCCTGTGATCCTTCTGCTTGCGCAGCTGCTGGGAGCGCATGGCGATCCGCGCGCTCGACGCGCCCTTGCCCAGCCCGCGGAGAAACCAGAAGCCCATCACCAGCAGCGCGGCCGTAGCCATCGCGGCGATGGCGGCCATCACCTCGGGATAAGCGAAGAAGGCGCCGGCGACCTGCCGTACAAGTCCGGTCGCAAATTCTGGCGAGGCAGCCTGGGCGTAGGCGAGAAACATCATCAACCGTTGAAAGGAGTGGTTCGGTTAGCATCGTCTTTCTTTGAGGAACAGCGCAAGTGTACGGCGAGAGTGGGGCGGATGCCGCTGACGGAGGCAAAACGCACTGTATTTGCGCCGGAAAAGCCAGATTGTGAGCGGTTTCGGCGGCGCGCGCCCGGGGTGCGGCTTACCGACTCAGCCGAATCGGCTGCTAGCGCGTTACGTGAATGGCGCCGCGAGGGGCGCATGAAGGGTCGGTCCAATGATAAGATGCAGCCTGTTGGCCCTAGCATTGATGGCGCTCGCGTCCTGCGGCGCGCCCCCAACCGCCGGCGTCACCTATGGCGAAAACCCTCAGCTGCCCGCCCCCAAGCCTGAATCCATTCCCACGGTGAAGGTATTGCCGGTCGTCGGCTGGGCCGCTGGCGCCGCGCCCGTAGCGCCTGAGGGCTTTACGGTGACGCGGTTCGCTGACGGCATGCGCCACCCGCGCTGGGTCTATCCACTGCCCAACGGCGACATCCTCGTCGCCCAGTCGGCGACACAGCGCTCCACGGGCGGCCTCGTCACCACCATCCGCAACGCCGTTCAGGAAGCGGCTGGCGCGATCACGGAAACGCCAAACAACATCATCCTGTTGCGCGACACCAATGGCGACGGCGTAGCCGATCAGAAATCAGTGTTTCTAACGGGCTTGAACCAGCCGCTCGGCATGGGCGTTCTGGTCAATTCGTTTTATGTCGCCAACACCGATTCCGTGCTGCGATTTCCGTATGCGGACGGCCAGACAGCCATCAAAGGGCCCGGCGAGAAGCTAATTGATCTGCCGTACAAGCCCGACGCCAACGGCCATTGGACGCGCAACCTGCTGGTCAAATTCGATGGCACGAAAATCTACATCGCCGTCGGTTCGATCAGCGATCACGGCGAGGCGGGCGAAGCGGAGGAGGGCCGCGCGGCGATTTACGAAATCAATCCCAACGGCTCGGGCCTGCGCATTTTTGCCAGCGGTTTACGCAATCCGGTCGGTATGGCGTGGGAGCCAGTCACGGGCGCGCTCTGGGCTGCGGTTAACGAGCGCGATGAGCTTGGCCCAGATATCGTCCCCGATTACATGACCAGCGTTAAGGAGGGCGGCTTTTACGGCTGGCCGTATTCCTATTTCGGCGGCAATCTCGATCCGCGCGTGAAGCCGCAAAAGCCCGATATGGTGGCCAAGGCGATCAAGCCAGATTACGCGCTCGGCGCGCACACCGCCTCGCTTGGCCTTGCATTCAATAGTCACGATGCGTTTCCCGCGCGCTATCGCAACGGCGCGTTTATCGGCCAGCACGGCTCATGGAACAGGAAAGAGCCCGTAGGCTACAAGGTGATCTTCGTGCCGTTCGCCAACGGAAAGCCGTCCGGGCCGCCGGAGGATTTCCTCACCGGCTTCCTTACGGCAAAGGACGAGGCGCGCGGCCGGCCCGTCGGCGTTGCATTTGATCGCGCCGGCGCGATGTACGTCGCCGATGATGCGGGCAATGCGATCTGGCGCGTGAGGGCTGTTCGTTAATTTTCAACATGAACTGAATATAACGAACCGCTCAGAACCCTTTCAGCTTGGATGGCATTTAGTGGCCACATCGCCGGTGAGATTCCGGCCAGGTTTGAAAGGAAGACAACGATGAAAAAGTTTCTGATTGCGGCTACGGCGCTAACTGCAGCTTTCGCCGCCACCGCCGGCGCCGCCTCGGCCGCTCCGTATGACGGCCGTTATCGCGATGTCGCCTATGAGCGTTCGAACATCAATCGCCAGCAAGATAACATCGCCATGCGTATTGACCAAGGCCAACGCAATGGCGGCCTGACCAATCGTGAAGCCCGCATGCTGCGCGTCGAACTCAACGACATCAGCCGCCTCGAAGTGCGTTATCGCCGCGATGGCCTGTCGCGCTGGGAACGCAATGACCTCGATCGCCGTCTGGATGTGTTGAGCCAGCGGGTGCGCTTCGACCGTCGAGACGGCGATCGTCGCGGCTATGACGGTGATGGTCGGGGCTATGATGGCCGCGGTCGGTTCTAACGACGGTTCGGCTTAATGGCGCCCCTCGCTTGCCCAGCGAGGGGCGCACGCTTCCTGAACCATTGATTCATCTGGCGTTCATCGCATCGAAAACAAGCCAATGCGCTGAACTTATAACTAGAGCACGCGTTTAAAATTTATCGGGCGCAAAAGGAAACAGAACTATGAAACGTTTAATTATCACCGCCTTGGCGGCTCTCACGCTGGTTGGTCCCTTGACCGTCACGGCCTCCGCGCAGCCGGGTCAGGGCAGAGATGATCGCCGCGAATGGCGCGATGATCGCCGAGATGATCGCCGCGACTACCGTGATGATCGCCGTGATGACCGCCGCGAATATCGGGATGATCGCCGTGACGACCGCCGCAGCGATGGGCGTTGGGATGGCCGTCGTCACAACGGCTACAGATATCAGGGCCGCTGGCACTACGGTGCGCCGCCGGTCGCGTATTACGGGCGGCCGGGGTTTGAGCCGGGATATCAGGCCTGGCGGCGTGGCGACCGCTTGCCGCCTGGCTATCGCTACCAGGTAGTGGATTATCGGCGCTATAATTACGCGCCGCCGCCGCGTGGCTATCACTATGTGCGCGATGATCGCGGCGACGTGATCCTTGCGGCGATCGCGACTGGCATCATCGCCAGCATTATCCTGAGCAATTAATCGCTCTAAATCACAGCGACATCGCCCGGATCGCAAGGTCCGGGCGGTTCGCATTTATTTCATTGGGCGTGGGAAGCCGTGCGGGGGTTTCAAAAATGGTTCGGCTGGGGTATGGGCTGCCCGCCCAATAGAAGGTGTTGATTTTGCCGTCCCGATTTGACGATTCGTTCACAGACCGCGCCCAAAACGCGGCTGCCGCCAAACAAGCCGCGCTCGAAAAATTCCGCGCCAAGGCGGCCGCCCCAGAAGATCCGGCCATCGCCAAGCAGCGTGCTGAAGAGCGCGCCGCCCGCGAAGCCAAGCGCGCGGCCGCCGAGGAAAGCCGCAAAGAGCGCGTAAAGCTGGACAAGATGCTCCGCGCCGAAGCCGCCGCCGACAAGATCAAGCAGGAAGCCGAAGCGGCTGTCCGCGCCGCCGAGCAGGCCGAGATCGATCGCCTGGCGGAGATCGAGCGCAAGGAAATCGAAGCGGCCGAACAAAAGGCCCGCCGCGATCTGCGCTACGCCATGCGCAAGGCCCGCCAGAAATAGTCGTCATAGCGGGCGCGTTTCCCAATAGACGGGCCTAGCTGCCGCGTGTAGGCGAGGTAGCGGACATTCGCGCCGGCGCGCAGGCCCAAGCCCGCGCGCATCGGGGCGAGGCGCATGTCGCCCGCTTGCTGATAATTCACGCCGATGCCGCCGATGAAATAGAACGGGGACACTCACGACCGCACAGCTGCGGCAAGTTTGGGTAGCCTCGCGATTATCGGTGAGGGCTACGCGGAGCGCTGCGCAACGAACGACCAGTTTGCAGGACGCTCATCGGGGCGTTGGATGCCGCCGAACAGCAATCCTAACGCCACGCATCCGACGGACCATCTCATGCCCATCACGCTCACCGGCGATATGTGATGCGCACGCCCAGTTCACGGGGCTCGTTGGGTACGCCCGAGCCAGTGCCGCCGCCCGAATTGTAGCCGGACGTGCGCCAGTAGAACTCATCAAGAATGTTCTTGCCGTAAAGCGCGAATTCCCATGGCGTGTTCTCGGGCGCATAAGCAATGCGCGTGTTCACAATACTGAAAGATTTGGTTTCAACGCCGCCGCGGAATGAGGTGTCCGCTGGCCCGGCCTTTACGTTGTTGATATAATTCTCGTAACCCGAATTGTAAGACCAGTCTGCCCGAAGCGATAATTCACCCGGGCCGAGGTTTTGTGCGAAGTTAAAGCCGAGATTGGTGGTCCATTCCGGAATTTGCACCGGCTTGTCTTCCACGCTGAACGAGGAGGTCACGCCCACTTTCTTGTATTTGGCGTCCGTATAGCCGACACTGGCGAACACTGTCAGCGGTTCGGAAACGCGCGCGGTGATTTCCACCTCGAAACCCTTGGTTTCGAGTTCGCCGATGTTCTCCACCAGGGACAAGATACCGAACGCGGGATCGGTGACTGCGACGACTTCCTGATAGTTCTCGTATTGATTGAGGAAGGCAGCCAGATTGACGCGCAGGCGCCCATTCAACCAATCGGTTTTTGCGCCGGTCTCATAAGAAATAACGGTTTCCGGATCGACCGGTTGAATGGATTGAGTGTTGTTGGGACGGCCATTGAAGCCGCCCGATTTGAAACCGCGCGCTACTTTGGCGTAAAGCAGGGCATCGTCCGTTGCGCGCCAATCAAGTGACGCCATCGGCGAAACATCGTCCCACGAATCTGACGCGCTACCCTGCGCCGCGATGCGATTGATTTGCAGCTGACGCCCAAGGACCGTAAAGTCTTTTTCCTCCTGCGTGTAGCGCGCGCCGCCGGTGAAGGACAGACGGTCGGTAAACTTCCACGTGCCTTGCGCAAACACGGCGGTGGATTCTCCGGTCGTGTCGATAATGTTGTCGCTGTTGAAATCCTGGCACACCGCGCCCACGCCCGCCTGGCACGCGGCGAGACTGGGAATGGTTATAGTAAACCCCGTCCAGAGCCGTGCGCCGGAAACAGAATAGGCGTCTTCTGTAAAGTAGAACGCGCCGAGCAGCCAATCGAGCCGGTCGTCGAAAGCCGAACCAGTCAATTGCAATTCCTGACTGAATTGCGACTGTTCCAACAAATTCAGATTCGCAAAGATTGGTTGGCCCGGCGAGGAGAAACCCGATTGCAGGTCGCGATACGATGTAATCGACTTTAACGCCGCCCCCCCAATATCCCAATCGGCAGTCAAACTGACGCCCCAGCTGTCCACATTGTCGTAGGAGGGCGCCGTACCCTTTACTTGGTAGGGCCCGCCGGACAGGGCGGTCGCGGTCGTCAGGGGCTCTTGGCCCAGACGAGCCGCCTGCGTAGCATTCCAGCTTGCGACGAGGGTGGGAGCGCCGGTGTTAGGGTTCGCCTGATCGACTATCCGTTGCGAGGTCGCGCCCGATTCCTGACGCTGCTCCAGAATGTCCGCCGCGAGGCGGAAATTCAACGTGTCAGACGCGCGCCATAGCAATTCGGCCTTGGCCGTATAGCGATCATCGTCGCCAAATTTGCGCCCGTCCGTGATGCGATCCACATAGCCATCGGCGCTTCGGCTGGCGAACACGAGCTTGCCGGCGAGCTTGTCGGCGACGAGCGGGCCACTGGCGAGGAAATCCAGATCGAACCGGTTGCGTTCGCCAATTGTAACGCCCGCTTCAACTTCCCCCTCGAATGACGGCTCCCTGGTGATGATGCTGACCGCACCGCCAATGGTGTTCTTGCCGTAAAGCGTGCCTTGTGGGCCGCGCAACACCTCAATCCGTGCGATATCGGCGAAATCAAGATTGGAGCCTACGCTGCGGCCCAGATAGACGCCGTCGCGATAAACGCCTACGCCCGGATCGACCGTTGGGATGAAGTCCCGTTGACCGATGCCGCGAATAAAAATGGCCGTGGTCGAGCTTGACCCGCCAGAAATGCCGTTGGTGATGTTCAGATTTGGCGTGGCGAGCGCGAGATTGGCCACTTCCTGCAGGCCGCGCGTCTGCAATTCCGTGCCGGAAAACGCCGTCACGGCGATCGGCGCATCCTGCAAATTCTCCGTTACTTTGCGCGCGGTGATGACGACATCTTCCACCTGCGGGCCCGATTGTGCGTGCGCCTCGCTGGCCAGCGCGCCCAGCGCGGCCGAAGCCATGAACAAGGAGGCGCGAGACCACGCGCGGCGATTGGAAAATTTCATCTCTTTCCCCCCGATTTGGCCGTTATCCGGCAGCGCATTTTTTTGCGCGGTCCGTGGCCAAGCAGCCTTGTGCTGGATTTACGGTTGACCGGTCAGTCGGGAGATACAATCGGTATTATTACTGACGACACATGGACACTCACCTGTTCGCACGGCCCCCACGCTAGTAGCGCTGCGGGGGGCAGGGGCAGGTGTGTCCCTGAACCTAGAACGGAATGATGTTCCGCTGCCGGGAATAGGCGAGGTAGCCGACATTCGCGCCGGCGCGCAGGCCCACGCCCGCGCGCATCGGGGCGAGGCGAATATCTCCGGCCTGCTGATAATTCACGCCGATGCCGCCGATGAAATACGCGCTGCCTTCGACGCCGGGGAAGCGTTGGTAGATCGCGTCCGGGTTGAGCAGGCGGTAGACCAGCGTGAACACTTTGCTGGCGTTGCCGCCGAAATCCCAGCCGACGCTTGGCCCCTGCCAGAACACGTCGCGCACGTCGCCGGCTTTCTGGTTGAGCACGCCCTGGCCATAGCGCAGCCCGACGACGACGGCGCCTGAACCTTCCTCGCCCTTGATGTAGCCGGTCGGCCTGCCGTTTTCGGCGAACAGTTTTTCTACCACGCCGCCAACCGCAGCCGCCGTCATGCCGAAAAAGCCCGACACGGCCGCAACGATTTCTTCCTGGGTGTAGGTCTGTTCCGGCGGCGCATTCGGCACGTCGCTCGCGGCGTTTTCGGGAGAGGTCGCGCAGCCGGAAAGTGCAAGGCCGGCGGGGGCGGCAAGGAGGCCAGTCAGCACGGTGCGTCGAAGCATGGCATGTTCCCTTTGGGACGATTTAGCCGGCTCAATGCGGTCATTCTGGGGCCGACGCAAGCGGCGGGATGTAATCACGACGAATTAGATATTCCGAGTCCCGATACAGGTTAGGCTACACGAAACAGTCTGAGCTAAGCCAATCCAGGGCGATGAGTATCATGACGAAGAATCCGCGCGCGGAGAGGGGAATGGTCCACGCTATTGCCGCGCTGTGTTTTGCCGCGCCGTTCCTTCTTGGCGCGCCGGCCTTCGCGCACGGCGTCGCCGAGGGCGATAAGGGCTACATTCAGGAGATCACCGGCATAAACATCCTGCCCTTCATCTATCTGGGCGCGAAGCACATGGTAACGGGCTACGATCATATTCTGTTTTTGCTCGGCGTCATCTTCTTTCTATATCGTCTAAAGCACATCGCCACTTACGTCAGTCTGTTTGCGATCGGGCATTCAACAACAATGCTACTCGGCGTTTTGTTCAATGTCGGAATCAACAGCTACATCATTGATGCGATTATTGGCCTGTCGGTCGTCTATAAGGCGCTCGACAACATGGGCGCCTACCAGCGCTGGCTTGGCTTCCAGCCCGACACCAAGGCCGCGACGCTTATCTTCGGCCTGTTCCACGGCTTCGGCCTGTCGACCAAGATAATTGAGTACGAGATTTCGCCCAATGGTCTCGTGCCGAACCTGCTTGCATTTAATGTTGGCGTGGAAATCGGACAGCTTCTTGCGCTCGCCGCCATTCTGATCGCGATGGGATTCTGGCGGCGTACAGACGGGTTTTTGCGTCATGCCTACACCGTCAACGCGGTGATCATGTGCGCAGGCTTCGTGCTGATGGGCTACCAGATCACCGGCTATATCGTTTCCTGATGAGAAGACATCCAATGTATGACGCAAATATTCCCACCCGGGGCGAACTGCCCACGACAAGGCAGCTGATCGGCTCCACACTGATCGCTCTGGCGGCGGCAGTCGTGATTCTCGTGACTGCGGTATTGCCGGGCGAGTATGGCGTCGATCCAACCGGCTTAGGCCGCGTGCTTGGCTTAACGCAGATGGGCGAAATCAAAATGCAGCTTGCCCGTGAAGCGCAGGCCGATGCAGCGACGGCCAAAGCTGAGGCTGCCGCAGAGATGGCCACTCCGTCCGTAATTCCGGCGCCAGCCAAAGTGCCGGCGGGAACCGCCGCCGGCCGGAGCGACGAGTATGTCGTCACGCTCGCGCCCGGAAAAGGCGTGGAAGTCAAACTAGTTATGCGCGCCGGCGCTAAGGCAAAGTTTTCCTGGACGGTAGACGGCGGTGTGGTGAATTTCGATTTGCACGGTAACGGTGGAGGCAAGTCGACGAGCTACGAAAAAGGACGCGGCGCGCCCAGTCAAGAAGGTGAGCTTGAGGCGGCGTTTGACGGCAACCATGGCTGGTTCTGGCGCAATCGCGGAACCGCGGATGTAACCGTCACGCTACGCACAAGTGGCGATTACACCGAGATCAAGGACACGTTTTGATTGCGGCGCCGGCGCGACGGGGCGGTGGCGGATCGTCCCGCGCCGCCTGATAGGGGCCCTGCCAGCAGATCCAGGCGGTGCGGCAGATTGGGATCGGTTCACCATGCCCGTGCTGCCTTCAACTGCATGGGGCCCAAGGGCACTCGCTTCCCTCGGCACGCCCTGCTAAACGCCCCCTCCCATGTCCATTCCGCTCAATCGCATCCGCAATTTCTCGATCGTGGCGCATATCGACCACGGCAAGTCCACGCTCAGCGACCGGCTGATCCAGGTCACGGGCGGGCTCACCGCGCGCGAGATGACCAATCAGGTGCTGGACTCGATGGATATCGAGCGCGAGCGCGGGATCACGATCAAGGCGCAGACCGTGCGGCTCGATTACAAGGCCAAGGACGGGGAGACCTACGTCCTCAACCTGATCGACACGCCCGGCCATGTCGACTTCGCCTATGAGGTGAGCCGCAGCCTGGCGGCGTGCGAGGGCGCGCTGCTGGTGGTGGACGCCTCGCAGGGCGTGGAGGCGCAGACGCTGGCGAACGTCTACCAGGCGCTCGACAATAATCTCGAGATCGTGCCGGTGCTCAACAAGGTCGATCTGCCGGCGGCCGAGCCGGACCGCGTCAAGCAGCAGATCGAGGACGTGATCGGGCTCGATGCGTCCGACGCGATCATGATCTCCGCCAAGACCGGACTTGGCATCGAGGACGTGCTGGAGGCGATCGTCACGCGCCTGCCGCCGCCGAAGAGCGGCGATATCAATGCGCCGCTGAAAGCGCTGCTGATGGATGCGTGGTATGATGCGTATCTTGGCGTCGTCGTGCTGTTCCGCGTGCTCGATGGCAGCATCAAGCGCGGCCAGCGCATCAAGCTGATGCAATCGAACACGACCTACGGCGTCGATCAGCTCGGCGTGTTCCGGCCCAAGCGCGAGAACCGCGACGAGCTTGGCCCCGGCGAGATCGGCTTTCTCACTGCGCAAATCAAGGAAGTGGCCGACGCGCGCGTCGGCGACACGATCACCGATGAGCGCCGCCCCGTCGCGCAGGCGCTGGCGGGCTTCAAGCCGGCGCAGCCGGTGGTGTTCTGCGGGCTGTTTCCGGTGGATGCGGCGCAGTTCGAGGATTTACGCGCGGCGATCGGGCGGCTGCGTCTGAACGATGCGAGTTTTTCCTACGAGATGGAAACCTCCGCCGCGCTCGGCTTCGGCTTTCGCTGCGGCTTTCTCGGCTTGCTGCATCTGGAGATCATTCAGGAGCGCCTCAGCCGCGAGTTCAATCTCGATCTGATCGCCACGGCGCCGAGCGTCATCTACAAGATCCATAAGAACGATGGCGCGATGGTCGAGCTGCACAATCCCGCCGACATGCCCGATCCGAATTATATCGAGGAGATCGAGGAGCCGTGGATCAAGGCGACGATCCTGACGCCGGACGAATATCTCGGCGCGATCCTGAAGCTGTGTCAGGACCGGCGCGGCGTGCAGAAGGAACTCTCTTACGTCGGCAATCGCGCGATGCTGGTTTATGAGCTGCCGCTCAACGAAGTGGTGTTCGATTTTTATGACCGGCTGAAAAGCGTCTCGCGCGGTTACGCCAGCTTCGATTACCAGATCATCGATTACCGCGAAGGCCAGCTCGTGAAGCTGCAGATGCTGGTGAATGACGAGCCGGTCGATGCGCTCTCCATGCTGGTGCACAAGGACCGCGCCGAAAGCCGTGGCCGCGCGATGTGCGAAAAGCTGAAAGAGCTGATCCCGCAACACCTGTTCAAGATACCGATCCAGGCCGCGATCGGTGGCAAGGTGATCGCGCGCGAAACCATTTCTGCTTTGCGCAAGGACGTGACGGCGAAATGCTATGGCGGCGACGCGTCGCGCAAACGCAAACTCCTCGACAAGCAGAAAGAGGGGAAGAAGCGGATGCGGCAGTTCGGGAAGGTGGAGATCCCGCAGGAGGCGTTTATCGCGGCGTTGAAGATGGATGGGGATTAGGTCAGTAGTTGACGCGAATCGTACCAAGATGACTCGCTGGGGTGATTCGTAATGCCAACCGAGACTGACGATCAGAAGAAATTGTGGCGTGAGCGCTGGAAAGATCGTTGGGCGTACCGGGGCCTATTGCGAAACGATCCCCGACTAGCGCGCAAAACACCGCCAGTATTGCTTCACTACACAACGCTGGAAGCTTGTTACTCAATACTGGGTTCCAATACGCTTCGCGCCTGTCGTGCTGAACAATCGAACGATACGGCGGAAATGACGCTAGCAGCTTCAATAGTTGCCGAGGCACTTAGTGAACGAGACGCAAAATCGGCTCTGTCGCCACAAATAATCAAAGAGATTGAGGCGCTGATTAATGAAGAGCAGATCGTAACGTTAGTAACTTGCTTCACAGAGCCGCGACAGACAAAGCCCAGCAGCCCCACCGTTCCTGCGGACATCCTTTCAATGTGGCGCGCCTACGCAAATACCGGCGAGGGTGTGGCAATCCATTTTGATGGGCCAAAGTTCCAGTCGTTAGTGTCGTCGGCGCAGGGTACGCTCATGGGCGGAAGGCTCTTGAAAGTTGTCTACGACCCAGAAGAGCAGTTTGACCTTATCAAAGGCGCTATAAAGCTCGCCGGTACCGCCGTGGTGGAGAAGCTTCCAGAGCATTCGCCCCGATGGATAAGCTGGGCTGCTCAAACAATTGCAGGTGAATTGAACTCCTATGCAGCAATGTTTAAGCACGCTGGTTTTGCTGAAGAGAACGAGTGGCGCGCAGTCTTTAGCGTAGACTCATTTCACTTTAGCGATCTTGGGTTTGTGGATCACGGTGGGCTCAAACGAAGTTGCGTGCATCTAATTTCCCGTAACCAGTTGGGCGAGCCCGACGATGAGACTGGGGAACCAACTACGCTGGACCGGCAAGCATTCTTCGCCAATGAGCAGACTGATTTCGCCACGAGTATTTTTGTAGATGACCACTGGGTTGAAGAGCCAAGTCTTCTGCCGATCACTGCGGTAACGGTAGGCCCCTCCAACACTCAGAAAGCGGCCGCCACTTCGATCGCGGACTGGGCTGCGCGGCACGGTAGATATGAGGCTACGGCAATAGCGATTAATGCGTCGAAGATACCCTTTAGGGGCTAGAATTTGGGTACAGATTTCGCCCCTGCGCCATCCTTCCCCTCGACGGAGAAGGTGGATCGCGCGTCAGCGCGAGACGGATGAGGGAACGGTAGCGCGAGGCCACCCTCATCCGGCGCTGCGCGCCACCTTCTCCCACAAGGGGAGAAGGATTAAGTTGAGCGCTCCAAAACCCCCAACATCATCTCTAATCCCGCTTCGGCGAACGCATACATATTCTCGACGCGGTCGCTGAGTCCCGTCTCCAGGGTCATCGCGTGTTCGATCAGCGGCTCGCCGCCAACGACCGCAAAGCATGCATGCCCCGCCGCATCGCCATACGCATTGCCGAGGCCCTTGGCGTTCGGCGGGCCAGCGGCGCCGGCTTCGGCGAGGCCCCAGGTTGCGCCCATTTGCTCGCGGATACGGTGCGCGTGGATGAGGACGTACGGTTCGGTGGAAGAGCGCAGGCCGGGCGCGAGGCCCTCAAGGCCCAGCAGCGCGCGCCGCGCCTGTTTCGTGTACACGACTGCGCCACCCAGGAAATAACGCGAAGCGCCGGGCACGGCGAGCAGAGCCGCGGAGATCAATCCGCCTGCTGACGATTCCGCGACGGCGATGGTTTGCTTGCGCTCAACGAGAAGAGCGGCGATGTTTTCGGCGAGCGGGATGAGCGTCTGCATCGCGCGACGCTAATCGTTCTCCCACAGCGGGAGAAGGGCGCCAGCTTACGACGCGGCGCTATCGACCTTGTCGTGCTCTGCGTCGCCCGGCTCATGAGGACGCGCGGCGGCGATCAGGGCGCGGATCTGTTTCAGCAGGCTCGGACCCTGCAATTGTGATATTTCCAGCCCTTCTGCTTTCAGCTTCACGCGTAACTGGTTAACGTCGGTAACGGCGCCGGAGCGGGCCAGTTCGAAGGCGCGTTCCAGAGTGTGAATTTGGGGCATAATGATCAAACGCGCAGAAGCGCGACTTGTTCCATTGCTCAGCTGTCACGCGAATTCAGGCGCCGGTCTGGTCGCTTTCCTTCTTCCTGCGCGCCCGCTGCTTTTCGTGGCGCTCGCGGAATTCCTCGGCGAAGGCCGACGCCAGAATGCCGGTGGGCATGGCGACAATGCCGATGCCCGCCAGCGCCACCAGCGCCGCCGCCACGCGCCCCAGCGCGGTGTCGGGATAGACATCGCCGTAGCCCACGGTCGTCAGCGTCACCACCGCCCACCAGAGGGCGCGCGTCACCGAGCCAAACTGCTCCGGCTTGGTCTCGCCCTCGATCAGATAGAGCATGAGCGCCGCGACATAGACTTGCGCCGCAGCAACCGCGAGCGACGCAAGCAGGGGCGGCCCCGCTCGTTTAACCGCCGCGGCGACAATGCCAAAAGCGGGCACATACCGCGCCAGCTTGAACAGCCGGAACAGACGCAAGGTGCGCAGCGCCATCAGCCATGGTCCCGCCGCGTGCGGGACGAGCACCATCACGATAAGCTCCGGCAGGAACGCCAGCACGTCCGCGATCGCCAGGGGCGTGCTCATGAATTTGAGCCGCCCTTTGAGTCCCGAGTGAGCTGGGTTTTGACCCTCGGACCAGAATCGCAGCGCGAATTCCGCGGCGAACGCCCATACCACCACCTGATTGATCACGCCGACGATGTCGTTCCAGACCGGAGGCAGCGGCGTATCGGGGCGCGATGCTTCAGTTTCGATCGCCAGCGCGCCAAGACTAATCAACACCAGCGTGACAACCGCGACGGTGAAAAAATTGAAACCGCCGCCCTGGTCTGGCTCCAGCCAGTCATGGATGTAGGCTTTCGCCGTGGCGTGTTTGCGTTTGATCAGCGGCATCGCGATGATCCCCGGGCCGCTGATAGGCCGTGCTTTTTACGCGCGCAAGGCCGCGCCCGTGGCTTTGGCGGCTGCGGCGACAATGCGCTGGGACAGCGCTTCGATCTCCGGCTCGGTCAGCGTTTTGTCTTTCGGCTGCACGAGCACTTCAATCGCCAGGCTCTTCTTGCCCTCCGGCACGCCGTGGCCGCGATAGATGTCAAACAGCGACACGTCGGCGATCAGCGCCTTATCGGCGCCGGCGGCCGCGCGAACGAGATCGGCGGCGGCTACGCCATCATCAACCACGAACGCAAAATCGCGCGACAGCGGCATGAGATCGGACAGCGCCAGAGCGGGCTTGGCGCGCGTGCCCTTGGCGCGCGGCGCGGGCAGGACGTCGGTCCAGATTTCAAACGCGAGCGCGGGGCCTTGCACATCGAGCGCGGCGAGGGTGCTGGGATGAAGCTCTCCGAACGCAGCGACGATCTTGTTTCCGATTTTCAGCACGCCGGCGCGGCCGGGATGCCACCAGCCATCGGCCGGGGGCGCTGCTTGCAGGGAGGCGACCGGCGCGCCGATGGCTTCGAGCACGGCGAGGCAATCGCGCTTGATATCGAACATGTCCGGCGCGGCGGGCGTGCGCCAATGGCGGCGGGGACGGGGCTGACGCACAGCAGCGATGCTGCGTCTTTGGCCGGTTTCGTCCGCGCCGCTATAGGCTGCGCCGCATTCGAACAGCATCGCATCGGCAAAGCCGCGGTCGAGATTGCGTTGCGCAGCGCGCAGCAGATTGGGCAGCGCGCTGGGACGCATGACGGAAAGATCGGCGGCGATCGGGTTGGCGAGTTTCAGTTCCGCCGCGCCGCCGCCGAACAATTCGGCCGCGCGCTGATCGCAGAAGCTCCAGGTGATGGCTTCGAGATAGCCTGCGGCGGCGAGGGCGCGGCGCGCGATGCGGGCCCGACTTTCACCAACGCTAGCGGGCGGGCGGCGCACGCCGCCGGCGATCGGCGCGGGCGCGGGTAGTTTGTCATACCCCTCGATGCGCGCGACTTCCTCGACCAGATCGGCAGGGCCGGACGCATCGCCCCGCCAGCTCGGCGGCGTAACCAGTAATTTCTTGCCGCTCTGCCCCGATGGCGTGGAGGCGAAGCCGAGCGATTTCAGGATCGCGCGCACGCGGCCAAGCGGCACTTCAATGCCAGCGAGTTTGCGCACACGATCATGATCGAACAGGATCGGCGCCAGAGCGGCGGGCTTTTCGCCGGACACGACGATGTCGGACGGCTCGCCGCCGCAGATTTCGAGGATCATGCGCGTCGCCAGTTCGAGGCCGGCGATGGTGAAATCGGGATCAACGCCGCGCTCGAAGCGGTAGCGCGCGTCTGAATTGATACCCGTGGCGCGCCCCGTTTGGAACGTGCGCAGCGGATCGAACAGCGCGCTTTCGATGATCACGTTGACGGTTTCGTCCGAGCAGCCGGTGCTTTCGCCGCCCATCACGCCGCCGAGGCCGAGCGGACCAGAATCGTCGGCGATGACGCACATTTCCGGCGACGTCTGGTAGGTTTTTCCGTCGAGCGCGACGAAACTCTCGCCGCCGCGGCCGAGGCGGGCGACGAGATCGCCGCTTACTTTGTCGGCGTCATAGACGTGCAGGGGGCGGGCGCGGTCGAAGGAGAGATAATTTGTTACATCGACCAGCATCGAGCGCGGCTTTGAGCCGATGGCGCGCAGACGCGATTGCATCCACTCCGGCGAGGGCACGTTCTTCAGGCCGCGAATCATCCGGCCGGCAAAGAGCGGGCAGGCTTGCGCATCGTCCGTGCGCACCGCGATCGGCGAGATGAAGCGGCCTTGCACCGGCTTGATCGCGGTTTCTTTGAAGCTGCCGATTCCGGCGGCAGCCAGATCGCGGGCGATGCCGTGGACGCCGAGCCAATCGGGGCGGTTCGGCGTGACTTCGAAATCGATCACCGCGTCATCGAGCGCGAACGCTGTCGCCGCTGGCGTTCCGACGGGGATATCTTCGGGCAGTTCGAGAATACCGTCCGACTCACCGTCGAGCTGCAATTCGGCGGCGGAGCAGAGCATGCCGTTTGAGACAACGCCGCGCACAGGGCGGGCTTCGAGTGTTATGCCGGAGCCGGGAATGTATGTGCCCAGCGGCGCGTAGATCGTGACGAGGCCTGCGCGCGCATTTGGCGCGCCGCAGACGATTTCCTTGCGCCCGTCCTTGGTATCGACCTGGCAGACCCGCAGGCGATCGGCGTTCGGGTGCTGCACCGCTTCTATGATTTTCGCGACGCTGAAGGCTTTCAGCGCGTCAGCTGGATCGTGCACGTCTTCCACTTCCAGACCGGCCATGGTCATCGCGCTGACGATCGCGTCGAGCGAAGCGTCGGTCTGGAGGTGATCTTTCAGCCAGGAGAGCGAGAATTTCATGGGGCGCTCGTAGGCAGAGTGGCGCGCGCAGGCAGAAGAAGCGCTTCTCCTCCCCCTCGTGGGGAGGAGATAGAGGAGGGGGGAACGACCGATCGTCTTGGCTCAACGTTGAATCCAGTCGATCGGTCGTGGGGGGGGCGCGGCCCCCCCCCCCCCCCCCCCCGCGGGGGGGGGGCGGGGGGGGGGGG
>JANNOO010000046.1:0-111216 GCA_031399165.1 Alphaproteobacteria bacterium | reverse complement strand
ACGAAAAGCGCCGCATTGGCCTCGGACGAGAGCGCGATGGTCGCCGCCATGCGCTTAACGATCGACGGATTGGCCTCTTCGAACGACCCTGCGGCATAGAGCAGCCGCTGGCCGATCTGCACCGCCTTATAGAGGCTCGGCGTGAGCCGACGCTCACGCGCGGCCTCGGCCGCCAGGTCTTCGACCTCGGCGGACACGTCCAGCAACTGGTTATTGAGTAAAAATAACATCGTTTTCTTCGCCGGACGACCATACACAGGAAAAGTTAAGTTTTCGGCGAATGGCGCTGCTCTGCCCGGCTTGGTAAAGAAGCGTGACTCGCGGCGGAGGGGCCGATGGCGGACGTATTTGTATCCTATTCCCGGGACGACCGGCCCAAGGTCGAGCGCCTTGCCAAGGCGCTCGAAGAGCGCGGCTTCGATGTCTGGTGGGACCCGGAACTGCTGCCGGGCGAACAATACGCCCAGAAGATCGGCCGCGTCCTGAATGAGGCCAAGGCGGTCATCGTCGTCTGGTCACAGGCGTCCAGCGCGCGGCCCTGGGTGCTGGATGAGGCTTCGGTCGGCCGTGATCGTGGCGTGCTGGTGCCGATCCTGATCGAAAAGATCGACGCCCCGCTCGGTTTCCGCGCCATGCAGGCCGAGGATTTGAGTGATTGGCCCAATGGCGGCGCGGAAAACTTCGAACGCGTCGTGCGGGCGCTTGCGGCGCTCCGCGGCGCCGAAGCCGCCCCGGCCGCGAAAAACCCGCCACGGCGGGCAGCGTTCTCGGCGCCGTCAGCGACGCAGAAGAAGAGTAATGCGCGCTGGCTACAGATCGGCGGCGTCGCGTTGATCGCGGTTTTGGCGATCGCCGCCGTCGCGCAGATTTCCGGCGACAATACCGGCGGAGATTTGCCGGACTCGGAGCAAGCCGGCCCGGCCGCCACCGCCGCCGACAGCTACGGCCTCAGCAAGAAACAACTCGGCTCGATGGACGTGAGGCCGCTAATCGAGACCGCCCTGCAAACCAGTTCGATCGACGAGATGCGCAAGGGCGCCAGTACTGGTGATGGGCTTGGCCAGCTCTTGCTTTGCCTCGCATATGACGTCGGCGTGGGTGTTTCAGCTGATGCGGCAGAGGCGCGCAAATGGTGCGAGCAGGCCGCAGGGCAAGGTGTGGCTATGGCCACCTATGTTTTACACTTCTACCAGAAAGACGGAAGCGGCGGCCTCACCGCGGACAAGGCCCTGTCAGACAACATGTTGCAGGAAGCAGCTGATGGCGGAGATTCCCGCGCCCAATTCGATCTGGGCACGCGTCATCTGAATGGCGTCGATGGCGCGCAGAAAGATGATGTCAAAGCGCTCGCCTACCTGCGCAAGGCCGCCGAGCAAGGCTACCAGAACGCGCAGTTCAACCTCGCCTGGATGTACGAGAACGGCCGCGGCGTACCGCAGGATTATCCGACAGCCATGCTCTGGTACCAGAAGCTGGCAGACGAAGGGTCAGCCGTGGGCACGCGCGGCGTCGGCTGGATGCATTATAATGGCTGGGGCGTTGAGAAAGACCTCGCCAAGGCTGTCGAGCTTTACACAAGGGCGTCCGACATGGGCGACGCCAATGCGACCTTCAATCTGGGCAAGATGGCCGAGAGCGGCGAAGGCATGTCAAAGAGCCTCGATGAGGCCGTGGCGTTTTACAAGAAGGCGTCGGAGCAGGGATACAAAGACGCCGACGCCGAACTGAAGCGGCTAGGCATCAACGACTAGCCGCGGTCCACCGGCTCGGTCAGGAAATGCCGGCCTTGGCGGTCCTCGATCTCGATCACCCATAAATCCGGATCGGTATTGCCGCGCTTGCGCGCATAGGCGTCGATCGCGGCTTCTTCGTCGCCCAGCGCGCCGTTGGACAGGTTCAGCCAGATGCGCTGGCCCTCCCCGTCCTGGGCCGGGGCGTAGAGCATTGCCTTTCCATTCATCGTCGCCACCTTCACCAGCACCGCGCCGGCGTCCGAATCCCCGCGCCGGGCGACCGTGGCGAACGCCCCGCCGACCTGGGCGCGCCGCACCAGCGCCTGCGCCCAGATCCAGGTCTTTAGCTCCTCAACGGGCAAAGCGGCGGTCTCCATGGCCATATTTGTGATCAGGCGTTCACTTCGCCGCAACGCCTCGATGGTAACGGTAAGCCTTTCCCTTCCCAAGCCGGGTTAAGCGTATGAAACGGGTACTAACGGCCATGGGCATGGCGCTTTGCGCCGGCAGCGCTAAGGCCGCGCCCCAGTCCAATGCGGCTGCTGGCCTGTTCGCGGAACGCACGGCGCTTTTGGCGGCTGACCAGAAATGCGCCCTGCTTGGCCCGCCCGTGCGCGTGGCCCTGACCGCTACCACCACACAGGCGCGCGGCATCGCTGCCCGCGATGGCTGGACTGATACGCGGCTCGACGAAGTCTCAGCCAAGGCCGTCCAGATGGGCCGCGCGCGCGCGTGCGATGACGCGCTGCTCGCGCAGGCGGCGCAGAGCGCGAAGGCCGGTTATCTTGGCTGGTCTCGCATGTTTCAGATGGAGCTTCCCGGCCCCGCGCGCAGTTGGCGCGTTCGACGCACACAGGATCTCGAAGGCTGGATGATGTGGCAGGATCTCGGCGCCGCGCGCTTTGGCCTGCGCACCGACGGAACGGACGTAGAACTGCAATTATCCCTGCCCGGCGTCGTGACGCCGGTTTCGACGCAGGTGTTCGTACGCGATCGCGCGCGCGCCGCGCGCCCATTCCTCGACGTGCCGGGCGTTGTCCGCTCCAGCGGCCTCGCCGCCGCAGCGCCGCCACGCGCGATGGCGTCCAGCTGGCTCGCCAGCGCCGTGCGCGTGGAGCGCGTCAAAGACAAACCGCCACGCACCCTGATCGCGCTGCCCGCGCAATTGTTCGCCGATATGGGCAGCCTCGATCCGCGCGAATCCGCCGAGATCGTGCTGACCCTTAGCGGCGGCCGCACCGAGCGCTATTACGTGGAGATCGGCGATCTGGCCGTGGCGCAGGCGTTCCTCGCGGCGCGGCCGACTTAAACAAACACCGGCGTCTCAACCCGCACGAGCGCCCCGCCGCCCGGCGCGTCGTGGAAGCTCAGCGTTCCGCCATGCAGCTCCGCGAACGCGCGCACCAGCGATAGCCCCAGCCCATAACCTTCCGCGCCCGCCCCGCTCGCGCCCCGCTCGAATGTTTTACCTAGCCGCGCGCGTTCGTCGGCCGGGATGCCGGGCCCATTATCCTGCACCTCGATGCGCAGTCGTCCGTCGTGCGCGTAGACATGCATTACCACACGCCCGCGTTCCGGCGTGAACTTGATCGCGTTGGATACGAGGTTGATCATGATCTGGCGCATCGCAGCCGGATCGGCGTTAACTTGCAGCGGCAACGTCACCGGCTCCAGCGTCAGCTCGACATTTTTAGCTTCCGCGCTCTGCTCGTTCAGGCGGAACACTTCATCGGCCAGCAGCGCGATGTCGAATTCCTCGCGGCGCAATTCGAACTTGCCAGATTCGATGCGCGAGAGATCAAGCAGGCGATTGACCAACTCCAGCAGGTTTTGCCCGCTGGCATGGATCAGTTCGATATATTCCCCATACTTATCGTGCATGGGTCCAAACAAGCGCTGCCGCATCACGTCCGCAAAGCCGATGATATGCGTCAGCGGCGTACGCAGTTCGTGGCTGAGTTCCGCGATGCGCTTGCGTTGCGCCGCGCCCGGATCAGCCGGCGTCTCGGGCTCGATCTCGGCTTTCCGCGCAACCGGAACAAAAACCCGCCACGGCCTGCGCCGCCCGGCGGCGATCAGCGCGCCAGCGGAAAGGATGCTCAGCAGCGCCCCTAGCGATGGCAAAACGCCAGCGGCCAATTCGTCCCGCCCCGTCAGCGCTGCGGCGCCAGCGGCCAAATACCCAACGCCCGCAAAGAACGCCGCCTCCGCACACGGCGCACCCCGCCCGGCGAAGGCCGGCGCGAGCAGGAAGGCGGCAGCCATCGGCGAGGCAAACCCGCCCGTGCAGGCGCAAGCGGCGCTGGCGAATCCGGTCCAGGCAAAGCAGGTCCATGGTTCGCGCCAGCCGGGCTTGTCTCGCACCGCCAGCGTCGCGGCTGCGGGTAAAAGGGCTAGGCCGACTGCACTAGCCGTTAGGAGCTGCGAAAGCCCCGTGCGCAGCGCCACGACTCCCAGCATGATGCTCGCCACGATCCAAAGCGCCGCCACGGCCGAGTCCGCCGATTCCCTTACGGAAGCCACAAATCGCGCGGAATGAGACGGAGCGGGCACGGATAAGAAAGCTCTGCTTTACGAATGCTAAAACTACTTAACTTCTTATGGTCGATGACACAGAACGGATTCGCCGAGTCCCCGAATTTTGGGATCATCTGCGGGCGGAACTTGGAGGCTAGAACACCATGAAGGCATTGTTGGCTGCTACGGCGGCCCTTGTTGCTTTTGCTGGGCTTGCCGCTGCGGCGGAAACCCCGCCTGCGAAGCCTAATCCTACGACCGTGGCGGCTAAACCCGTCAAGGCGCCGGCCAAAGCCGCGTCCAAAAAGGCGGCCAGGCCAGTTGTGGAAGAGGCCGTCGCCACGCCGGCGCCGCCAGCCATTACGGAGCCTCTGGCCGCCTCGATCCAGGCCTACGCAGCGTTTCAATCCGATGTCGACGCCATTAATGGCGGTTCGATCCAGGACGCGAAAGATCTCGAACGCGCGCTTGATAAAGCCGCCGACCTCAATCGTGATCAGCTCACCCGGGGCTTCATCGCCTATGGCGCGTTGACCGCCGCCCGCAACGAGCAATTCGTGCAGGAAATCCGCAAGGTCGCCGCCGCCTACGGCAAGGAGCGCGTCGTCAAGGCGCTTATGAACAACAGCAATTACGCCGGCACGATCGCTGGCGGTGATAAGGCGACCGATTACGTTGTCCGCGCCGCCGGCGCCGATTCGGAGCGCGTGAATAGCGCCGCTGAACGCGTGAAGCAGCGCGCCCGCGAAGTGCAGAACGTCAAATGGGGCAAGGCTCTCTCCGGTCCGTCCGCCCCGCGCCTTACGCGGTTGAAAGCTGCGGCGTCCAAGGCTTCGGCCCCGCCGCTGACGCCTGAACTCGTCGATCGCCTCAAGGTCTCGGCTGGCGCTGGCGCGCCGGATCCGGCCAGTTTCGGCGGCGCGCATTTCTGGACCATGTTCAACGCCAAGGATCCCACGACAACAGCCACGCTTACGGCCTTGCCGGCGCCGATCCAGAACTACAATTGGTCCACCACCACCGGCGGCGCCAGCATTCGCGGCGCCATGCTGAGCCTGGCGGCGATGTATGCGCTCGACGCCACTGAAGATAAGCCGGCGGAAACCAGCGCCCTGCTCAACAACAATATCACCAACGGCTGCCTGCAAAGCGCGCAATTACAATATTACCAATGCGTTGCCTCGGCCCATTTCAACTATGAAAACATGGCCTGTATTGGTGATGCGGGCCTTGCCACGGTTGGCTCTTGCTTCAAGGACGCCGCGAAGTAAGCCCTGTGAGAACGGGAAGAAATTAGAGGCGCCCCTTGCGGGGCGCCTCTTGTTTGCGCATGTCATTCCCATGTCTGGACCAATAAGCGCGTCCGATCTTGAGCGCGCGGTCGAAGAGATCGCCGAAGATTTCGCTATGCTTTCCGATTGGGAAGAACGGTACGGGCACGTGCTTGAGCTTGGCCGCACCTTGGCGCCGCTCTCGCAGGACGAACACAACGATCGCAATAAAGTGCGCGGCTGCGCCAGCCAGGTTTGGCTAGTGACGGAACCCGGTTCGTCTCCGGAGCGCTTGGCCTTTCGCGGCGATTCCGACGCCCACATCGTGCGCGGCCTGATCGCCGTGCTGCTGCGCATCTTTTCCGACCGCAGAGCGGCGGACATCCTCGCCGCCGATCCGCGCGCCATTTTCACCCGCCTGGGTCTGGCCGACGCGCTCTCGCCACAACGCTCCAACGGTCTCTTTTCCATGATCGAACGCATGCGCGCCGACGCCCGCGCCGCCGAGCACGCGGCATGACCGCCACCCGGCAAGGCGCGCGCCGGCGCGTGCTTTGGCGCGTTTTGCGCAACAATTTCGCTACGGGCGTTGCCATCGTTGTGCCGTTCGCGGTGACGTTTTGGCTGATCTGGTCGTTCGTCACCTTCGTTGACCGGCAGGTGACGCCGCTTCTGCCGCTGGCGTTTCAGCCCTATGCCGAAGCCGTGCCCGGCGCCGGCGTGGTCATCGCGCTTATCGGCATAACCCTGCTGGGCGCACTGACCGCGAATTTGTTTGGGCGGTTCATCGTCAACACGACCGAGACGCTATTGGCGCGCGTGCCGCTGGTGCGCTCGATTTATGGCGGCAGCAAACAGATCTTCAACCAGATCGCCGCGCCCGACCGCACCAGCTTTCAGGAAGCCGTGCTGGTCGAATACCCAAATCCCGGCATCTGGACGATCGGCTTCATCACCACCGACAAAGTCGATCCCAGCCTCGAAGCGCTAGGGACGGACATCGTCGCGATCTACATCCCCTTCGCGCCGATCCCAACGTCGGGTTTTTTGCTCTACACGCCGCGCGCCAACGTGAAGCCCGCCGGCATGGGTCCGGACGAAGCGCTGAAGCGCGTGATTTCTCTAGGGCTGATCAAGGATGAGGCGCCGAAGCTGAAGTGAACGCGCCGCTGGGAGCGTTTCGTTTGCGTATTGTCGAACTTGACGCAAAGCACTGGCGAATCACTCGATCACAAACGCCTTCGGATCAAAACTCGGCTCGCGCGGCTGCGGATCCATCTCTTCCAGCGTGCCGCGCACGATGCGCGCGATGATGGCGTTGCGCTATCACGTCCACGCCTCCACTCTCAAATCAGGAATGTCGCCGAAATCGGCACCGTTCATCGTGATTAGAGTCGAGCGATGAACCAAAGCCTGCGCTGCAATCATGCGATCAAGCAGTTTGCGCCGCGAATAACCCGCATGCGCGACAATCCCGCCATACGCAATTGCCGCTTCCTCATCGAACGCCAGCACCGGGATCGCGGCAAGCATAGTATCGAGCCGCGCCCGACGCACCGCCGAGAATTCCGGCGCTCGGTAGACGCCGCCTTCAAGCTCGACGCGCGTAACCACTGACATCAGAACGGCGTCGTCAAGCTTTGCCGTTCTGGCCAGTATTTTCGGATCGCCGTCACGCAGATGGATCGCGACGTTCGTGTCGATCAGAAACGCCACGCCTAGAGCCCCTTGCGCTCGGGCAGCAGCGTCTCGTCCCGCTTTTCGATTTTACCCGGCGCGGGCATGGCCCGGAGCTGCTCGACCATCTCAGCCATCGTCATCTGCGCTGGATAGATCGTCATCACGTCGCCCGACCGGACGATGACCAATTCGATATCATCGCCGAACGCGACATCCTTCGGCAGTCGGACGGCTTCGCTATTTCCGCTTCTGAATGTGCGGCTGCGGGCGACAGTCATGGTCAAACCTCAATGTATATACAAGTATATACTATCTGGGCGCGAAGTCAAACGCCCTACTCGATCACAAACGCCGCCGGATCGAAGCTTGGCTCGCGCGGCTGCGGATCCATCTCTTCCAGCGTGCCGCGCACGATCCGCGCGATGATCGCGTTGCGCCGCCATTTCTTGTCCGCCGGCACGACGCGCCACGGCGCATGCGCGGTGGAGCAGCGCGACAGCGCGACGTCGTAAGCGCGCATGTATTGATCCCAGAGCTTGCGGTCTTCCAGATCGCCGGGGTTGAATTTCCAGCGCTTCACCGGGTCTTCTAGCCGCTCCTGCAGCCGTTCCTTCTGCGCCTCCTTCGAGATGTGCAGCATGAACTTCAAAACGGTCACGCCGTTTTCGGTCAGATGCTTCTCGAACGCGTTGATCTGCGCGTAACGCTCTTCAATCGTCGCGGCCGGCGCCAGCTTGCGCACTTTCACCACCAGCACGTCTTCGTAGTGAGAGCGGTTGAAAATGCCGATCATACCCTTGCCGGGCGTGACCTTGTGAACGCGCCACAGATAGTCGTGTCTCAGTTCTTCGTCGCTCGGTTTTCCGAACGGCGTCACCGCGACTCCGAGTGGGCCTGTATCGTTGAACACATCGCGGATCGTGCCGTCCTTGCCGGACGTGTCCATGCCTTGCAGCACGATCAGCAGCGCGCGTGAGCCTTCGGCGAACAGCCGGTCCTGAAGCGCGTTTATCGCCTCGGAATCCTTGGCCGTCTGCTTTTTGGCTTCTTCCTTGTCCGAAAATATCGCATCACCGAGCGCCATGGCCTCGGTGAGTTTGATCTTCGCGCCAGGCTTTACCCGCACGGCCTGATCGAGTTCGCGCCAGTCAATACCCTTCATGGCGCCGAGCACACCACGAAAAAGAAATCCCGGAAACGGATTTCGCCGCTTCCGGGACTATTCTTTGCAAACCGTAGTTTAGCCAATCAGCTCGCGTAATATTCGACGACGAGGTTCGGCTCCATCTGCACGGGATACGGCACATCGGAGAGGCCCGGCGTGCGTGAATACTTCGCGGTCATCGCCTTCGGATCGAGTTCGATATAATCGGGCACGTCGCGCTCGCCGCTTTGCAGCGCTTCCAGAACGAGGCCCATATTGCGGGCCTTTTCGCGCACTTCCACCACATCGCCCGGCTTCACCAAATAGGACGCGATGTTGACGCGCTTGCCGTTCACCTTGACGTGGCCATGGTTGACGAACTGGCGCGCGGCGAACACGGTCGGCGTGAACTTGGCGCGGTACACGATCGCGTCGAGCCGGCTTTCCAGCAGCGCGATAAGGTTTTCGGCGGTGTTGCCCTTCCGGCGCGCCGCTTCCGTGTAGATTTTGCGGAACTGCTTTTCGGTGATGTTGCCGTAATACATGCGCAGCTTCTGCTTCGCGATCAGCTGCATGCCGAAATCTGAGGTTTTGCCCTTGCGGCGCTGGCCGTGCTGGCCCGGCCCGTAGGAGCGCTTGTTCACCGGCGATTTGGGGCGGCCCCAGATGTTCTGGCCGAACCGGCGGTTGGATTTGTACTTCGCTTCGATACGCTTCGTCATTGGCGCAAGCGCCCTTTTCGTCCGTGACGGGGACCGGCGGCTTCATGATGAGGCCGCGACTGCCCTGGCGGTAAGCCCGTCGCCCAGTATGCCCGCCGGAAGGTTGGCTCCGCGGGAAAGGCGGGCTTTTGGCGGAATGGGCCGCCAAAGTCAAACCGCGAACCTCCTAGTTCACGTTCAGCGCGGGGCAGACGCCCTCCTGCGCGCAGCAGCCCTTCGTCTCCATCGCCAGATAGGTTTTCTGGCTTTCGGAAACATGCCGCCTTTGCTCCTCGGGCGCCTTGCGCACGGCCGCGTCGACGCTTTTGCTGAAGGCAGCGTCGAAATGGGCGCGCATCTGGGTGCAGGATTGGCCGGCAACGGCGGGGTCGGCCTCCTGGTTGCAGGCGCCCAAGCCCAGCGCCAGAACCCAGCCGGCGAGGCTATTCCGCGTTATCGCGATCCAGCGAATACTGGCTTTGCAGGTAGTTCTGCAGGCCGACATTATCGATCACGCTCAGTTCGGTTTCCAGAAAGTCGATATGCTCTTCCGTATCGTCGAGGATATGGGCGAGCAGATCGCGGGATACATAATCTTTTTTGGTTTCGCAGAGGGTAATGCCCTCGACCAGGGTGATCCGGCCGCGGCGTTCAGCTTCCAGATCGGCCGCCAGGCCCTCGGGAACACTTTCGCCTACAGACAGCTTCAGCAGGTCTTGCAGGTTCGGGAAGCCTTCCAGAAGCAGGATTCGCTTAATCAGCGCGTCCGCATGCCTCATTTCACCGATTGATTCTTCGTAGGTTTTCTTGCCCAGCCGCTCGAAACCCCAGGACTGGTACATCCGGGCATGGAGGAAATACTGGTTTACGCTGGTCAGCTCATTGGTCAGGCACGCGTTGAGCTTCTTGATGACTTCAGCATCGCCCTTCATGGCCGAATCTCCTTGCCGGCTTAACCGCAAGCGAGGTTTCGACCCTTACATCGCCTCAGTCAACCCATTGAAACTATTTGCGATTGCTTCGCTTTTACGTTCGCAACGACGGATGCGATCGGCGATTTCGGGCAGGCAGCGGCAGCATTCGGGAGATGAGCCGCAGGCGGTGTGAACGGCCTTCGGTTTGCGCGCGCCATTGCGAATGGCGGCGTCAACATCCCGCTCCCGCAACCCATTGCACGTGCAAACATACATTCGGCCGACCCGCTCCGCTCTTGCGACTGATTATCAGGCTAGCAGTAATTGTGCCGCGCTTGCAAGTCATTCTCATATGGCGCGGTTGTCGCAGCCTTCGCTTGCGAAGAGCGCTCAACGCGATCGTAGCGCACTCACCCCTTCGGCCGCTGCGCGGCCTCCCTCCCCATCGAGGGGCGGGTTAGTCCTGCGTCTGCTGTCTTTCACACCTCAAGCGGGCTATAGCGCCCACCTTCATGCCCACCACAAAAACCCGCACCTTAAAAACCGCCCCCTCCGTCGGCAACGTCAGCCTTGGCTGCCCGAAGGCGCTGGTCGATTCCGAGCGCATCCTCACCAAGCTCCGCGCTGAAGGCTACGCGGTGAGCGCCAGCTACGAGGGCGCGGACCTGGTGCTGGTGAACACGTGCGGCTTCCTCGATAGCGCACGCGACGAAAGCCTCGAAGCGATCGGCGAAGCGCTGGCGGAAAACGGCCGCGTCATCGTCACCGGCTGCCTTGGCGCCGAGGCGGATGTGATCACCAAGGCCCACCCCAAAGTGCTCGCCGTCACCGGCCCGCACCAATACGAAGCGGTGATGGAAGCGGTGCATACGCACCTGCCGCAGATTCACGATCCGCTGATCCATCTCGTGCCCGAACAGGGCATGCGCCTCACGCCGCGCCATTACGCCTATCTGAAAATCTCCGAAGGCTGTGACAATCGCTGTTCGTTCTGCATCATCCCGAAATTGCGCGGCGATCTGGCCTCACGCCCCGCAGGCGCGGTGATGCGCGAAGCCGAAGCGCTGGCGAAAGCTGGCGTGAAGGAATTGCTGGTCATCAGCCAGGACACGTCCGCCTACGGACGCGATATCAAATATGCCGAGACGCCGTGGCGCGGGTCGCCGGTGAAAGCGAAGTTCCAGGATCTGTGCGAAACGCTCGGCATGCTCTCATCCGAGTTCGGGCTCTGGACGCGCCTGCATTACGTCTATCCGTACCCGCACGTAGACGCCGTCATTCCGCTGATGGCTGAAGGCAAAATCCTGCCTTATCTCGACATTCCGTTTCAACACGCATCACCCAACGTGCTGAAAGCCATGCGCCGCCCGGCCAATCAGGAAAAGCAGCTCGCGCGCATCCAGGAATGGCGCAAAATCTGCCCCGATCTCACCATCCGCTCTTCCTTCATCGTCGGTTTTCCTGGCGAGACCGAAGAGGATTTTGAAATGCTGCTCGACTTCATCGACGAAGCGGAGATCGACCGCGCGGGCGTGTTCAAATACGAAAACGTCGAACATGCAGGCTCACGCGACCTGCCCGATCACGTCGATCAGGACGAGATCGACGAACGCCACGAACGCTTCATGGAATTGCAGACGCGCCTAGCCGACGCGCGCAGCCAGAAACTGGTCGGCCAGACCGTCGATGTGCTCGTCGACGAATGGGACGAAGACGAAAACGCTTGGGCCGCGCGCACCAAAGCCGACGCGCCCGAAATAGACGGCATCGTTTACGCTGAAGGCGAAGCCAAAGAAGGCGCCTTCGCACGTGTAAAAATCACCGAAGCGATGGGGCACGTGCTACGCGGGGAAATCACTTAAGCCCTCATCAAGCGGAAATGTCAGCCGCAAACGAAAGCTAGGCTGCTGCGCCAAGTCTCTGCGTCTGCCGCGCAATATCCGTAACAATCGCCAGCGTTTCGTCATCCGCCACGCCATCGATCAACGCCACGCGAAACCGCCGCTGAACGGCCTTCACCGCCGCTTCCGTCGCCGGGCCGAAAATCCCGTCGACGTCGAGCACGTAGCCGATCTCGTTCATGGTTTTCTGCAGCGCGGAAATTTCTTCTCCACGATCGCCGCGCTCAAGCGCTTCGGCTTCGGCGATCACCAGGTCATCCGCCGGCCACAGCGCGAGCTTGTGGAACGCCAGATGGCGCCAAGGAAACTTCTCGCCCGGATCGGTTTTGCGCATCGGCGCGACATCGGAATGGCCGACCACCTGGTGCGGCTTGAGCCCGTGGCGCTTGACTATATCGGCGACGAGATCAGTCACCGCTTCGATCTGCTCATATGGATAATCCGGCAACCCGAAATCATGGCCGCCATTGACGATCTCGACCCCAATCGCACGGTGGTTAAGATCGGAATTGCCCGCCCATGCCCCAAGCCCGGCGTGCCAGGCGCGCTTGGCTTCATCGACCAGCCGCAGAATGCTTCCAGCTTCCTCGACCACGTAATGCGCGCTGACACGGCCCAGCACTTGGTCCGGGTCGGGCGTCTGCTCCCATGGGAAAGCGTATTCGCCCGCGCGAGGGGCAGGATCGGTCAGCCGCTTCAGCGCGATCTCGCGCGAGGGCATGCCGGTGTAGTGGAGGATCAGAAGGTCGATGGGCCGGCCGTCACGATCATCGAAATTTGGCGACGGGCGATCGGTAATGCGCATGGCTTAGGCTGTTGCGCCGCCCGTGCGCCCGGTCAAGCGTTTGCGAAGACGTCAGCGCGATTTCGGCGCTATGGCCTCAACCTCCCAGCCATCCGCGGTGCGGCGGCCCTCAAGCAATTGGGTGTCCGCGCGCCCGCGGCGAACCGGAGGACTGAACCGGAGTGCAATCACTGCCACGGCCGCCACGACCAGGCCGATGAGCGCAGCAGCCGTCGCCACCACCGCCAGCGCCACAACGAACACCGCGCCGGCAGCGCCTAGTGCTGCAAACCCGGTCCAGCGCAGCGCAGCGCCAAAGCGCGAGGTTTGGCGGCCGGAATCGCGGCTGGTTGGCGGGACCATTTCGTGTGGCGTCATAGCGTTCCTGCTCCAACTTCTCCGATATGGGCTACTCAGCCCACCGGCGCCAGTTCCTCCAGCTCTTCGCGAATACGTGCGAAAGCGGCGTTTATCGAGGCCGATTTTTCCTCGGCAATGCGGACGAATTCGGGCGGCGCGCCACGGGCGGCCATGCGGTCAGGGTGATTTTCAGCGGCCAGACGCCGCCATGCCCTGCGGCATTCGTCAAGGCTAGCGCCAGGCAGAAGGCCGAGAATGTAGTACGGATCGTCCGCGTCGGGCCCGAGATTGGTCGCCTTGATGCGGCGGAACTCAGTCTCGGAAAGCCCCATGTTCTCCGCCACCGCACGCAGATAAGCCACCTCGCGCGGCCCAACCACGCCATCGGCGGCCGCGATGTGAAACAGACCGTCGAGCACGTCTTCGAGCAGGCAGGGCCGCGCGCGATATTTGCGCCCGATCTGCCGCGCATAGCCCTCAAACCCCAGCACGGTCTGCTTGGCGATGGAGAATGCACGCCGGAAAGCCGCCTCTTCGCCAGGCGGCGGACGGAACACCTGCGCCGCAGCGGCCAGCTCGGTTTCCGTAGCGGCGCCATCTACCTTCGCCATTTTCGCCGCAAGGCCAATGACGGCGGCGGTGAAGCCGACATCACCCGCGACCGGAGCGCATTGCTCGGACAGGGCGGGCGGATCGGCCTCTGGGTCGAAAGCGCGCGCGGCGCGCTCCACGATGGCTGACCAGACGGACACGGCTCCATCATTGCAATTGTGCAGCCGCGAAGCCACGGCTTTCGCGATGCAAGCGTCATGAAATCTTAGTCATGCGCGATGACATGCGCGATGAACCGGACTCACGCTCCGGCGTTGTAGCTGCATGACGCCATCAACGCCCTCTTCACCGGCATTGCGCCGGGCGCCCGATCAGGCAGCCATGCCGCCACGCCGGCTGCTGGCGATAGCGCTGGGGGCGGCTTTGGCTGCCGGATGTGTGGCGATGACCAATCCGGGACCGCTCGAATTGCGCGAGCCACATGAGGCCGCGCCGAATTCATTCCGTGGTTAGCCCGGCGGCGGCGTTGCGTTTTTAACTGCGGCCAATTCCGCCCTCAGCGCACGTAACTCGATTAGAACCGCTTTCTGCATCGTCGCGGCGTCTTCCTGGGCGCCGGCGATCTCGCCGACATCTTCCTGAATGCCCTTCTTCATTACCCGTATCTCTTCCACGTCGTCCCTGATCTCCTCAACGTCGGCGGCGATCGCCTCTTCGCGCGTAGCCTGCACGGCATCGACGATTACGCCGATGAACAGGTTGAGCACCGCGAATGCGGCGATGATCGTAAAGGCCATCAGGAAGGCCCACGCCCACGGATATTTTGCATCGAGCCGGATGACCGTGTCGCCCCAGCCATCAAATTGCGACAACTGGAACAGCGTCAGCGCGGATTCGCCGAGATTGCGGAAGCCCTCCTCGGTGCGGAACATCGTCGTTGCCATGACCGCGCCGATGTAAAACACGACCGTCAGCACCATCGTGGTGGCTAGAATGCCCGGCAGGGCGCCGATCAGCGCTTCGACTACGCGGCGCATTTGCGGCACGTTCGATACGAGCCGCAGCACGCGAAACACACGAAACGTCCGCAGCGCCGTGATGCCCGGTATCGACGACATGTACGAAATGCCGACGATGAACATGTCGAACCAGTTCCAGCCGTCGCGGAAATAGCGCCTGGGGCCCTGCGCAAGAAACTCTAGTATGAGTTCTGCAGTGAAGATCGCGAGGAAGATGTTGTCCAGGCGGTCGATGTAGTCGTGATATTGGTTGTCCGGCCCATAATGGGCGTCATAGCCCAGCGCCAGCGAATTGATGATGATGCAGACAAGGATAAAGTTCTTGAATATGAAACTTTCGGTCAGCCAGGCGAAAGCCCTGATGCCGCCCCGTTTCGCCGCTTTTGACTTGACCTTCGCCTGCACCGCCGGCGCAGCCGGATCCAGTGTCAATTCTGTCTGCGCCACACTGGCCCCCTCGCCTCGGTGTCTGGAAGCGGGAACCTAGCGGGCCAGACCCGGCTTGGGAATGTGGGCTGGCGCCTTATGCGCCCGGTCTGTGACCCGAAGGCCCGATAAAGCCCTCCGCCGTGTAGACGCGAGCGCCCATCTGCCCGCTATCGACCCAGAATACGCGGACCTGCGACCAATCATTGTCCGGCGATACGTCGATTACGGGAACATCGACCGCCACCTCGTTGCGGCCATGCCAATTGGCGTGATCAACATAAATCTCGCGCTTGGACGCAACACGTTTGACGAAAGCGACATGCCCGCGGGAACCATTCTCGCCGATGCGGATCACGATAACGCCGCCCGGCTCGGGCCGGCTTGCCCCGCGATAACCCGCGGCCGAAGCGGCGGCCCACCACCTATGCGCGTCGCCCATGACGTTAATGCCGGAGCGCGCCCGCGCGAACGGCACGCACGACATCGGCGGCGCCTCGATAATGCGCGGCGGTCCGGAAATCGCCTCGCCGCGAGCGTCATTGCTCTCATACGGCGGCGGCAAACCCACGCGCATGCTCGCCCCGGCGCTGCGGATCGGCGATGACGTCACGCAGGCGGTCGCGAACGCAGCTATGCCGATCGCACCGAACGCCCAGGGATTAGTATCTGCGAGCCGCCTGCTCATGCGCCCAATTCGGTGACGCCCTTTTCAGGGCCGATCAAGCATCCTTAACAGCGGATTTGCACTTTGAAGGTGAACAAAACCTTTACGCGGCGTCCTTAGCCGCACGCACCGGATCATAGGCAAGGATCGGCGCGAGCCAGCGTTCGGCGGTTTCCAGCGACCAGTTTTTCCGCGCCGCATAGTCGGCAACCTGATCGCGATCTATGCGGCCGACGCCGAAATATTCAGCATCAGGATGCGCGAAGAATAGCCCGCTCACCGATGCGCCGGGCGTCATCGCCAGGCTCTCGGTAAGCTGCATGCCGGTGCGCGCTTCTACGTCCAGCAAATTGAAAAGCGTCAGTTTCTCGGTGTGGTCAGGCTGCGCCGGATAGCCGGGCGCGGGCCGGATGCCGCGATATTTTTCCGCGATCAAATCGTCGGTGCTGAGCTGTTCATCGGGCGCATACGCCCAGAACTCGCGCCGCGTGCGCGCATGTAGCGCTTCGGCGAACGCTTCCGCCAGCCGGTCGCACAACGCCTTGACCATGATCGAGGAATAATCGTCGCCGGCATTCTTGAACGCCTCGGACCGTTCATGTTCGCCGATGCCCGCCGTCACCGCGAACCCGCCGACGTAATCGGCGACACCCTGCGGCGCGACGAAATCAGCCAGCGCGTAGGTCTGCGGTTTGTCGATCTGTTGGCGCAGCGTGAACAGGCGCGCGCGCTCCTCTTTGCGCGCTTCATCGGCGTAGAGCACGATGTCGTCGCCGGCGCGGTTGGCCGGCCAGAAGCCGACGACGCCGGCCGCGCGCACCCATTTCTCATCGACCATCTGCTTCAGCATCGCCTGCGCGTCAGCAAACAGGCTGCGCGCCGCTTCGCCGACGATGTCGTCTTCCAGAATTTGCGGATAGCGCCCAACCAGGTCCCACGACGAGAAGAACGGCGTCCAATCGATGTACGCAACCAGATCGGCGAGCGGATAATCCTCGAAACTCTTCAGTCCCAGAAACGCCGGCTTGGCGGGCGCGGCGAAATCGAGCTTGGCGCCGCGCGCGCGAGAAGCGGTGATCGGCAGGCGCGGCCGCTTGTCCTGCCCGGCGAAATAGCTTTGGCGCGCGGCTTCGTAATCGCGCCTGGTTTCTTTCACCAGCGCATCGCGCTCTCCCGACAGCAGCTTGGACACCACCGGCGCGGCGCGGCTGGCGTCCACTACATAGATCACCGGCCCGGAATAGGCCGGCGCGATCTTCACCGCCGTGTGCGTGCGCGATGTCGTGGCGCCGCCGATCAGCAGCGGCATGGTCATGCCGCGACGCTCCATCTCCGACGCCACGAACGTCATCTCTTCCAGGCTCGGCGTGATCAGGCCTGACAGGCCGACCGCGTCAGCGCCCACTTCGACAGCCTTGTCCAATATCTTGTCGCACCCCACCATTACGCCAAGATCGATGATGTCGTAGCCGTTGCATTGCAGCACGACGCCGACAATGTTCTTGCCGATATCGTGGACGTCGCCCTTCACGGTGGCCATCACGATCGTGCCGTTGGATTTGCCGGCCAGGCCCGTGCGCTCTTTTTCCGCTTCCATGTAGGGAATAAGCCCGGCCACCGCCTGCTTCATCACCCGCGCCGATTTCACCACCTGCGGCAGGAACATTTTTCCCGCGCCGAACAAATCGCCGACGACGCCCATCCCCGCCATCAGCGGCCCTTCGATCACGTCGAGGGGCTTGGCGGCTTTCAGACGCGCTTCTTCAATATCCTCGGTGATGAACTCGGTGATGCCGTGCACGAGCGCATGGGAAATGCGCGCCTCGACCTCCAGCCCACGCCATATCTTTTCGTCCTTGGCTTCTTTCTTCGCGCCGTGCTTGGCGCGATCGGCGATTTCCAGCAACCGCTCAGTGGAATCGGCGCGGCGGTTGAGCAGCACGTCTTCGGCGCGCTCGCGCAATTCGGGCTCGATATCGTCATACACCGGCAGCGAACCGGCATTGACGATGCCCATGTCCATGCCCGCGCGGATCGCGTGATACAGGAACACGGCGTGCATCGCCTCGCGCACCGGCTCATTGCCGCGGAAGCTGAACGACACGTTCGAGACGCCACCGGAAATGTGCGCGTAGGGCAGGTTCTGCCGGATAAACGCCGTTGCTTCAAAAAACGCCAGCGCGTAGCCTGCGTGTTCTTCGATGCCGGTCGCGACCGCGAAAATGTTCGGATCGAAAATGACGTCTTCCGGCGCGAACCCGACCTTATCGACCAGCAGTTTATAAGCCCGCTCGCAAATCTGAACCTTGCGGTCGCGTGTATCGGCCTGGCCTTGCTCGTCGAACGCCATCACCACCGTGGCCGCGCCATAGCGGCGGACCTTCTCGGCGTGTTTCAGAAACTCTGCCTCGCCTTCCTTCATCGAGATGGAATTGACGATGCACTTGCCCTGCACGCATTTCAGGCCGGCCTCTATCACGCTCCATTTCGAGCTATCGACCATGATCGGCACGCGCGCGATGTCCGGCTCGCCGGCGATCAGGTTGAGAAAGCGCGTCATCGCCTTCGGGCCGTCGATCAGCGCCGCGTCCATGTTCACGTCGAGTATGTTGGCGCCGCTCTCGACCTGCTGGCGCGCCACATTGAGCGCGCCAGTGTAATCGTCCGCCTCAATCAGCTTGCGGAATTTCGCGCTGCCGGTGACGTTCGTGCGCTCGCCGACGATGATGAAATTGGAAAATGACATTTACGCCGCTGCGTTAAAGGGTTCGAGGCCGGAGAGCCGCAATTTGCGTTCGACCGTGGGTATTTTGCGCGGCGCGACGCCCTCCAGCGCATGCTTCAAATGAGCAATGTGATCGGGCGTCGTGCCGCAGCAGCCGCCGAGGATATTCACCAGCCCCGCCTTCGCCCATTCGGCGTAATGCACCTCCATCGAATGCGGCGTCTCGTCGTAACCGCCCATTGTGTTAGGCAGGCCCGCATTTGGATAAGCGGATACGGGGCATTCAGCCACGCGCGCCAGATCGGCGATGAAGGCGCGCATATCGTCTGGCCCCAGCGCGCAATTGAGGCCCACAGCCCAGGGCTTGGCATGGCGCACGGCGTTCCAGAACGCCTCGACCGTCTGGCCCGAAAGCGTACGCCCGGATTTGTCGGTGATCGTGGCGGAAATCCATATCGGCAGCTCGATTCCGAGCGCATCATAGGCTTCCCAAATGCCCCAGAGTGCGGCCTTGGTGTTGAGCGTATCGGTGATCGTTTCGATCAGCAGCAGGTCAGAACCACCCTCGATCAGGCCGAGCGCCTGATCGTGATAGGCTTTCGCCATTGTATCGAAATCGCAATCGCGAAACGCCGGGTCGGACACATCGGGAGACATCGACAGGAGTTTCGTCGTCGGCCCCAGCGCGCCGGCGACAATGCGCGGCTTGCCATCGGCTTGTTCAAAATTGTCGCACGCCGCGCGCGCCAGACGCGCGCCTTCCACGTTCAGATCCCGCACGCAGGACTGAAGATCGTATTCGGCCTGGCTGATCGTGGTGGCGCTGAACGTATTGGTCTCGATGATATCGACGCCGGCCTGAAGATAGTCCTCGTGAACCTTTGTAATCACATCAGGACGCGTCAACGAAAGCAGGTCATTATTGCCCTTCAGGGCTGGGCCATGATCCTCAAACCGGCCAGCGCGATAATCCGCCTCCGTTAAACCAAAGCCCTGCAGATAAGCGCCCATCGAGCCGTCGAGCACGAGGATACGTTTTTTCGCCTCGGCACTGATAGTGGCGAGCCGCTCTTCACGGGTCATGGCTTCTGCTCCAGCGCTTCGGTTTGCGCCTTCAGATGAACTTCAAAATCGGCCTTCGAGGCCGCGACGATCTTTGCAAGAAGCGTCGGATCAACAAACGGGTTCGCCTCGCTTCCCGCTTTGCGCGCCGCCAGCAGCGCAGCGCGCTTTTGCACGAAGCCATAGCTCTCCGCATGCGGCGCGAGGAACACGTCCGCCTTTAGCGCGCTCGCCGCTTCAAATGTGCGGCGGTAATCTGCGACGATATTCGGATAGGTCGGTTTGCCGACAAGTTTGTTCCCCGCGACCGTCATGCTGCAGAGGAACAGCACGTCGTACGGCTTATTGTTCTCGACAACGCGCATCGTCCACGTCGTGCAGCCCGGCGTATGGCCAGGCGTTAAATGCGACGTCAACGTAACGGCGCCAAGCGAAACTGGCTGGCCGTCAGCGACCACCATATCGACGCGCACCGGCGGGAAAGAGAGGCTCTTGTCATCTTCCTGGCCGGGATAGACGCCCTTTTCCAATAGCGGCTTGTCGCCAGCGCTGGCCAAAAGCTTCGCGTGCGTATCAGCCTTCAAGTGCGCCAAACCGCCGGCGTGATCGTAATGCGCGTGGCTGTTCAGCAGCACCTTCACATCGCTGAGCTTGAAACCCAGCGTCTTGATGTTCGCTTCGATTGTCGCCGCGTATTCCGGCACGCCGCCATCGATCAGGATATGCCCTTGCGGCGTCGCGATCAGCCACGACGCTATGCCTTCCGAACCGACATAATAAATACTGCCGATCACACGGAAAGGCTCGGCCGGTTGGCGCCAAGCCGGGTTTTGCTCGGCAGCTGCCGGGCTGGCCGCTAGTAGCGCCAGCGCGAAAAACGCCCGCTTCATAGCATTTGCTCCTGCACCGCCGGTTTCACGCCCAGCATACGACAGAGCGCGAGCGTGAGATCGGCGCGGTTAAGCGTATAAAAATGGAAGTCCTGAACGCCTTCGGCCGCCAGACGTGCGCACAGTTCCGCCGCGATCGCGGCCGACACGAGGCGGCGCGTATCGGGATCGTCATCCACGCCTTCGAGCATTTTGATCAACCACGCTGGCACCGTGGCCCCGCAGCCCGCGGCCATCTTTTGCAGCCCGGCGAAATTCGTCACCGGCATGATTCCCGGCAGCAGCGGCGCATCCACGCCGAAATCGGCGAAGCGGTCGCGCATGCGCAGGAACATGTCGGCGTCGAAGAAGAATTGCGAAATGCCGCGCGCGGCGCCGGCGTCGAGCTTACGCTTGAAATTGTCGATCTCGTGCGCCCAGTTCGGGCTCGACGGATGGCGCTCGGGATGCACTGCCACCGAAATCTCGAACGGCGCGATCTTTTTTGCGCCCGCGACGAGTTCCACAGCGCTGGCGTAGCCTTCCGGATGCGGCGCATAGGCCGTGCCGACGCCTCCCGGCGGATCGCCGCGCAGGGCAACGACGTGGCGGACGCCGGAGGCCCAGTAATTGCGCAGTACATCGTCAACTTCATCGCGCGTGGCCGCCACGCATGTGAGGTGCGCCGCGGGCTTCAACGTGGTGTCCTGCACGAGGCGGGAAACGGTGCGGTGCGTACGGTCGCGCGTGGAGCCGCCGGCGCCATACGTTACCGAAACAAAAGTGGGATTAAGCGGCGCGAGTTTGCCGATCGCTTCCCAAAGCGCTTCCTCCAGCTTTTCAGATTTCGGCGGAAAGAACTCGAACGAAACACGCGGCTGCGCGATACGCTCGGCCGCGTCGGCGATGGACGCCTCCAGGCGCGCGATATTCATGCTGCACGCTCCTTGCGGGCGTCGGCCTTGTCGGCGACCCATATTTTCACAGTCAGCGCCTCCTTGCGTCCGTCCTCGGGCGCGAGGGTCATCGATTTGGTTTTCGGCAACCCCGCCGCGACGCACCAGCGCGTAACCTCTTCGTCGGAAAAGCCGAGGCGCCGATGGGCATGCTGTTCGCGCAGGAATTCGTGCTCGTGAGGCGCAAAATCAGCGATGATCAGACGCCCGCCGGGCTTCAAAAGCGCAGCGGCCTGCGCCACTGCCCGCCCCGGATCGGGCAGGAAGTGCAACACCTGATGCACGGTCACCAGATCGGCGCTGCCGGGCGCGAAAGGCGGTGCGTACACATCGCCCAACCGCACCGCCGCGCGGCCTTCGGGCAGGTTCGACAGCGTCGACCGCGCCACGGAGAGCATTTGCCGGCTGGTGTCGAAGCCCTCAGCGCGGCGCACACGATCGGCGAACACCGCCAGCATGCGCCCGGAGCCAACGCCGACATCAATCATCAAGCCGAACGGCCCTTCCCCGGCGGCCGCGCGCATGGCGCTTTCTACATCGGCCTCGGGCAGGTGCAGGGCGCGGACACGGTCCCAATCGGCAGCGTTTTCAGCGAAGTAAGCCTGGGCAGCCTCGGCGCGGGCGGCGCGGATGGCCTCCAGCCGCGCTGAATCCCGCGCCACATCAGCGTCGGCGGGATCGAGCTTGCCCAGCAGATCGTTCACCAGCGCGCGCTCGGGCGTACCTTCCGGGGCGAGGCGGTAGAACACCCACGCCCCTTCCGGCGCCCGCTCGGCCAAGCCCGATTCCGTCAGAAGCCGCATATGGCGGCTTACACGCGGCTGACTTTGCCCCATCACCTGCGCCAGCTCGCCGACCGCCAATTCGCCGTGGCTGAGCAGCGCCAGCGCCCGCAGCCGCGAGACTTCTCCCGCCGCGCGCAACGCCGTCACAAGATGATCAAGGGAAGAGGCCGGCATCCCGCTGCACTTTAAGATATAAAGATATCTTTATATGACATGGCAGAAAGAACTTTGAAAGCCTTCTTTGTTGAAATCAGTTGGTGGTTAACCAATATCGCAAGTGCGAAGGAAAACGCTGTGAACCGACCGAGCGTGGCTGCGATAGTGTGGGCGTTAAGCCTGGGCGCCGGTCTGACCGGCCCGGCGGCGGCGCAGGAGGGCGCAGGAGCCGCCCCCGAACCGTCTGAAGCGTTTTCTAACGAGCCTTGGACCCCGGGAACGATCCGCGATCCGTGGGAAGGCTGGAACCGAAAAGTTTACGCGCTCAACAACGCCATCGACCGCGCGTTCGCCGAGCCGTTCGCGCGCACCTATCAGCGCATAACGCCCTCTCCCGTGCGAAGCGGCATACGCAACTGGGTCAACAATCTCGAAGCGCCCGTTATCTTTGCGAACGATTTACTGCAGCTTGAGCCCAAGCGCGCGGGCGTGACCGCGCTGCGCTTTGGCATCAACAGCACGATCGGCATCCTTGGTCTGTTTGACCCCGCCAAGTCGATCGGGCTTGAGCGCCATTCTGAAGATTTTGGGCAAACGCTCGGACGATACGGCGCCCGGACGGGACCGTATCTGATGTTACCGCTTCTTGGACCATCGAGCGTGCGCGATGCATTCGGATCGATCGTCGATATCGGCTTGGACCCGCTCACCTACGCGCAATTTGAGGGCGACACCGCGTTTCGAATCACGCGCGGTGTGGCTGGCGTCGTGACGGCGCGTACGGATTCCTTGGAGAGTGTTGCAAATTTGCGCGCCACGTCACCTGATCCTTACGTGGCGCTGCGTTCGGCTTATGCACAATCGCGCGCTAGCCTGATCAGGAATGGACAACCGACCGCCGCGGACTTGCCTGATTTTGGTGATCCACTACCTGATGCAGCTGGTGAAGCAATCGGGCCGACGGAGTCACCCCTTCAATGATTACAGCCGTGTCACGTCGAGCAGCGATGGCGTTCGCCGGCGCAGCGCTCGCCTCAACGCTGTTTGTTCAGAGCGCGCACGCAGACGCCGCAACAGAAGCGTTTGTGCAGACAAATGCGCAAAACGTCCTGAACTCACTGGCGCAGACATCCACCGTCGAACAACGCCGTGCGCACTTTGCCGGGCTTATGGAAAAATTCGCCGACATGCCCACGGTGGCCGGCTTCGTGCTGGGGCGCTACGCGCGTCAGGCGCGCACTGACGCCGCGCTCTACAAGGATTGGGTCGCGACGTTCAAGGAATACGGCTTGGCCGTATATGAAGCCCAGCTCGATCAATATCGCGGCCGCGCGATCAAGGTGCTGCGCAGCACCGATCTCGAAAAGAATGGCCGCAAGCGTTCGCTGGTGCGCACGGAAATCTCACAGCAGTCAGGCGCACCGCTGCGCGTGGATTGGGATTTGCAGCAATACCCAGGCGGGTCGTGGAAAGTTATCGACGTTGCGCTGAAGTTCGACGAAACGTCGATCTCGCTAGCCACGCAGCAGCAGGCCGAGTTCCTGTCACAGCTCGACAAAAACGGCGGCGACGTGCGCAAGCTGCTTGAATCAGTGAAGGCTCAAACCGCGACGATGCGGGCGATGATCAAGCGTTAGTGAGTCAGCGCGGCTTTCACGAGTTGCGCAGCTTCCGGCGTTGACCAATCTGCCTCGGCGTTTAGCCGCGCCACCTCCACGCCGGTCTTTGAATAAATGATCGTCGTCGGAAAGCTCGCCGTCTTGGCGTCGAACGCGATCGCATAGGAAGGATCGTTGTAAAAACCGAGCTTATCCCCGCTGAGCTTTTTCAGCGTGCGGATGGCGAACGTCCGGTCCTCGGCTTTGTCGACGCTGATCGGAATAACCACCACCCCGCCGCCGCCGTTCTCCGCCAGCTCAGCCAGGCTGGGCATTTCCTGCTGGCACGGCGTGCACCACGTAGCCCATAGGTTGAGCACCACGACCTTGCCGCGCCAATCGGCCAGCGTGCGCGGCTTGCCCGCCGCATCGGTGAACGTGGTGACGGGCTGAGCGGGCGCATTGGCGCTGATCTCCAGCGCGGCGAATTCGCCTTGGGCAAAGCTTTTTAGGTCAACCTTCTCGGCGGGCTTTGAAACCGCGAGGAAAACCACGTAGACGAGCGCGGCGAGTCCAAACAGCGCCGCTCCGGCGGCCCAGATGGGCGGACGCGGTTTTTTTTCAGGTGTGGCGGGCGTCTCGCTCATGTCCAGTTCCAAGCCAGGCGGCCCCTCGTATCCGGAGAAGGGCCAGAAAATGTGGGGCGGCCGGTTCGCGGCGAAGCCTAGCGCCGTGATGCAGGCGATCAACGCCTCCATCGACGTCGATCAACGCATGTGGCGCGAGGATATCGCCGGCTCGAAAGCCCACGCCGCCATGCTCGCGGCGCAGGACATCATTAGCGGCGAAGACAACGCGAAGATACAGGACGGGCTGGACCAGATCGCCGCGGAGATCGAGGCGGGTACGTTCGTGTTCTCGCACGAGTTGGAAGACATCCACCTCAACATCGAGGCGCGGCTCACCGAGCGCATCGGCGAAGCCGGCAAACGCCTGCACACCGCCCGCTCCCGCAACGATCAGGTGGCGACGGACTTTAAGCTCTGGGTGCGTGGCGCGGCCGATCAGGCGCTCGATGCGCTGGCAGGTTTGCAGGACGCGCTGGTGAGCCAGGCCGAAGCGCATGCTGACTGGATCATGCCGGGCTTCACGCATTTGCAGACCGCGCAACCAATCACGCTTGGCCATCACCTGCTGGCCTATGTGGAGATGCTGGAGCGCGATCAGGAGCGGCTGGCCGGCGCGCTGGAGCACTGCGAAACCGGCTGCCCGCTCGGCGCGGCTGCGCTGGCGGGGACGGGCTTTCCAATTGACCGCCAAGAAACAGCAGACGCGCTTGGCTTTGATCTGCCCGCCGCAAATTCACTGGATGCGGTTTCCGCGCGCGACTTTGCACTCGAAGCGATCGCCGCACTTTCGATCGGCGCCACACACCTTTCCCGGCTCGCCGAGGAAATCGTGTTGTGGACCAGCCCGCAATTTGCGTTCGCGCGCATGAGCGATGAATGGTCCACCGGGTCGTCGATCATGCCCCAGAAGCGTAACCCGGACGCCGCTGAACTGATCCGCGCCAAGGCGGCGCGCATCACAGCCAGTTTCGCCGCGCTCAGCGCCATCGTGCAGAAACTGCCGCTCGCTTACGCCAAGGATTTGCAGGAAGACAAAACGCTGACCTTCGAGGCGTTTGACGCGTTCGAGCTTTCAGTCGCAGCGATGACCGGCATGGTCCAGACCATGACTTTCAACCGCGCGAAGATGCGCGCCGCCGCCGCGCTCGGCTATTCCACGGCTACCGACCTCGCCGACTGGCTGGTGCGCGAATTGAAAACGCCCTTCCGCGAGGCGCACGAAATCACCGGCAAGATCGTACGCCGCGCCGAGGATATCGGCGTGGCCGAATTGAACGCGCTGCTGCTGGCCGAAGCCCAGGCGATCGAGCCGCGCATCACGGCTGCTGCGCTTGCCGCGCTATCGGTTGAGCGTTCGGTGGAAAGCCGTGCTAGCTATGGCGGGACTGCGCCAGAACGGGTTCGCGAGCAGGCGGCGCGCTGGCGAAAGGCATTAGGGGAAACCGCATGAACACACGGCTGTTTTCGCTGATCGGCGCGCTGGGCATGGCGCTCGCCATGACAACGGCGCTGGCTTCATGCGGGGTAAAAACCGGGTTGGACCGGCCCGCCCCGATGTTTGGCAAAGCGCGTCAGGACTATCTGGCCGAACAGGAACGGCTCAAGGCCGAAGCTGCGGCGCGCGCAGCAGCCGGAACGCCGGCGCCGGAAGTTTTGCCGCCGCCTGCCCCGAACCAGCCAGTGGGCCGCACACCGATTTCCCCAACGGCTTCGCCGCCGCCCGGCGCGCCCTGAGGCATGCATCATTTCATTTATCGCGATGGCCAAATGGCCTGCGAAGGCGTGCCCCTAAACCACATTGCTGACGCGGTGGGAACGCCGGCTTATGTCTATTCCACCGCAACGCTTGAGCGCCATTACGATGTATTTAAAGCCGCGCTTGAGCCGCGCAGCGCGCTGATCGCTTTTGCGGTGAAAGCCAATTCCAATCTCGCCGTGCTCGCCACTCTGGCGCGCCGGGGCGCCGGGGCCGATACGGTATCGGCCGGCGAAATCGCGCGCGCGCTGAAGGCGGGCGTGCCGGCCTCAAAGATCATCTTTTCGGGCGTCGGCAAGAGCGACGATGAACTCGCTTTCGCCTGCAGCGCGGGCGTGGCGCAAGTCAATGTCGAGAGCATTGCAGAACTGGACAGTCTTGAGCGCATCGCCAAGCGCCTTAGCGCCAATCCTGCTATTTCGATCCGCGTCAATCCCGGCATCGGCGCCGGCGCTAACGCGAAAGTATCAACCGGCGGCGGTGACGCGAAATTCGGCGTGAGCCCGGAAGAAGCGATCGGGCTTTATCATCGCGCCGCGCAGAGCCAGTTCCTTCGCCCGCGCGGTCTGGCCGTGCATATCGGCAGCCAGATCAAGAGCCTCGCGCCACTGGAAGAAACCTTCAAGCTGATGCGCGCGCTGGCGGAACGGCTGCGCCGCGAAGGCCGCACGGTGGATCATCTCGATCTCGGCGGCGGCCTCGGCATCCCCTATTTTCACGAGCCCGAACCGCCGACCCCCGCCGAGTACGGCGCTATGGTGAATCGCGTGTTCGACGGGTTCGACATCGCCCTGGCGTTCGAGCCGGGGCGGCTGATCGCCGGTAACGCCGGCGTGCTGCTGTCGCGCGTGATCCGCATCCAGGAGCGGCCGGACCGGCAATTCCTGGTGCTCGACGCGGCGATGAACGACCTCATCCGCCCAGCCATGTACGACGCCTTTCACGACATCCAGCCCGTGGCCGAGCCCGCCCCCGGCGCGCGCGTCCCGATCGACGTTGTCGGCCCGATCTGCGAAACCGGGGACACATTTGCGAGAGGCAGGCCGCTTCCGCCTTTGAAAACGGGCGATCTGGTGGCGATCATGACCGCAGGCGCCTATGGCGCTGTAATGTCTTCGGCCTATAATTCACGTCCCATAGCGCCTGAAATTCTTGTTTCGGGAGATCACTTTGCCGTCGTGCGCGACCGTTTCGAGGTCGATACGCAGCTCAAACTGGAGCATATGCCGCCTTGGCTGTCGTCCGGGTGATGTAAAGGCGTGTGAGAGCGGCTCGCGCCTGTTAGGCTCAGCGCCGGCATGAAGCACGAAATCGCGATCGCTCAGCTTGGACGGGAACTGGCCCGCGCCCGCCGTGCTATCGCGCTTGAGCGGTTTGTACCCGCCGCTTTTCCCGCTGCGCTGCTAGTTCTGGTTTGGGCGGCGTTCGGGCTGTTTGGCGGGCAGGATCAACTCCTCCCGCTGATTGCCACGCTCGCCTCTATCGCGGTGCTGATCGGCGTCGGTGTGCTGCTGTTCCGCGCCGCGCGCGCCTGGATCGCGCCCAGCCTTGCCGACGCCCGCCGCCGCCTGCTGACTGACGCGGGCCTCGACCCCGGCTCTCTAGACGCGCTTGAGGATCAGCCCTCCAGGCTCGATCCGATGGCGCTGGCGCTGTGGGAGCATCAGCAGAGCCGCGCGCGCGACGCCGCCATGCGCGCTGTCGCGGCTCCTCCAGTCTGGGGGATCAAGCGGCTCGACAAATACAAGTTGCGCTACGTTGCGCTCGTCGCTGTTGCAGCCGGTCTCGTTGTCGCGGGCCTTCAAGGGCCTGACCGGCTGGCGCGCGCGTTCATCCCGGACCCCGGCCCGCTGCTTGGCGATGGACCGATGGTTATCGAAGCCTGGGTGGCGCCGGCGGCGTACACAAATTCAGCGCCCGTTTCGCTGACGGAAAAGATCGGCGCCCGCGTTGTCACACCGCCGAGTGTTGAAGTCACTGTACGCGTTACAGGACCGAAGGGCGCGCCATGGCTGAAATTCGATGGCCAGGGCGGCCATCGCGAAACACAATTCAAGAAAGCCGCTGACGGCGCCTATGAGGCGCAACTTGCCCTGCCCAGCGCGGGATCGCTGCGCGTCGTGCGGTTTCACACCAAAGCGCGCTGGCAAATCGCGCCGGTCGCCGACAAGGCGCCGACCGCCTCGTTCGTCACCGCTCCCAAGTTCGAAAAAGACAAGCTGATCTTCAAATGGAAGGCCACCGATGATTTCGGCGTGCGCGACATCGTGCTGCGCGCCACGCCGGTAGATCCGCCGCCTGGCCTTGTAGGCGCCAAGCCGGTCGATACGCTGCTTGAGGGGCCGCGCACCGATCCCAAGGAAGCCGACGGCGACGTCAGTATCGATCTTTCGGATCATCCCTACGCCGGCATGAAGGTATCTTTGCGCGTCGTGGCGCTGGATGCGCTGTCGCAGGAGGGCGTCAGCAGCGCCGCGCAGGTGGCGTTACCGGAGAAGATTTTCCTGCAGCCGCTGGCGCGCGCGGCGATCGAAATCCGCAAGGTGATCATGCATGAGCGCCGCGCCTATGCGCCAGCGCCGAACCTTCGCCAGGACCAGACGCCCACAATCCTGTATGGCTACGACACACTGTTCGGCACACAGGGCGACATCATCCAGACCGATGAATTCGATCCGCGGATCGAGCGCGCACCCAAAGCCATTCGCCACGCCGGCCAAATGATCGATGCGCTCACCCATCGTCCAGATGACGGCTATTTCCGCGATCTGGCTGTGTTCGGCGGCTTTGTCGCCACGCGCGCCGTGCTCAATCAGGCGCGCGAGGTGGAGAACACCGACGAAGCGGCAGAAATCCTCTGGCAGACCGCCTTGCGCGCTGAATATGGCGATAGCGCCGATGCGCGCCGCGCGTTGCAGGAAGCCCAGCGGCAATTGAACGAAGCGCTCGAACGCGGCGCCCCGCAGGATGAAATCCAGCGGCTGACGGACGCCGTGCGCCAGGCGATGCAGAACTACATCCAGTCGCTGATGGCCGAGGCGCGCCGTAACGGCCAGCAGCAGCAGCAACAGGCAGAAGACAGCCTTCAGCAGCAACAACAGCGCACACAGCTTAGCCAAAACGATCTCGAAGCGATGATGCGCGAGATCGAGCGGCTGGCTGCTGAAGGCAAGCACGCCGAAGCGCAGAAGCTGCTCGAACAATTGCAGGCGCTGCTGAACAATCTCGAAGTTCAGATGGCGCAGGGCCAACCCGGCGAAGGCCAGCCGGGTCAGTCCGGTCAAGGCCAGCAGGGCCAAGGCAATCCGGACCTCAATAGCAGTGTCGAGGGCCTGTCCGATACGATCGGCAGACAGCGCGGCCTGCGCGACGACACGCAGCGCCAGGACCAAGACCAAAACGGTCAGCCCGGTGAGGGTCAGGGCCAGAACGGCGATCAGAGCGCCGAGCAGCTGGCGCAACGCCAGGGCCAGTTGCGCCAATCGCTAGAGCAAGCCCAGCGCGACGCTCAGCGTGGCGGCTCGCAACAAAACGGCGATCTGGACCGCGCCGGCGAAGCCATGGACCGCGCACAGCAAGCGCTGCGCCGCGGCGATCTCGGCGCGGCGCGCGGCGAACAGGATCGGGCCCTTCGCGAAATGCGCGCCGGCGCAGATCGGCTGGCGCAGCAGTCAATGCGCGATCAGGAGCAGGCCGGCAACGAAAACGAGGAAAATCGCACCGGCCAGAACACGCGCCGCGACCCGCTCGGCCGCGCGGTCGGCGCTGTCGATACAGATGGCCGCGACGTTTCGGTGCCGGAAAATATCCAGCGCGAGCGCGTGCGCGATATTCTCGATGAGCTGCGCAAACGCGCGCAGGATCCGAACAGGCCAGAGACGGAGCGAAATTATCTGGAACGCCTGCTCGAACGCTTCAGCGCGTCGTAACCGGCTCTACTCGGCCTCTTCCAGCGCGCGTTCTTTCACCAGCTTCTTCACCTTGCGCACGGCGCTGTCGCGCTTGAGACGCGAGAGGTGGTCGATGAACAGCACGCCTTCGAGGTGGTCCATTTCGTGCTGGATGCATACGGCGAACAGGTCGTGCGCCTCCTCGATCACTTCCTTGCCGTCGTAATCGAGATATTTGAGCCGGATGTGCGCGGGCCGCGCCACCTCGTCGAAGATTTCCGGCACGGAGAGGCAGCCCTCTTCCCACGGCTTCAACTCATCCGACGCCCAGAGGATTTCCGGGTTCACGAAATAGCGCGGCTGCGGCGGCTCGTCCTTGCGCGCCAGATCCATCACGATCACCCGCTTGGGCACGCCGATCTGCACCGCCGCGAGGCCAATGCCCGGCGCGGCGTACATCGTCTCCAGCATGTCATCCATCAACGCGCGCAGATTGTCGTCCACCCGGTCAACGGGGAGGGATTCCTGCTTCAGGACGGGGTCCGGCACAGTGAGGATGGGGCGGATCGCCATGCCTAAGAGCTATGAAGCGCCGCCACTGGCGTCAAGTTAGCGCTGCGGTTGAGTGGTCCTAATGCCCCGGGAAGGCGATTAGCGTCTGGACGTTCACGCCCATCGCCTCGATCCGGGCCGCCCCGCCGAGGTCTGGCAGGTTGATTACGAAGGCGGCGCCGATCACGTCGGCGCCGGCCCGGCGCAGCAGCTTTATCGCCGCCTCCGCCGTTCCACCGGTGGCGATCAGATCGTCCACCACCAGCACTTTTTCGCCGGGCGCCAGCGCGTCGAGGTGTATCTCCACTTCGTCCTCGCCGTATTCCAGGGCGTAGGTCTGCCGGAGGGTGGCCGCGGGCAGCTTTCCCCGCTTCCGCACCGGGGTAAACCCGGCCGAAAGCTGGTGCGCCACCGCCCCGCCCAGGATAAAGCCGCGCGCCTCGATCCCGGCGACCTTTTCGATTTTCGCCCCGGCATAGGGCTGCACCAGTTCGTCCACAGCCCGGCGAAACGCCCGCGCATCGGCCAGAAGCGTGGTGATGTCGCGAAACTGGATGCCCGGTTTGGGATAGTCCGGGATCGTGCGGATCGTGTCGGCGAGATTCATCTGGGCCCCTCAACACCTCCTAACCGCGACCGGCGCACTAGGCAAAGCACCCCGCGGGCCTTACCTGATGAGCACCCATCAGGAGCGATTCATGAGCAGCCGCCTCGACCAGGAAGACGAAAAATCCGGCCCGGAAACGGCCGCGCCGGCGATCGTCGAGAAGGCGCTGTTCAAATCACGTGTCGTGCTTCTCACCGGCGAGATAAATGACGTGGTGGCCCGCCGCGTGACCGAGCGTTTGCTGGCCCTCGCCGGCGACAGCGACGAGCCGATCACGCTGGTGGTTTCATCGCCCGGCGGTCACGTCGAGAGCGGCGACATGATCCACGACATTATCGGCTTCATCAAACCGAAGGTGAACATGCTCGGCGCCGGCTGGGTCGCGAGCGCTGGCGCGCTGATCTATTGCGCCGTACCGAAGGCGCAGCGCTTCTGCCTGCCGAACACCCGCTTCCTGTTGCACGAACCGCGCGGCGGCATTGGCGGCATGGCCAGCGATATTGAAATCCAGGCGCGCGAGATCATCCGCATGCGCGAGCGCCTGAACAAGATTTTCGCCGACGCCACCGGCCAGACGATTGAGCAGGTTAAGAAAGACACTGACCGCGATCACTGGATGCTGCCCGCCGAAGCGTTGGCTTACGGCCTCGTCGGCAAGGTCGTGAAAACGGCTGCGGAAATCGACTAAGCGCCCAAGTCGACTCGCCGGCAATTCATCTCCGAAAGGACGTCCGCGGCTGGCGGACGTCAAAGATAGAGAACATCCTTCGTTTGGCGATCAAACGCTTCCTGGTGAATTCGCCCGATGGCTTGCAGCTGCGACAGAAGCGCGGCGCCTGAGCCGTACGCTGGCGGGAACCCGCCTCGCCGGTCGATGCTATCGAGGATATCCTTGTCAAGTGGGGACAGTTGCCGCGCGCACATCGTCCATCCGCCGAAACTTCGCTCCGACAGAGTTTGCTTCAGCACGATCGCTGGCAAAATATGACGAAAGTCTTTCGAAATCCTGCCGAAAGTCCGGTCAATCCTTTCCTCCTCGCCCTCGAGAACCTGGGCAAAGAAGGAGTTGTTGAAGGCCAGCAATCCAGTGATGCCGTCGCGTGCGTTGAGGTGCTGCGCCTGGGTCAGGATATTGCGCACGGTCGAGCGCAGGTCTCGCGCGGTGCCGGTCGATATCTTGCTTACGTAAACAAGGCAATGCAGGTGGGGCGCGACGGCCATTTCTCGGCTCCCTTCGTTATGGCGCTTGGCGCGCCTGGCGCTTTCGCAGGCCCGGCGATAGGCAGTTGCGAAGCGCACTTTTCGGCTGCCACGCTACGCCCGAAAGGCTTAAAACTCGCTTGACGCGAGCACATCGTCAGGCGCGGACTGAAGGAGGCGCCGCGCCGTCCGTTGCACACACAAAATGCCCGGCTGCCGGTCAGCCCGCCGGGCTTTCGCTTAAAAGCCTAGTGCTTCACGCTTTTCCAGACCTGACGGTATGACAGATAGACCAGCACGCCGAGCACCAGAAGGTAGATCATAACCTGCAAACCCAGCGATTTTCGCTCTTCGAGTTTGGGATCGGACGCCCACGTTAGGAACGCCGAAACGTCCCGCGACATCTGATCGACTGTCGCCGCGGTGCCATCAGCATAGACCACGCGATCCTCGAACAGCTGCTGCGGCATCGCGATAACTCCGCCCTCCGGAACCTTGGCCGGATCGCCCTTCCAGAACGCCGACAGATCGCCGTGCAGGTAGGGATTGAAATATTTTCCGGGCGGCACTTCCAGGCCGGGCGGGGGCGCTTCATAGCCACCGATCAGCGCGTGAATGTAATCGGCGCCGCCGCGGCGGGCTTTTGTGATGACGGAGAGGTCCGGCGGCAGCGCGCCGCCATTGGCGCCGCGCGCCAGGCCTTCGTTCTTGAAGGGATTGTGGAAGCGATCGGAGGGCCGCGCCTTGCGCGTCACCACATCGCCGGTTTGCGGGTCGATTTCCTCGACTTCGTAATCGGCGGCGATGGCCTTCACGAATGGATTGTCGTTGGCGTCAACCGCCCGGTCGCCATCATGCGGCGCGCCGATCTTGTACTCGATCTCGCCGGTCTCGGCGTTGCGGTGCGCGGCGGCTTCAAACGGGCCGCCCTTTTCGCCCAGATTGCGGTAGGTCAGCTGGCTCATTGAATGGCACGCCGCGCAGACTTCCTTGTATATCTGAAAGCCGCGTTGCAGCTGGGCGCGATCGAACGTTCCGAGCGGCCCGTTGAAACTCCACGCCAGTGGATGGGGATGGCGCGCCTTGGTTTCGGCGTTTGCCACACCGGCGAGCGGCGCGGCGAAGGCAAGGCCCAACGCAAGGCTTAGGGCGGTAATCAGCTTACGGAGCATGAAGCTTAAGCCTCCGCTTTCGGTATGGCGGCCGCCGGGCGCCCGCCCAGCACGGATTTCGCGATCGTCTCCGGCACGCGGTCAGGCCGCTCCCGCAGCCCCAGCAACGGTAGGACCAGCAGGAAGAACGCGAAGTAGAAGAATGACAGGATCTGGGACAGCGCGGTCACGTCAAACCGGAACGGCGTCTCCCGCTGCAGAGACCGCACGGCGCCACCCAGCCGGGTAACCTCTTGCTGCATCACCCTCTCGGCGATGTCGGCTGTGCGGCCCTGGGCGATCGCGAGCGGCTTGTTCCCTGCGTCCCGCAGTTCGATCCGGTAATTGCCAGCCTGGTAGATCACCTTGTCCGGCGTCTGGGCGCCGCACCACCCTAGCCCGATGCACACCAGCACGAAGGCTATGTAGAACCAGCGCGCCACCGGGCGATAGCGCATCGAGCGGACCTTGGATGTATCGAGCCACGGCAGCGCGAACAGCACCGCAATGGCGCCAAACATCGCGACCACGCCGAGGAACTTGTCAGGCACCGCGCGCAGGATCGCGTAGAACGGCAGCAGATACCATTCCGGCACGATTTCCGGCGGCGTCACGAGCGGATTGGCCTTGTTGTAGTTTTCCGGATCGCCGAGCGAATCCGGCATGTAGAACACGAAGTACGCGAACATCATCGCGAACAGCGTCACGCCGACAGCATCCTTCAACGTGGCGTGCGGCGTGAACGGAACCGTGTCCTCTTTCGACTTTGGCTCGACGCCTGCCGGATTGTTCTGCCCGGCGACGTGCAGCGCCCAGACGTGGAGCACGACAACGCCTGCGATCACGAACGGCAGCAGGTAGTGCAAGCTGAAGAAACGGTTGAGAGACGCGTTTTCCACGGCGAAACCGCCACGCACCCAGTACAAAATCGGCTCGCCGACGACAGGCACCGCGCCGAGGATGTTGGTGATGACCGTGGCGCCCCAGAAGCTCATCTGGCCCCACGGCAGCACGTAACCCATGAACGCTGTTATGATCATCAAAAGATAGATCACGCAGCCGAGTATCCAGAGGATTTCTCGCGGCGCCTTGTAAGACCCGTAATAGAGGCCGCGGAACATGTGGATGTAGGCGGCGAGGAAGAACATCGATGCGCCAACCGCGTGCACCGATTGGATCAACCAGCCGAAATTGATGTCGCGGCGGATGCGCTGAACGCTGTCGAACGCCATTGCGGCGTTGGGAATGTAGTGCATCGCCAGGATCACGCCGGTGAGAATCTGCACCACAAGGCAGAAGCTCAGGATGGCGCCAAACGTCCACCAATAGTTCAGATTGCGCGGCGTCGGATAGGCGACGAAGCTGTCATGCGCCAGGCGAACGATCGGCAGGCGCGCGTCAAGCCAACGCTCGAAACCGCTGCCCGGCTTGTAGGTGCTTTCTCCGCTCATCCCCAAGCTTCCCTTAGCCGATCTTCACAACGGTGTCGGACGTATAGACATATGGCGCGACGGCCAGGTTAAGCGGCGCCGGACCGGAGCGAATGCGCGCGGACGTGTCGTACACCGAGCCGTGGCAGGCGCAGAGCCAGCCGCCGAAATCGCCGCCGCCAAATGTCGGCACGCAGCCGAGGTGCGTGCAGGCCGCCTGAACGATCATAAACTCCGGCTTGCCCGGCTTGCCGTCGGACTGCGCGATTCGCTGCTCGTCTGTTGCAGGATCCTTCATCGAGGCCGCGTCATCGCGGCGCGCGCGCGCAATTTCGTCCGGCGTGCGGTGGCGAATGAACACCGGCATCCCGCGCCACAAGATCACGACCTGCTGGCCTAAAGCCACCTGGGTCAGGTCATATTCCATCGAAGCCAGCGCCAGCGTATCACGCGCGGGATTCATCTGATCCACCAGCGGCCACACCGTGGCCAAAGCGCCGACCCCGGCGACCGCGCCGGCGGCGATGTAGATAAAATCCCGGCGGTTCGGCTCTTCGCCATGACTGCCTGTTGCGTTCGCCGTCGTCTCGGCCAAGACCCGCTCCTGAATTTCGTCCGCGCCGGCCAGGACGAAATCCCCGCCGGACAATCGCCAACCATCTGTGGACGCCTCGCAGCGCGCACCTTAAAGCTCCAGGCGATTCAGGGCTCGCGGCGTGTCGCCGCACGAGTCCCTCCCGCCTCGGTTTAATCGAGCCCTAAACTGCGCCTCGCCCTCTATCAACCCGATATGCCTCCGAACCTGGGCGCCGCGATTCGGGTGGCTGCCTGTTTCGCCGCGCCATTGGAAATCATCGAGCCGTGCGGCTTTCTCCTCACCGATCCGGCGCTGAAACGCGTGGCCATGGACTATGCGGGCAAAGTTGATCTGGTCCGCTGGGGAAGCTGGGCTGATTTTCTGGCCGCCCCCGAACGCGCCGCGGGGAGGCTCGTCCTCTTCACCACCCAGGCGGAAGAAAATCTTGACGCGTTCGCGTTTCAGCCCGGCGATACACTCCTATTCGGGCGCGAAAGCGCCGGCGCCCCGCCCGAAGTTCACGCCGCCGCCCAGGCGCGCGTGCGTATCAGCGTGGCGGCGCGTTCGCTTAATCTCGCGGTCTCGACGGGGGTGGCGCTGTTCGAAGCCCGGCGGCAATTGGGTTGGCCCCAAATTCAGCCATTGGCGTAAGCCCTTGCGCTCGCGGCCAGCCTCGCGGCAATGCTGGGGCATGGACGGCGCCGAAACCGATCTGACTAGCGGGCGAACCATGCGCGCGCGCGCCTGGTTCGAAACCTTGCGCGACCGTATTGCCGGCGCGTTCGAGGCGCTGGAAGATGTTGCGCCCGGCGCGCTCTATGCAGGGGCGACAGGCCGCTTCACGCTGACGCCATGGACGCGCGAAGCCGGCGGCGGCGGCGTCATGGGCATGATGCGCGGACGGTTCTTCGAAAAGGTCGGCGTGCACGTGAGCCACGTATTCGGGCCAATGACGCCTGAAATGGCCACCCAGCTTGGCATGGAGCCGAACACAACATTCACCGCCACCGGCATCAGCCTGATTGCGCATCCCTGGAACCCGCGCGTGCCCGCCGTACATATGAATACGCGGTTTCTGGCCTCTTCCCGCTCTTGGTTCGGCGGCGGCGGCGATCTGACGCCGCTACTGGATTTTCAGCGCACGCAGGACTTTCCCGACGCACAGGCGTTTCATGCCGCGATGAAGGAGGCGTGCGACGCGTATGACGCCTCATGGCATCCAAAATACAAGAAATGGTGCGACGAATATTTCCATCTGACGCACCGCAATGAACCGCGCGGGATTGGCGGGATATTCTACGACCGCCACGACAGCGGCGATTGGGAGCGCGATTTTGCGTTTACCAAAAGCGTCGGCGAGGCCTTGCTTGACGTGTATCCGCGCATCGCACGCACGCGCATGAACGAACGCTGGACTGCCGAAGAGCGCGAGCAGCAATTGGTTCGCCGCGGCCGCTACGTTGAGTTCAACCTGCTCTACGATCGGGGCACGATGTTCGGACTCAAGACCGGCGGCAACATCGAATCGATCCTGAGTTCGATGCCCCCGGCGGTTAAATGGCCCTAGCGGCCTAGTTCTGCGCCGGTTGCGCAGCAGACGCCGAGGTGATCGGGTTCAGCCAATGCGTCGTGACCATCCCGGCATTGGCCAGGAAGCAGATTAGCGACAATGCATATAGCCGCGGAAAACCGCGCAGCTGCGCCCACCGCCGCCATTCCCCAACCCCGCCGATAGCCACGAGCGCGAACGACAAAAACAGCATCTCCGCCTCATAGCCGTGCAGCCAGGCATGCAGACCTGCGATAGGCTGTGCCCATGCCAACGCCCCGATCGCTATCCCGGCTAATGCGATGGCCGCCGGCAACCCACAGCAAAACGCGTGCAAGGCAACCAGCGCCGCATGCGCCCAATGCGCCCGGCTCGCGCCGTCCGAGGCGGTGTTATGTTGTAACATCCACATCTCAATGGCGCACGTTCGGGGCGCGGTCAAGGCTAATGCCGGGTCAAGAACGATGAAAATAATCGCGAAAGGCGAGCCCGGCACGCCTCTTGCTGCCCTTCATTTGTCACAAGCATAGGCTTTAACTAACTTTTAACCGTCATGGCGGCCGGGCTGGCCGCGTTTTTCCGGATCTACCGGCAAACGGGCGGGCGAGGCGACGACGATGGCGAAGGCTGCGCGGGCAAGATACAGCGCCGACGATGAATCCCACGGCGTGGCCGAGGCGCTTGAATTCGACACGCGCCGCGCCGGCGGCGGGATTATAGCGGCAGCTTGGCTGCTGGCCCTGCTCTGGCTCGCCGGCGCCGCCGCCTTTGCCAACCTTTATGTTGGTCCCGAAGCGCTGAGCGCCATGACCCCGGCAATGCTGGGCGGTTTGGGCGTGATCGCGGTGCTTCCCGCGTTCCTTATTCTCTTCGCCGGCGCTGCTGCCCGCGAGGGCGCCCGCGCCCGCGCTCAAGCTCAGGTGCTTTCCGCCGCCGCCGAGAAAATGCTCAACCCTTCGCCGGCTGCCGAAGCAGCGGCGCGCCGGCTTGGCGTTTCCGTGCGCGGCGAGATCGCTGCGCTTGAGCGTGCGATCGATCAGGCGATGGCCAAAGCGCGCGAAGTCGAAACCATGATTTCACGCCAGACCGAAGCGATGGACAGCGCGGCCAGCGCCGCCCAGTCCGGCGCCCAGCAAATCCTTTCCGGCATGGAGCGCGAGCGCAATTCACTGCTGCAGATTGCGCAAGACCTTAACCAGCAAGCCGCGCTGATCGGCGATTCCATATCGCGCCACAGCCGCGTAATCGGAGAAGCCGTGATCCAGGCCGAGCATGAAATCCGCGCCGCGGACGATGTGCTCGATACGCGCCTTTCTTCTTTCGGCGCCGCCGCAGCGCTCATCTCAGACCGCACGTCCTCGCTCTCGCGCGCCGCGCAAGCCAGCGCCGATTCCGCGCTGCGCCTGGAAAGCGTGCTGGGCGGCGCGCTCGATGCGCTGACCAAAGCGACCTCGCTGACAGACGCAGCGCGCCAATCGGCTGAAGACGCTACGTTCGCCGCAAACAACACCGCCGGCGCCGTGCGCGAAACCACGCAGCGCGCCGTGGAAGATGCGCGCCGCGCGGCCGAGTTCATTCGCGGCGAAGCCCAATCGGTGGAACGCGAAGCCGCGATCGCGCTCGAGCGCCTGAAACAGGCCGCTGACGTCGCCCGCGAAGCGGCCACGGGTGTGCGCCACGCCGCCGCTGACGCCGCGTCCGACTTGCCGCGCAAGGCTCCGCCGCGCGCGCCCGTGTTCGAGGCCCCGCGCCCCAATGCGGCATTGAAAGAGCCCCTGCGCGCTCCCGTCGAGGATAAGTTCGGCGAGCGCATTGCTGGCATCCAGCCCTCCAAGCGCGCCGCCGTTTCGGTTTCACCGCCGCCGCCGAACGAAATCGGTAAGCCCTGGACGTGGCGCGAAGTGCTCGCCGCGATTGATGATCAGCCGCCCCGCGGCCTTGGCGCGCCAGAACCGCAAGCGCCGCCGCAAGTCCACACCGCGCGCCCGGCCCTGCGCGCCGTCGAGACCGCCTCGCCCGGTCTGCGCGGCCGCCATCCAATTGCGATCGTAAACATCGTCGATGAAGCGGGTCTCGAACTGGCCGAGGTGTTCGATATGAACGCGCTCGACCGGATCGCCCAGCGCGCGCGCAACGGCACACAGGCGCGCCGCCGGGCGGTTCGGGACGCCGCCCCGAACGCCGTGGGCCGCCTGGCTGATTATCTCAGCGCCGACCAACACGCCCGCGCCGCCGCCAACGAGTTTCTGCGCAGCGAAGGCAGCCGCGTCTCCGAATTGCTTGGCCGTGGCCGGGCCTCGATGAGCGCCGACGCAACACGCGTTTTCCTGCTGATCGACGCCGCCGCAAGCTGACGGCGCGTTGCGCGCGTGCTAACGCTGCGCGCTTAGGGGATCGCATGATCAAGCAAAGCGTGTTCGCCGTGTTCGCGTTCATCTTGTGCGCCGCAACGCAAGCCGCCGCGCAGGCATCGCCGGTTCAGACCTGGAGCGGCTATGCGCTCGGCATGAGCCCTGATGAAGTTCGCGCCGTCCCGGGCGTGACATGGGGCGTGCTGCACAATTCTCGCGCGCTCAACGAATACTGGATCGACTCCACCAACACCCGCACGATCGCCGGTAATCCTTATAACGCCCAGGTATTCTTCGCCGGCGGCAAGACATTGTCAGACGTGATCTACGCGTATGACAATCCAGCCGCGACGCGAGCCGGCTGCGATAAATCCTATCTCGCTCTGCTTCAGGACATGCACAAAACCTTCGGCGCTTTCGGTCCCTCGAAGGCAAAAATGATCGACAGGCTGGAACCAAACGAAACGGTTAAGATCGAGGACCGCAAAGCCGCGTTCGGTTCGGCCTACAGCCATCGCACGCAACAAGTGGCTCTAAGCGCCGGCGCGCCCGTGACGCTGAGCTACGCCGCGCTGGCCGTGAAACCGTTGGAAAGCGGCGAAGAGATCAATGTCGAAATGATCGCCGACGAGGCCACGAAAATCTGCGGCCTGACGGTGCATATTCGCGCGGCGCTGCCGGCGCGCGATTAACCCTAACGCCCCAAACCGTTGGCATATCGCTTGCTGCTTGCCTTCCGACAGCGGGAAAACCCGCATCCGAAGGCGCCGCGATGCATCACGTTCCGTACGATCCGAACTTTGACGACCGCAAAATCAAGCGCGGCGGCGCCTGGCTGAGCGCGGCCTTTGGCCTGGCGCTCGCCTGGTCTGGCTCCGTCTGCGCCGCCGCCTATCTTCAATTCGGCGATGCGCTGATGGCGCAGCCGGTCGCTGACCTCGCCCGCCTTGGCGCGTTGGCGTTCGGCCCTGCCGTGGCCTTGATCTTCTTCGGCCTCGCTGCGCGGGAAGTCTCAAGCGCCGCCGCCAAGTCCGAGCGCATGGCCAATCTGGCCGCCGCGCTCGTCGATCCCTCCCACCGCGCGCACGAAGCGGGTGATCGCGCCACGCATCTACGCGCTGACATAGTGGCGCTCGATCAGGTCGTGGCTGGCGCCAGCCAGCGCCTCGATCATTATGCCGCCGGCCTGCGCCGTGACAGCGTCGTGCTCGCGCGCGCGCTGAAGAACGACGTGGAATCGCTACGCGCCCTGCGCGCCGAGCTGAACGCCGAAGCCAGCGCGCTGGCCGGCGCGTTCGAAGCCAATACGCAGGCGCTGCGCAGCGTAACCGCGGAACTGAAAAGCGAAGCCAGCGCGGCCAATCAGGCCGTCACCGCCCAGATCGCCACGTTCGGCGAAGCGTTCGCGAAGATCGGCGCCCGCAGCGCCGAATTCGCCGCCGCCGCCCGCACCACAGAACAAACCGCCGCCACGTTCGACACGGCCGTCACCAAGGCGCTGGACGCGCTGGCGCACGCCACCTCGCTCACCGATAGCGCCCGCCGCGCCACCGAAGATTCCGCCCTACTGGCGGGGCAAGCCGCGCGCGCCGTGCGTGACACCACCGCCCGCGCCGTCGCCGAAGCGCGCGAAGCGGCGCGGATGATCCGCACCGAGGCGCGCGTCGTTGAAGCGGAGCCCGCGAACGACGTTACGCTGAGCGGCCAGCATAGCGCCGAAAACATCAAACCGCCGCGCCGCGGCGGCATCCCATTCTTCAAGCCCAAGGCGGCAAGTCCGACGCGCGCTTACGCGCCAGCGCCCATTCCCGCAAACGATTACGCCGCCAATCTCGCTGATGTCGTGCGCATTGCAGGCATCGACGCCAGCTACGCGTTATCGCCCGCCGATCTGGCGCATATCGCTTATGCCGGGCGCGGCGGCGTAGAAGCGCGCCGCAACGCTGTGCGCGCCGTCGCACGCGAAGATCTGCGCCGCCTCTCTTCAACATTCCGCGCCAGCAGCGATGCACGCCGCGCCGCCGAAATTCTGCGCCGCCGGCCGGCGCTGGGCGACGGCTACGACGCGGAAACGCAACGCGATCTTATGAGCGCTTATTTGCTCGTGGATGCGGCGCTAGGCTGAGCCGTCTGTTCAGCATCAGCTCTAGTGCTCATCAGCTGATGACACTGGGACCATTGTGGTCCGCGACGGGCATTACGCACTAGCAACGGCGCTCGACGCCAGGCTGCTAAACAAAAACCCGCTCCTCTAAGGGAGCGGGTTTTTTTGGTGGTCGCTGAACGCCTTACGCGGGCTGAGGCTCGGGCCCGCCGAAGCCGCGTGGGCGCTGATCCGGGAACGCATCCGTCACCGGCAGGGCCGGCGTCGGCGGTTGAGAGGCCTGCGGAGCATCTTCCGGCCGGTCGAGCTTTTCGCCGCGGATCACCCGATAGATCTCATCGCCCGTCAGTGTTTCATATTCCAGCAGCGCGCGGCCGAGTTTATCCAGATCGCCGGCGCGCTCGGTCAGGATGCGCTTGGCTTCCTGATAGCCGCCATCAACAAGACGGCGCACTTCGCTGTCGATCGTACGGGCTGTGTCCTCGGAGACGTTCTGCGTGCGCGCAACGCTCATGCCCAGGAACACTTCGTCCTGGTTCTCGCCGTAGGATACGAGGCCAAGCGCATCAGAATAGCCCCAGCGCGTCACCATCATGCGCGCAAGGCGCGTCGCCTGCTCGATGTCGCTGCCAGCGCCGGACGTAACCTTTTCCTTGCCGAACGTGAGTTCCTCCGCAACGCGCCCGCCCATCAGCACGGCCAGACGCGAAATCATCTGCTCATAGCTCATCGACAGCTTGTCGCGTTCCGGAAGCTGCATGACCATACCGAGCGCACGGCCGCGCGGAATGATCGTAGCCTTGTGGATTGGATCGGTGTTCTGCACGGTGATCGCCACGAGCGCGTGGCCGCCCTCGTGATAGGCGGTCAGCTTTTTTTCTTCTTCGGTCATGACCATGGAGCGGCGTTCCGCGCCCATCATGACTTTGTCTTTTGCGTCTTCGAAATCGCGCTGCGTAACGACGCGCTTGCCGCGCCGCGCCGCCAGCAGCGCGCCTTCGTTGATCAAATTGGCAAGGTCCGCGCCGGAAAAGCCCGGCGTGCCGCGCGCAATCACTTTCAGATCAACGTCAGACGCCACCGGCACGTTGCGCGTATGGACTTTCAAAATCCGCTCACGGCCAGCCACGTCTGGATTGGGCACTACGACCTGACGGTCAAAGCGGCCCGGACGCAACAGCGCGGGATCGAGCACGTCGGGGCGGTTGGTTGCCGCGATCAGGATGATGCCTTCGTTGGCTTCGAAGCCGTCCATTTCGACGAGCAATTGGTTGAGCGTCTGTTCGCGCTCATCGTTGCCGCCGCCGAGGCCGGCGCCGCGATGGCGGCCGACCGCATCGATTTCGTCGATGAAAATAATGCACGGCGCATTCTTCTTCGCCTGCTCGAACATGTCGCGCACGCGGCTGGCGCCGACGCCCACAAACATTTCGACGAAGTCAGAGCCGGAGATGGTGAAGAACGGCACATTGGCTTCGCCGGCAATCGCGCGCGCCAAAAGGGTCTTGCCCGTACCAGGAGGGCCGACCAGCAGCGCGCCTTTCGGAATTTTGCCGCCAAGGCGCTGGAACTTCATCGGGTCCTTCAGGAACTCGACGATCTCGCCCAATTCTTCCTTGGCTTCGTCGATGCCGGCGACATCGTCGAACGTGATGCGGCCCTGCTTTTCAGTAAGCAGCCGCGCTTTCGATTTGCCGAAGCCCATCGCGCGCCCACCGCCCGATTGCATCTGGCGCATGAAAAAGAACCACGCGCCGAAGATCAGCAGCATCGGCAGCGAGCCAATCAGGATATCGAGCAGCGACGGGCCGTTCTGCGCCGGGGTGACTTTGATGCCGACATTGGCCGCTTCCAGGCGCTGCGTCAGGTCGATCGCCTGCGGCGGTACATAAGTGATGTATTTGTTCGCCGGATTGCTCACCGACGTGGAGATCACTTCATTGCCCTGGATGGTGACTTCCCGGACATTGCCTTGACGCACCTGAGCCATCAGCTCGCTGTAGGTCCACTCACCCTGCGCCCGTTTCGAGCCCTGCGGCTGGAACGCTGAGAACAGAGCCACGAGCAGCAGAGCGATAACGCCCCAAATGACCAGATTGCGGATCGGCATTAAATAGACCTTCCGGAGGCGCAGTCCGCGCCGGCTTGGTGAACGATCACCACCAACCTCCCAAGATAGGAGCCCTTGGCGGCGCTGAACAGGGCGCGTTTGGCGCCATTTCAGCAATCAAACTCCCTTATCGCCACAAAAGATGAGCGATCCGTTCGCTCAGGAGCCATTCCGCCCGCACCGCGCCTGTTTCCGATGCGTTAGCAAGGGTTTCCAGCGATTTACCATGCCGGAGCGCCGGCGCCTGGCCACCGCCCGCCGCCATCGCGCACCAGCCCGGCTCCGCCGCCCTAAGCGAAAGGCGACCGTCCCAGATCACCGTGTGCCCCGCTGGCAGCGGCAAATCGGCCAGAGCGCCGGCGCCAGATCGTCCCATCACCGCTCCGGGATCGCGGCCGATCCGCAGCTTGCGGTTTGCCGGCGTGATCATGGCGCCGCCCAGCGTACGCGCTTTATGCGGCGCAGCGAGAATGCGGTCGAGTGCGGACTCCTCGGGTGGACGCTCCGCCCCGGCTACAGCCGCAATGACAGCGCCCAGCACGCGTCTTCGCACCTCTTCCGGATATGCGGCGATGGACGGGGCGTCGAGCAGCGCCGCCCCGCGATCCCACTGCACGCATGCTTCGACGCCCGCGCGCGCCGCGGCGTCGAGCGCGGCGGCGGCGGGCGCCAGGGCGTCTGCCAGCGCGGCCCAGCGCTCAGCGCCCAAGCCCTCTTCTTCCCAAGCCGCCAACCGCGCCCGCGCGCGAACGCGGGCATAGGCCGCCTGGCTGTTCGCGGGATCTTCAATCCACGACGCGCCAGCGTTGATCAGCCGCGCTCGTAGCGCCGCGCGCCGCACGCCCAGCAGCGGCCGCTGCAACCAGAGCCCGCGCCCTTCGGGCCAGAGCGGAAACGGCGCGCGCACTGTCATGCCCGCGAGCCCAAACCAGGTTGAGCCCGCCGCCAACCGCAACAGCACCGTTTCGGCCTGATCGTCTTGCGTATGGGCAAGCGCAACGCTGTCCGCCCCCGCGCGCCGCGCGAACGCTGCCAGCGCTTCCATCCTGCCCCGCCGCGCATGCGCCTGAGCCCGCTTCGGGCCAGACGGCCAGGAGAGCGTCAGAATTTCCGCATCCGCCCCAGCCTCGCGCGCGATCGCCGCCGCCCGCGCCGCATCCGCCGCCGAACCGTCGCGCAAACCGTGATCGACAATCGCGGCGATAACTGGCTGGCCAGTCGCGATCATTTCCAACAGCAGCGCCGTAGAGTCCCCACCGCCGGAATAACCGAGCAGCAGCGGCGTAGCGCTGGGTTTCATGAGTGTGGCGTGGGAAAGCGGCTTCACGCGCGCAAACTCGCACGCGCGTGCGGAAATGAAACGTCTTTTGCTAGCAGCCGATCGCCTTCATCTGGGCGGCCGCAGAATCCTTCACGGACTTGGCGGCAGCGGGATATTGCGCCGGGACGGCTTTCAACGTGGCGCAGGCCTGAGCCTTTTCGCCCATGCGGTTCAGCGCCACGCCCAGCCGCACCATCGCCTGCGGCGCAATTGCGGCTTTGGGCGTTTTTTGCGCGATGCCGAGAAAGCGGTTCGCCGCATCTGCAGGCTTGTTTTGAACAAGCAGGCTTTGGCCGATCCAGTAATGCGCGTCCGGCGCCTTAGCGTCGTTCGGGTAGTTGATTAGGAAAGCGACCAGCGCTTCCTCACCGGCCTTGGCATCGCCCCTGGCGATCAGGCCGTAGGCCTGAGCATAGGCGTCGGTAGCACTACCGGCCGGCGCGGACGCAATTGCACTGGCGGGAATGTCCCCGAGAGCACCCGCAGCCTGCGGCGCCGCGGGCACGCCGAGCGCAGCGATATTTGCCTGCGTGTTCATATCGTCGATCGTGCGATTGAGGCGAACTGTCTCTTCTTTCGCTCGCGCGGCCTCGAATTGCAGTCTTTCGTTTTCGCCGGTGAGCGTGCGGACCTGCTGCTCCAGCCTGTCAATCTGATCGCGCAGGCTGATGACAAGCGGATCGGGCGGCGCAGTCTGCACAATTGTCTGCGCCGCGGCATTCCCCGCGAGGATGAACGCGAAAGCGGCGGCCAAGAGCGATCTTGCCGCCGGATGGAAAAGACGAATGTTCATGACTTAAAGTCTATGCACGCGCCCTCGGGCGAAATTACGGCCCGAGGACGCGCCAAGGATAGGAATGGCAGTGGTTCAGCTGATGGCGCCGCTGACGATGCTGGTGTGAGCATTGCGGTTCTGAGCGAACGAGCGGTCATCCGCGCCGGTAGCGATCGGGCGTTCCTTGCCGTAGGACACCGTTTCGATCCGGCTGGCGGAGACGCCGAGGCTGACGAGGTAATCCTTCGTCGCATTGGCCCGGCGCGCGCCCAGCGCGAGGTTGTATTCCCGGGTGCCGCGCTCGTCGGCATTGCCGCCAACCAGCACGCGCACCGCGCCGTATTGTTTCAGCCATGCGGCCTGCTTGTCGAGCGTGGCGCGCGCATCAGCGCGGAGCGAATATTGATCGTAGTCGAAGAACACGCGATCACCGACCGACACGCGGAAATCTTCCGCCGATCCTGGGACCGGACCAATCGGACGCTGCGGCGGCGCAGACGCAACCGGGGCTGGCGCTGGGGCTTCCGGCGCTGGCGCTGGCTTGCTCGCGCAAGCAGACATCGCTGAAACGGCCGCTAACGCGACGGCGAACTTGACGGCTTTGCGCATCGGAAAAAATCCTTCTCATACCGGCGCTAATCCGCGCCCCGCTCATCTGCACCGTTCACGGCGCTGTGACACCAAACATTACGAGCCGCGCCCGCACGTCACAAGGCAAAATATTGTGGCACTATGGTAGAAGCGGCGACCACGCCGGATCGGATGCATCGCCGGGCGTCTGAATTTGACGCAAGTTTTGTCCCGTAAGATCAACTGACCAAATAGTTGGCGCCGCGCCAGCGCGCGCTTGCCGGAAGAACATGATTACACGACCGTTAGGTGACCAAGTTGGACCTTCGTCGAGATAAGATTGTGCAAGAATGCGTTCGCCCGATCCATCAGGGCGCATTACACCGATCGCGAATTGGCCGCCCGTCTGCTTGGTAAACGCGATCAGATCGCCGCGCGGAGACCAAACCGGCGTCATATAACGCCCATCGCCGAACGACACGCGCCGCTGGCCCGAGCCATCAGCATTCATGACATACAATTGCGGCGAGCCGCCGCGATCGGAATTAAAAACGATTTGTGAACCATCCGGCGCCGCTGACGGCGACGTATCGATGCCGCCATCAGACGTAAGCCGCGTCATCGCGCGCGAACGAAGGTCCATCCGGTAAATATCGGAATTGCCGCCGTTCTCCTGCGTCATCAGCACGGCGCCGCCATCCGGCGTGAAGCGCGGCGCGAATGTCATGCCGGTGAAGTTGAGCGTTTCCTGCCGCCCGGTTTCGATGTTGAACAGAAACACGCGGGGACGGCCGGTCTCGAACGACATGTAGGTGATCTGCTGCGTTGTCGGCGAGAAGCGCGGCGTCAGCACCTGATAATCACCGGACGTCAGGAACGTCGGATTGGCGCCATCCTGATCCATCACCGCGAGACGCTTCACGCGCCGCGCCTTCGGTCCGCTTTCCGAAACGAAGACGATGCGCGTATCGAAATAGCCCTTCTCGCCGGTGAGCTGTTCGTAGATGGCGTCAGCCACTTTGTGCGCGAGCCGGCGCCAATTATCCGGCGTCGTGCGGTATTCGCGGCCCATCACGTAAGCCTCAGCCGCCACGTCCCACAGGCGGAACTCAACTTGCAGGCGCCCGTCAGCCAGAACCTGCGTGCGGCCGACAACGAGGGCCTGCGCGTTGATGATCTTCCAGTCCGGAAAGCGCGGCTGGGCAGTGACGTTGGGGTTACGCTCGATGAACGCTGCAGGCGCAATGGATTTGAACAGGCCCGAGCGATCGAGATCGGCCCGCACGACGCGCGCGATATCCGCGCCCACCTGAATCGGCTGATCGTTGGGACCGGTGAAATCGGCAGTCGCGATCGGCATCGGATCGAGATTGCCGCGCGTGATATCCACCTGCAACGCGGCGTGAGCCGGCGAGAGACTCAACCCGAGACACAAAGCGAAAGCAGCGGCGAGCAGACGAAGCATTTTATTCTCTCTCTCGTTGTCCGGCCCTATCTTGACCCGTTTGGGCGCGATAGCTCACTGGATCAAGCCTTTGACGCCGAAGCGCAGGTCCATCTCGCGCCATTCGGCATAGGAATCAGCCGGCAGCCTGTAGGGCCCGCAGGTGCGCACGGCCCGCAAGGCGTTGTCCGCCGCCACGCGCATTGGCGCATCGCCGGGCATCACCGCGCTGATAGCACGCGGATCGGCGGCCAGCGTTCCATCCTTGTTAAGCGTTACGCGTACGGTGACGATCAAACGCTCCGGATTGGGCATGTCCGCCGGGCTGCGCCAGCAGCGCTCAAACACGCTGGCGAGATAATCCGCAATTGATGCGGTGAGCCCATTCTGCAAGCCAAACCCCTGGCGCGGTTTATCGCCTGTCGGCGCATTTGGCGCGGTAGTGGTTTGCCCTGAGCCCGCCTTCGGCCGCGACCTGTCGATCAATTGCTGCAAGCTGGCGAAATCGAGGGTTTTCGGCTTGTCAGGCTGCTTCTTGGGAACTGGCTTGGTTTTGTCGGCGATTGCTTCCGCGGGCTCGGGCTCCGGCGGCGCGGCCGCTTCCTTTGGCGCGCCCTCCTCGACAATCGTCTCGGCGGGCGCCGCATCTTTTGGCGCTATCGGCGAAACATTGGAGATGTCGGAAAAACTCACCACCTCAACCGGCACGATCGCGCCGCCGGCATCCAGAGCCGCCCGCGCCTGCGGCCACACGATAAGCCCGGCGCAGACCGCCGCGATGTGTGCGAGGACCGAAAGGAGCCAGCCGAGGGGCATGGCGCCTCCTAACCCCCGCTCTGCGGGGTTTGGGGCGCGCCGGGCTCTACCGGCGTGCGCAGCGGATCGGTGACGAGGCCGAGGTTTTTGTATCCGGCCGCATTGATGCGCGCCATCACCTCGGCGACCTTGCCGTATTCGGATTTGTTATCGGCGCGGATGAAGATGCGCTGTTCGTAACCGGCACTCGCCACCGCTTCGAGGCGCGGTAGCAGCGCGTCCAGTTCGATCGGCGTTTCTTGGATGAACACTTGTCCCGCCGCATCGACGGTGATCGTCAGCGGCGTTTTGTCAGCCGGCAGCGCCTTGGCTTCGGTCTTTGGCAATTCAACCGGCACGCCTGACGTCAGCATCGGCGCCGTGACCATGAACACGATCAGCAGTACGAGCATCACGTCCACGAACGGCGTGACGTTAATCTCGCCGTTAAGGCGTTTGCGCGCACGCCGTCCGCGCCGCCCGCCGCTCCGCGCCATGGCGCCCGCGCCCATCACCCGCCCCGTTCGCTAAGACGGCGCGAAAGCCGCGCGGCCACTTCATCGGAGAAACTCTCCAGCCGGTCAGCAAAGCTATCGAGATCGCCGGCGAACTTGTTGTAGAAAATCACCGCCGGGATCGCCGCCGCCAGCCCAAGCGCCGTAGCGAACAGCGCTTCGGAAATGTATGGCGCCACCACCGCCAGATTGGTTTCGCGTGCGAGGCCAATGGCGGTGAACGAATTCATGATGCCCCACACCGTGCCGAACAGGCCGATGAAGGGCGCCGAAGAGCCGATCGTGGCGAGCACGGCGAGGCCTTTGCTGGCGCGCGCGACCTCTCTCTGCGCCTGGGCCTGCATCAGCCGGTCGCAGCGTTCCTGCACCATGGTGATCTGCGTGGCCTGAAGCGCGCCGGCGCGGCGCGCTTCGCGCCATTCGCGCGATGCTGCGGAAAACACGCGGCCGAGCGCGTCGCGCGGGCGGTCTCCCACATCCTCGTCCAGCCCCTCAAGAGACTGGCCAGACCAGAATTGTTTCTCGAATTGCTTGGCCTTGCTGTTGAGTTCGCCAAACTGGAACCATTTGTCGATCGCCACCGCCCACGACCAAAGCGAGGCGATGGCAAGCAACACCATCACCGATTTGACCACGGGATCAGCCTTGGCGAACATCGCCAGGAGCGAAAAATCTGTGCTGACGGGCTCCATGCGTTCTCCCAGGACCCGGCCCATATCGGGCCGCCTTCGAAATCCGATAGCGTTCTGCCGGCCGGGAAGCGACCTTGTTGCACCCCGGTTTAGGCCCCGGAATTTGTTCAAAACATGGATTGCGCCGGTTCAAGATAAGGTTTCAGCTTATCCACAAGCAAAGCAGGCGCCCGCTTGGCCCGCCCTGTCATCGATATGCAACACACCTCTACCGCGGCAATAGCGATAAGGTCGTCCCCGCGCGCCAATTTCTGGCCAATCAGCATCCGGGCGCCCCTTACCGCGTCAAAGCTGGTCAGCACGGTCAGGATATCGTCGATCCTCGCAGCCTTCAGGAATTTCACGTCGATGCGCAGAACCGTGAACGCTGTATCGGCCTCGGCCAGTTCGGCATGGCGAATGCCAGCCGCCCGCAGGAAATCGGACCGGCCGCGTTCGAAAAAGCGCAAATAATTGGCGTGGTAAACGAGGCCGGTGAAATCAGTGTCCTCATAATAAATGCGCACCGGCAGATGGTGGACGCGGCCGGAAAGGCCGGCGGCAGGCAGTTCGTCGCTCATCACATCTGGCTAACATTACGCGCGCGCCGCGTCTTGACCCAGGCGCGTAGGCCATCCTCATGTGCCATCCTTATGTGCAGGTGAGCTGCTGGAGGCTGGCCCTTTGTCCGAACCCATTCCCACGTTTTTTCACGAGCCGCTGGATGAACTTGCGCTCGGCCAGACATTTCGCCTTGCCCGCACGCGCCAGGGCTGGACTGACCGCGAAGTGCCCGAAGCGCTGCTGCGACAACTCTATGACGTGTTCAAATTCGGGCCTACCGCGTCAAACACCTGCCCCGCCCGTTTTGTCTGGGTGCGAAGCGCCGAAGGCAAGGCGAAGCTCTCTGCGCTTGCGGCTGACGGCAACAAGGCGAAGATCCTTGAGGCGCCGGTAACGGTGATCATTGGCTACGATCTCGATTTCGGCGAGCAGATGCCAATCCTGTTTCCGTCTCGAGGCGAAATGCTGCGCGAGACTTTCCGCAATAAGGGGGATGCGGAAAAGCAAGTGACGGCGTTCCGCAACGGCTCTTTGCAAGGCGCCTATCTCATCATCGCCGCGCGCGCATTGGGGCTCGATTGCGGGCCAATGTCAGGCTTCGATAATGATAGTGTGGACAAAGCGTTTTTCGCAGACGCCCAAATTAAATCAAACTTCATCTGCTCGCTGGGTTATGGCTCAAATGAGCGTTTGTATCCACGCAACCCGCGCCTTTCGTTCGAACAGGCCGGTTGGTTCGCCTGATTGCCGCAGGAACCGTTTTTAGCGCCAGACGTAGCTTTCAAACACCCGCGAAAGCGGCGCTGAAGGAGTTAGCTTATGGATCGTGATCGCGCTGAAGGGGCCGCAAAGAACATTGGCGGCAAAGCGAAGGAAGCGGCTGGCAAAGTGCTTGGCGATGAGAAGCTGAAAGCAGAAGGCCGCGCAGATCAAATAGCCGGAAAAGTGCAGAACACCGTCGGCGGCGCAAAAGATGCGCTGAAAGAAAATCGGGATAAGCGCTAAAAGGCGCCATCTCAAAGAAAGCCCCGCCTGAGGCCAGGCGGGGCTTTTTATTGCTTGTGGCGCTTCGCTCGAACGCGGCGGCGGCGCTACTTTAGGTCAGGCTTTTCCGAAGAGCTTGCCGAACATGCCGCCGGCCTGCTTGGCCATATTGCCAGCCGCGGCTTGCGCGGCGGCGGCGGCGTCGGCTTTGGCCTTTTCGATGGCGGCGGCGGCGCCGCTTTCTTCCATCACCTTTTCCTTGCCGGCTTCAACGAGCTTCTTGCTGACCGCGCTCACGGCTTCCTCGTCGATCCCGGTATCTTCGGCTGCCTTCTTGATCATCTCTTCGCCGCCCAGATTGAAACGCGCCGCCAGCGCATGGGCTACGCGCACCGACTGTTCCTTGGTAAGCCCAACTGGCTCGCCACACTTGGCGATCATGTCGTCGCCCAGTTCCGCAACTACTTTTGAAAGATCAAAGCTCATCAGGAGTCCCCACACGAACAACCGCGGACAGTTTAGCACGTCGAAACAGGTGCGCGCCCGTTTCTAACTGGTAATGTGTCTTGGACGGCGGAATTGTGACGCCATCGATAGCGGGGAGGCAGACATGCTCGATCGGCGGACGCTTGTTCTTGGCGCCGGTCTCTGGGGCGCGGCCAGCCTCGCGCAGGCGCAATCTCTCGAGGACTTCATCGGCGCCATCAGGGGGTCAGGCGCCAAGGCGGGCGGTAGCTCCGCGACGGGTGTTGGCGCCGTCCTTGGGGCGGGGCTTACGCAAAGCGACGCTGCATCGGGCCTTAAGGAAGCGCTCCGCCTCGGCGCAATCGCCGCCACCGGCCGGCTGGGCAAACTCGACGGCTTCTTCGGTGACGGCAAGATTCGCATTCCCTTGCCCGGCACGCTCGGCAAGGCGCAGAAATCGCTGAAGCCGCTAGGACTTTCCGGCCCGCTGGACGATGTCGAACTCAGGATGAACCGCGCGGCCGAGCAATCCATGCCCGCCGCCAAGACCTTGTTCGTCAACGCCATCAGCGGCATCACGCTCACCGACGCGCTTTCAATTCTGCGCGGCAACGAAACCGCCGCCACCGATTATCTGCGTGGCAGGACCGCGCCGGACCTCACCAAATTGCTGCGCCCCAAGATGGAAGGCGCTTTGCAGACTACCGGCGCCTTCACCGCGCTCGATCGCGCCTCCTCCAGCCTCAATTTAGGCGGGATGAGCCTTGGCGGCGCCAACCTTGGCGCGAACGTGAAGGGCCAAGTGATCGACTTCGCCGTTACGAAGGCGCTAGACGGTGCTTTCTACTACGTTGGCCAGGAAGAAGCCGCGATCCGCAAGGATCCGATCAAGCGCAGTAGCGCGATTTTGAAGAGAGTGTTTGGAGTATAACAGCGTAGACAACCAAGACGGACACGTCAGTTTTCCCGGGAGGATATCATGAGAGATAAGTTTTTATTCGCCGCCGCAGCCGCCGCTTTCACCGCCGCCGCTTTCGTCGCGCTGGCCCAGGCGCCCGCTGGCGCCCCGCCCGGCGCACGCGCTGGCGGCCCGCCCGCTGGCCCGCCGCAGCCGATGACATTTTTCATAACCAGCACGCCAAAGGGCGACGGCGCCAATTACGGCGGCCTGGCTGGCGCGGACGCGCACTGCCAGCAGCTTGGCGCGGCGGCGGGGCGCGGCGGCGTCAAATGGGTCGCTTATCTCAGCACGCAGGGAGCCAACGCCGTGAATGCGCGCGACCGTATCGGCGCTGGCCCCTGGTATAACGCCAAGGGTCAGTTGATTGGCGACAGTTCCACACTGCATGGCGACACGATCGAGAAAGCGCGCATCGGCCCGCCGATCGGCAAACGCTTCGCGCTCAACGAAAAGGGCGACTTTGTCAACGGCGCTGGCGATATGCCGAACGTGCACGACATCCTCACCGGCACGACGCCCGACGGGCGCGCCTTCGCCGGCCCGGCTGGCGAAGACAAGACCTGCTCGAACTGGACGAGCAACAAGGATGGCGCGCCCGGCAGCGCGCAGGTCGGTCACCATGACCGGCAGGGCGGCGGCAATTCGTCGTGGAACTCGACGCATGGCAGCCGCGGCTGCAGCCAAGCCAATCTGGTAGCCACCGGCGGCGCCGGCATGCTGTATTGCTTCGTGCCGACTAATCCGTGATCTAGGCGTGCGTCGCCGCCTCGGGCCTGCGGTCCGAAGCGGCGACGTCAGCGCCTACGGCGTCGAGCTGACCCAACCCACCTTGGGATCAGTGAAATCGACGACGTCGCGCAGCTCGTAGATATTCTGATAGCCGTAGCCGTACAGATTGATGAAGGTTGGGATGTTCAGCGCCAGCGGCGGCGCTTTCAGCATCACCGGCTGGGCGTTGTTAGCGAAATTATTGTTGCAATAAATCAGCACACGGCGGCGTGGATCGCCGATCGCTTCTTTCAGACCTTGCGCGGTGAAATCCGTGAACGGCAGATTGACCGCGCCCTTGATGTGCCCGCGCGCGTACGCCGAAGCTGAGCGCGCATCCAGGATCAGCGTATCGCCCTCACCCGCCATCTTCTGGAATTGCGCCAGGCTTACGCGCCGGCCCGCGCGATAATCGCGCAATTCGCCGGTCAGCGCGGTGAAGCCGCCATAATCGATCGTGCTTTCGGCGGTATCGACGCCAGCGATCGCCGATTTTTCCGCTGCGCTGACGGTTGCACACCCGCCGAGCGCCGCCAGCGCAGCCAGAGCGAGCAATGACCTGGCGACCTTCCCACCGCGCATTTATCCGCCTCCAAACTGAGGCCGATGACGCGCCGGGCTCACGGCGCAATTGCGGCGCGGTCAAGGTGTATTTTGGGTCAACGCCCGCTCAGCGGCGCGTCGCCTCCCACTTCGTTTCGGTTGCGAATACGCCCTGCATTTTCCCGCCTTCGACCCGGCCGCGATAGATGCGATCACCGACCTTGAACGTGATATTGGCGCCGTCCATTTTACCTTCGCTGATAAGCTCTGCCTTGCCTCCGGATTTCAGCGTTCCGGTCAGCATCTGATATTTCTGTTCGAGCGTCAGCTCGCCTTGCGGTAAGCGCCACGCACCAGCGACCTTGGCCGGTATGATCCACAGCATCGCCGAGCAATAGCTCGTGCAATTCTCGCTGGGCGCTTGAATCCGCGCCTCCGGCTCCCAATCGCCCATGTCGAATGAGTTCGAAACGACGCGCGTACCCGGCTTCATGTCAAGCAGGATCGGGCGCAGGCGCAAATTCAGATCGGGTAGCAGAAACAGCGTTATGACAGTGGCGTCGGAGAACTTGCTTTCGAAAATGTCGCCCCGCTCGAACGTGGCGAGATTGCCAACACCGGCTGCCGTAGCGTTCTTCTTCGACAATTCCACCATATCGGGATTGTACTCAATGCCGCGCGCCCGCACCCCACGCTTGGCCGCGGTGATGACGGTGCGGCCATCGCCTGATCCCAGATCGACGACATGATCTTCCACTGTTACGCGCGCCATATCGAGCATGCGATCGACAAGCGCCTGAGGCGTCGGCACCCAGACCACGTCCTTGCCCTGCTGACCGACCGTGGGCTCATAAGGCTTGGCCTGCTGCGCCAGCGGCGCCTCGCAAGCCACGATCACAGCGACACAGGACAGCGCAAGCGTTCTGAAAAACGACCGGGTCATGAGCGGAACCTCCTCCTCAAGAGACAAACTGCGGGAACAACAGACAAGATTTGCGATCCGGCGATTAATCGAAGCGACGACATCATTGCGCAATCTCCGCCGGACCGGAGGCTTGCTCGCGGGCGCGGCTGAGAAACACCAGCGGCAATCCGAGCAGCAGCACGGCAAAGCCGACGAGCGCGCCTGCGCCGGTATAGACAAGGCTTGAATAGAGCATCCAAAGGCACATGCCGATGAACACCAGCGGCGTGAGAGGATAGAGCGGAACCCGGAAATAGGCGCCGCGCTCCGGCGCCCGCCGCCGAAACACAAACAGCGAGACACCCGTCAGGGTCATGAACAGCCAGAATACAGGCGATGTGTATTCAACCATCGTCCTGAAACCATCGCGGGACACCGCGCCCCACGCCACAAGCGCCAGCGCGATGGCGCCCTGGAGCAGAAAGGCGTTGCGCGGATTTTCACCCTGCCCACTCCATATGCCAAAGAATTTAAGTCCCGATAGGTCGCGCCCGAGGGCATAATAGACCCGCGCGCCGGTGAAAATCGTTGCGTTCAGCGTGCTCACGGCCGCGCCGCAAACCAGGGCCGACATCACGACCGCGCCCTGCGCGCCAAAGACAACGCGCGTCACATCGGTTGCGATTGCATTCGACTTCTGCACACCGCTGAGCCCCATAACATGGAGATAAGACCAGGCGGCCATAAGATAAATGGCGGTAACGATGACGATGGAGAGCGTCAGCACGCGCACCATGTTCCGCCGGCCATCGCGAAGCTCGGCCGAGATATACGCGGCCTCATTCCAGCCGCCGAAGGTTAGGAGCACGAATACCATGGCAAGGCCGAGCGTGTCATAACGCGGGACCGGCGGCGCCTCCCCGGCCAGCGCCGGCGCGCCGCCGTTTGCCGTGAAGACAAGCGCCGCGGCGATCACCATGGCGAGGGCGGCGATGTCGATCGTGGTGAAAATCTGCTGCGTTCCTTTGCCGAACGCGGTTCCAGCCATGTTTATCGCGGTGAATACGACGATGATAATCGCGGCGTGCATGGCTGGCCCGTAGGCGCCGAGCGGCGCGATGGTTTGGGCATAATCGCCATAAACGAACGCCACGAGCGCGATGGCGCCGGTTTGAATGACAGAGCCGCGCGCCCACGCAAACAGCACGCCGACCTGCCGGCCATAGGCGCGCGACAGAAAGGCATATTCACCGCCCGCATTGGGAAAGCGGGTTGCGAGTTCGGCGTAGCAGAGCGCGCCCACCAGCGCGAGCACGCCGCCAAGCAACCACAATAGAAGGTAAGTTGGTCCATCGCCGGCCATTTGGGCGACCAGCGATGGCGTCGCGAAAATGCCGACGCCGATCACCATGCCGATAATGATCGCCGACCCATCGAGCAGGGAAAGCGTTTCCCGCGGGCCCCGCGCCGTTCCTTCGGACATCCCGCTCCTTCCCCCGAGCGCGCCGCGCCCAAATCTTGACGAACAATACCCCCGGCTCGGCTCCGGTTTCATGATCGCATGGCTTGGTAGCAGCTTGGCGGGCGTCTTCGCGATAAACTTTGCGAGAGGAGCTTGATCCCCCCAACGGGGAGGGATGGAGCCCGGCATTCCGGAGCTAGTCCGGATTATTTGCGCATTAGTCTTTTGGCCAGCCCCGGGCCAATCGCGCGCCGTGTGGATGATGCGGAGAATTTGCAGTTCTTCCGTGTCCGACGCGTACGCAAAGGTAATTACGTGAGGGTGGCGCGGTATGGATTTCTCGAAGACGCCGCCAACGCGGCCCGGCCGGCCAGTATTCGTTGCGCCAGGCCTGCGATTGTTTTGTGTATGGCATCCGCGAATTTACGCGCGCCCTCCGGAGATCGCTGCTTCAGATATCGGACCGTGTCCTCGAAATCGTTCGCGGCGCTTGGCGCCCACGTGACGATCCGCGCGGTCATTCTCCAGCGAGTGTCTTTCCAACGCGCGCCATGACTTCCTCATGGCTGACCCCCTTACCCGCCCGCAGCTCTGCTTGGGCCTTTAGAATGGAGTCGATTATTTCGGCCTCGTCGCGAACGAACACGGCAACTGCCTCGGCGGCGATATCCTGCCGCGAACGCTTCGTTGCGGCGGCAATCTTGTCCAGCGCCTCTTCGGTGGCTGCATCGACGGGGATGGAGATGGCGTTCATGGTCCCAGAATACCCTATTCCGTCCAGCCGAACAAATTTGGGTGCCGCGTATTCTGAAAACCCGCAGCGTTTGTCCGGGGCCGAGCACGTATTTAAGCCGTCATTCCGGGGCGGCCGCAGGCCGAACCCGGAATCCCGCCAGCGCCGAAGGCGCTTTTACCCGTGTCGAAAGCGGCCTGACGGCCGCGCCGGGATTCCGGATCGCGCTCCGCGCGTCCAGAATGACGCAACTAATAGATCTACTCAAGAACCTCGAATTTGCATCCTTTCCAAAGCGCTGCAGCGTTTCGCTGACTTTGTTCAAAAGCCATCTGAAACGCAAAGCCGGAGTTGCGGACTCCGTTATTCAATCGCTCTACAATTGCAACTGACGCCCTCAAAAGACGACGCTCGTATCCATATTTCGGAAGGCGGGCAGGCGCCGCCTGTTTCTCAAACAACAGCGAGTGCGCTAACTGCGCATTTCGAAATTCAAATAGCGATGTTCTGAATTTTGATTGCTCTACTTTCCGCGCAACCGCAATCGCATGCTGAAGGACTTTCATATGCCCGAGTGCATAAGGCGTTGTTCGTGCCTTGCCATCACTGAGGTTCTTTTCAATCACGTACAGACATGCGCCATCGTCGATCAGTTTAATTACCGTCGGTATGCTTGCGCGATCTTTGCTCGGAGAATCCCAAAGAGAGCAGGCTCGCAAAATCTCGTAGTTTAAAGACACAGCTTGGAAGAGATTAAAGGCGTTTGCAGCATAGGATCGGGGGATTTGTGATGCCAGGACTGGACTGTAAATGACATGTCGATTGGCCTCACTGATTGCGATCAGTGTTCGCAACTCGTCAATCAAGTGTGAAATTAGATCATGTGCGCGAGCCACGCGCGCCGAGGCGTCAAGGTTTGCCGGCCACTGGTTAGTTGTTGTCAGAGCATTCCCCCTTCAAACAAGCAAATTTCCTTCACGCTTGCCGGCAGCACTTCGTTTGATGAGGTTTATGAAAGCGTCTCGCGCGTGCTCTCGGCGATCTGATCCGAGGTGAAGGTGCGGCCGGCCGCGAAATCGTCACGCGCCTCCTGCACCATAGCCTCCAGATCAGCCTGGTCTCGCAGGTATGAAGCCAGCGCTTCAGCGGCCACCTCGGCTTTCGGCTTGTTGGCGGCTTCAGCGACCCGCTCAGGGGCCGAGTCCGTAGCTGCATCGAGCGCAATGGTGAGATCGGTCATGGGGAAATATTAGGCCGTCATAGCCCGGTTGAGAACGCCTATTCATCCCCCTCAAACAGCCCCGCCTGCTGCACGCTCACCGGCGGCGCTTTTTTCCCGAGCCGCTCATAAGCCTTAGCGCACGCCATCCGCCCTCTCGGGGTGCGCATGATGAAGCCTTGCTGCATCAGATAGGGCTCGATGATGTCTTCGATCGCGTCGCGCGCTTCGGACAAAGCCGCGGCCAGCGTGTCGACGCCAACGGGGCCGCCGCCATACATGTCGATCAGCGAGGAGAGATAGCGCCGGTCGAGCAGGTCGAGGCCGTCGCTATCGACGTCGAGGCGCTTCAGCGCGCCATCGGCGAGTTTCGCGGTAATTTCGCCGCCGCTGCTGTCTGCGAAGTCGCGCACGCGGCGCAGGAGACGCACCGCCACACGCGGCGTGCCGCGGGCGCGCTTGGCGATTTCCATCGCGCCATCCTTGGTCATCGGCGCGCCGAGCTTTTCGCCCGCGCGCACAACGATGCTGGTCAGTTCTTCGGCATTATAGAACTCGAGGCGCACCGGAATGCCGAAGCGATCGCGCAAGGGCGTGCCGAGCAGGCCTGCACGCGTGGTGGCGCCGACGAGTGTGAACGGCGACAGATCAATCTTCACGCTGCGCGCGCTCGGCCCCTCGCCGATGATCAGGTCGAGCGCATAATCCTCCATCGCGGGATAGAGGATTTCCTCCACCGCCGGCGCGAGGCGATGAATTACGTCAATGAAGAGCACGTCGCGCGGTTCGAGATTGGTCAGCAGCGCCGCCAGATCGCCGGCCTTGGCGATCACCGGGCCGGACGTGGAGCGAAACCCGACGCCCAGCTCGCGCGCGATAATCTGCGCCAAAGTGGTTTTGCCGAGGCCCGGCGGGCCGAACAACAGCACATGGTCCATCGCCTCGCCGCGCGCGCGGGCGCCATCGACGAACACCTGAAGGTTGGCTTTCGCAGGCCCCTGCCCGGTGAATTCGGCGAAGCCGGTCGGCCGCAGGGCGCGGCCTTCACCCTCACCGGCTTGGGGAGCGGCGGACAAGATGCGTTCCTGGGAATTGGCGGCGGAATCGGCCATGGGACGCTCCTAGCGCGATTCGGTTCCTAATTCGTTCACGGCCCGCGCCGGCCCCATACTGACCGAGCGGCCGGAGAAATAAAATGCCGGTCTGCCGGCTTTGCTCCGTAGTCCGGGCAGACCACCCGCATCGGGTTTATTTAAAGTCGCGCCATTTGCGCTCGATGGATTGCATCACCCGCTCGTGCGCTACTTCGAGCGTGGACCATTCGCCGACGCTGGCGCTCTTGCCCGGCTCGAGATCCTTGTAGTGGGTGAAGAAGTGCGTGATTTGCTCCAGCAGCAGCGGTGGCAGGTCGGCGTGCGTCTTTACGTCCTTGTAGAACGGATTGAGCGCATCGACCGGCACGGCGAGGATTTTTTCATCGACGCCCTTCTCATCGCTCATCAGCAGCACGCCTACGGGCCGCGCGCGGATCACGCAGCCGGGCACGACCGGCATCGGCGTCACCACCAGAATATCCAGCGTGTCGCCATCCTCGCCGAGCGTGTTGGGAATGAACCCGTAATTCGACGGGTAGAGCATGGACGTGTGCAGGAAGCGATCAACGAACAGGATCGATGACGACGGGTCCAGCTCATACTTCACCGGCAGACCGCCGGCCGGAATTTCGATGAACGCATTGACCTCATGCGGCGGATTACGGCCCGGCGGAATGTCCCTGACGCTCACGTGCTGATCTCTCCTGCTAGCCGAACCGTTTAATCGCCCAGCCGCTCATGGCCAGCACCTTATTGTCGAGGAAGTCACGCTTATCCAGCCGATCCAGGAATTCCGCGCGCGGCAATTCCACGCGGCGGATGTCCTCGCCCTCGTCCACACCCCGCGCATCGGCCTTGACCAAATCGGCGGTTTTCACTGGCGCATAGAAAAGGTGCATCCGCTCGGTCGAATAGCCCGGCGCGGGGTAATACATCGTCACCGGCTCAACCTTATGGGCGCGGTAGCCGATCTCTTCTTCGATCTCGCGTTTGATGCACGCCTCCGGCGTTTCATCGCCGTCGACCTTGCCCGCGACCAGTTCGACCAGCCAGCCCTCGCCGCGTTCATAGGCGGCAAAGCGAAACTGCTCGCACAGAATGAAGAGATCGCGCTGAACGTCATGCACCAGCGCCGCCGCCGCGTCCTCGCGCAGAACGATCTCGCGCGAGATATTTTCCATCATCCCGCCGAACTGGCGCGGCGCATCGAGCGTTAGCTCGACGAGCTTTACTTTGCCGCCAGACAAAGCCTTGCGGCTCTTTTCGCGAACATCGTTGCGGTCCATGTCACCCTCGATCCAACGCACCAAGCGCTGAAGACGCTAGCGGTTCACTTCCCTTAACGCGACGCGGATCAATTCCGGCGTCGAAGGGTCTTCATCGAACGTCTTCATCGCCGCCGCGACAGCGCGCGAGGCGGTGGCTTGATCGATACCGAGATTGACCAGAGCGGAAACCGCATCGCTGCGCGGCGCCCTCGATCCAGAGCTTGCGGCAGCTTTCGGCGAAGCCGCGAAATCGCTGGCCATGAAGCCCCGCGCGGGCGCTTTGCCGGCCAGTTCCTGCACGATGCGCGCGGCGAGCTTGGGGCCCACGCCATTGGCGCGCGAAACGCTGGCCTTATCGCCCAGCGCCACCGCGTCCATCAAATCCTGCGGCGTCAGCGCGTCGATGATGTTCACTGCCACCTTGGCGCCGACGCTCGGCACCGATTGCAGATGAACGAACCAGGCGCGCTCTTCTTCCGACAGAAAGCCGAACAACTTGATCGCGTCTTCGCGCACATGGGTTTCGATATGCACGATCGTGGTTTCGCCAATGACCATGCGCGCGAGCGTGCGCCCGCCCGCCTGCACGACGTAACCGACGCCATTGACCTCGATCAGCGCGCTGTCTTCGCCAATGGCGGCGACGACGCCTTTTAGCAATCCAATCATTGGCCAATCATCCGCCGGTCTTCCTCCGGTAAGCGCTGTGCGAGGCGTGGCACAAAGCCACCGCCAGCGCATCGGCGCCGTCGGCGCTGACCGCTCCTGCCGCCGGCAGAAGCCGCCGCACCATGAACGCCACCTGATCCTTATCGGCCTGGCCGTTGCCGACCAGCGCCTTCTTGATCACGGCCGGGGAATATTCCGCAACCGGCAGCCCCGCCTGCGCCGGCGCGATCATCGCCGCCCCGCGCGCCTGGCCCAGCGCCAGCGCCGAGCGCGCATTGGCATTGACAAAGGTTTCCTCCACAGCCGCCTCGTGCGGCTCATGCGCGCCGATCACCGCGCTCAGCTCCCGCATCAGCACCAGCAACCGCTCCGCCAGTGAAATCTGCGTCGGCGGCTTGATCACGCCATGGGCGACATAAGAAAGCCGCTGCCCGTCAGAGATGACGATCCCCCACCCGCATTTCTGCAAGCCAGGATCAATTCCCATAAGGCGCAAGCCGGACATGGGAAATGCTTATGGGGATTCGAGGTTTACGAAATGTTCTTCACAGGGCGAGGGCGGGCTACGCTGCCCCTGATTTGGGCTCAAGTGACCGCCGTTTAGGCTGAGCCCGTCCATTCACAAAATTAATGACGCTGTCTCATTTATTTTATGGAAGCCGCCTAAACGACCGCCGATACCACCACAACCAGAAACGGCGGGAGGTGCGGCCAGAGCGAGAGGGATTATCAAGAAGGAAAATGTAATATGCGCTCTTTACTTCTTTCAGCCTTTTTTGTCGGCTGCCTCGCTACCTCACAAGCCTTCGCGGCAGACCGCGTCGTCGTGCCCTACACGCAAGATGACCTGGCGAGCGAAGCATCAATCGCCACTCTGCACCAAAAGATCACCGCGGCGGCGCTGAAAGTGTGCCGCGAGGAGTTCAGTCTGCTCCACATACAACAATACGTCCTCAGGAAAGAATGCGAGCAGGCCTCCGTGCAAGAAGCGGTTGCGGAAATACCCGCGCTGGCCGCCTACGTCGAGCAGCTCAATGGCGACAAGAAAATGATCGTCCTAAGCGAGACTTTGGCTTCTCGCTAACAGACCGCAACGGAAGCGCCGCAACGCTCAATGCGTTGCGGCGCGTTCCGTTTGCGGCACAACCAACGCCGGTCACAGCCCCAGCGTTGCGGCGATATCGGCCCAGGATACGTATTTGAAGTTCTGCAGCGTGGCTGGCGATTTGTTTTCGTCGTCCTGTGCAACGAACATACCCGCGGGATAATCCGGACCGAGCGGGACGGAGGTTACGTCGATCCCGTCCGTGCCGGACACCCGATCTGCAAGACCATCCGCCGAAGCGCCGATGCGGAATGAGCCGCGATAGGCGTTCTCGCCGCCGCGGTCATAAACGGCGAAGTGCGAGCGCCCTTGCACCGAGGCGATCAGATAACCGGCGCCGTTGGGGCCGAGATAAATCGTGAGCCCCTCGACATCGGCGACGAGCTGGCCGCCGCCGACGCGGTCGATCAATTTGCGCGCCGCGCCGGTGGAATCGTTGAGCGGCGTGCGCCAGATGCCGACCAATTCCTGGCCCAGATAGAGCGTTCCGGCTTCATCATCGACGACGCAGCCCTCGGTGATCGAGCCCAGATTGAAATCGACAATGCGCGCGCCCTGCACGGCGCCGTTCTCGCCCAGCGTCAGGCGCCATACGCCAACTTCACCAACCTTGCCGGTCGCGACCGCCACCCAATCGGCGCCGATACGCCCGAGGCAGAAGCCGTATACCTCCGGAAATCCTGTCGCGATCCGCGCGCGCGGATTGGCGTCGAGTTGGCGCGTCTGCGGATCAAACCGCCAGAGCACAATCGCATTGTCGCTACGATCGCTTGCCCCGACCAGCACGCCCGCGCCATCACGCCACGGAAATTCCGGGCGCAGATCGACATTGTTCGGCAATCCGCCGGGCGCTTCCTGCACAATCTTTCCCGCAAGATCGAAAACGTAGAGGCCGCCTTTTTTTTGCGTCGCGATCACGAGGCTTTGATCGGCCTGCGGCGCAACCCAGATCGCTGGATCGTCGGCCGCATCGCCCACCTGGGACACAGCAGCGGTCTCGCGGACCGCAGAAACTGAAGGCGCGTGTGCGCATGCGGCTAGCGCAACAGAGCAAGACACAGCAACGAGAAAACGCAGACGCAAAAGGCGCACAACGCCACGCGAGTAATTGTCACAAAGTTGAATTGGAGTTGTCACACAAGCCCCCTAAACGCCGCGCTCTTTCTGGTGGGGACTGAAAAATGAATCAAGGACGTAATTACGTGCAGCGCGTGCTCGGTGTCGTGAGCATGGTCGCGCTGTCGGCGGGCATGGCGCACGCGCAAAGCGCCGACGCGCCGATCGCGACGCGGGAGCCGGTAAGCTCTGAAGCGATCGTCGTCCAAGGCCAGATCGCGTACCGCAACCGCACTGATGGTCCTTCGCCGGTCCTCGATTACGGCCTGGATTATTTTCAGCGTTTCGAGCCGCTAACGGCCGGCGATGCGCTGAAGCGCGTTCCCAGCGTCAGCTTCCTGTCCGACGTGCTGGAAAGCGACGGCGTGCGCCTGCGCGGCCTTGATCCGGCCTACACGCAAATTCTGATCAATGGCGAGCGCGTGCCGGGCGCGGGCGACAGCTCGGGCGCCTTCGGCAACGGCGCAGACGGCGCGTTCTTCGTCGATCGCATCCCAGCCGAACTGATCGAGCGCGTCGAAATCGTACGCAGCCCATCGGCCAACCGCTCGGGCGACGCCGTCGCGGGCGCGATCAACATTGTGATGCGCGACGCCTTTACGCTCGACGGCGGCTATATCCGCGCCGGCGCGCTTTACTTCCCCAATGACGAAACCTGGGGCAAGACGCTGGGCGGCGTCTGGGGAGGCGCTGTCGGCGCGGGCCGGCTGATGGTCGGCGCTAACTTGCAGGATCGCCACAACCCGAAAGACAAGCTGAGCCTGCGCTATGACGCGCCTGGCGCCGCGCTCAACAATTCGGAAGTGCAGACCGACATACGCGACGGCACTGATTATTCCGGCAATTTCAGCTGGATATCGCCGCTGGCCGGCGGCGAATTGAAGTTGAACGGCTTCTATGTAAAGACCGACCGCACGCAAGACGAAGATTCCATCGAATACAACGGCGGCGTCGTCGCGCCGGCGAACATCCTCACTGTCAACGACAACGACCTTGATATTGAGCAGGAAAGCTATTCGCTCAGCGGCGGCTACACATTCTCGCTGCTGGGCGGAGAGACGGCCATGAAGCTCGGCTTCGCGCGCTTTACGAACGACGCGTTCGAGTTTGAGGAAGAAAACGAATTCCGCCGCGACGCCATCCCTTACCCGGAAGGCGACCGCTTCACGCGCGATGCTTCGCGCACCAATCTGGAAGACCAGGAATTTAGCGCCAAGCTCGAACACAAGATGCCGCTCGGCGAAAACACGCTTGAGTTCGGCGTGCAATACGAAAACAAGGAGCGCGAGAATCTGGTGCGCGAGATTCCGCGCATCCGCTTCAATCTGGCGGCCGGGTCCAACACGCCCGGCGCGCGTCCGGCGGCGAGCCTCATTCCGGCCGACGGCCCTCTCACCGCTGTCCCTGGCGGCGACAACACAATAACACGTGAACGCCTCGACCCGTATGTGATGCTGTCCGGCAAGGCCGGTGCGATCGAATGGGAAACCGGCCTGCGCTACGAAACTACCGAAACCACGATCGACGACCGCACCGCTGGCGCATCGGCGGAAGCGTCTTCGGAAATCCTGTTGCCTTCCGTCCATATGAAATGGAGCATCACGCCGGTCGATCGCATCCTGGCTTCTGCGGCGCGCACGGTGCGCTATCCGAGCTTTGGGTTCCTTTCCCCGGCGACGTTGGAGGAAGAACTCGGCGAGAACGATTTCGAGGGCAATCCTGCGCTTGAGCCTGAAACGGCTTGGGGCTTTGACCTCGGTTACGAGCGCCGTATCGGCAAAGCCGGCATTGCGGGCCTGAACTTCTTCTACCGTGATGTTTCCGATCTCATCGAAATCTACAACACCGGCGCTCGTGGCAGTGCGTCCGTGGCGGCGCCCGCGGCGGCGAACCGCTTCGTCTACTCCGCGCGCAACACGGGCGAAGGCTCGGTCTGGGGCGCTGAGTTCGATCTCTCCACGCCGCTCTCGTTAATCGGATTGGACAACACCGGCGTGTTCCTGAACTATTCGTGGCTCGACAGCGATGTCGATGACGAATTCGGCTCGCGCACCTTCAACTCGCAGGCCGAGTCGGTGTTTAACATCGGTTTCATCCAGGATTTGCCGATGCTGAACAGCTCGTTCGGCGCCACTTATCGCAAACAGGGCGATGCGTTCAGCCGGATCGTGAGCGAGGAGGTCATAACCTCTTATGGTCCCGATCTGGAGGTCTTCGTCGAGCACCGCATTGGCGAGCGCTTCACGATCCGCTTCACCGGCTCGAACCTGCTGGACGAAACCAAGGACGAAACGTTCAACAAATTCCTCACCGCCGCCGATCAGCGGGCGCGGAGTTTCGACGAATACGAACTTGAAACTGAGAGCGCCGGGCCGGTCTATCAACTGGTCGCCCGCTACGCGTTCTGATCATAGCGCAGTGCAAAGTGCGGGGGCGCGGCGCGCGAGCGTCGCGCCTCTGATTTTCTGAGCTTTTCAGGCAGCCAGCTTCTGGCGCTCGAAGAACTCATCTGAATCTTCGATCGCGACCAGTTTGCCGTTGCGGATTTCCAAGAAGCGCGTCGCGGCGTTGCGCGTGAAGAAGCGATCGTGGCTGACGAACAGGCAGGCGACCTCCGCCTCTTCCAGCTGCGTCTCCAGATCTTCCTGGCCCTCGATATCAAGGTGATTGGTTGGCTCGTCGAGCAGGTAGAAGTTTGGCTGCAGCAGACGCATGCGCAGGAAGATCAGGCGCGAGCGTTCGCCATAGCTCAGCCCCTTGATCGGGTTCTGCGAGCGTTCATACGAAAAGCCCGCCTTCGCCAGCACCGCGCTTGCGTTGGAGCGGCTGACGACATTGCCCTCGGTCACGTAAGCCAGCGGCGTTGTATCCAGCGGCAATTGCTTCATCCGCTGATCGAAAAACACCGTCTTGGCCGAAGGGCTGAAGCGGATCGGGCTGGTGCTGTCGTAATGCTCGCGCTTCGGATCGTAGGCTGCGGCGATGGCGCTGAGCAGCATCGTTTTCCCCGCCCCGTTGGCGCCGAGCAGCGCGATGCGCTCGCCCGGACGGATCAACAGCCGGTCAATCTTGTACAGCACGCGGGATTTGTCCGGCGTCGTCACTGTAAGGTTTTCCAGCCGCAGCGCGACCTTGGCTTCCATCCCCGCATCGCTGAGCTTCAGTTCGCGATCCTTGGCGACGAACGCTTCCGTGCGCTCATCCTTCAGCCGGTCGATGCGCTTTTCGGTCGCCTTCTGGCGCTTGTGGAAGTTCGAGTTGAGCACGCCCCACGCCTTGTAGCGCATGGCCATCTTGTGCAGCCGGTCGATCTCTTTTCCTTCGAGGTGGCGCTGCTTGGCGTTGGCTTCGTCGCGCTGGAGCAATTCCTCGCGCGCCTGCGCGAACGGCGCCTTGAATACGTGCGCGCCATCGGGGCGCAGGAAGATCGTGCGGTTGGTGATCTTGTTGAGGAACTCGCGGTCGTGACTGACGATCAGCATCGGCACACGCGTGTTGTTCAGCAGCCAGTCCTCAAGGCGATTGAGATGCGCGATATCGAGGTGGTTGGTCGGCTCGTCGAGGATCAGGATGTCCGGCTCTTCGAGGCTCGTGGCGGCCGCGATCAGCATCAGCCGCTGCCAGCCGCCGGAGAACGTGGAGAACAGGCGCTCGCCATCCTCATACGCGATGTGCATTTCATCGAGCAGAACGTCGATCTTCCAATCGTCATGGCCCTGCACGCGCGCGAGCGAGCGTTCCAGCACCTGGCGCACGGTGAGCTTTTGCAGCTCGTCGGGAATGTCCTGCGCCAGATAGGCAAAATGCAGCGAGCTGGAGCGGATGATCTGCCCCCTGTTCAGATCAGCCTCGCCCGTCAGGCATTTCAGCAGCGTGGTCTTGCCGGCGCCGTTCTCCCCCACCAGCCCCGTGCGCGAGTCATCAAGCATGAACGTGACATTCTCGAACACCGGCGCGGAGCCGTGCGAGAACATGCCGTTCTCAATGCCAAGAACCGCCTTGCCGGCCATCAATCATTCCCGTGTCAGTCGGCGCAAGCAGCATGCGGCGCCATGCAAATCAAGGCCCAGAACCGACCTGCCGCTCTGCACCGCAGACTCCCGCTTGACCGAAAAGCGCCGCGTGCAATGTTGGGGTGTCTTGGAGGATCGCCATGCAGTCCATCTGCTCTGCGCCATGGACCGGGCTTTTTGTCTGGAACGATGGCTCCATCAGCTTTTGCGGCCGGCGGAAGGCCGAAGGCAGCCTCGTTACGCAGACGCTAGAGGAATTTTGGAATTCCCCGCCCGTACAAGCGGCACGCGGCTTGTTCGCCGAGGATCGTTATCTGGAAACCGGGTGCCCACCGACATGCTGCTGGCTTACGGCGAAACGGCCCGATATGTACGCGGCCAATTTCGACATTGACGATTATGTGTTTCCGACGTTTGAGACCAAAAGCTGTGCGAAGGCGCCCGCCCACAAAAGCCCGGTTTCTTACGACGAAAACCAATCCATGCTTGCGCAGCAACGGGCCGCGGGCGAAACGGCTCTATCGGCGTATCCCGACTTCCTGTCCTTGCAGCTCTATAATTATTGCTCTCTGCGCTGCCCGATGTGCTGCTTCGGCATCATACCTCCGGAACTCAAGAAACCCACGCTCAATATCGTCCCGGATATCGTTCTCACGCGACTGAAGGCGCTCTACCCTTATCTGTCCTACATCGATCTGGTGGGCGGGGAGCTCTTCGATATTCCGTTCGACAGAAACCCGCTCGTAAGACTGTTGCAAGATCTCGGAGAGCACGTTTCTCCCGGTTTCCGGTTGAGGATTACGACCAACGGCCAACACCTTGACCAGCGATGGGCCGAATTCCTGTTGCGATTCCGCTTTATCGACATTGTATCCTTCTCGATCGATAGTTTTGATCCCGCCGTCTACGCCGCCACGCGCGTCATGGGGTCTCTGGACCGGGTACGCCGAAGCATCGCCGTACTTCAGGAGGCCAAGGCCAAAATCGGCGCGCAATCGCCGGAAATCCGCATGAACATGCTGCTTGGCCTGCATAATTGCGATGGGATCGCGGACTTCGTGCGGAACGCGCAGGCGTTGGGCGCGGCGCACGTCGAATTCCAAAAACTCGTCGTAATGGGCGACCCGGCATTTTACGAGAAGAACAACCTTTACGACCGACGGAACGTCGCAAAACTGAGACAGGTCTGGCGCGATCTCAATGCCGTCAGCATCCCGTCAAATCGGGGCGAAACCATCAGTCTGATTTCCGCTTACCTCAATCACATCGGCGAACTGCCCAGGGCCATCGCCGAGGATTCGTCCCTGCCCTTTTCCGCTCAGTACGACACCAGCGAACACTGCGGCGAGATTTGGGGACGACACGAAGCCGCTCAGCACTTCGTTGCAAAACGCCCACGCCTGCGTCACGTGCAATTATGTTTTGCGACTTATGCGCGGCGTAACAGCAAGCAGATCATCGTATCAATCGATGACGAGCGCGGACGAACGATCGCCAAGCGCTCATTCGACAGCGCCAGCCTCGCGGACAATACTTGGAGGAACATCGACCTCCCGCCCACGAAACTGAAGCTCGGCCAGACTTACCGCTTGCGGGTTAGATCGCCGCGGTCACGCCCTGGCGACGCGGTTACAATCCGATGCGCGCCTCCAAGCCAGGAAGTGGCCAGCACCATCGCGCACCAGCTATTCTAAACGTTCAGCGTCGCCATCTCTTCGTCAGAGATGTCGAGGTTTGTGTAGACGGTCTGCACGTCGTCCAGATCTTCGAGCTGGCCGATCAGCTTGATCAGCGTGGCGGCGGCGTCGCCAGAGACCGGCACTTCGTTCTGCGCGCGCCAGACGAATTTGGCGCTGGCCGGATCGCCGAATTTGGCGGTCAGCGCGCGCGAGACTTCGCTCAGCGCATTGCGCTCGCACGTGATCACGTGCTCCTCACCCTCGATGGCGACATCCTCCGCGCCGGCATCGATCGCCGCCTCCATCATCGCGTCTTCGCTGGCGGCGGCGAGCGGATAACGGATTTCGCTGACGTGATTGAAGCCGACGGTCACGGAATTGGACTGGCCCAGATTGCCGCCGCTTTTGGTGAAGGCGGCGCGCACATCGCCAGCGGTACGGTTCAGATTGTCAGTCAGGCATTCGACGATCACGCCGACGCCGCCGGGGCCGAATCCTTCGTAGCGCACTTCTTTGTAATCTTCCTGCCCGCCGCCGGCGCCGCGATCCACGGCGCGCTGGATATTGTCCTTCGGCATGCTCTCGGCGCGCGCGGCGGCGATGGCGCGGTAGAGCCGCGCATTGGAGCCGGGATCAGATCCGCCCAGCTTCACCGCCGCCTGGATCTCGCGCGCCAGTTTTGTGAATTGCAACGCACGCCGTTTATCCTGTGCGCCCTTGCGGTGCTGGATGTTGGCGAATTTGGAATGGCCGGCCATGGATGTTCCTCAAGCGGGGCGCTTCTAGTGGGTTTTGCCCGGCGCTGTCACGCCCGCACCCTAATCGCTTCGCGTTCCGTAATGATCCAGTCCAGCCGCTGATCGTGCGCGCCGGTGGGAACCTCGACGACCTCCTGGATGGCATAGGCCAGGCCCACGGCGATCGCGCCTCTGGGTTTCAGGCTGGCCAGCACCCGGTCGTAATGGCCGCCGCCCTGGCCGAGCCGCCCGCCTGCCCGGTCGAACGCCAGCAGCGGGGTCAGGATGATCACCGGCTGCACCGCCGCGGCGCTAGGCGCCGGTGAGAGAATGCCGAACGAATCCGGAGAAAGCGCGTCCCCGTCCTTCCAGCAGCGGAAGCTAAAGGGGCCGTCGCGGTGATCCACGCGCGGCAGCGCCAGCGGCGCACCCACTTCGCCCAGCGTCAGCAAAAGAGGCCTTGGGTCGATTTCCGAACCCAACGGCCAATAGCCGGCAATGACCCCCGCACCAGCAAGGGTTGGCGGAAACATCCTGATAAGAAGGCGCGCCGCTTGCGGATCGGCGCCGGCCTGACGCTTGGCGCGCGCCATGCGCCGCGCCTCGGCCTTGCGGCTTTCGAGCGAGGCTTCGCTCATCGGGTTAAGCGGGCGGCGCCACCTGCGCCGTGAATGCGACTCATCCCCTCAGACCCTAGCACGCTAGGTGGGCGCCATGTGACCCAGGCCAGGGCCCGGGTCAGGGACAGCTCCCTGGAGAGAATGTACGGCCCGAGAGATGCTTGCGCTTCTCGCACGCTGCAGCAACCGCCCGCGCGTAACGTAGGGCTGAGGCCGCCTCGGCTCAAGGCGCGGGTCAGACCTTGCCGACCGCTTCGCGCAGCTTGGCCACAGACGCCTTAAGCGCCGCGCGCTCAGCCGGCGCCTTGCCGTACTTGTCCAATTCTGCCTCGAGCGCCGAAAACGCCTCGCTGATGCGTTTGTCGGCGGGCTTGGCTGGGACTTTCTGCTTGGCCATTTGATCTCCTCATAACGCCAGGTGTTCCCCGGGCGACCATTCGTCCGGCCTCGGCGCTGTGGACGGGGCCGCGGAACCTGCCTAAACACCGCACTTTCCACAACGGCCTGGGCGCATATTTTGCTTACTTGGGGTCGAAAAGGAGCAAATATGGGCGTGCGGGTTGCTATCAACGGTTTTGGGCGAATTGGGCGCAACGTACTTCGCGCCGTCGTTGAAAGCGGACGGACAGATGTAGAGATCGTCGCGATTAATGATCTCGGCCCGGTCGAAACCAACGCCCACCTGCTCCGTTTTGACAGCGTCCACGGCCGCTTCCCGGCTGACGTCGAGATCGAAGGCGATTCGATCATCGTCAACGGCAAGCCGATCAAAGTCACCGCAATCAAAAATCCGGCTGAATTGCCGCACAGCGCCCTCGACGTCGACATGGCGATGGAATGCACAGGCATATTCACCGCGCGCGACAAGGCTGCCGCCCACCTCGACGCCGGCGCCAAACGCGTCATCGTTTCGGCCCCGGCAGATGGCGCGGATTTCACGGTCGTCTATGGCGTCAACCATCAGGGCCTGACCAAGGATCACAAGGTAATCTCCAACGCCTCATGCACCACGAACTGCCTCGCGCCGGTGGTGAAGGTGCTGCACGACGCGATCGGCATCGATCACGGCATGATGACAACAATCCATTCCTATACGAACGATCAGCCGACGCTGGATCAGATGCACAAGGATCTTTACCGCGCCCGCGCCGCCGCGTTGAACATGATCCCGACCTCCACGGGCGCTGCGAAAGCAATCGGCCTCGTGATCCCCGATCTCAAGGGCAGGCTGGACGGCATGTCGATCCGCGTGCCGACGCCGAACGTGTCGGTGGTGGATTTCAAATTCATCGCCAAGCGCGCGACGGACACGAAGGAAATCAACGCTCTTATCAAGGCGGCCGCGGATGGTCCGCTGAAAGGCGTGCTCGGCTACACCAATGCGCCGAACGTCTCGATGGACTTCAACCACGACCCCCATTCCTCGATCTTCCACATGGATCAGACGAAGGTAATGGAAGGAACGATGGTCTCGATCCTTAGCTGGTACGACAATGAGTGGGGCTTCTCGAACCGCATGAGCGATACGGCGGTCGCGTTCGCCAAGCTGATTTAGCGCGGTGGCGGCTCGTCAGCCGAACGTGGTCAATGCAGCGGTTGAGCTTGGCTTTGTCGCTGTGGCGGGCGTGCTGGGCTGGACCCGCGCCCCGATCTGGCAGCTGGCGCTGCACGCCGCGGCGATGATCGGCTATTGGATATGGAACCGGCGCGCTGGACTCAAACATCTCGCCGGGATGAGCACGGCGAAACTGGTGGTTTCTGCGGCAGTTTCGCTGGCGCTGATTCTTGTATTTCTTGCCTGCGCTTACGGCATTGGATCGCTGATACCTGGGGGAAACAGATGACATCATTTATTTACGATGCCAGCGTCGGCGCCTGCACGCGCGCGCTGAACAATACCCTCGCCATGCTGGACAAGGCAGAAGCCTACGCGGCCGAAAAGAAATTCGACATCGACGTGCTCATGCAATCGCGCCTGGCGCCGGACATGTTCCCGCTCGGCGCGCAGATATTCATCGCCTGTTCATTCGCAAAGAATCTCGGCTGCCGTCTGGCTGGCGCGGAGCCGCCGGATTACGAACGCGGCCCCGCGACGCTCGAATCCTCGCGCGCCCTGATCAAGCGCACGCTCGACATTCTGGCCGCGATCAACCCCGAAGCGATGGAAGGCGCCGAGATCCGCCCGGTCACGTTCAGCACCTCGCCGACGACGAAAGAAACCGAGCCGGGCGCCATCTACCTGACCAAGGTGGCGATGCCGAACATCATGTTCCACATCACCACGACTTATTTGATCCTGCGCCATAACGGCGTGCCGCTGGGTAAGCGCGACTTTATTGGCTGAGCCGAAGAAATGATGGGCAAGTTCCGCCGCCTCGACGAGGCCGACCTGAACAACAAGCGTGCGCTCGTGCGCGTGGATTTCAACGTGCCGATGACGCACGGCCCGAACGACGAAAGACTAGTCAGCGACGATACCCGCCTGCGCGCCGCCCTGCCGACGATCGAAGCGCTGCGCAAGCGAGGCGCGAAGATCGCGCTGCTGGCGCATTTCGACCGGCCGAAAGGCAAGCGCGTGCCGGAAATGTCACTGAAGCCGGTGGCGGGGCCGTTGTCCAAACTGCTCGGTGCGCCAGTGGCGTTCGCCGATGATTGCGTCGGGCCAGAGGCCGCCAAGGCGATCGGCGCGCTGGCGCCCGGCGGCGTGATCCTGCTAGAAAACACGCGCTTCCACGCCGGCGAAGAAAAGAACGATCCGGCGCTGGCCGCGGAAATGGCGAAGCTCGGCGATATCTATGTCAACGACGCGTTCTCCGCCGCGCACCGCGCGCACGCTTCCACCGAGGGCGTTGCGCACCTCGTACCGGCTTATGCCGGCAAGAGCATGGAGCGAGAGCTGGACTATCTCGACCGCGCTCTGGGCGATCCGGAGCGCCCGGTGCTCGCCATTGTTGGCGGCTCCAAGGTATCGAGCAAGCTCGACCTGCTGAAGAACCTCGTGACCAAGCTGGACAAGCTCGCCATTGGCGGCGGCATGGCCAACACGTTCCTTTATGCGCAGGGCCATGACGTGGGCGCGTCGTACTGCGAGAAGGATCTCGCCGAAACCGCGCGCGAGATCATCCGCCTTGCCGGCCAGAACAATTGCAAGCTGTTCCTGCCGATCGACATCGTCGTGGCCGAACAGATGGCCGCGGGCGTGCCGACGCGCGTGCGCGCGCTCGGCAATGTCGACGAGCATGAGCGCATTCTCGATGCAGGCCCGGAGACGGTGGCCCGCCTGAAACGCGCCATGGCGAATTCAAAGACGCTGATTTGGAACGGTCCGCTCGGCGTGTTCGAAATCCCGCCTTTCGACAAGGGCACCGTGGAAGCCGCGCAAGAAGCGGCGAAGCTGGCCAAGGAAGGCAAGCTGATCGCTGTCGCTGGCGGCGGCGACACGGTTTCGGCCATGAACCATGCGGGGGTGGCCGACGATTTTACCTTCATTTCGACGGCAGGCGGCGCGTTCCTGGAATGGATGGAAGGCAAGCCCCTGCCGGGGGTTGAGGCGCTGAAGACAACCTGATCACGAGCCGCTAGCATGGCGTGGGGTTAATCCGGGATCGGACATGCGCGGGATCGGCAAGGTTGCGCGAAATGAGCGCACAAAGCTGCAAGCGACGAGCTTTAACGCCGTTGGGCTAGGCTTTCTTGCCGTTGGCGTTATCCAGCCGGCGGTCGTGGGCGTGCTGACCATCGAAGGCGCCGTAAAATTGGTCATCGCCGGCATGGTGGCGTATATTTTCCATCGCCACGCCATGCGGCTTCTCGAATCCCTGGAGGACTAGATGATTGACGGCTTTTGGGGATCATTTGCCGGCCTTCTTTTCTTCGCTCTCCTGCTCTGGATAGGCGAGCGTCAGGACGCGGCCCGCGACAAACGACAGCGCACGGCGGAAGAAGCCGCGCAGCGCGCCGCGGCGGAATAGATTTTGCACGATTGGGGTATCAAGGGACGAAGGTAGACATGGCCCGCATCACGCTAAGACAGCTTCTCGACCACGCCGCCGAGCATGATTACGGCCTTCCGGCGTTCAACATTAACAATATGGAACAGGGTCTCGCGATCCTTGAGGCGGCCGAGAAGGTTGACGCGCCCGTTATCATCCAGGCCAGCCGCGGCGCCCGCTCCTACGCCAACGATATCGTGCTCGCGCGTCTGATCGATGCGCTGGTCGAGCTTTACCCGAACATCCCGGTCTGCATGCACCAGGACCACGGTAACTCGCCCGCCACGTGTGCGACGGCCATCCAGTACGGCTTCACCTCCGTGATGATGGACGGCTCGCTCAAGGCCGACGGCAAATCGCCCGCCGATTACGAATACAACGTCGCCGTGACCAAGCAGACCGTCGATATGGCCCACGCCTGCGGCGTCTCGGTCGAAGGCGAGCTAGGCGTGCTTGGCAATCTCGAGACCGGCATGGGCGACAAGGAAGACGGCCACGGCTTCGACGGCAGGCTCGATCATTCCCAATTGCTCACCGATCCCGATCAAGCAGTCGATTTCGTGAAGAGCACGCAGGTCGATGCGCTCGCCGTTGCGATGGGCACAAGCCACGGTGCCTACAAGTTCTCACGCAAGCCTGATGGCGCGGTGCTGGCAATGAACGTGATCGAAGAGATTCACCGCCGCCTGCCCAACACGCACCTCATGATGCATGGCTCTTCGTCCGTGCCGCAGGATCTGCAGGACGTGATCAACGCCCATGGCGGCGTAATGCCGCAAACCTGGGGCGTGCCGGTCGAGGAAATCCAGCGCGGCATCAAGCATGGCGTGCGCAAGATCAATATCGACACCGACAACCGCATGGCGATCACCGGCGCGATCCGTAAATATTTCGCCGAACATCCCGGCGAATTCGATCCGCGCGCCTATTTGAAGCCCGCGAAAGAAGCGATGCGCAAGGTCTGCATCCAGCGCTTCCAGGAATTCGGCGCCGAAGGCATGGCCAGCAAGATCAAACCGCTCTCCACCGCGCAAATGGCGAAGCGCTATCTCAGCGGCGAGCTTGATGCGAAGATCGGCAAAGCGGCGGCGAAGGCGGCGTAAACACCGAAACGCAAGACAAACAAAGGCCCGGCTTTATCGCCGGGCCTTTGTTTTCGGCCGTGGCTTTAGCGCCCCGGCATCGGCAGGCATTCCATAATCTCTACGGCCTCGCCTGGAAACATCGTGAAATGCGGGTGGTTTTCGAACAGGAGCGCCGCCGCCTCATGGGAATCCGCGCGCACGACGACGTAGCCGGTCATCGCATTTTTGGCGTCGGCAATACCGTTCGGGTTTGCCCGCTTGGTTTTGCCGAGCGGACCGCCATCCTGAACGATGATGTCCGCGTGCTTGATTTGCCAATCCTGCCAAGCCTTCATGCCGGCGGCGGCGCGCTCGTTTCGCGTTGCTTCGTCGAGCTTACCCCACGCCGAGTTCTCGCTCTGTGCGCCGGGCGCCGTGCCGAGATAAACTGCCATAAAAGTCTTCATGCCACTCCCTTTCCTACTCTAGTGCGCTACCAGCTACCCCACCGGCTCCCGATGTCAAACCGTACGCGATCCAGCCCATAGCCTGCGCGATCTCTGTCGCTCTCCGCATCGCGGATACGATCGCGGGCGCGGCGCAGGTCGTCCTGCACTTCGTTGATCCGTCTGCGGGCTTCGGCTTTTTCCGCATCGGTCGCGCCGGGCTTGCGCAGCGTTTCCTCGAACGCCTTAATCTTGTCCTGCAACCGATCGCGTTCGCTGCGCGCGGAAGCTACCGCGCTCTCGGCGCTCGACATCTCCTGGCGCGCCGCATAGGCGCGCGCGCCATCGCTATAGCCAAGCATGAAATCGGCTTCCATGTGGCCTGTGCAGACGCCGGCATAGGAATAGCCGCTGAGCCCCGCGCGGAAGCCCGAAGCGGGCTGGCAGAACGTCTGCAAGCCGTAGTCGCGCCCCAGCGCATAGGACGCGAAATCGGCGGTGACGCCGGTCTTGGCGCAATCGTTCTGCCGCGCCTCGAATTTTGAAAGGGTAGCCCCGGCGGCGCCGTCCACTTCGCCAAGCGCGCGCCAATTTGCCGTCTGGCAGGCCTCTGGCGACATGGTCTGGCAGGACGCCAGCAGCGCCAAACCGGCGATCAGAAAAATTCGCATGGCCTACCCCCCGCCGCCTTGCACTGGAGCTTAACCTAGCCCAAGCAACCGCGCGATGCCCAGTTCGCCCTGCCAGCTTTACCTTGTCACGCCCCCAACCTTCGATCTGCGGGCGTTCGCGCGAGACCTCGAAACCGCGCTGTCCGGCGGCCCGGTGGCGGCGGTGCAATTAAGGGTGAAGGACGCGTCGGACGAGGCCGTGCGCGCCGCCGCCGGCGCGCTGATGCAGATGACGCAGGATTCGGGAGCGGCCTTTATCCTAAACGACCGGCCCGATCTAGCGGCCGAACTCGGCGCTGACGGCGTGCATGTCGGCCAGCAGGATACGCCCTATGCCGAGGCCCGCGCGATCATGGGCGACAACCGCATTGTCGGCGTCACCTGTCACAACTCGCGCCACCTCGCGATGGAAGCGGCCGAAGCCGGCGCCGATTACGTGGCGTTCGGCGCTTTCTATCCCACCGCCACGAAGGACGCGCAAATCCGCGCCGACATCGAGACATTGGAGGTTTGGGCCGAGACGATGGAGACGTCGAGCGTCGCCATAGGTGGCGTCACGCTCGATAACGCAGAGCCCCTGATACGCGCCGGCGCCGATTTTATCGCCGTGTCCGCCGGAGTTTGGCGCTATCCCGGCGGGCCCGCAGAAGCGGTAAAGCGATTCAACGACCTGTTCGCCGCCGCGCAGGCGTGAGCACGGCAGCGCAGCCAGGTCCCATCCTGGCGCGATGGTCTACGCTTGCTCCGGGGCGGGCGCGCTGATACCTCGCGCCGATGCCGCAAACCTCCGCCCTGCTGACCGTTATGATCGCCGCCGCACGCAAGGCTGCGCGTGGGCTCGCACGCGATTTCGGGGAGATTGAAAACCTTCAGGTGTCGCGCAAGGGGCCGGGCGATTTCGTCACCGCTTCCGACCACAAGTCCGAAAAGATTATCTTCGAGGAATTGAGCAGAGCCCGCCCCGGTTATGGCTTCCTGATGGAAGAACGCGGCGCCGTGGAAGGCACCGACAAAACACACCGCTTCATCGTCGATCCGCTCGACGGCACCATGAACTTCATGCACGGCGTGCCGCATTTCTCGATCTCGATCGGCCTTGAGCGCGAGAAGGAATTGATTGCCGGAATCGTCTACGATGTGATCAAGGACGAATTATTCTGGGCCGAGAAAGGCGCCGGCGCCTATGTGAACGACCGGCGCCTGCGTGTGTCTGCGCGCAAGGATGTTGCCGAAGCGCTCGTCGTCACCGGCGTCACGCCCGCCACGGTGCGCGACGATTCCCGGCGCGCGCAATTCGAAGCTGAGATCTCGCGCGTCAACATAAGCTGCGCGGGCCTGCGCCGGTTTGGTTCGGCGGCGCTCGATCTATCTTACGTCGCCGCCGGACGTCTTGACTGCTATTGGGAGCGCGACCTTTCTCCGTGGGATATCGCCGCCGGCGCGATCATCGTGCGGGAAGCGGGCGGCTATGTCCGCGAACTCGACGGCGCCGATTTCATGAACACCGGCTCGATCATCGCCGCTAATGAAAAGCTGATAGAACCGATGCAGAAGTTGGTTTTGGGGCGCTGATCCCTTCTCTCACAAGGGGAAAAGGCTTACTGCCTTGTCATCTTGAACGCCCCCAAGCTCACGCGCGCCCAAAGCCTCGCCTTTATCCTTCCTGGTGGGCCGTTGGGGGCAATCGCGCTGCCGCCGCTTGTGTTTCTGCCGGCCTATTTCAACGCGACGCTGGGCGTACCGCTGGCGGCCGTGTCAGTGATCTTTCTGCTGTCGCGCGTTAGCGACATCATCATCGACCCGCTGCTTGGCGGCCTGCAGGATCGCACGCGCGCGCGGCTTGGCCCGCGCAAGGCGTGGCTGCTGCTGGGCTTGCTGCCGCTGTGCGGGCTGATCTGGCTGGTGTTCATCGGCTGGCGGCCCGGCGCCTCACCGATCCTGATCGGCGCTTCGGTCTTGGCCATGTACGCCGTCTATTCGGCATTGCTGATTGCGCATCTGGGCTGGGCCGGCGAATTGGCGCCGGACTATCATGGCCGCACGCGCATTCTGGGATTCGTGCAGGCGGCCAGCGCAGCAGGCACGATCACCGTTCTCATTCTGCCGGCCATCGCCGGCATGGCGGGTATCGGCGCGCTGGAAACGCGCGTGCAGTTGATGGGCTGGGTGCTGATCGCCGCGCTGCCGCTGACCATGCTGCCCGCCATCGCCTTTACGCCGGAGCCGCAACGCACGCACGCCGAACGCATAGGCTGGCGCGCCGCGGTTTCCGCGATCGCGGAAAATCGCGCCTTGCGTTTTGTGCTCGCCGCCGATTTCGCCGTTGGCGTTTCGCAAGGCGTGGCCGGCAGCCTGTTCCTGTTCTACTTCCAATATCATCTTGACTTTGAGCGGCAGGCCGAATTGCTGGTGCTGATCTATTTCGTCGCCGCGCTCGCGGGCGTGCCGCTGTGGATGCGCGTGGCGAAATCGGGCTCCAAGCATCGCACTTTGTCGCTGGCTTGCGCCTACGCCGCGATCGCGGCTCTGACGCTGCCGTTTCTGCCGCCGAACGTGTTCTGGATCGCCGCCATCGGCATTTTCCTCGCTGGCCTGCCGAATGGCGCGCACATCTTTCTGCTGCGCGCCATGATGGTGGATGTCGTCGATGAGGACGAGGCCAAAACAGGGACGCGCCGCGCGGGGCTGTTTTTCGGCCTTTTGCTCACGACATCGAAAGCCGGCGCCGCGCTTGGCCCGCTCACCTTCGCGGTCCTGGCGCTATCCGGCTTCGACGGGCGCCTCGGCGCAAACAACACGCCGCTGGCGCTGGCCGCGCTCACCGCGCTGATCGTCGCGCCGCAAGCCGTGCTGTATGGCCTGGCCGCCTGGCTGCTGCGCTTCCACCCGCTCGATGAAGCCCGCCAGCGCGCGCTGCGCGCCGAGCTGGAATCACGCGCCGCGCCGTAATGCGCGCTCAAGGAACCGTGCTGGATGGGCGCTGTCCATTGCGCCGCTGTCCAGCGGCGCAGGCTCGCCGCATATTTCACTGACGATGCGCTCGGCCAGTAACGGCGCCAGCAAAAAGCCGCGCGCACCCAATGCGCCCAGCCCGTAGAGCCCGCCATGCGCCGGCGCCGGCGAGGACAGATCGACCCGGCCGCCATGACGCAGCGCCTCGAACCGCGCGCGCCACGCCTGATCGTCCGGCAGCATCCCCGCCACCGGCGCCACGTCCGGCGTCGATACCCGCACCGCCGCGCGCGCGCCGCAATGCTTGCGGTCAAGCCGGATGTCAGGAAGCAGTTCGGCTAGCGCGTCCAGATTTTCCGCAGTCGATTCCGCCGAAGCGGCTACGCTCGCATCTGCATCCACGCGATCGAACGTAGCGCCGAAAACGACGCCATCGCGAAACGGCGCTGCATAAGCGCCGCCCGCGATCGCGTGAGAAAGTGATGCGCCATCAATGCGCGCCCAATCGATCTGCCCGCGCGAAAACCGCAGCGGCAGGAATTGCGCCTGCACAAACCGCGCAAGGCCGGGGCCACAGGCCAGGATCACAACATCTGCTTCGCCAGCGGCGCCCTGATCGTCGCGCAGCACCCATCGCGCGCCCTGCCGCTCGACAGCAATGATGTCGCGCTTGTGCAAATGCGCACCAGCGAGCCAGGCATCCACAATAGCGGCTGGCGTTACCACGCCCGCCCTGGGATGAAACAACGCGCCTTCGCGGGTTTCCAGCCAGTCGCGCGGCAAAGGCGGATCGGCGGCAATGGCGGCGAAGGTTTCCGGATCGCGATCCTGCGACGCGCGCTGCTCCACGCCCACCGGCTTGAACGCTGCTTCGCCAAGCGCCGCAAATTCACGCCGCGCATAAAGGTAGGCGGCAAGATGCAGCCGCGCGAGCGGCGTGTCCGTGCGCTCCAGGCGCGGCATCATCAGCGCCGCCGGCGCGCCACTCGCCCCCTGACGCGCGCCGGCGCCATCATACACATCCGCCGCGATCCCGCGCCGCGTGAGCGAGAGCGCCAACGCGGCGCCCGCAATCCCGGCGCCGATGACGGCCACACGTTTCGTTGTCGCAGCGGCGTAAGGATAAAGCGGAAACGCTTGTTGCGGCGGTGTTGTCAGTCGCGCCTCCAGCCGTTCTTTCTTCCTGCCGAAGCCCGGACGTTTTTCGGTGACAAAGCCCGCGCTCTCCAGTGCGGCGCGCGCGGCGGCGGCGACGGAATATGTCGCGGCGCGCGTATCGGGCGCCGAGAGCGCCGCAACGCGCTGCATCAGCGCTGGCGACCAGAGTTGCGGATTGCGCGACGGCGCGAAGCCATCGAGAAACCACGCATCGAACGACCCGGTTGCGTGCGCGAGCGCTTCTTGCGCTTCGCCGTGGATCACGGTCAGCGCGAACCCATCCTCAGCGAACCACAGACGCTGCGGCCCAGCCGCCCGCACCGGCCACGCGGCAAGCAGCTTTTCGGCAAGCGATGCGAGTTCGGGAAACGCCGCCAGCACACGCGCCGCATCCGCGCGCTCCAGCGGAAATTGCTCGACCGAAACGAAATGCAGCACCGCGCCGGGCGCCCGCGCGCGCCGCCACATCTCCCATGCCGCCAGCGCATTGAGGCCGCTGCCGAAACCCAGTTCGCCAATCGCAAAGCGCGTACGGCCTACCCAGCGCTCCGGCAAGCCGCACCCGGCGAGAAAAACGCCGCGCGCTTCTTCAAGCCCGCCCGCGCGTGAAAAATAGACGTCGCCATACGCGCGCGAGACCAGCGCGCCGCTTTCATCCCAAAACACGTCCGGCGCTGCGGGGATACGGCTCATCGGTTTGGGATCAGCTCAAAACAAAACGGGCCGCCCTTTCGGACGGCCCGCTTTTTAGCACTGTCGTGCTGCCTATTACGGCGTGACCGACGGAGCAGCCGATTCAACGGCTACCGACGGCACGTCCATCGGCGGCGCAACTTCAGTCGTTTCAGCCGGCGGCGCGGCTTCTTCAGCTGGCTGCGGGCCGCAAGCGGCGACGCCGAAGGTGACGGCGGCGGCCAGAAGGGCAGCGATGCCCAGTTTGCGATTGCTCATTTGGATATATCCTCTCGTCCCGGCATCGAATCTCGACACCGAACGCAACGCATATGAGAGCGCGGGCGAACGCGCAAGCCTTTGGCTACCCAGTTTTACCGCGGCGCCTACGCTGCTTGCTGCGCCGCCTGGGCCACGGCTTCTTCCAACTGGGCGAAGGAGGGCTGCATCGCACTCGGTACGCCGCCCCGGCCGATCTCGACCGAAATCTGGGCCGCGTTACCGTGCAGGTGGGCGACCAGGACCGCCTTTATGATCTTGTAAAAACAGGCGTCTTCTTCGTGGATGGCGTTTAGCCGGGTGGCGAACGGGCCGACAAAGCCATAGGCGAGGAACACGCCCAGGAAGGTGCCCACCAGCGCCGAGCCGATCATCGTGCCCAATTTTTCCGGCGGCTCGTTGATCGCGCCCATGGTCTTGATGATGCCGAGCACAGCGGCGACGATTCCCAGGGCCGGCAGGGCGTCGGCCATGCCCTGCAGGGCGTGCGACGGCCGCAGCGATTCGTGATGGTGCTTTTCGAGCTGGGATTCCATCGCATCCTCGATCTGATGCGGATCGTCGAGGTTCATGGTCGTCATCCGGAACGTGTCGCAGATGAAATCGACCGCGAAATGATCCTTCAAAATCTTAGGATAGCTTTGAAATATCTTACTTTCTTCGGGCTTTTCGATGTGCGGCTCAAGCGCGACGACACCCTTGGTCTTAACCAGCTTGGTCAGCGTAAAAAGCAGCGACAGGAGGTCCTGGTAGTCCTGCTTCTTCCATTTTGGGCCGGACAGCAACTTGGCGAAGTCCCCCCCCACGCCCTTAACCGTGCTCAAATCGTTGCCGATCAGTAGCTGGCCCACGGCCGCGCCGCCGATCATCATCAGCTCAAAGGGAAGCGAATGGAGGATAACCTCCATGTGGCCGCCGGCCAAAATGTACCCGCCGAACACCATGGCGAATACGAAAACGATGCCGACAATCTGGACCACGAAACCCCCGCTACGCCTTTCGAGGCTTAGCGCGGCAGGCTTAACGCGCCGTTTCCGTTACCGTTTCTAACGGCCGAGGCGCTTGCGGGTCTGGGCCAGGATAAAGGTCGTGGCCCGGCCGCTGGGGGTTAGACCCAGCTTGTTTTCTTCAGCTTCGATCGCCGCCCGGGTCCTTGGCCCAGCGAGCCCGTTGGGGGGGCCAAGCCTATACCCCAGCGCATTCAGATTGCGCTGCAATTGCTTTATTTGCGCCCTGGTCAGCGCTCTGGCCCCGGACCGCTCTAGTTCCAGTTGCGCCTTTGCGCTTGGCTTGGGAGCCGCTGCGGCCGCCTCAGGATCGAGCGCGCGAACCCGGTCGAGCAAGGCGTCCGTGGGATAGCCGTCAGCCGGCATGGAATTGGCCTGCTGGAACGAGCGCACGGCGCGCCGCGTGCTCGAGCCAAACATCCCGTCCGGCGCGCCAGCGTTATAGCCGATACGGTTGAGCGATTGTTGCAGGGTCAGGATATCATCGCGATGCAACGCGCCGAGTTGCGTCGGCCAGGGGCGCACTAGCCCGCCCTGTCCCTTGAACCCGCGCGCCAGCAGCGCCACTGCCAGCGCATAGCGATCCGAATTATTGTAGGTCTTGATGACACTGAAATTTTCGAACAACAGCAGCGCCGGACCCTGCCAGCCAGCCGGCAGATGAAGCTGCGCCGTTAGGCCCGCCTCGACGGGGTTCCATTGCGCGCCAGAGACGCGCAACACGCCGCGGCTTTGCCATTCGCTGAGCCGGCGCGCGCTATTGTCGGCCAGGGCATAATCAAAATTGGCCGGCAGCCGAACTTCTTCGAACACAGGATCGCCGCGCCGCCAGCCATGTTTGGCAAGATAATTGGCGATCGAGGCGAGCACATCGCCGGTATTGGTCCAGATGTCGCGCCGCCCGTCGCCATCCCAATCAGCGGCGGTAGATAGATACATATCCGGCATGAATTGCGGCTGGCCGAGGGCGCCGGCCCACGAGCTTTTCAGCTCCGCCGGCCCAGCATAGCCACGCTCGACCATTTCGATCAGAGCCAGAAAGAAGCCTTCGAACCGCGCGCGGCGGCGCTGATCGTAAGCCAAGGTCGCGAGCGCATTGGCGGCGCTGTAGTTCAGGTCCGCCGTGCCGTAATTGGTTTCCACCGCCCAGATGCTGGCGATGATGTCCGCGTCGACGCCATAGCGCTCCTGCACTTGGGCGAACAACGCGGCATGTTCCGCGCGCCGGCTCAGACCCTGTTGCACGCGCTGCGCCGAGACCGCCCCGTTTATGTAGTCCCAGGGCGGGCGGACGAATTCGGCTTGATTCTGGTCCTGGGCAATGATCCGGGGATCGGGCGCGAGACCCGAGAGCAGCGTCTGCACCACGGCGGGCCGGCGCCCCATGGCTATAGCGCGAGCCGCGAAATCGCTCCGCCAGGCGTCAAACCCGGCATCGCTGGATGAGGTAAAGGACAGCACCGGCGCTGGCGGGGCTACCGTCTGGGCCGGCGCGCGCTCGCCAAGTAAACTGGCCGCCGCCAGCGCCAAAGCCAGGACGGGGGCGCCCGCCGCCGCCAGACCTCGTAACCCACGAACCAGCAAATTTATCTCTCCGACTCGCCAAGGCTAGGACGCCGAGCCTTATGGGGCAACGCGCGGGCGGCTATTCCGGGCCTTGTCGTTCTTGACACTGCGCGACGGGCCCCTTATCCCGCGCCTTCAAATTTGAGCCGGCGGCCGACCCATGAAAGTTAAGTCCTCACTGCGATCCCTGAAGACGCGCCACCGCGCTTGCCGGATCGTGCGGCGCAAGGGCCGGGTCTATGTGATTAATAAGGTCGCGCCGCGCTACAAAGCCAAGCAAGGCTGATCACGTCCACGACATTGTGAGGATGGCCTCTTCCGCCACGCGCGCGGTGGAGTATCTATTTCGTATGCGCAGTCTGGTTATTGCCCTCTGCCTCGGTCTGACGCTCGCGGCCTGCGGCCCCGAGGCGCGCAAGTACAAGACCGATCCGCGGCTCGATCCTTTGTTCACCGAACTGAAGGCCGCGCCAGACGCGGAGACGTCTTCCGGGATCGAGGCGCGCATCTGGCGCATCTGGGCGGAATCCGGCAGCGCCACGGTCGATATCCTGCTTGAGCGGTCCCAAGCCGCTGAAGCCACGGGCGATATAACGCTCGCCCGCGCTCTGCTGGATCAGGCGGTGCAAATCCTGCCCGACTATGCCGAGGTCTATAACCGGCGCGCCGTGCTGGCCTTCAACGCCGACGACCGGGCCGCCGCCATCGCCGACATCGAGGACGCGCTAAAGCGCGAGCCGCGCCATTTCGGCGCGCTCGTCGGCCTCGCCACCGTGTACGAAAGCATGGGCCAGGAGCGCGCAGCGCTGGAGGCCTACAATATGGCGCTGGAAATCGCGCCATTCATGGAGCAGGCCAAGCAGGGCGTGGCCCGGCTCAAGCCGCAGGTCGAAGGCGGCGCTGCCTAAATCTCGCCGCCGAATCAACAGCGCATTATTGTGAGCGAACGCTGGGAAAGGCCTCCGGGCCAATTGGAGCGCGCGCGCCCATTGTCTAGCGTGATGCCTGTTTCCAAGGGAAAGTCATGAACAAGAAGCCTGCTGCAAAAGCCGCCCAAACTGCACGCAAACCGCGCGCCCGCGCTGAATCCGCCTTCGCCGAGCAGGCCGAAGTGGTCGCCGCGCAGAACCTGACAGCGACGACGAAGGAAAAGCTGCGCCAGATGGTTGCGCGCATCGAAACCCTCTCGGAAGAAAAATCCGGCGTCGCCAACGACATCAAGGAAGCCTACGCCGAAGCCAAGACGCTGGGTTACGACACCAAGGCGCTGCGCAAGGTGATCGCGCTGCGCAAGATGGACGCGAACGAACGGATCGAGCAGGAAAACATGATCGACCTCTATCGCCACGCGCTCGGCGATATTTGATCACTGTGCTAATCGGGGTTTATGCCGCGAGAGGTTGATCCCAAACGCACGCGCAAAGCCAAGCGCATCGTCCGCAAGCTCGCGGCGATGGCGGAGCCCAATCCGCAAACCGGCGAGATCAAAGCCGCCGAGGATTATTCCGATTGGGAGCGCACGTTTCTCGGTGAAGTCGAAGGCCGGCTCGATAAATACGGGTCGGCTTTTCACAACCTGGCCAAGGGCCGCGCCGAGGAAGCGCTCTCCGAACTGCAACACGTAAAACTACGCGAGATCGCCGCGAAAGCGCGCGGCAAGCCGCGAAAGCCGCTACGGGCGAAGCGGCCGGAGCGAAAGCCGGCGCGCGACATAAACGATTAGCGTCCTTCTCCCCTTGTGGGAGAAGGTGGATCGCGCGTCAGCGCGAGACGGATGAGGGGTGTGAGCGCGACGCATGCCCGCTTTTCGCCGGGAGCGGTCATTCACCTCTTAGTCGATCCCGCACCTCTGCATCTCATCGGGTCGCGAGAAAGAACGCGCATGCTTGCTTAACCCCAACCGTTTGCTCAAAGCGGATTTTGGCCGAATGGGAGCTTCGTTGCGAATACGAAAGTATAAAGGGTGGAGCAGCACCCAGTCACCTTTTGGCGGCTTCCTGCGCGCACTGCTGGGACGACCCCTTCAACGGCAATGCTCGGATCGAATATTGCCGCCATATAATTCGCGATTGAATTGGATCTAAGATGCCAAGTTCGAGGCTGTCGGAAGCCACCATTCGCACCTCTCGGCAGGACGCGTAATAGGGCGCGGATGTAACGCAAACACTGCCATACGAAGCGACATATGTGCCGGAATATTCTAATCCCTCGAACTCGTCCTGTGACAACCCGGCCCATCTACCATCACAAAAAAATCTTTCTTCGGCAAGACCGCCGGAATCGTGATCTTTTAAAACCAGCAATTTTCCTCGTATTGCGTTCGATACCATCTCATACGAGGCGCGCCTACGATCCACCATTTTTAATGCGGTATCATCAGACGTTGCCGTCTCGGATTTCAATGGAGCCGTCCCACGCAAGCGACCCGCAGCGGACGCTACATCTCCGCTTTCAATGATTGGCGCGATCGAGTTAGCCCCACGGTTTTCAGCAGCATCACAGCCAAAAAGTGCAGCGAAAACCGTTATCGCAGCGATTGATTTCACTACCGTCCGCTCCTTTTAGGCCACGAGCAGACAGTCTCTGGGCGTCGGCGTCAACACCCCTCATCCGGCGCTGCGGCTTTCCTTCTCCCACAAGGGGAGAAGGAAAGCCGCAGTCAATAAAACAAAAGGCGCAGCCGGTTCGAGCGGCTACGCTTTTGCTGTCCCTATCGCCTCGCCGTTGATTAGCCGGCCTTCAGACCCGCTTCGTCGATCCCGTACTCGCGCAGCTTGCGATACAGCGTGCTGCGCCCGATGCCCAAGCGCCGCGCAACTTCGCTCATATGCCCCGCATAATGCTCAATCGCGAATTCGATCAGATCGCGTTCGACCGCTTCGAGCGCGCGCAGATGGCCCTTCTCGTCGAACATCGCAACCGGCGCGGGCGATGCGGCCGGCGCGTAGACCGGCGCGGCCATCAGCACATCGTTCGCGGCAGGCGCCGTGACGCCCTCCGGCAGCGCGTCATTCGCCGGCGCAAGGCCAACGGGACGGCCGCGCAGCGCGCTTATCTGCGGGAAATCTTCCGGCTTCAGCCATTCGCCTTCACACAGGATCACCGCGCGGAACACGGCGTTTTCCAACTGGCGCACATTGCCCGGCCAATCAAAACCCTGCAGCATCATCACCGCCTCTGGCGAGGCGCCGCGCACCGAGCGGCCCTCTTCGGCGTTGAAGCGCGCAACGAAACGATCGACCATCGCCGGAATATCATCGCGGCGATCACGCAGCGGCGGCGCCTCGATGGGAAATACGTTCAGGCGATAGTAAAGGTCTTCGCGGAAGCGGCCATCGGCCACCAACTGCGCCAGATCCTTGTTCGTCGCCGAGATGATGCGCACATCGACCTTCACCGGGCGTTTTGAGCCCACGGCGTCGATCTCACCTTCCTGCAAAGCGCGCAGCAATTTTACCTGCATGTCGAGCGGCAGTTCGCCGACTTCGTCGAGGAACAGCGTGCCGTGATTGGCTTCGACGAATTTGCCCTGATGGTTTTCCGTCGCGCCTGTGAACGAGCCTTTCATGTGCCCGAACAGGATCGACTCAACCAGATTCTCCGGAATGGCGCCGCAGTTCACGGTGATGAACGGCCGGCCGGCGCGGTCTGACGCGCCCTGAATCGCGCGCGCCAGCAATTCCTTGCCAACGCCGCTTTCGCCGGTGATCAGCACCGGGATGTTCGAGGCAGCAGCGCGCTGGCCCATGCGGATGACCGGGCGCATGGACGGACTGGCCGCGACCATGTCTTCGAAGCCCATCACGTTCGCAACTTTTTTCTTCAGCCGCGTGACTTCGGTTTTCAGATTGGTCATGTCGAGCGCGTTGCGGATCGACACCATGATGCGTTCGGGGCTGGCGGGTTTCACGAAGAAATCCACCGCGCCGGCCTGCATCGCCTGCACTACCGTATCGATCCCACCCGAAGCGGTGAGCACGATCGCCGGCAGATCGGGGCGGCGCACGCGAATATCTTTCAGCGCTTCGATGCCGGTCATGCCCGGCATGACCAGATCGAGCAGCACGAGGTCAACATCGTCATCGGTCGCGACCAGCGAGATCGCGGCGCGGCCATCGGCGGCTGATTTGGTGCGGAAGCCGTGACGCTCGACGGCGGCTTGCAACAGGCGACGCTGCGCCGGATCGTCATCGACGACGAGGATCGTTTTCATGTCTGACCACCAATACCCGAGCGCCACTATTCGGGCGCTTCAGGGGCAGACATTACGGACGAGACGTTCAGGCCGCGTTAAAATGGCACAAGGTTTCTGCACTTATTTGTGGTGAATGAGTGCTTAAGTTCAGTGCCGCGTGATCACAAAAACCAAGTGTATAGACTGCGCGTAAAGGTGACATGACCGACGATCCCGAACGCAACCGCTTCGCCGCCCGGCTTTCGCGCACCGCGAAGGTCGGCGCAAATTTGTCCGGGGCGGCGGCGGCGTTCGGCAAGGCGAAATTGTTTGGCGGCGATGACGCGAAGATCGCAGCAGCGCTGAAGGCGGCGCTGGGCCAATCGAAAGGCCCGCTGATGAAGGTGGCGCAGCTTTTGTCTACGATCCCCGATCTGCTGCCGCCTGACTACGCCGCGGAACTTGCAAGCTTGCAGGATTCCGCGCCCTCCATGGGGTGGCCGTTCGTGCAACGGCGCATGCGCGCCGAACTCGGCAAGGATTGGGAAACGAAGTTTAAGACTTTCGAACGCAATGCGGCCGCAGCGGCCTCGCTCGGCCAGGTGCATCGCGCCGAAAGCCTCGATGGCCGCGCGCTTGCCTGCAAGCTGCAATATCCAGAAATGGCCAGCGCCGTCGAAAGCGATCTGGCGCAATTACAAAACCTGATGAGCCTTGCGCGCCGCATGGGCTCGTTCCTCGATCCCACCGCCATCGGCGAAGAGATCGGCGCGCGTCTGCGCGAGGAACTGGATTACGAGCGCGAAGCCAAACACATGGCGCTCTATCGCGCGATGCTGGCGCCGTTCGGCGAGATCGCCATTCCCCAGCCGTCGCCGGACCTTTCAACCAAGCGTCTGCTGACCATGACGTGGCTCGGCGGCCGCCCGCTGCGCGATTTCGAAAACGCCGATCAGGAAGCACGCAATCGCATCGCCACGCTTCTGTTCAAGGCGTGGTGGACGCCGCTTGGCCAATACGGCGTGATTCATGGCGATCCACATCTCGGCAATTACTCGTTCGCCGGCGAAAACGGCGAACATCTCAACCTGCTCGATTTCGGCTGCGTGCGGATTTTTCCGCCGCGCTTCGTCGCTGGCGTATTGAAATTACGCGACGGGCTCGCCCGTGAAGACCGCGCGACGATTGAGGAAGCCTACGAGCTTTGGGGCTTTTCGCATCTCAAGCCACAAGTGATCGACGGGCTCAACATCTGGGCGCGATTCATGTTCGCGCCGCTGATGGACAACCGCGTGCGCCGCCTCGCTGAAGGTGTGAAGCCCGGCGAGTACGGCCGCCGCGAAGTCTGGAACATGCGCCGGGCGCTGCGCGAACACGGCCCCGTCGCCGTGCCGCGCGAATTTGTGTTCATGGACCGCGCCGCCATCGGCCTCGGCGCGGCGTTTCTGCGTTTGGGCGCGGAGTTGAATTTTGCTGAATTGTTCGACGAAGCGATCAGCGGGTTTTCAGTCGATGCAATGACTTCGCGGCAAAATGCGGCGCTACAAGCGGCGGGGTTATGAGTTGAAGCAACACAAGTTTATTGTTTGGAAGCTATTTTGGCTGGATGATAGAGAAGCAAGATGAAGGCGCGTTACTTCCCTATTTGCGCGGCGGCCGTGGCTTAGCATTTGCGCAATTCGTACGCCGATGGATGCTCACGGGCGTAGCAGTCGTCCTTGCTATTGCGATGCGTGATGGGATTTGGTTTTGCATCGCTGGCCTTGCGTTTGCTGTAGATTTTTTTCTTACGCCGAAGGCTGTCGATCTGCGGATTGGTGATGACAATCTGATAAAGGCGGCCATCGAAGGAAAGGCATTGGCGGATATCGTGAGTGTCCGCCCAATGGGCGCAGTCGCCAAGTGCAGCGGCGCCATTCTAGCCGTCAGTCTCATATTGTCATTTTTGGCAGGAAGCATTGTTCACACGGACCCAAACGCGAGCTTCTTCGCAGGCTCCTTCATCGCCGCCGCCGCGATGATTTCGCTGTTAGGCGCGGACATCGCAGCGTGGAACCGAGCGCCGCTCGACCTGGTGGCAAAAAATCAGGACTCCGCGATATGGGCGGCGGGACCCTCAATACTCTTCGTGTTTCTAGTCGAGCCCCTTCGCACATCACTCTCCCTATTTGTCTGGACGGGATTTATCGCAAGTGTAACCATCGCCTGCCTGTTGCTTGGCTCTTGGCCGACGCTGCCGCCAATATTCATGACGGCTTGCTGGATTCTTGGCGCCATGACGCTGGACATTCTTCGCGCATCGCCGTTCGGTATGCGCGTCGCGATCCCGGATAGTCCGGCCGGCAAATTTCCTGAGTTGCCATTGGCGGCCAAGATCGCACTCGCCGTGCTGACAGCTTCGGTTGCCGGCGTGTTCGTGCTGCTCCTGGCTCAGTGAGCATCACACCGTCTGTTGCCTAGCGCCGCGCCTTATGCACGGCCGCGTCCAGCGCGGATAGAAATTTGGAGCGGTCCTGCGCGCTGAACGCTTTCGGCCCGCCGGTGATGGCGCCGAACGAGCGCAAATGTTCTCCGATCTCCCGCCCGGCCAGCGCCCCGCCGATAGATGAGGTGGTAAACGGCTTGCCGGTGGGTCCGATCACCGCCGCGCCGGCCTTGAGGCAGCGGTCGGCAAGCGGGATATCCGACGTGATGACGATATCGCGCGGGCTGGCGCGCTCGGCGATCCAATCATCCGCGAGGTCGGCCCCCGCCTCGACCACCACGCCTTGGATCAGCGCGTCCGCCGGCGTGCGAATGAAGCTGTTGGCCACCACAAACACCGCCAGCCGGTAACGCCGCGCGACACGATACACCTCCTCCTTCACCGGACAGGCGTCAGCATCGACAAATATCCTCGTGGCGGCTGCCTCGTTCATCTGTTACGCTCTCGGGAAGGACAGGCGCGGGAAAGTCAAACAATCATCCCCGGCTGCCAACAGACGATCTGGGGAGAAAACATGAAAACTATGCTCGCATCTGCGGCAGCATTTGTGCTTGCCGCCGCCTTGGTGTCCGCCGCCGCCGCGCAAGCGCCCGCGCCAACACCGCCGCCCGCGAAGGCCTGCACGCTCAGCACGAAAGAAATCGCGGCGGGCCGCGCCCTAGTTCTAAAGTCCATCGCCTCCAGCGGCGATGAGCGTGTAGCACTCGTCCATCCAGGCTACATCGAGCACAATCCTGCTTTCAAGAAGCGCGCGACCGAGAACAAGCGCTCCGGCTTCGAAGAGTTCAAAGCCACATTCGGCTCGGCGGCTATTGCCGCGCGCGCTGGCGGCCCCGGACCGGCGGCAGCCGGCCCAGCCGCCGGCCCGCAGCCGCCAGCCGGCAATCCGTTCGAGGTCGTGACGACCGAATGCAACATCACCACGGTGATTAGCAAAACCTACCGCGCGGATCCGACCGCGCCGGGCCAGTTCTACGCCGCCTATTCGTTCAACACATTCGCCGTGAAGGACGGTAAATTGTACGAGCATTGGAATGGCGAGGTGATCAACCCGCCGGCGCCTGCCGCTTCGGGCGCGCCGCCTGCACCGGGCGCACCGCAGTAAAATTGCCAATCGGGCCGGTGCGTTCGCGAATGCGCCGGCCTGCCGCTTTTCGCCAGTCACTGCCCGCCGGGACGCGAAAACGACGGCTGAGCCCGCGGACTTCCTTGCGTTATGCTGGCGGTTCGGCTATCAGCGCGCGCTTCCAATCCAGCCGGAACCGCCGCCATGAAGTCCGAAGGCCATCCCGATTACCATTTCATCGACGTCGTGATGACCGATGGCACAAAGTACCGCACCCGCTCCACCTATGGGCAGGAAGGCGCTGTTCTCAATCTGGATATCGACAGCAAATCCCATCCGGCCTGGACCGGCGGCGATCAAAAGCTGATGGACCGCGGCGGCCGCGTTTCACGCTTCAATGAGCGCTTCAAAGGCTTCTTCAAGAAGGATGGCGGCTAGCGCCCGAAGAACCCGTTGTTCAGGGCCGCGTTCAGGCGGTCCATCTGAACCGTTACGCCGTTTTCCGGCGCGGGCGTGTCATCCGCGCCATACATCTTTTCGTCCAGGCGCTTCACACGGTCATAAAGCCCGTCCGCGCGGCTCATGAGCCCGCGCAGATCGACCGGCAATTCGTCCGGCGCGAGGAAATCAACGGATTCAGAACGATCGCGCCCGGAAAAGCGGTATTTCGCGTCCGCGGCTTCGGCCAAAGTCATGTTGCCGTCGCGCAGCGCCCGCTGCACCAGCAGCCACGACGCCACCTGCATCAGATGCGTGGTCAGTCGCATGCTCTCGCCGGCATAGGCCAGCGCCGCATTGCGGCCGAGCCGCTTGGAGGCCGCCCGGCCCGGCCCATCGAGATAGGCCGCCGTCTCTTCCACCAGGCCCATGCCTTCGCGGAACGTGCGCTCGAACAATTCGGAGCGCGCGAAATCCAGAACGCGGCGGCTGAAATTAGGCGAGGCGGCGGTTGCGGGGTCTGTCATCACAGGCCTCATGGGAGCAATTCCCGCGCCACGTTTTTGACCGGAAAATCTTTGTAAATCATGACGTTTTTCGCCCGAAAATCGAGTCCGCAGCGTTCTTGTGCGACTGTTTCGCCGCGATCAATGCCTCGCACTGCGCGATTTCCCCTTTGAGGCGCGCGATCCGGGCTTCCAGCTCATCCACGGAGAGCTGCTCCATCGGCGCGGCGGGCTTGGCCGGCTTGGCAAACGGATCATCCTCGAACATGCATAGCGTCCTGATCGCGCCCACTCTATCAGATTGAGGCGCCAACATTCACGAACCGGATAAATAAAACATGGCGGAAACCATGCGCGCGGTGGCGGTCGGCGAAGATCACACCGTTTCAATCGAGCAGACGGCGCGTCCCGCGCCTGGCGCTGGCGAAGTTCTGATCCGCGTCGCCTGCGCCGGCGTTAACCGGGCTGACCTTTTGCAGCGGCGCGGGTTCTACCCGCCCCCGCCTGGGGCCTCGTCGATCATGGGGCTGGAGGTTTCCGGAACTGTCGAAGTGCTTGGCGCCGGCGTTGCGCGTTGGCGGGTGGGCGATCAGGTGTGCGCTCTGCTGGCCGGCGGCGGCTATGCCGAATACGTCGCCGCGCCCGAGGGCTCGGTCCTGCCGATACCGAAGGGCCTTTCGCTGGAGCAAGCCGGCGCAATCGCGGAGGCTACCTTCACGGTCTTCGCCAACGTCTTTGAAACCGGGGCGCTCAAATCCGGCGAAACGCTGCTGGTGCATGGCGGCGCCAGCGGCATCGGCACCACCGCGATCCAGATGGCGCGCGCCCACGGCGCCAAAGTGTTCGCCACCGCCGGCGACGAGGCGAAATGCAAACTCGTCACCGCACTCGGCGCGCGCGCCATCAATTACAAAAGCGAGGATTTCGAAGCGATCGTGAAAGCAGAGGGCGGCGCTGACGTGATCCTCGACATGGTCGGCGGGCCTTACGTGCAGAAGAACATCAGCGTCGCCAAACCCTTCGGCCGCATCGTCAACATCGCGCACATGGAAGGCGCCAAAACCGAAGTGAACTTCATGCCGGTGATGCTGAAGCGTCTGGTCCTAACCGGCTCGACCCTGCGCACCCGCCCGATCGCTGAAAAAGCGCGCCTTGCGTTTGAGGTTGAGACGCGCGTGTGGCCCTGGATCGCAGCCGGCAAAGTAAAACCCGTTATCGACAGCGTGTTTCCGTTGGAAGACGTAGACGCCGCGCACACGCGCATGGCCGCGAGTAAACACGCAGGAAAGATATTGCTGAAGCTGTAGCAGAGCCCTACGCGTCTGCCGCTTCCGGCAAAATAAATCCGAACACCGGATAGCGCCGCAGGCCGAGCGCGCCCGTTGGCGGATGCCACACGCGCACGCGGCTCCAATCATTCAGCGGCGACACGTCGATTATCAGCGCGCCGGTGACGATCTCGCCGCGATTGGACCAATTGGCGTGATCGACCAGAATCTCGGTCGCGGAAATCACATGCGAGACGACCGCGACGTGGCCGTGTTTGGTCCCGCCCAGCACGATCACGGCGCCTTCGGCCGGGCTCGCGCTGCGCTGGTAAAGATCGCGCGCCTTGCCCCACCAGCTTGCCGCCGCGCCGTTCAGCGCCAGCCCGCTGCGCTGGCGCGCATAGATGGCGCACTGCAGGCGCTTGCCGCGAACCACTTCCGGCGCGCCAAGCAAAGGCGCAGGCGGCGGCAGCAATGAGGGCGCCAGCGTTTCGCTCACGGCGGCCAGCGGCGCCGGCGCCCAGACCGGGTTTAAGCCCGCGGCTTTAAGCGGCCGCGCTTCGGCGGCGGCGCAAGCGGCCCACACCGCACAGACGATCGCCCAAGTCTTCATGGCCAAACCTTTGGGAAGGCCGCCCGCCCTTGGGCAGCCCTTACTCCCAGACCGGGACGGGCCAGCCCCTTGCGCCCCAAGCGCGCGAGCCGGACCGCCGATCCTTAACGGCGCAGGCAGCAGAATCCGGGCCAGAGGGGCGAAAACCGCAAAAAAAGCAGGCCGAAGAGGCTCGAGGCGGTTCCTTTTGGCCGGCCTTGACGCTATATCGGCTTCTGACCGGCTTGATCCTTCAGATCGCCGGTTGGTTGCTTGATTTCACGCCCGGCAGCGCCGGGCGATTTGTTTTTAGGGCGCTTTTTGCGCAGGAGCCCCGTTTATGGCTAATGTTCTCATGCCCCAGGCCACGGCCGTGTGGCTGATCGAGGAAACGTCCCTGTCTTTCGACCAGATCGCTGCATTCAGCGAACTGCACCCGCTCCAGGTCGAGGCGATCGCTAACGAGGAAGTCGGTAAAGGCATCCGCGGCGTCGATCCGATCGCCGGCGGCTTCCTTACACGCGAAGAGATCGCCAAGGCTGAGGCCAATCCCGATTACCGGATGAAGCCCGCCGAGCAGAAGCGTATTGACCTGCCGGAGCGGAAGAAGAAAAACGCCCGCTACACGCCGATCGCGCGCCGCCAGGACCGGCCGGACGCGATACAGTGGTTCATTCGCAACCATCCGGAAATCGCCGACAGCCAGATCGTCAAGCTGATCGGCACCACCAAGTCCACGATCGATCAGGTGCGTAACCGCACGCACTGGAACGCCTCGCAGATAAAGCCGGTGGATCCCGTGTCGCTGGGCCTTTGCACGCAGATCGAGCTGGACGGCGTTGTGCAGAAGGGCGCGGAGGCGAAAGCGCGTGCTGACGCCAAACAGCGCAAGAGCGAAGCCAGCCTGCGCCCGGCGAGCGAGACCGTTGATCCCGCCGCCTATGAACGCGAGGAAAATGACGCTTAGAACGCCGGGCTGCGGCCCGGCGCAAAGGCTAAGCTGGGCGGGCCGCTAGCCGCGCGATCGCAGGGCGGCCAGCTCTTCCTTTATTTTCAGCTTCTGCTTTTTCAGGATGTTGATTTCAAGATCATCCACTGAGGGATGCAAAGTCTGCGATCGGATCGTGTGATCGAGAACTCTGTGGCGGGAATCCAGTTCGCGAATACGCGACTCTAACGCCATCGGCGCCTCCGTTGGTTTTCACCCACGCACAAAGTGAACCACCGGAATGCGCCTCTGTCCGCTCACAAAGTATGTCATATGTGAGTAAATGGTAAGGAGCGCGGGATGACGGCGCCGCACCGGTTGATTGTCGGCATTTCAGGCGCCTCGGGCGCGATTTATGGCGTGCGCGCACTTGAGGCGCTGGCCGAACTGGGTGTTGAAGCCCACGTCGTCATTTCGAAGACGGCGGCCTTAACCATAAAGCTCGAATTGGATCGCGACGCGCCCGACATCGCCGCCCTTGGCGCCGTTCGCCACAATACCGGCGATCTGGCTGCGCCGATCGCTTCCGGCTCGTTCAAGACGATGGGCATGCTCGTCGCGCCATGCTCCGTGCGCACGATGAGCGAGATCGCCACAGGCGTTACCACATCGCTGCTCACCCGCGCCGCGGACGTGACGCTGAAGGAGCGCCGCCCGCTCGTGCTGATGGTGCGCGAGACGCCGCTGCATCTGGGTCATTTGCGGACCATGGCGCAATTGGCCGAGATGGGCGCGATCATCGCCCCGCCGCTGCCGGCCTTCTACACCAGACCCACCACGCTGGATGAGGTGATCGACCAGACCGTCGGCCGCGCGCTCGATCAGTTCGGCCTCGATTGGGGCCGCACCCGGCGCTGGCGGGGGCCGCAATCCTGATCCCTTTACACTCCTCAAGGGGTGTGGCTTAGCTCGGCCTTCGGCAAGGGGTAAGCGGCCGTGGATTCTGGCGAAGAGTTCGGCCAAACCGAAGAGCAACGCGCCCTCAAAGCGCGCTACCTGGAAATGCGCGAAGAGCACCGCGCGCTCGATGAAACCATCGCCGGCATGGACGGCGCCGTGGTCGATCACCTCCAACTCGCCCGCCTGAAAAAGCGCAAGCTCGCGCTGAAAGACGAAATGCGCTGGATCGAAAACCAGCTCACGCCGGATATTATCGCTTAGACGCTGGTCGCTTTCGCCCACGGGACGCCCAAGAGCAGCACCGCCATACCAAATGCGAATAGCAAAATGCACATGGCGCTCCAAAAAATAACAAAGCGCCGCCTTGTCATTTTTGGGCGCGCCGTGAGGTACTCCCAATATTCCGCATACGTGTTTCCTCCAAACGCGCGCGCCACCAGCAGCGAGATTGGTAGCGACGCGCTAATCCCCACCCAAACGAAACCGTAAAATGCTCGCGGGTCTTCGACCCTCACGCCGAAGAAGTCGGACACGACGAGCGCAACCAAGCTACTCGCTACGAGGCAAAGGAGTAGCGCTCCAATGCAAACTTGAACGCGCCAACTTGTTTTAACCTTAGGAGCTTTTCGCGACAGGCTGCCTACGACGGCGGAAAAAACGACGAGAATGAAGAAGCCGAGCAGCGACATGAGCCTCAGCTTACAACGCACGCTGAAAATGTGGAAGTTACTGCCGGAGCGCTAAGCCTTCACCCGCTCGCGCTTCTTGTTCGCGTACATCGCCTCATCCGCGCGCGCGAGTGCAGCTTCCGCGTCTTCGCTTTGCGCGATTGGATGCACGCCGAACGAGGCGCCGACTATGTGCTCCAAGCCTTCGTGAACGCACGGCGCCGCCGCGATCGCAGCTTGCAGGCTCAACGCCTTGCGCTTGGCGTCTTCCAGATTGCTCTGCGCCAGGATCACCGCGAATTCATCGCCGCCGATGCGGCCGACAAAATCTGTTTCACGCACGCTGTCCAGCAGCACGCGCCCTACATGACGCAACACAGCGTCGCCGGTCGAATGGCCGAAATTGTCATTGATCGATTTGAACGCATCGAGATCGATATAGATCACCGCCGCATCGCCGCCATAACGCTGCACGAACGCCGCCGTGCGCTGCAATGCGTCGAGAAACGCCCGCCGGTTCAGCACCGGGATCAGCGGATCGCGGTCGGCCAGATCGGAAAGCTCTTCGACACGCGCCTGCAGCGCCTGGATCTGCTGCTCCAGCGCGGCCAGCGCCAGCCGCACGCGCGGCGTCATTTCCTTGGCCGGAACGCCGTAGCGGTTTGGCTGCATCGCAACGATTTTGGCGCGCGCGCCCATGGCCAATCCTTCCGGCGTCAGGCTCGTTTGTTTTCGTTAACACCCCATTAACCCCGTCGCTGGACAGAACCGGCGCGGCGCCTTATGCGCGTCTTTTTAGAGCCGGGGCGGCTTCACCCGTGTCAGTTTTACCACTTGTTGGCATCGTCATGGGCTCCCAATCAGATTGGGAGACGATGAGCGCCGCCGCCAAAATGCTCGAAACGCTCGGCGTGCCCTACGAAGCCAAGATCACCTCCGCGCACCGCACGCCCGACCGCATGAGCGAATACGCCAAGACCGCGCGCGAGCGTGGGCTCAAGGTGATCATTGCTGGCGCTGGCGGCGCGGCGCACCTGCCCGGCATGATCGCTGCAATGACCAGCCTCCCGGTGCTCGGCGTGCCGGTGAAAAGCGCCAGCCTCAAAGGTCTGGATTCGCTGCTCTCGATCGTCCAAATGCCCAAGGGTGTGCCGGTCGGCACGCTGGCGATCGGCGAAGCGGGCGCGGCCAACGCCGGTATTCTTGCTGCGTCGATACTCGCGCTGAGCGATCCCGCCCTTGCCATAAAGCTCGACGATTACCGCGCCAAGCAAACCGCCGATGTCGGCGAGGATCCGCGCGTAAAATGACGCCGCTCGCGCCGGGAAGCACGATCGGCATTCTCGGCGGCGGACAGCTTGGTCGTATGCTGGCGATGGCGGCGGCAAGGCTCGGTTTCGATTGCCACATCTACACGCCGGAAGCCGATAGCTGCGCCGCGCGCGTTTCTGCGCGCCAGACCGTAGCGGCGTTTGAAGACGAACGCGCGCTCGCCGCTTTCGCAAAAAGTGTTCACGCGATCACGTACGAGTTCGAAAACGTGCCTGCGGCGACGGCCGCGGTACTGGAAGCCAGCGGCGCGCCGGTTTCCCCCGGCGCCAAATCGCTCGCCGTCGCGCAGGATCGTGTCGTCGAAAAGGCATTCTTCGCCAGCATCGGCGTTGCGACCGCGCCGTTCGCGCGCGTCGATTCCCGCGGCGATCTCGACGATGCGCTGAAGCGCATCGGCGCACCGTCGATCCTAAAAACCCGCCGCCTCGGCTATGACGGCAAAGGCCAGGCGCGCATCGCTTCCGCGGGCGACGCGGACAACGCCTACGCTGCAATCGCCGCCGCACCGGCCATTCTCGAAGGCATGGTGAAGTTCGAGCGCGAGATTTCAGTGATCGCCGCGCGCGGCCAGGACCGCGCGTTCGCCGCGTTCGACGTGTGCGAGAACGAGCACAATGGCGGCATTCTCTCGCTCACCCGCGCGCCTGCGCGGGTCAATGCGCCTGTTACTGAAAGTGCGGTTGCGGCCACGCGCACATTGATGGACGCGCTCGATCATGTCGGCGTGCTGGCGGTGGAATTTTTCCTTCTGCCTGACGGCGCGCTGCTGGCGAACGAATTCGCGCCTCGCGTCCATAATTCCGGTCATTGGACCGAAGACGCCTGCCTCACCTCTCAGTTCGAACAACACATTCGCGCAATCGCCGGTTGGCCGCTCGGTCCCACGACGCGCTTTGCCGACGCCGAAATGCACAACCTGATCGGCGATGACGTAGGTCTATGGGCGCATTACGCATCCGATCCGAAAGCGCACCTGCATCTCTACGGCAAGGGCGAAGCCCGCGCGGGGCGCAAGATGGGCCACGTGACCCGTCTCACGCCGCGGAACTGATGACGCGAGAACTGCCTTCGTCCCGGGGCGCGCTACGGTTCGTTTTCCGCTCACAGCATAAAGGGAACCGTGGCTTCACGGCGCCAGTTTCAGTTGTGGTCCGGCAACACATGCAAGCCTCCGCGCGCGTTAGCCAACCCCCACACATGCAGAGTTAACGGTTGCCGGATCACACTTATTTAGCTTATGGCGCGCGCAAATTGGCTGCCGCCAACTTTCCCGTGCTTCCGCTATGTGTTTCGTCGAACGAGACTTTCTGCCCTTCGAGGAGGGTGCTCAAGCCAGCGGTTTCCACCGCCTTGATGTGTACGAACACATCCTTTCCGCCGTTGTCGGGCTCGATGAAGCCAAAGCCCTTATTCGGGTTGAACCATCTCACTGTTCCGGTGGTCACAGATTTCTCCTAATGTTTTCATCGGTGGACGCGCGTGCGCTGCCACAGCCTTGTCAGAGATGCAGGAGGGTATTCGTGCGAGGCGCGCTCAGCGCGAGGCGGAATCGTCAGCGAAAACCTTACGGTAAAGCAATGCAACCTTAATGTGTCTCAAATAGGACCGGCGCTCGCGCTGACGACTTCCCGGCCTATAAGAATGATCCATTCGCGAAAATGAAGTTGCAACCTAACCGGGCTTCACCGGCACATCCTCGCGATAGCGCCACTTCGCCAACTCGCCCACCGCCGCGATGCCAAAAAATCCCAGCGGCGCGAGTTTCGTCGCCTTGAATTTTTCGAACTGCATCACGTTGTCGATCCGCGCGTCGAGAAAATCCCAGGCGCGGCGCGCTTGCAGATCGCTGAGCCAGAGCGCCAGCGTACCGGCGTAGATGCCGGAGAGCAGCGCGCGCTTGGAATAGAAGTTCCCGTCGGTCGATTGATCGCCCAGCGCGCGCCAGATCGCGTCGGCCGTGCGCCAGGCCATTTGCCCGGCCAGCAGCGGATTGCGATCGAGCGTCACGCGCGCGAGGCTGCGCCGCGCGGCTTCCTTGTGCGGCGCCAGCAATTCGATCCGCGTGCGGACGGCAAGCGCCACCTTTTCGCGCACCTTCATGGCTTTGAGATCGTGCCCGGCCAGCTCCGTGACCATGAGCTTGTCGAACCGACCGGCGAAGGCCTCGATCAGTTCGATCGCCCCCCGCGGCGCGGCGATCTGTGTTTCGCCGAGGGTCAATCCGGCGCGCCGGGCCGCCTCGGCTACGCCACTGGCATTCCACCCGGCGCTGGGGGCGACCTCAAGCATCGCATCGAGCAGACGGTCACGCAGAGCCAAGGCCGGTATGGGGCTGGAGTTTTTCGCGCGCATGTGACCCAGTCTAAACCCCGTCACCCGCTCCGCCAATGCTATATCCGCCATGAAAAGCCGACCTAATCGGCCCTAAAAGGCGCCTGGGCGCGCTAGACACGGCGGACGCCCTTCGGGTAAAGCCACGGCCAAGCGGTTCGGCCTCCGGCGGAACGGCTCGTTTAGCTATTGCCGGAAGGCCCTTCAGGAGGACGTGTCATCGTTCAGATTTTCGTACGCGACAACAATGTCGACCAGGCATTGAAAGCGCTCAAAAAGAAGATGCAGCGGGAAGGCACCTTCCGCGAAATGAAACGGCGCAACCATTACGAAAAGCCCTCGGAAAAGCGCGCCCGCGAAGGCGCCGAAGCCGTGCGCCGCGCCCGCAAGCTGGCCCGCAAGCGCGCCCAGCGCGAAGGTCTTCTGCCGAAGAAGGTCTAGAACAGACTCTCATCGCGAAGTCTGCGCCCAAGCCCCGGTTCGTCCGGGGCTTTCGTGTTTGTGACTAGGGCGCCTTCCCGGCCTTCGCTTCGCGCACCTGCCCGCGCACGAGCAGCGCGTCGATGTCCTTTGGGTTGGCTGCGACGGCCTCGTTGGCGTCCTTCTCCGCTAGATCGAGCACATTGAGCCTCAGCCGCGCCGCCGCGCGCAAGCGCAGGATCAGGCTGTCGTTCGGGCGCTTGTCCAAGGCCAAAGACAAATCTTCTTCCGCCTTGCGCCAGTCTTCCGCCATCGCATAGGCGCGGGCGCGGTCTATCAGCAGGTCAGGCGCGCCGGGGGCGTATTGCAGCGCCTTGGTGAAATCATCGATCGCCTCGGCGCTTTGATAATTCAGCAGCCGCGCATTGCCCGCCTGCGAGAACACCACCGCGCGGGACTGGTCCGAACCGCCGTCAGCCGAGATCGCCAGCGCTTCCAGCAAGCGCGCGCCCGCATCGATCTGCTTCAGCGCGATCAGCGCCTGCGCCTGGCATAGCCGCGCTTCGCGGACATGGGTTTCGTTGGCCCAGGCCAGCGCGTCCTCGTAGGCTTCCTCCGGTTTGCTATCGGCTTTGGCGATACACGCTTCAAGCTTGGCCTGATCGGCCTTCATGCCCGCAGTTGGGGCGCCGGCGGCGAGCATATGGATAGCCAGAAGTGCGCCGATCATGCGTGAAACTCCGATCCCCGCGCCGAAACTACAGGCCGCCGACCAGCTCCGCCAGCGTGCGCACCATGAACGCTATGTCATGGGGCCGCGACAGCCGGTGATCGCCATCCTTGCGGAAATGGATCAGCACGTCGTCCGTCGCCAGCCGTTCGGCCAGCACCAGGCTTTGGCGCCACGGCACGTCAGGATCAGCCTGGCCATGGATGATACGCACCGGCCCGGCAAACGAAATCGGGCCGTCCAGCAGAAGATGTCTGCGCCCATCCTCGATCAGGGCGCGCGTAACGATCGTGGGATCATCCGGCGCATATTGCGACGGAATCGCGACACGTCCTTCGCTCATCAGTTTGAGCCGTGACTCCTCCGAAAATGCGGGCCACATAAGCCGCTCGGTGAAATCTGGCGCCGGCGCCAGCAGAAGCAGCGCTTTCACCGGCCGCCGCAAAGCGGCCAGCAATGCAATCCAGCCGCCCATCGACGAACCGACCAGAACAATATCGCCGCCGATTTCATCCATCACCGCTAGCGCGTCATCCAGCCAGCACGAAATCGTGCCATCCGAGAAAGCGCCATCGCTTTCCCCGTGGCCGGAATAATCGAATCGCGCAAAGCCGCGCTTTTCGGCCGCCGCCCAGGAATGCAGTGCGCTGGCCTTCTCGCCGGCCATGTCAGACCGGAAGCCGCCGCACCAAATGATAGCAGGGCCGCGCCCTAGGCTGCGTCGAAAAGCGATGCGCGGCAGGTTATCGCGCGCAAGAAATTGAGTTTCTTCTACGCTCATGCGCGCATCTGCTGGACACGAGCCTGCCGATGGGTCAAGCGCGATCTCATGAACGAACGCGCGGCCCTGCGCATCCTACAGGTTATTCCCACGCTGGACGCGGGCGGCGCTGAGCGCACCACGATAGAAGTGGCGCAGGCGATCACACGCGAAGGCGGCTGCGCGATTGTGGCCACCAAGGGCGGACGCATGGAGGTCGATCTGGCGCAGGCCGGCGGCGTCGTTGCGCATCTTCCAGTCCATTCCAAAAACCCCGGCGTCATCCTGATGAACGCCGGACGCATCCAGCGCCAGGCGGCGCGCGCCAACGTAAAACTGATCCACGTCCGCTCGCGCGCGCCGGCATGGAGCGCGATGTGGGCGGCGCGTGCGCTGAAGCTGCCGTTCGTAACCACATACCATGGCATTTACATCGCCAAGGGGCCGATCAAACGCGCCTTCAACGCCGTAATGGCGCGCGGCGACATGGTGATCGCGCCCTCCGATTTCGCGCGCGCGCATGTGCTGCGGGAGCATCCCTGGGTGAAACCAGACCGCGTGGTCACAATCCCCCGCGGCGTCGATTTGGAATCGTTTGATCCCGGAGCCATAGCCCCGGACCGGATCGCCAGCCTGCGCCGCGCGTGGGGGCTTTCGACCGACGACGAGCGCACGATCGTGCTGGTTCCGGCCCGTCTATCGCCGATCAAGGGTCATCACACGGTAATTGAGGCGGCCGCCAAGATCGAGGCGGTCCAGCCGGGCCGGGCGGTGTTCATCCTGGCAGGCGATTCACAGGGCCGGAACGATTACGTCGCCCAGCTCGACACGGCCATCGCCGCTTGCGGCGTTCGGGACGTTGTCAGGCGCGTGGGTCATGTGAGGGATATGCCAGCGGCCCTTGCAGCGGCGGCTGTGGGCGTCTTTCCTTCTCTGGTGCCAGAATCATTTGGCAGGGCCGCAGTCGAGGCGCAGGCGATGGGCATGGCAGTGATCGCCGCCGATCTCGGCGGCCAAAGCGAAACGATCATGAACGAGAAGACAGGCATCCTGTTTCCCGCCGGTGACGCCAACGCGCTCGCCGCCGCGCTTGAGCGCGTGCTGGCGATGGGCGTGGAGGCGCGCCGTGCGCTTGGGGAATCGGCGATGGCCCACGCGCGTTCACGCTATTCCACCGCCGCGCTTCAGGACGCCACGCTTGGCGTGTACCGGCGCCTGCTGGGCGCGAACGCATGAGCGGCAAGGCGTTTCAGCCGCCGCCGGAAGACGCCAAACGGGTTCTGGTGATAAAGTTCGGCGGCTTACGCGACTTCATCCAGGCGCTGGCGGCCGCCAAGGTGATCCGTGAATATCATTTCGGCGCCCGCATCACCTTGCTGACGACAGACGAATTCAAGCCGTTCGCGGAAAAATGCCCGTTCTTCGACACGGTCGAACTCGTGGGCGCCGCCGATCCCAAGCAGATCGCCCAGCTCATAAGCCGCGTGCGCAAGAGCAAGTTCGACATGATCTACGACCTGGAGTGCAGCGCGCGCACTAATCAGTTCTATTTGAGCCTCAAGCCGTGGCCGCCGCGATGGTCCGGCGCGGCGACCAATTGCAGCCACCCCTATGCCGATCCCGAACGCGATCAGAAGCACAAGCTCGATCGCTACGCCGACCAATTGCATAGCGCGGGCCTTGGCCCAGCGGGCGGCTGGCCGCAGGGCGGCGGGCCGCTGCCCGACCTGTCCTGGGTGCGCATGGCGCACCGCGATCCGCCCCGCCTGCAGCCGGGCTATTACAGCCTAAAACAGCCTTTCGTGCTGTTGATTCCCGGCGCGGATGTAGCCCACCCCGACCATCTATGGCCGATCGAGAAGTATTCGGAACTGGCCCGCCAGCTGGTCGGGCTCGGCCTCGGTGTCGCGGTGATTGGCGGACCGGCCGAGCGGGAAATCGGCATGGCGATCAACCGCGCCGAGCCAAAAGTGAAAAACCTTGTCTCCCGCACGGACCTTTTTCAGCTCGCGGCGCTGGCCGAGCGGGCCGCAGCGGCCGCGGGAGACGATTCCGGGCCGATGCACATCGCCGCCGCCGCCGGCGCGCCTTGCGTGGTGCTTTACGCCGCCGACCAGGAAACCGCCCTCGCCGCCCCGCGCGGACGGGCCGGCGTGCTCAAATTGCTGGCTCCCGATCTAGGGGAATTGCCTGTGACCGATGTCATCCGCGCGATCGGCAATCTCGGCGCGCTGCCCTCGCCCGTTCACGCTTGATCGCGCTGCTTGATCGCAGAGCGCGCTAGGGCGATATAGTGCCCGCGCGCGAGCCGATTCCGGACGCGCGCCTTGTTTTCAACAGCGACAGGAGAAGTTCGAATAGCTCGTAGACCGAATATGGCGCCGCCGCCGTCCAAAGATGGGCCGCGCGTCAACGAGGACATCCGCGCCGCGCGCGTTTTGTTGATCGACGAAGCCGGCGAAAAGCAGGGAGAGATGCCCACCCAGGCGGCGCTTGAGGCCGCCCAGGAAGCCGGGCTCGACCTTGTGGAAGTTGCGCCCAACGCCGTGCCGCCCGTCTGCAAGATCATGGATTACGGCAAATTCCGCTTCGAAGAGCAGAAGAAGAAAGCCGCTGCGCGTAAAACCGCCAAACAGATCGAACTCAAGGAAATCAAGGTCCGTCCGAATATCGACGACCACGATTACGACGTGAAAGTTAAAGCAATGACGCGCTTCTTTGAGGAAGGCGACAAGGTGAAGGTGACTTTACGTTTCCGCGGCCGCGAACTCGCCCACACCCACCTTGGCATGGAATTGCTTGAGCGCGTTCGCGTGCAGTTCGACGGCGTAGCAAAAGTAGAGCAAGAGCCCCGCTTCGAAGGCCGTCAGGTAGTCATGGTAATGGCGCCGCGCTAACTGCTTTAGCGGTTACGGCACTTATTCTTCGCGATTTGATGGCCGGCGACTGCGCCAACACCGGCGCCGAGCAGCGTTCCGGTCGTGTTGCCGCCGATAACGTTGCCAGCGACCGCGCCGCCGATTGCGCCAATGGCAGTGCCCTTGTTCGCTGAGCTGCGGCAGTTCTTGTCGTAGCGCTCGACGTAAACGCGCTTGCCGCTATTGGTGACGTAATACTTGCCGACGCTATTGGTGTGGTAGTTTGCGCGCGTCAGCCATGGTCGCTGCGCCCATGGAAGCGGTAAACGCCGCGGCCAGCATCAGCGCTTGGAATGATTTTTTCATCGGCCTCAAAGTCCTTTTCGCACTAACAGATAACCCGTTGGACCGCGAGCCGGTTCCGTTTGGCCGCGTGAAGCCGGTTAGAACCGATATTTCAGCCCGGCCGTCACCGCCTGAGTCTGGTAATAATTCTCGTAGATGGCATCGAAGCCGGCGCCCTCGATGTTCTGCTTGATGCCGAACTGGTTAAAAATGTCGGTGGCAGAAACCGTTAATTCCAGGCTTTCGCTCAGCGCCTTCTTCAGGCCCAGATCGAACGAGGAGCGCGCGTCCTGCGTGCCCTGAGCAATCGTCTTGTCGGCGTAGTAGACGAATGACGCCTGAAACTCGGTCTGCGCCGGCAGCTTGAACAGGGCTGACACCTTCGCATCCCAGGTCGTGTCTTCGGATTCCTCGACCCGGAACGGCCGGCGCGTGGGAAACAGAAGCAGGGTATCGAACTGATCGAACTTGACCTGGTAGAAATTCGCACTGCCGTTCAGCGTCAGCCAGGAGCCAAATTTCTGCTGACCGATAACCTCGATTCCGGAATTCGTCGCACGGCCGACATTCGTGTAGATGCGATTGACGACATCATAATTCGGATTGGTATCGTCGACCGCAAAAACGCGCGTGAACGGATCTTCGATGTCGCGGTAATAGAACGCTGCCGAAGCTGAGCCCGTATCCCATGCACGGCGATAGGCGATTTCATAGGTCGTGGTGAATTGCGGCCGCAGATACGGATTGCCGACTTTCAGCAATTCCGGGTCGTCATATTTCGGGAAAATCCGCAGTTCCTGCTCAGAAGGGCGGTCAACGCGCTTGTTGAGGAACGCTGAAACCGTGTTGTCAGCGTCAAATTTGTACGTAAGCCGCACGTTCGGATAGAGCTTGAAATAGCTGTATTCATCGCTGGTCGGATAATAGATGTTCGCTGGATCGAGATCGTAATGCACTTCAGTGTGCTCGGCGCGCAGACCAGCCTCGATCGAATAGGTCTGCCGGTCGTAAACATAATTGCCATACACGGCGTATAGATTTTCGCCCCATTCGGATTCGTCCCCGAGCCCCGGATAGATCACCGATTGCACGCCGCGGATCACGTCATAGGTCGTCGGCAACCAGCGCGTTTGCAACTTAATGCCTGCTTCAATCCGCCCGCTCGCAAGCGGGCGCACATAATCGATCAGCAGCGGGATCGTGTGTTCCGTGCCAATAACGTGCGTGGTGTCGTTGCCGATGCGGATGGGCGACACTTCGTTGAGATAATAGGTCTCGTCTTCCCAGGCGCGATTGTACTGAAGATTGAAGCTCAAGACGTGGCCGGGCTCGTCGAACTCGCGCTTGTACGTCGCGGTGACGTTGATATTGCCAGTGTCTTCCTGCTCCTCCCAGAACCAGAACCGATTGCGCAGGCCGGTCCGCTGATCGATGAACGGCACCTGCGCGACATCCTTGTGGTGCTCGAAATCGTACAGCGCCGAAAAGCCAATCGTGTCGCCATTGGCGCGCGTGTGGTCCATGCCGCCTTTCAGAATATAGTGAATCTGCTCGCGGTTTTCCGGCACCTGCGAAGCGATGATGCGGCCATCGTCGTAAAACCGCGTGGTGAATTCGTTGTTCGGCAGATTGCGCTGGCCAAGCACCTCGGCCTGCAACAAATACCGCGTCGCATCGGTGTTGTAGTTGAGGTTGAGGCTCGGGATCAGCTTCCAATTATTGGAAAAACTGCCGAGCTCGGTCGGCAGGTCTTCGCGCCGTTTCTGCAACGCCCCCAAGCCAGCAGAGAGGCCGACGTCGCCCGAGAGGCCGGTCTTGTTGTTCTTGCGGTAGATGATGTTGATGATGCCCGCTTGGCCCGCCGCGTCGTAGCGGGACGATGGGTTGTTGATCACCTCGATGCTTTCGATGTTCGCGGCGGGGATGGAATCAAGGCCGGTCTGATTGCCGTAGCCGGTGAGCGCCGAAGGCTTGCCGTCGATCAGGATCGTCACTCGATCAGAGCCGCGCAGCGAAATCGTCCCCTCCTGTGTCACACCCACGCCCGGCAGCGCCTTCATCGCATCCAGCACAGAGCCGCCGGATTGCGCGATGTTGTCTTCCAGCTGAAACGTGTTCTTCGCCAGATCGTCCGAAAGCCCGGACTCGCGCCGGCGCGCCAGCACGACGATCGCGTCAGTATCCGCGCCCGCAGCGGCCCCCGCCGCCCGCGCGGTCAGGCCGATATCGCCAAGATCATAAACATTGTTCAGCGCGCCGATCAGCACCTGCCGCTCCGCCGACGAAAAACCGGCGTGTGATGCCACAAGCACGAAAGTGCCGGTGGGCGCGCCCTCGATCGAAAAGCGGCCGCTGGAATCGGTAATCGACAGCGCCGCGATCGCGCCACCCTCCGGATTGCGCAGGCTGGCGGTCGCCGCCGCCAGCGGCTGTCCCGCCGCGTCGACGATGCGTCCGGAGACGACCTTTTGCTGCTGCGCTTGGGCTATGCCGTACGGCAAAAGGAGGCTGAGCGCGCCGAGGCCGGCCGCAAAACTGGCTTTCATGACAATGCCCGTCCCTAGGTGCTAGGTTTAACGGGGCACCCTCGTGTTTCCGTCGGGCTTCGTCCACCTTGCCCACCCCGGCCCCTCATGCTAACAGCCGCCGCTTCCACAAGGCACGCCCGGCCCAAGCCATGCCGAGGCGGCCTTTTTGTTTCTCCTCAAGGGGGATTTGAAATGGCCAAACAGAAGCTCAAGACCAAGAGCGGCGTGAAAAAGCGGTTCAAGATTACCGCCACAGGCAAGGTTCTCTCCGGCCCCGCCGGCAAGCGCCACCGCCTGATCAGCCACAACGCCAAGTACATCCGTCAGAACCGGGGCACGTCCGCCCTGGCGGAGCCGGACGCCAAGCGCGTCAAGCTCTGGACGCCCTACGGCCTCAGCTGATCGGAGATTGAAACATGGCGCGCGTTAAAGGCGGCGTGACGGCTCATGCCCGGCACAAGAAAGTCATCAAGGCCGCGAAGGGTTATCGCGGCCGGCGGAAAAACACCTTCCGCACCGCTAATGCGGCGGTCGAAAAGGCCGGCGTGTATGCGTATCGCGACCGCAAGGTGAACAAGCGCAATTTCCGCGCTCTGTGGATCCAGCGGATCAACGCCGCGGTGCGCGAAGAAGGCCTCACCTATTCGCGATTTATCTCCGGCCTTCTGAAGGCCGGCGTCGAAGTCGATCGCAAAGTGATGGCTGACATCGCGATGAACGAACCGGCGGCCTTCAAAGGCCTGATCGAAAAGTCCCGCTCCGCGCTGGCGTAGTCTTCCTTCTCCCGCTTGCGGGAGAAGGTGGCGCGCAGCGCCGGATGAGGGCTTCCCGCATCCCACAAGTCTTCGCGGTAGGCCCTCACCCCTACCCCTCTCCCGCACGCGGGAGAGGGACCGAGTTGAGGAACCGCATGGACACTGAAGCCGCCACCGATCTGGACGCCCTCGAATCCGCTCTGATGGCGCGGATAGCGCGCAGCGACGACGAGGCTGCGCTCGAAACCGTACGAGTCGAAGCGCTGGGCAAGCAGGGTGTGATCTCCGGCCTGATGCGCACGCTGGGGCAGATGAGCCCCGAACAGCGCAGCGCGTTCGGGGCCAAGCTCAACACGCTGAAGGATCGCCTGGGCGATGCTTTACTCACGCGCAAGGCTTCGCTCGCCGAAGCGGCGCTGGAAGCGAAACTGCGCACCGAGAAGGTCGATGTTTCCCTGCCCGCCGCACCCGCGCGGCTAGGCTCGATCCATCCGGTTTCTTTCGTGATGGAAGAGATCGCGCAAATTTTCGGCGAGATGGGGTTCGCGCTTGAGGAAGGCCCCGACATCGAAACCGATTTCAACAATTTCACCGCGCTGAACTTCCCGCCGAAACATCCCGCGCGCGATATGCACGACACGTTCTTCATGAACGCCGCCGAAGGCGCGGAGCGTATGGTGCTACGTACACACACCTCTCCGGTGCAGGTGCGCACGATGCTGAAGGGCCACTTGCCGATCCGCATGATCTGCCAGGGCCGCACCTATCGCCGTGATAGCGATGCCACGCACACGCCGATGTTCCACCAGATGGAAGGCCTTGTGATCGACGAGACCACCAATATGGCCGATCTCAAAGGCGTGCTTATGGCCTTCATCCGCGCTTTTTTCGAAGTCGATGATGTCGAGGTGCGTTTCCGCCCGCACTTCTTCCCGTTCACCGAGCCAAGCGCGGAAATGGACGTGCGCTGCGATCGCAGCGGAGGACAGCTGAAAATCGGAACTGGCAGTGACTGGCTGGAAATTCTCGGCTGCGGCATGGTGCACCCCAACGTGCTGAAGAATTGCGGCATCGATCCGGAAAAATATCAGGGCTACGCCTTCGGCATGGGCGTCGATCGCCTCGCCATGCTGAAATATGGCATGACGGATCTGCGCGCCTTCTTCGAAGGCGATACGCGCTGGCTTAAGCATTACGGGTTTAGCCCGTATCTGTTGCCCGGCTTGGCACAGGGGCTCGGCTGATGCAGGCTCGTAAGCACATGCGCCTTCCTATCGAAAGAAATGAAGCTGCTGCGTTGATGACACGCGCCAACGCGCTCCCTCCCCCCTCGTGGGGGAGGGCTGGGGAGGGGGGGAACGACCGATCGACTGGATTCAACGTTGAGCCAAGACGATCGGTCGTGGGCCCCCCCACAAAAAACACCCCCCCCCGGGGGGGGGAAGCCCATGATAAAGATAGGAAGATGGGGGGGGGGGGTAAGAGTGGGGGGTGTTGTTTTGATATAGGGGGTGGGCGGATAAATAAAAAAAAAGGGGGGGGGG
>JANNOO010000050.1:0-2993 GCA_031399165.1 Alphaproteobacteria bacterium | reverse complement strand
TTGGTCGCCGTAGAGGCTCGACCCCACCATGATGATGGCGCCGGCGATGTGCTGCGCACGTAATAACCGCACGAGCGTGAAGCCGTCGGTGTCTGGCAGGTAATCATCCACCAGCAGCGCGTCATACCGATGGCGCAGCGCGCGGCTTATGCCCTCTTCCGCACAATCAGTGGTCTCGACGTGATAACCGGCATTGTGCAGCGCGCGTTCAATCGCCCAGGATGTCACAGCGTCATCCTGAATAACAAGAACACGCAAGTTGTTAGCGGGCTGTGGCATGGCGGCGAGGATACGCTCAAGACGTGTCTGGTGTGAAGCGGCGGCCGCGCGGCGGGGATGGGCTGGAGCGGGAATGTTTTTGGCGTGCTGCTTGGTTTCGCAGTTGCGCGCGCTGGGCTTTCTCGGCGGGTGAGAGTGCGGCTTGCGCGGTGCGGCGGCGGTTTCTTTGCCGGCGCGGCCCAAACGGCGATGGGCGTCGCCGGCGGCGTGCTTCTCGCCAAGGCGATTGCAGGTATGATCGGCGGCAACGAAGCTGAAGCCGCAGAAACCGGGGCAAATGATGCGGCGGCGGATGCCGGCGACGGCGGCGATTTTGGTGATTTCGAGATGTAGTGCCCGGCTCAGGAACGGATCAACGCCTTTGGTCCGGCTGGGCGAACACGTTCAGCGGGCTGCAAGGCTTAGATCGCGCGCGCCGGATGATCGCCAAAGCGCCTAGCGCGTTTCGGTGCGTTCTGACATAGTGCATGCCCCAGCCGCGGGCTTTCCCGGCGTTTTTGGAGCGCGGTCTGCACCGCGTCGATGCGGTGGAAATCGCAATTCTTGTATTTCTCGTGCTGCTCAATGGCGTTTTCGCCATGTCGGAGCTGGCGATCGTTTCAGCAAAAAAGCCGCGCCTAAACGCCACCGCCGACCGGGGCAATAAGGGCGCAAGGGCCGCGCTCAAGCTGCTTGACGACCCCTCTCGAATGCTCTCGAAGGTGCAGATCGGCATTACGCTAATCGGCATCATCGCGGGCGCCTACGGTGCAACCGCCATTGCCGACGACCTTCAACCGGTCATCGCTGGCGCATTCCCGGGCCTGACAGAGCGGTCCGACGATATCGCCTTTGGCATCGTGATCGCGATCACCACCTATCTGTCGCTCGTGCTGGGCGAACTGGTTCCCAAGCGCATCGCCATGAGCGCACCGGAAGCGATTGCGGGCTTCGTCGCGCCGGCGATGGGCGCATTGGCCACCGCCTCGGGGCCAGTTGTGTGGCTGCTCAAGACATCGACCAACGGACTCTTGACGCTGCTGGGACTCAATCGAACCAAACAGGCCGATGTCACTGAGGAGGAAATCCACTCGCTTATTGAGGAAGGCCACACCGCCGGGCTGATTGAACCAGAAGAACGCCTCATGATCGCGGGCGTGATGCGGCTTGGCGATCGCACCGTGCGCGCCATCATGACGCCCCGGCCCGACATTGTCTGGCTCGACCCGACCAAACCGATTGAAGGCAATCTCGCACGCATCAGGGATAGCGGTCACTCGCGCTTTCCCCTCGCCGAGGGCAGCGTCGATCATGTGATGGGCGTGGTGCAGACCAAGGAAATGTTGACCCTCATCGGCGAGGGTATCGATCTTCGCGCCGCCATGCACCCGCCTGTCGTCGTCCCCGAAAGCCTCTCCGTACTTCGCTTGCTCGATTCAATGCGTGGCAATCCCGTGCGCATGGTGTTCGTCGCCGACGAGTACGGCGTGATCCAGGGCCTCGTCACCGCCGCAGACTTGCTCGAAGCTATCGCAGGAGATGGCGCGCTATCGGCGGATGAAGCCCTCACCGCGCCGGTGCGCCGCGAGGACGGCTCCTGGTTGGTCGACGGCATGATGCCGATCGACGAGTTTGAACGGCTCGTTCAAACGCCAGGACTGGCGGAGGAAGGCCAATTCGACACGGTGGCTGGCCTCATCATCAGCTTGACGCAGAAATTGCCAGCCGTCGGCGATATAGCGGAGCGATGGCCTTTGTCGCTGGAGATCGTCGATCTCGATGGGCGGCGGATCGACAAGGTCATCGTGCGGCGTGCTCACGACGACGACATACAGATCTGACCTTAAGGCGGCGCCGCAAGCGAACGTCCGTGTGCTTCGCACAGGAGTGGGCAAGACAACGCTCACCGCCAATCTCGCCGCCTATCTCGATGCGCAAGGAAAACGTGTCCTGCTCATCGATCTCGACTATCAGGGGTCTACAGCGTGGCGGGACGGAGGAGGTCGAGCAAGTGCTCGTCCTTGAACGGCAGGGTGCAGACATGGGTGGCGCCGGCGGCGAGCGCCATGGCTGCTTGGTCGCCGTAGAGGCTCGACCCCACCATGATGATGGCGCCGGCGATGTGCTGCGCATGCAATAACCGCACGAGCGTGAAGCCGTCGGTGTCTGGCAGGTAATCATCCACCAGCAGCGCGTCATACCGATGGCGCAGCGCGCGGCTTATGCCCTCTTCCGCACAATCCGTGGTCTCGACATGATAACCGGCATTGTGCAGCGCGCGTTCAATGGCCCAGGATGTCACGGCGTCATCCTGAATAACAAGAACGCGCGGGTTGTTAGCGGGCTGTGGCATGGCCGTGAGGATACGCTTAAGACGTGTCTGGTGTGAAGCGGCGGCCGCGCGGCGGGGACGGGCTGGAACGGGATTGTTTTTGGCGTGCTGCTTGGTTTCGCAGTTGGGCGCGTTGGGCTTTCTCGGCGGGTGAGAGGGCGGCTTGCGCGTTGCGGCGGCGGTTGAAGGCGCGCCATTCACCAGCGTGGTGCGTTTGGAGTGCCTTTCGTTCGGCCTGCTGGCGTGCGATCAACTGGGCGCGGGCGAGCGAGCGCTCCTGCGCGACCCCACCTGCAAGCGTGTGGCGTTCGGCATTTTGGCGGGTGCGTAGTTTTTCCCATGCGGCGTCTGGCGGTGCGTGCTTGGCGCCCTGTGCGCGGATGCGGAACTGGTCGAGCGCCTG